>NZ_JBXAVQ010000014.1:0-106156 GCF_057290995.1 Rahnella sp. 1L-D-7-B-C2 | reverse complement strand
GGGTTACGCGGAGCTTACCGGCTTGCCGGTTAGCGCAGTCGGGCTCGACGACCGGCCGCAGGTCGGGAGCCGAAGGGGGCCATGTTCCGGCCGTGGTGGTTTGTTGTGAAAAAGAAAGACCGGACAGCAATGACCAGGCAGAGAAAGGAGAGTAAAAGCCAGGAGAGAAAGAGAACGGAAGGAAAGAAAGAGGCAAGTCCCCAAAACAGACCTGACAGTCCTACTGGCCGCCGCGGCGTAGCCGCAGCAGCCCGGCAGTTATGGGTGTGTGTTTTCCAGGTCAGACAGGCGATTTGGCAGCATCAGGCGATCCAGGTATGCCTCAAATTCGCTTTGATCGTCAGCGTGCCGATTTACCTCCAACATCACTACCCACAGAGGCTCATAACGCAGAAAGTAGCGGTCAAAGTGTCCGAGGCTGGGAAACCGTGCAATCCACGCGTAAACCAGTTCACCCAGATCGTGGAGGCGTAAGTCTTTGCGCGTCCATGTGTCGTACCACGGTCTGATCGTGCTTGGGGAACAAAACGCCAGTTCGATTTCAGCCTGTCCCAGCAGGCTTTCATAACGTCGCCGCTTCTGTTCCTCTGCTTTCGCTTCAACATTTCGCCTGCGATTAGCCTTCAGACTGGCACGCTGTTCCCCCCGCTGCCGTTCCCTGCTTTCAACTTCAGGGAACAGGCTGCTGCCCACCCACCCCGACAGTGGGGAAGGACAGGATGCGCCCCGCGTCGAAATGAGCATATCAAGGGCAGCAATATATCGCTCCTTACCCGGACGCCCCCGCTGGCTGGGGTCAAAAGTACCATCGAGCATCCGAATGTCGTTTAAGCCAATGGTCAGCTTGCCCATAAATCTGAAAAAGGCATGGGCATAGGGATATCTCCCCTGCCTGTGTGCCGTCTCACTGCGACTTTCAACATAACCGATGGCCTGCATGGCAGCCCGCCGCTGAGGCTGTAAAGGGACTAATGCATGTGAGTGAGGGATCATACTGCCACCCCTGTAAACCGTAACGCTGTCGCCAGTCTGTCCGCACCGGTGTATCCCGCATGAACATACTCATCGATGCGCTCAATTTCGCGCTCAATAGCTGAGATCGCCGCGTTATCGATAACCTCAGAAACGAACAGCCACGCGACCGACTGGTCGCCGTCAAATAAAAGTCCCAACGACCAGAAGGGGGCATCCCTTCCACCATGACCGAAGATAAGCCGGATACCGGATGCGGCCGTCAGCACGCAACAGGTCGAAAGAAAACCCTCTTCACAGGGCGCAGGCACATCAACTGACCATGCAGCGGGCAGATCAACGTTTTGCAGGACAGAATCTGTAAACATCTGACGCACGTTGCCACGCAGTTCAAGAGGCATTTCAGCCCCCGCCGGTTGGCAACCGAGAATATTGGCAAGAAAATGAGATTGATTGTTTTTCATGGCGTTATATGCCGCCCCTTAACGGAGCGGCTTCTCCTTATCAGGCGGCAATGTTTGCGACGATTTCGGTTTCGGTATCCGTGCCAGCGTCCGCCTGCACAGTCTCTTCACAGACAGCTATCAGGCAATCAGGCACCCAGCCGGTCAGTGTAATTTTCTCTTCAGCCAGTTCTGCTGCCTCGGCTTTTTTCATTTTGAGGACGTCGCGCGCTGCCCCGTCCAGACCGGCCTGCGACAGGCTGTCAGAAATCTGCTCTTTGCTGATACGCCCGAAGAAATTAGCTTTTGTCGGCAGCCACCAGTCGCGCAGCGTGAAGCCCAGCATCGCCTCCACCGGCTCGAGTTCTTTTCCTGCCTTGCTGTCTTTGTGGCTCAGGCGTTCTGATGCCCCGTTCAGCGTCTTGGCAAGGCAGTAGCCCATGACAGAAATCAGCTGCTGCGTATCCCACGCAAGTAACCAGTCCCAGCTTTCGTGCCAGTTGTCCGGCAGCTGTGCCTGCCACGCGTCGTGCATGGCGTTCAGATGTTGCATTGCCAGCCCGTCGTTTGCCGTCGGGGCATTGTCGAGCAGGTTGCCGGTGTGGGCATGCAGTGACACCTTAAGGGTCGATGCCACAAAGGAGTGGTAATTGAAGGTGGATTTCAGGCAATCGTGCACAAAAATCACCAGTGCCATTTGCGGCTGTGCCGCCAGTGCCGCCTGTACGGCTAAGGTGCGCTCGCTGGACAGGCTTTTGATCAGTGCGGCGCTCAGCGGTTTGGCTTCAGGGGTTGCGATGGTATCTTCCGTGCGGATACTGCTGAGGTGCTGACTCACACGGGTTTTATCATCTGCGGCAGTTTCCGGCAGGTCGCTGCGCAGCATCACGCCGCGACGGACAGAAATCGCCCCGTGCAACAGTGACACCACCACGCCGCCGCCGTGGGCACGAACATCGGCATCCCATGCCCGGATGTTTGCGGCGGCTTCGATGGCGTCCATTTCGGCCTGACAGGCATCTGCAGCCAGTTCCAGTGCGTCATGGTCTGCGTCTTCGTCATCATCCTGCTCAGACAGCGTTTCCAGCTGCTTATCGAGGGCATCAAACCGCGCACGTTCCTCGGGAGTCAGTTCACCGGCAGGCTGTTTGAGTAACAGATAACGCTCGGCATCTTCACCGTAGGTGCTCACCCCCTCGGTGCGTCCTTCCGACCATGACCAGCCTTCGGCCTGCGCAATGCCGGCGGCAATATCAGCCAATTTCTGACGGGCGACGGTGTGAAGCAGCACGGTATCGCCGATAAAGCCTTCATCAGAGAACAAATCGTAGCGGAACCCGCCGCCTGCCTGTTCGTAAGCTTCACGTCCGACAAAGCCGAGCAGGCGGTTGCCTTCAGCGGGCACCTCGCCCTTCAGCACCGCTTCCCGCAGTTCTCTCGGGTTGCGGTAATAGCCGTAGGCATTTTCCCAGACGTTCAGCTGGCGTTCCTGATCTTCGCTGGCCGACAGGGCCTGCAGCTGGTCAACGTTGAGCTTGTCTTCGGCCAGCGCCGCAAGCAACGCCGGTGCCATACCTGCCAGCCGCAGGAATTTCTGAACGTGTTTAGTGCTGTAACCCAATACACCCGCGATTTGTGCCGCCGTTTTCCCTTCGCGGCTCATTTCACCAAACACCGCAATCTGGTCGGCAGGGTGCATCTCTTCATGCTGAAAGTTCTCCGTTGCGGAGACGATTTTTGCCATCTCTTCGCTGACGGTCTTCACCGGCACCGCGTAATCTGCGGTGATCATCCCGCCATTTAGCAGGATGTTCAGGGCACGAAAACGGCGGCCACCGGCGGCAGTGCCCAGCAGGCCATCCGGCAACAGATGTACGATCAGGTTCTGCAACACGCCCACGGCGCGAATGCTGTCTGCCAGTTCCTGCAATTTCACCGGATCGGGGGATACTTTACGCACATTCAGCGGTGACAGTGCCAGCTGGCTCAGGGGCACCATCTCGACCGGCGTATTTGCCAGTGCCTGCTCCACGGCGGCGCTCTGCGCGGAGCTTTTAGGATTTTTTGCCGCTTTACGGGTTATAGATACTGCTTTAGACTCGGTTACTGACATAGTGAAATACCTCAAGTGTTGATTTATGTCTGCCGGACGTTTTCCCCGTCCGGCACCTCTTCTTACTGCCTTATTGCTTTCTCACACGTCGGGTTCCCCGCGATTCAGACCGCCTCCCTTTTCTGAGCGATGTGCGGATCACGCTGACCAGTGCTTCCCCTGTTCCCCGGATAAAATAGGAATACGCATCCCGCCGCGTAAAATTTTCACCATCATGCGCGTGAGCTTCCTGCGCACAGGCCACGTTGTAATGGCCTCGGTCAATAAGATGGAGAACGGTTTTCGTCCCCCATCTTTCGGAAGATTCGTGAGCGGCGGTCTTGACGTTTTGTGTGTGCATGCTGGTCTTCCCCTCTGGTTTAAATGTCATCTCTCGGTGAGTTCTTTCGCGGCAAAGGGCGAAGTAGCAACGGCGCGCGGGGGAACGCAAGGGCGCCGCAGGCGTGCATTTCACTCTTGCGTTAACGCGGGTGACGGTGCTACACCCAGCCCTCCGCGTAAGGGCTTAACGTGAGATGGAAAACCTGAAACTGGTAGAATGCACACACCCGACGGCGAGGAACGAGGCGGCGACCTTAGCGGTCGGTTTACCGGCCAGTGTCTGTGCGGCGGCGAAGCCGGCTGCGGGTGTTGACCTGGCTGTTGCCATCAGACCCTAGCCGTCAGGCCGGAACCCCGGAGGGATTCCGCGAAGCTTACCGGCTTGCCGGTTAGCGCAGTCGGGCTCGACGACCGGCCGCAGGTCGGGAGCCGAAGGGGGCCATGCTCTGGGGGGAATTTGTCTTGGAGAAAATGATCAGGAGACGTTCGGAGAGTGATAACAACAACAGAATGACGCACAGCAGCTGCACAACGAAGAATATAAAATACCCGGAGAGGAAGAGACGGTAAGGTAAGGGAAGAGAGAGACAAGCCCCCGACACATACCGGAGAAGAGGGGCGGCGAAGCCGCCCCCTGTCTTAGGGACTGGCGGGCGTAGCCCGCTGGGGGTGTTTTAAGCGCGGCAAAAGTCAGGGAGCGCCCCCCTGCCCACTTATGCCTGTTTGCGCACTTCATCCAATAACTCGGGATGGTGATCGAGTACGCGCAGGAGTTTGATGATCGAAGGGTGTGGCTGTGCCTTTCCCTTTTCATAACGCGAAAAGGCATTCACGCCCCCGCCAAAAATCTCGCTGGCCTCTTTCTGCGTGAGTTCAAGTTTTTTACGCACCTGAATGATGTACTCAGGTTCGATGGTTTCCGCGATGACTTTGGCCTTAAATGACTTCACCTTTGCCATGTAGGCCATAGACTGCTCACGATCCATCACGACTTCACCACACGCCGGACAGTGGTCACCTTCTGCCTCGATGAGTGTTTTACGGCCACGGAATGAGTAAGGGACTTTTTTGATACCAAACTCAAGTTCTGCACCGCCACAAACGGAACATTTCATATTACTTCTCCTTGAATGAGACGATCAAAACACCGTTACTGACCGTTAGTTTTAGATATACGTCACCACACGACAACTTCGGGCGGTATACGTCCTGCCAGACAGTATGATCATTATAGGTGGTCATACTTTTAAAAAAATCAGCTGCCGTTAATCCCAGGATCGCACTGCACATATCATCAAATGTCAGCCCTAAATCATCCGCGCCGTTGAGCGCCGTATTGGTGGCTTTCACCTTTCCTGCTGCAACAAGTCCCTGAACGATATGAAGGCGCGTATGTGGAGTTTTCTTTTCCATGTTCACTCGGATTATTGGTTTTTGAGACGTAATTATAACCTCAAAGGTTAGTTTAGACCACAAATATAACCTTTGAGGTTAGTTTTAGGTGACGCTATCCCCAGCGTGGTTCGACGTGGTTCGCCTTCATTTCATTTATACGCCGCACGGCTAACAAAGCCATCATCTCGCATTCTGCGAGTGATTCGGCATCATGCAGTGGCTGCACGCCCGCAAAATCTGACGACTCGGCAATGCGGGAATATAGCGAAAATGCATGCACACGGTCAGGTTCTGATACGCTGTCTTCAAACGTGAATGTTTCTACATACTCGCCGTCATCGTAGATGGGGGCGATCTCCAGCTCGATGGAATGAATATGGTCATCGCCTAACACCGAATTGGTCTGGCAATTCCAGCCAACGGTGGGGTCGGCGGATAACTCGTCGATCACCTCCTGTAAAAATGGCAATGCCTCAACGGTCTTAAGCAGGTTTTGCAGGTACTGCGCCGCATGGTTGCTGTAATACGCCACGTTCACCACGCCGAGGGGAACCACGTTCATTGCGTTCACTGTCCGGCCTCTGCTAACAACGTGCGGTCGAGGACATAGGTAAAATGGTCAAAATAATCACAGGCCATCACCGGTCGTCCGTTAACAAACCACACCAGAATCCAAGAAAGAGATTCTTCGCACCTGTACATCTCGGCCTGCGCGCCCGCAGGTAAAAGTCGCGGCTCGAATTTTTGTAAGAATGCCCCGTAGCAGAGGATGTAATTAGCCAGATCGCCAAGCTGCGCGGGAGTAAAGGTTGCGGCCCCCGCAGCGGGGGCCTTAGCGCTGATATTTTGGTCAGAATTTACCGGTGTATTCATGATTAATTCCCCGCCGTCTGGTTTTTCACGCCGTAGTTTTTTATATAACGGTTAAGCCAAAATCCTGCACCGGCCTCGAAATTCCACCCACGCCACACCATCTCACCATCCTTACGCACGACGAGACGAAATTCCTTCCCGTTATCGTCTTCAATCGCCACGTTGCTGTACTGAGACGCGACGGCGGTTGCCTGTTCGCGGGTAAACTTACCCTCCTCCGGTAATACACATTCCTGATCGCACATAAGCCTTTCCTTTTCGTTTGGGTTACACACATCACCCGTTGAGTTTCTCTTGTCGCGGTTTTGACGTTTGCGGGAACCTGCTGTTTGGTCCCTTCTGGTATGCCATCACCCGTTTGAGACCCCTCGCCGCAAGGGCGTAAACGACACCGGCTGACGAAGATGACCAGGGCGAGCGGATAATTTTTGGAGGACTAACGTAGTGGCCGAGAAAAATTCTCAGTGAGTGTATTTACCCTGGACAGCGAGGAGGACTGTGTCGGTATCAGCCCAGGCAAAGGGACTTAAACGGAAAGAGGGTGCCGGAGTACCAATGAGCGGGGATCCGCCGCAACGCCGGAGCGCGACAGCGAAACGGGGGTGCGCCGAAAAGTGCCGGCGGAACTCTCGCCGGTACGGTTAGCGCGCTGGCGTGAGCCAGCTGCAGGTGTTGACGTGCTCCCTCAGACCCTAGCCGTCAGGCCGTAACCCAAAAGGGGTTACGCGGAGCTTACCTGCGCAGCCGGTTAGCGCAGTCGGGCTCGACGACCGGCCGCAGGTCGGGAGCCGAAGGGGGCCGGGGTAGGATTTTGAGTCATGTCTTTCATCCGCATCGAGAAGTTCGGACAACGAAAAACCGGCACCGAAGCCGCATGCAAGATATTGGCGTTCACTGAATGATTTGACCGGCCGACGACAGGACATTGTTTTTCTGCCAATCGATTATAGCGATAGCGGAGACGGGCGGCGCCGAAGGCGCGGAGCGGTCTGCTATCGCCAGGCGAAGCCTGAAAGGGGTTTTCGCGCGATAACAGGCGGCTCCCCGCCCGTTTCTTACCGCTTACTTATCGAGTTTTTTGATCCCAGCCTGCTGAATAAAGGCACCGCCGAGATAGACCGCGTTCTGACATTTAAGATAAAAACAAATATCGTCCATAATCTGTGTCGTATTGAGCGGGGATAATCCGGCCTCGCGGCGGTACGCGTTAATCAACAATTTATAGTGCTGCAGCGTTTCGCGGGTATCAGGTGTCAGTTTCATTTTTTATCCTTACGGCAGGGTTCCCCCTGCCGGTGAGTGTGTCATTCAGAAAATACGTAGCCGTTCACTAAAACCAGCCCGTTCATGAACATGTCGCGCCCATACGCTTCATAATCGAAATAACTCTGCAATGAGTCCGGCATATCACTGAGTAAACCGGTTTCATCGGCAAAATTGCGCGCGTAGTCTTCCTCACTTTCTGCCTCCCCCTGATACGCTTCCTGAAACGCGTCATAATCAAAGGCGTTAAAATATTCCGCCCATTCCACAAATGCCTCCCCCTGCCCCTCCTCCTTCGCCTGCCGGTAGGCATCTATAAATGCCCAGTTCACATGACTTTCGGACGCCAGTCCGGACGGGATCCCTTCCCAGTCCTGAAACATCAGCTCCGGGTCTTCTTCATCAGCGTGAAGCTCGCTGCATGCTGCAAAGAAATCTTGCTCGTCATCAAACTCGGTCAGATCGAACCATTTGCCGGCGATGCTGCCGCAGTTGTATTTGTGGTACGTACCGACGTATACGGCTGGTGTAGTTGTGCTCATATGCATTTCTCCGCTGGTTGAGGGATCACAGTTCCGGCTTACGCCGTGCCGACACGACAGACGGGCGGAAAGCGGAGGATGCAGGGGCGCTACCGGAGGCCGCAGCGCAAACGAAGGAAGGAGGCAGGCTGAACGGCGGGCGAGTGAATATTGAACGAGCACGCGACGGGAAGACTGCCGAGTGTATGAGTGCGAACGGGTGAGGATAGCGGCGAAGCGAACCCTTATATCTTGAAGATGACATAAACTTGGTAGTGTCAGATTTGGCGAGGTTCATGCAGCACGAGCGTACCCGAGGGCAATCAGCCCGTCTGCAAGCGGTTTGCGCATGAACTGAGCTACTCATCAGTAGCCCGTACAGTTGTGTGAAATCAAATTCGTATCGTAAGGAGGGGTAACATGAGTCAGCTAAATCAACAATGCGTAGGTATCGATATTGCTAAGCTGTCGCTGGACATCGCAGGCACCGGAGAGTTCTCAGCCTTTTCAACCAGTAATGATGAGGACGGATTCATGGCAATCCTGAAAGCGCTGAAAGAAGCGAGGATCTCATTGATACTGATGGAGGCGACCGGAGGGCTGGAGGCATCTGTCGCCTGTAGCTTACAGGCCGCAGGTTATGACATTGTTGCTATCAATCCACGTCAGGCTCGGGATTTCGCCCGCTCAATGGGATATCTGGCAAAAACGGATAAACTTGATGCCGCCATGCTGGCACAATTGGCACAGGTTATTGATCGCCATCCTGACCGCAGTCGGTATATCCGTGTACTACCGGACGAAGCTCGTGCCGTACTCACCGCTATGGTTGTCCGTCGTCGCCAATTGAATCACATGCTGGTCGCCGAGCGTAATCGTCGCTACCCCTCTCACCCACAGAGTCGTAAGAGTATCGATAACATTATTGACTCACTTGAAAGCGAGCTCGACCGCATCAATAACGAGATGAAGCAACACGTAAAAGTATTTTTCATGAAACAGGCCGAGTTGATTGGGAGCGTAAAAGGCGTTGGTGAGGTCACTGTCGCATCTCTGATTGCTGAACTGCCGGAGTTGGGGAAACTCAATCGACGGGAGATTAGCGCACTGACGGGCGTTGCCCCCCTGAACAGAGACTCAGGAAAAATGCGAGGTAGACGAACCACGTTTGGTGGCAGGGCTGGTGTCCGAGCAACGCTTTATATGGCGGCTCTTGTAGCCACGCAGTTCAATCCTGCAATTAAAGAGTTCTATCAACGATTACTTGCTGCAGGGAAACCAAAAAAGCTCGCACTTGTCGCCTGCATGCGGAAACTGGTGACCATATTGAATGCAATAGTGAAAAATTCTAAGACATGGGATCCGAAGCATTTGCCCGGCTAATGAAGTTTAAAAGGATTAGTTATACTCAAAGAATCAGAGACCGTTCTTTATAACGGCGTGTACACCATCACCAGAACAAGGGCCATGACCAGGATCCCTATGATGGTCAAGAGTATCAGCGCTCTTAGTGTTGCATTCGTTGATATTCTTACTTAGGGTAAATTTGCCGCGTTTAAGCTGCTATCTCAACTCTTCATAAAACTGGATAGTTGCGTTCCCAATTCATTCGCAAATGTTGTCAACTGCAACTGCCCGGAAGCCACCCCGTCGAATTCATATAAGCTCACTTCGCCTGCTTTTAAAAAAACATTCCCCAATATTATTCCACGCTCTTTTGTATAAACGGTTTCATGCTTACTTCCTGTAATACCACCACTCAGACTTGTCACATCAATTGACATAACCCTAATCAAACACATTCGTAATATCGAATATGTAATTGACATTTTTTGAGCAAGCCCTACCATGGACTCATCATACAAAGGAGATCTTATGAAGAGTCTGTCTTCACTTCTGTTGTTTAAAAACCTGTCCGATGAAACACGCTTGTCGATCGTCATGCTGCTCAGAGAAGCCGGGGAACTGTGCGTCTGTGAAATCATCGGAGTGCTTAATGAGTCACAGCCAAAAATCTCAAGACACCTCGCCATGCTCAGAGAAACCGGACTCATCATGGATCGCCGTGACGGAAAATGGATTTACTACCGCCTGTCTCCGCATATGCCTGCATGGGCAGCGGCCATAATTGAGCAGGCCTTTTTGAGCGAGCAGGACAAAATCACTGCGCAGGTTAAAAGCATTACCCGCAAGCAGAACACCACCGGGGGCAAGGCCGTCTGTCTGTAATCTCAGACGAAAATACATTCGATTAACCAGATTTAAACTTCAAAACAGCCGATAGGAAGTGCGGCCAACACTGATCGCACTCAATAACTGACATTTAGAGGAAAGGTCATGAAAACCATTTCAGTTTTTGATCCAGCAATGTGCTGTAACACGGGCGTGTGCGGCAGCGAAGTTGATCAGGTGCTGGTCAACTTTTCCGCGGACTGCGACTGGCTTAAACAGGCAGGTATCACGGTAAATCGCTTCAATCTTTCCCAGCAACCTATGGCGTTCGCAGATAACACTCAGGTTAAAGCTTTTCTTGAGAATTCAGGGACTTCGTCTTTACCGTTGATTCTGCTCGACAATAACGTTGCTCTGGCCGGCCGCTATCCGACGCGTCAGGAGCTAGCTCGATGGTGTGGCCTTGCCCTGGAGGGTGAACAAGCCGCGTCATCAGGTTGCTGTTCCGGCGGCAAGACGAACTGCTGCTGAACTCATTAATTCGGAAGAAGGATACCTCCATGCAATTCATGAATAATCCCCCCACGTTTCTCTTTTTCACCGGCAAAGGCGGAGTCGGGAAAACCTCCCTGTCGTGCGCGACGGCCATTTCGCTAGCGGATCAGGGAAAACGCGTTTTGCTGGTCAGCACCGACCCGGCGTCAAACGTGGGGCAGGTCTTTGGTCAAA
This sequence comes from Rahnella sp. 1L-D-7-B-C2, assembly GCF_057290995.1. Taxonomy (NCBI): domain Bacteria; kingdom Pseudomonadati; phylum Pseudomonadota; class Gammaproteobacteria; order Enterobacterales; family Yersiniaceae; genus Rahnella; species Rahnella sp. 1L-D-7-B-C2. Next base: position 95,354 of record NZ_JBXAVQ010000014.1, on the reverse strand, counting down.
CCATTGGTAACCAACTGACCGACATTCATAGCGTACCGGGCCTCACTGCACTTGAGATTGACCCGCAAGCCGCCGCGCAGCTCTATCGCGCACGCATCGTCGATCCCGTTAAGGGGGTGCTTCCCGACGACGTGGTCCGCAGTATTGAAGAACAGCTCTCCGGTGCCTGTACGACGGAGATTGCCGCCTTTGATGAGTTCACCGGCTTACTGACGGACGACGCCCTGCTGCTGGAGTACGACCATATCATTTTCGATACGGCACCCACCGGTCACACTATCCGGCTGCTGCAACTGCCCGGTGCCTGGAGCAGTTTCATTGCAGAAAATCCGGAGGGGGCTTCCTGTCTCGGTCCCCTTGCCGGGCTGGAAAAACAGCGTGAGCGTTATGCACATGCCCTGTCGGTTCTGGCCGACTCTGCCCAGACTCGTCTGATTCTGGTAGCTCGTCCTCAGGCCTCTACCCTGCTTGAAGTCGCCCGCACGCATGATGAGCTTCATCAGGTCGGGCTGGAGAATCAGACCCTGGTCATCAACGGCGTGCTGCCTGAAAGCGCAACCACGGGAGATGCGCTGGCCCGGTCTCTCTATCAACGCGAGCAGCGCGTGTTAGCAAGCCTTCCGCCAGCATTAGCGGCCTTACCGCACGAAACCTTAGCGCTTCAGCCGGTCAACATGGTGGGCCCTGACGCGCTGCGTGGCCTTTTCCAGACAGAAAACCCTGCGGGTGCAACACCTGTGCGGCAGGATGAAGCGGTCCCGGACATCCCCTCTCTCGATGCACTGGTTGAGGACATCGCCCGCCAGGATCACGGCCTGATCATGCTGATGGGAAAAGGGGGGGTAGGTAAAACGACGCTTGCCGCCGCCTTGGCGGTCAGGCTTGCTGAAAGAGGTCTGGACGTTCACCTCACCACGTCAGATCCGGCCGCACACCTGGAAAACACGCTGCACGGTCAGCTTAAAAATCTGCAGGTCAGCAGGATTGATCCGCAGGCCGAAACCGAGCGCTATCGCGAGACGGTGTTAGCGACAAAAGGCAAGGACCTGGACGCGCAGGGCAAAGCCCTGCTGCAGGAAGACTTGCGTTCGCCGTGTACCGAAGAAATTGCCGTGTTTCAGGCATTTTCCCGCGTCATACGCGAAGCAGGCAAACGCTTTGTGGTGATGGATACCGCACCGACGGGCCACACGCTGCTGCTGCTTGATGCCACCGGTGCGTATCATCGTGAAGTGGCGAAGCGCATGGGCGAAAACGGCCATTATCTAACGCCGATGATGCAGTTACAGGATGCGGAACGCACTAAAGTGCTGCTGGTGACGCTACCCGAAACGACACCGGTGCTGGAGGCAGCCAATTTACAGGAGGATCTTCGCCGTGCGGGTATTGAGCCGTGGGCGTGGATTATCAACAACAGCCTCGCCGCAGCACGTACGACGTCTCCGTTACTCAAATTACGCGCGGTACATGAAATAGAGCAAATCAGGAAAGTTCAGTCAGGCCTTGCGATACGTCTGGCATTGATCCCGCTACAGGAAGATGAGCCGGTCGGCATTAACCGTCTTAGCATTCTCGCTGGAAAACAATAATAAACGGCATTACGGGCGGGTATACCCGTCTGAACAGGAGAGAAAGTATGTGGTTAGCAGGGGCGATTTTTGTTCTGACGATTGTGTTAGTTATCTGGCAGCCTAAAGGTCTGGGTATCGGCTGGAGCGCCATTATCGGCGCCGCGCTGGCTTTGGTTTCAGGCGTGGTCCACGTTGGCGACATTCCCGTCGTGTGGAACATTGTGTGGAATGCGACAGCCACCTTTATCGCGGTCATCATCATTAGCCTGCTGCTGGATGAGTCAGGCTTCTTCGAGTGGGCAGCGCTGCACGTCGCACGGTGGGGTAACGGTCGGGGGCGTTTGCTGTTTACTTACATTGTCCTGCTCGGCGCTTCCGTTGCCGCGCTCTTTGCCAACGACGGGGCCGCGCTCATTCTCACGCCGATAGTGATTGCCATGTTGCTGGCATTGGGCTTCAGCCGCGGCGCGACGCTGGCCTTCGTGATGGCAGCGGGATTCATCGCTGATACTGCCAGCCTGCCGCTAATCGTGTCAAACCTGGTGAATATTGTCTCCGCCGACTTTTTCAACATCGGGTTCAACGACTATGCCTCGGTCATGGTACCTGTCGACATTGCAGCCATCGTGGCAACGCTGGCGATGCTACACCTGTTCTTCCGTAAAGACATTCCGGCCACCTACGACGTGTCTAAATTGGCTGAGCCGCGCAAGGCCATCAAGGATCCTCTGACCTTTAAAACGGGCTGGTTTGTGTTACTGCTGCTATTGATAGGATTCTTTGGGCTGGAACCGCTGGGCGTGCCGGTCAGTGCCGTCGCGGCGGTGGGTGCACTTATTCTATTTATCGTGGCAAAGCGCGGTCATGCGATTAACACCGGCAAGGTGCTGCGCGGCGCCCCGTGGCAAATCGTCATTTTCTCTCTGGGTATGTACCTGGTGGTATACGGCCTGCGCAACGCAGGCCTGACTGATTATCTGTCAATGATCCTCGACCGCTTTGCTGAGCAAGGTCTGTGGGTGGCGACCCTGGGCACGGGCTTCCTGACCGCCTTTCTCTCCTCCATCATGAACAACATGCCGACGGTACTGATCGGCGCGCTGTCCATTGAAGGCAGCAGCGCGGCGGGTGTGATCAAAGAGGCCATGATTTATGCCAACGTCATCGGCAGTGACTTGGGGCCAAAAATCACCCCGATTGGTAGCCTGGCGACCCTGCTATGGCTCCACGTGTTGTCGCAGAAAGGCATCAAGATCACCTGGGGCTATTACTTCCGGGTCGGGATTGTCATGACCCTCCCGGTACTGTTTGTGACGCTGGCCGCCCTTGCCTTACGCTTATCGTTCGCCCATTAATTCATCCCTGGCTACCCGCCTGCCGTGACGTCACGGCGGGCCTTACTCACAAGAGAGCACCGTTATGACTTCTATCACGATTTATCATAATCCTGCCTGCGGCACCTCGCGCAACACGCTTGAACTCATCCGGAACAGCGGCGTTGAGCCAACCGTTATTCACTATCTTGAAACGCCACCGGGCCGCGATGAGCTGATAAAGCTGATTGGCGACATGGGGATTTCAGTGAGATCACTGCTGAGAAAAAATGTCGAACCTTATGAACAACTGGGCCTGACTGAAGATGCGTTCAGCGATGAGCAACTGGTGGACTATATGCTGCAATATCCCATTCTCATTAACCGCCCTATTGTCGTCACGCCGCTTGGCACCAAACTGTGTCGCCCGTCGGAGGTCGTTCTGGATATTCTCCCGGACGCGCAGCAGGGTGCCTTCACCAAAGAAGACGGTGAAGCCGTAGTCGACGCCCAGGGAAAGCGGGTTGCTAAATAAACCAGAGTGAAACAGAGAGGCCCCCCCTTTGATGGGGTGCCTCTCTTCCATAAGGGGGGTTAAAGAATGGCTATGAAAAAACATCGGGTTCTGTTCGTGTGTTCGGGCAACTCAGCCAGAAGCCTGTTTGCCGAAGCTCTGCTCAATAAGATTGCCGGCGATAAATTTGAGGCGTTCAGCGCAGGAAGCGCTCCGATGGACGCACCTCATCCGCTGACGCTGGAGGTGCTGACCATGCAGGGTATGGATACGTCATCGCTATACAGCAAGGGGTTAGAGCATTTTACCGGCAGTGATTCCCCGCACATGGATTTTATCTTTACGCTTTGCGACAAAACCGCCGGAGAAGGCTGTCCGGCTATACCGGGGCAGCCGATAACGGCTCACTGGGGATTTCCTGATCCCACAGCTGTTGAAGGTACTGAAGAGGAAAAGATTCGGGGTTTTATCCAGGTTGAGAAACAAATAGCCACACGGCTGCGGCTGTTCGTCAGCCTGCCCGTTGATAAAATTGAACGCATGTCTCTTCAGGTCCAGCTTCGACAATGGGGAAGCGACGATTAATCCTCAGCATTGCTTGCGAGACAGTCTGCTGAGACCCACGCCCTGTTCTCCCCGGCTTTCTCCCCCTCATGCTACCTGCCTGTACCGTTCCCTAAACGAAAGAGCAACACTCAGGACCGTAATTATCAGTGACACAGACAGAGAAAACAACAAGGTGTCATAAATGCCCATGGCGTCCAGCAGGCTGGCATAGATGGCCGGTGCCAGAGCGGAAAGGAAAAAGCTTGGCATCAGCAGTGTACCGAGTTTGTCTGCATACTGATGTTTATCGAACATAACGAGAGGTAAAGTAGCCCTAACCAGTGTCGACAGGCCGTTGGCTGCACCATAACTTAATACAAAGAGAGCAGCGCTTACGGTGGAGTGGAAACTGAACAGACTGATCACAAAACAGAATGGCAATATTCCCCCCACCAGCATATTCAGCCCAAGCGGCGAGCCTTTTGCGCCCATAAAAACGTCGTTCAGGCGGGCGCTGACCTGACCGACGCCCCAGAGTGTGCCAATCAATACCGGTACGCCGAAGCCTGCAAGCATGGCGGGGAGATGCGCGGAAATCCCCGTGGATAAAAAGCTCAGCAAGGCCATCAGAGCGGCGTAAATCCAGCCAGACCACCGGTTACTGTCGTCGACTAACCCACAAGGTGACGGGGTTGGTTGGGTACCGGAAGTCAGTGGCGATGACATTTTATCGGGCAGACAACGGAGTAAGAGAAGGCTCATCAGCGCAAACAGCCCATAGCAAACCGTACCTGCACGCCATCCCATCACCGTTAAGAGCCACGCACCTACCGGCCAGAAGGCCACGGAAGCAAGACCGCCCAGCAGCGTTACCTGCGTCATGGATTTTCGTGCCGATGGACCCGCGATATCCACCAGAACGGCGAAGGCGGCGTCATAAAGAGACAATCGCATCCCTGCGCCCATGATAACCCAGGCTGCCCAGTAGCTCAGGGGCCCCTGACTGGCCGCTAACAAAAGACATCCGGTGGCGTTCAGCACGATGCCGCTGGCCATCATCTTTTTTCCGCCCAGGTGTTTCAATATCCTGCCGGAAAATGGCGAGGTGAGCCCCATTATGCCCATGGACAGTGTCTGCCCGGAATAGGTCATCACCTGCGTCCATCCCAGATCTCTGCCGATAGCCTGACCAAATGCCCCCAGCAGGTAAAAGGTAATGCCCCAGTTAATCAGCTGGGTTAACCCCACGAATAACGTCACCCTGCCCTTAACAATGACCTCTTCCAACGGGAATGCTCCTTGGCGAAAAGACCGGGAGATTACAGGATAATTATTACATCTCTACTTAACTCATCGGAGGCATTTATCCGGCTATGGTTGCGTGTGCTACACAGCCGCGCCACTGCATGCAGGATTTAACGCTCTCAAATGCTTTTCTGGTTAACTCTGGCGGATAATTCGGCGGCACTTTCTTTGCGTTCGCTGTAACGGTCAACCAGGTATTCAGCATTGCCACGGGTTAACAACGTAAATTTCATTAGCTCTTCCATCACGTCGACAATGCGGTCGTAATAAGCGGAAGGCTTCATCCTGCCGTTTTCATCGAACTCCAGAAACGCCTTGGCGACGGAGGACTGATTCGGGATGGTGATCATGCGCATCCATCGGCCAAGAATGCGCATCTGATTCAGGGCATTAAACGACTGTGAACCGCCGCTGACCTGCATGATGGCAAGGGTTTTCCCCTGAGATGGGCGAACAGCGCCTACCGATAGCGGGATCCAGTCAATCTGGGCTTTCATGATGCCGGTCATCGCACCGTGGCGTTCAGGTGAACACCAGACCATACCTTCTGACCACATCACAAGCTCACGCAGTTCAAGGACTTTTGGGTGCGTATCCGGCGCATCATCGGGGAGCGGCAGTCCGGAAGGATTGAATATTTTCACTTCGGCACCCATCGCCGTAAGCAGGCGGGCAGCCTCTTCTGTAGCTAACCGGCTGTATGACCGTTCTCGTACTGAACCGTAAAGCATCAAAATTCGCGGGGCGTGGCCGCACGCAGTCAGGGAGAGCCTTTCCGTGCTGATGTGGGTATCGAATATTTCAGGCTGAATGTTGCTAAGTTCGTTCATCGAATCAGACATATTTCGTTCTCTTTGTAGTGTCTTCAACAGGTTTGGTCCTTCTCGGCGCAGCATTCGTCGATAAAGAAGGCCATAATTTCGTTCAGAACCTCATACTGCGGTAAGCAATACAGCGTTCTGCCCTGCCGGTTTTGGCGTACCAGCCCCACCGCAACCAAGGCAGCGACATGATGGCTGAGCGTAGAGGCAGGTATGTCCAGGCGTTTTTGTAACTCACCCACGGGCAGGCCCTCATGCCCCGACTTCACCAACGACTTATACACAGTGAGACGTGTTGGGTGGCCAAGCTCTTTTAGCGCGTTGGCGACGTCATTAAGTTCCATTACAACCCCCTTAATTCTATATTTCTAGAATAATGGAAATATATGAAGAAGCAACACCTCCGAGTTAAATAAAATTCGCAAGGATTCGAAAGCGTACTAATTCTTCAAGACAGTTGCTTGCAGCCGCAGCGGCCCGTCTACAGTGAAGGCACGGCGTTAGCCGTCGCAGCACGGGGCTGCCAGATACTGTTTTTTTACTGGGTTACAGACCTGCAGGGCTGTAACCCTGAAAAAGCGGAGTTTCACGACGTCCTTTTTTGGGGACTCTTGGCGACCGGTTATCCCGGTCGCCTGCTGCATCAGGCCGCTGACAGCAAGAATTTAGCCTGGCTAGACCCGTCGCGCGGGCCATGCTCTGAGTCTCAGTCTTTGAAGGCGTGGTCGAGTTCGTTAACCTGTCTGTAGATTTCCAGCATCTGACCGCTGCACTGGTTCACCACCTGCCCGGCGAGACGCTGAGCCAATTCCTCACTGCCCCAAAAGTATTTCTTTTCAAACGCCCGGAACTGTTCGCGAAGTTCATAGGTGGCGTTCGCCAGCGCCGCCACGTCCGACCGCAGGTCGATATTGTCTGCATAGTTGCTCATGCCATGCTCCGGGAGTGTTGTGAGGCTGAAACCGGCGTCACTGAATGTCTGCGCTGAAATTCAGCCAGACGACGAATGCCTGCCGTGTGGTACTGCTCTAACAGTTCGATGCCAATCCAGCGGCGTCCGCTCTGAGCCGCCGCCACACAGGTCGAACCACTCCCGGCGAAAGGGTCTAACACTATCGCGCCCGGCTGCGTGAAGGACTCAATCCGCGGTTGCAGGATAGATACTGGTTTTTCCGTCGGATGGTGACGGTTGCCGGTGTACTGCCAGGGCATGACGTCCGGGAGCGGTTTTTCCGGCAACGGCGGGCGCCCTTTGGCGAGGACATAGGCGCTTTCGTGCTGATAGCCGACGAATGCGGATTTCGAAGCATAGGTCTTGGTGAAAACAATGTGGCCAACCACGCGAAAGCCGGCGGCTTTCCATGCGGCCATAAACTGATCCACCCGGTTCCAGCCGTAAAAACTGACCGCCAGACTGTCGTTTTTCAGCACCCGGAACATCTCGCGGCTGGCCGGCAGTAACCAGTCCCCCTGTTTATCGTTGGCAATAGACCGCCCTGACCGATCAGTAAATCCCACCAGGTAAGGCGGATCCGTGAGGATAAAATCCACGGAACGGGACGGAAATGTTGACATGACCAGCTGACAGTCACCCTGCATATATCGGGACATAGTGTTACTCACAGAGAGTGCCGGAACCGGCCGGCGCCGTGCCCCCACGACAGACGGGCGCAAAGCGGAGCAGGCAGGTGCGTCCCCGGAAGCCGCAGCGCAAACCCGTCACGGGCTGAATGCGCCGTGACGGGTGCGAACGGGTGAGGAGACGACGGAGTGAACACTTGCAGGCGCAGCGGCCCGGCTACAGTGCGGGCACGGCGTTGGCACTAACGTTAAGGACGTGGAGGGATAGCACGGAAGTGAGCAAATCAGGGCGGCACCGTCAGGTGCTATGGATGTGGAGCAACGCGACATCCTTGGGTGAAAAGCCGCCGGGCACAGGACCGGCGCAGCAAGGTTCACCGACTTATCCCCCGCGAATACCGAAGTTACTCAGTGAATCTGTGGATAACCGAAAGCGGTTTGAAATGAGACGGTAGTCTGCGACGACCGGGGCGGTACGCGAAATGAATGGCAGCAGGACAGACACCGGCCAGGCCGGCCTCTGAGGTCAGACGATGAATGAGGATGACATGCTGTTCGTCGCGGGCGGTTCAGAGGTGGCCACGATGCTCTTCAAGCAGGTCAATCGCCTGCTGCATCACGCCGGCCGTATAGTTGTCTTCAATAATTTTCGCATAAGCCAGCCGGTCGGCCAGGCATTCCATCAGGGTATCGTGGCAGATCTCTTTACCTGTCAGAAAAATGCGGGTCGCCGCGTCAGCGACGGCATCTTTGACGTCCGAGAAGAAAATCAGCTCTTTGGGAAAGCGGGGATTAATGACCATGTCATGCCTCCAGCGGGGTTAAGCGCCCCTTATCATGCGTCCGGGTTCTGAGCCGGCCAGCACGACCGGGCGTCGTCTTGAGCATGTCGAAAAGCGGAAAAAAAGTCCACCCTGGAAAAACCCGCAACGCTCGCCGCAGACTCGGCTGAGGCGTACCGCAGCACCGCGAGGAACGAACAGCCGCGACGAGGAAGCGTCATATCGTCTGCAGCTGAGGTGAAAACCGCACACTCCCGGCCTGATGTAGCCATAAAAAAACCGGCACGCGGGCCGGCGGAAAACGATGATCGGTTTTACTTACGGTTTTACTTACGGTTTTTCTTCCAAGTTTCAGAGGCCAGAAAGGCCGCGCGTACCACCACGATCGCCCAGCACAGCTGCAGGAGTATCTTCACCGGCACACTGAATCCGTCAAATATCAGCAGCGGCACAATAAACAGGCAGCTGAGGAGAAAACACCACTCCGCCGCGCTTTTGCGCGCCCTGCCCGTCAGCGTCTCCAGTCCGATTATCCCTTTGCATAACAGCATCAATGACATGGTTCTCTCCACAAATCTTCCGGCACGCCGGAGGGCTTCAGTCTTTTTTCAGCATGCGTTTGAAATTAGTCCGGGCCTGCCCTTCCCCTTCCGTACTGCCGGTGGGTTCCGGGAGCACTGAGGGGGCAGATACCTGGCCAGCGCAGGCGGCAATGACGTCCTGAATGCTGGCCGTCGTGGGCTGCCATCCCGTCGTTTGCTGAATAATACCCACCAGCTGGTCGGCGGTCAGCTGGCCATCGAACAGCATGGACAACAGATAAGGCAGACGCTTATCCAGCTGGTATAACGCGCTTCCGCCGACGATCGCCGCCCGGAAAAAATCACCACGGGTGCGCAGGGGAACTGACTCGATAATCTCCATCGCCCTGGCATCCTGACTGTCGTCTTCAGGGTGCAAATAGACGGTCAGTTTCTTACGTTTGTCGGTCACGGATAGCGCTCCTTGGAATTAAAGTAAAACAAGTTCGCGAACCAGCGCCGTCTGGGGTTCATTGACCACCACAATACGGTCGGGGGCCAGTTTCCAGGCACGGCGCACGGCAGCCTCAATCAGCGACGCCCCGCCACCCACCAGCCAAACCCGGTTCACCTGGCGGTACGCCGACAACTCATTGACCACCCGTTCCCCGAGTCGCTCGATGGACGAACTTATCATGTCCAGCACATAGTCCACTTTTGACTCATCGTTGACAACTGTGGCGGCAAACTCGCGGTCATGCCGTCGCTGTATCAGTTGATCGGCCACAAAGGCGCTGGTGTCGCTGTTGGCCATACGCAGTGCCGTGAGTGTGGCCTGTGTCACCATCGATACGCCGATCGTAGAATTGCCCTGAATGGCACTGACATCTTCAAACTGCCCCACCAGGACACCGGCATCGAGCGTCGTTCCCCCCAGATCAATAACCAGCGAGGTTTCCAGCGCCCCTACCCCTGCACGTTCCAGCGGCGATATCACGGCAGGCAACGATTCCGGCATGACGTCAACGTGTGCGATGGTGAAGGTTTCGCGCTTGTTCAGCGTTACCGGCCGCAGCAGGTTGTCAATTTTACGCTGTATGTTGGCCTCGTTATGCTGACAGTCGCTGGTGTAGAACTCACTGATAGGTAAGGTGACCGTCAGGCTTACCGGCTGTGGCGGCAGGCCACTGGTGAGCAGTGCATGATGTACGGCCAGCAAATTGGTGTCGCCATACTGGTATTCGATGTTGGTGGTATTGATCGCCTGATGGCTGACGCTGTCAAAGGAGTACTTCAGCCCGTCAATTTCATAGTTGTACGTTTCACTGCTGCCGATCCCGGCGACCTTCCACCCCGCTTTAAACGAATTCGGCGAGACAGAGGTACAGATTTCATCGCCGTCCCGCCAGGCCAGTTTTACGTTCGTCGAACCGTCGTCACAACCCATCTTTTTCATGACACACCTTTATATTTACTCAATTAGAGTAAATATAATACCCCAAAAAGGACTAATTGCAATTAATATTACTCATAATGAGTATTATTAAATCATCAAAATAGGGTTTATTTGAGGTGGAATGCCTTTTGTTCAAAGAATGTTCCCACGAATTATTTCCGCCTGAGAAAACAGAGAGCTAGTTAAAAGAAGCCATGCGGCGCTTGCAAGTCTGATTTTTCACAACAATAATACTGTGATTATATACAGTATTATTAAAAGGAGTTGCCATGCTACATATCACTCCCGCCGCCGTTGATCCGGTGAAGGTTTCGTTACCCCTGTTTATTGAACGATGCCCCGCCGGTTTTCCCAGCCCTTGTGCCGACTACGCTGACGCAGAACTGGATCTGAACGATTACTGTATAAAGAAAAAATCCTCCACGTTCTTCGTCCGGGCGATTGGAAATTCGATGACAGATATCGGTTTGCACAGCGGTGACCTGATGGTCGTAGATAAGGCAGAAGAGGCACATCATGGTGACATTGTGATAGCGGAGATAGACGGTGAATTCACGGTAAAGAGACTGTTACTGACACCTCGCCCAGGGCTTCAGGCCATGAACCCTAACTTTCCGACAATCTATCCGGAGGACTTGCAGATTTTTGGAGTCGTGATGGCTTTTGTGCATAAAACCCGGGGCGGTGAATGATGTTTGCCCTGGCGGACGTAAATTCATTTTATGCAAGCTGCGAAGCGGTTCTTAACCCAAAGCTTCGCGGTAAACCATTGATAATATTGAGTAATAATGATGGTTGTTGCGTGGCGCGATCCGCAGCAGCCAAAAAATTAGGCATAAAAATGGGCATGCCGTGGTTTCAGATCCAGCAGATGTCGTTCCCTGAGAAGGTGTACGCGTTCTCCAGCAACTATTCCTTATATCACTCATTTTCTCAACGGGTGATGAGTCATTTAGAGGAACTTTCGCCACGCGTGGAGCAATACAGCGTCGATGAAATGTTTATTGATATCAGAAGCATCGATAACTGCATGGATTTTGAAACCTTTGGCCACCAGCTGCGCGCCCACGTTCTGAAGGGAACTGGCCTGACCATCGGTGTAGGGATGGGACCCGGCAAAGTTTTGGCCAAAGCCGCTCAGTGGGCCTCGAAGGAATGGCCACAATTTAAGGGTGTACTGGCTCTTACGCCGGGTAATCCCCGGCGGACTGAAAAATTGTTATCGCTGATGCCCGTTCAGGAAGTCTGGGGCTGCGGAAGTCGGATTTCAAAAAAGCTAAACCTGATGGGTATTCACACTGCCCTGCAGCTCGCTCGCGCAAATCCCACTTTTATCAGGAAGAACTTTAGCGTTGTCCTGGAAAGGATATGTCGGGAACTGAACGGCGAAAGCTGTATCAGCCTGGAGGAAGCCCCGCCTGCAAAACAGCAAATTATCTGCAGCCGCTCTTTCGGCGAGAGGATCATAACCTATGAGGCGATGCGTCAGGCCGTCTGCCAGTATGCCGAACGGGCAGCGGAAAAGCTCAGGGGTGAACATCAGTACTGCCGGCATATTTCCGTTTTCGTGAAAACATCACCTTTCGCAGTCAACGAAATCTATTACAGCAACGTGGCCACTGAAAAGCTCACCACACCGACACGAGACACCCGCGATATTATTGCGGCCGCAATGAAGGCACTCGATCGTATCTGGGACGATGGCCGCCGGTACGCAAAGGCCGGAATCATGCTCAATGATTTCACACCAAACGGTGTATCACAGTTGGATTTGTTCGATGAAGTTCAGCCCCGACCTGCCAGTGACGCGTTGATGCACGTTCTCGATGGCATCAATAATTCTGGCCTGGGAAAGGTATGGTTTGCGGGACGTGGGATTGCACCCGAATGGCAGATGAAACGTGACATGCTCTCCCCTGCTTACACTACAAGATGGTCGGATTTACCGGTTGCCTCGATTCGTTGACCCTTCTCTATCTGCGTGTAAATTTTAGCGGCAATACGATATTAAATAAAAATCATTATGATTGTTAAATAATGCCTTTTTAATATTTTAATGATATTAAAATAACTTACATACCATTAATCCATCTCAACATTTAAAATCTGGATTGTGCTTCTGCTCTGCCCACCCCACGCAATTCCCACAGCATGGTCGGACGGGAGTTTTATGCTTGGAATACTTTTAAATAGTAATTTCAAAACTAGGGCTATCGAAGAGTCACCTAAGTGGAGAAAAAGTGACTCTGATGCAATAGCAATTGCATCTATCACAGTTAACCAATGCAAAAAATTTCTCTTTATCTAGTTACCAATCATTTACACCTCAAAAACAAATTATATTAATATTAAAATAATATTATTTAATGATAATTATCTGAGAAAATGCTGGTTTAAAAAGATATTTTACTGCTAGTATAAGAACATCATAAGCACAGCATTTTAATATTAAAATGAGGGTAAAAAATGATTCTTACAGTTGGGAATACTAAAGGTGGTGTAGGGAAAACAACACTTGCAGTGAATATTGCTGCCGCCAGAGCCATGCAAGGCCGTGATGTCCTACTTATTGATGCTGACCGGCAGGAGACAGCACAGACGGCGATCAGCATAAGAGCACAAAACGATATCCAACCAGGTATCGCATGCTCGGCTTATGCTGATGGCCCGATTCTGCGCTCACAACTTATGCAGCAAAAAGCAAAGTATGATGATGTGATCATTGATGCTGGCGGCAGGGACTCAACAGCATTGCGTGCAGCACTCGTTTTGACAGATGTCCTTTTAGTTCCCTACCGTCCAGGCAGTTTTGATGTATGGGCTTTGCAGGATATTTCAGACCTAATTACAGAGGCACGTAGTGTGCGTGACGGGTTGAAAGCTTACTCAATCATTAACGTTGCCGATGCAAATCGTAACTCAATAGACAATAGAGAAGCTGCAGCCATCTTTACCGATTACCCGGAGCTTGAGTTTATCCCTGAACATATTGTTGGCCGTAAAGCATTTTCAAATGCTGCTGGTTCAGGCCAATGCGTCTTTGAATATAAGCCACAAGATGCTAAAGCTAATCTGGAACTTACTACCCTCATAAGCATCCTATTTAACAATCAATAAAACATCATATTAATATTAAGGTGATATGAAATGGCAATTACAAAACCACCAAAAAAAACAAATGAAGCCAACGCTAAACTAGATGCTTTCATCGAAGGTGCTCCAGATGGCCAGTCAGCCAAAAAGAAAGGTGTCATTAAAGGGAAAAAACAACAAATCACGTTAACTATCACCCCAGATATCCTTGACCAATTAGACCAGAAAGCAGGAGACCTAGGGCTTTCGCGCGCGGCTCTGATCAACATCGGGATCCGGCATGTACTTAATGAAGGCGCAATGATTGGTGGGAAGAAAGACTAGAGGATATTCTCTATCGTTTCTTTTAACACTTATAATACTATCATTATGATATTAAATTGATTGTTTTTTAGATGCGTAATAATGGTTAAACACGTGCATAAAATGCAGACTTTGTTGTTTGGTGAGATATACACACTCCTAGTAAATTTAGCCAGATTTTGGAAATTATTGATGACCATTCTGGTGACAGACGAAGTGTATACATGTGGAGAGGGCAGGGTGATGTGAGTTGGGCAATACATAGTTCAGCATATCGCCGTCTCTTGAAAGAAAGACGCTGGGAAGAGCCACCTTCTGAGGTGACGATGCGCGATTATGAAAGAGATCTGCTACTTAACGCTTGGCATCAGGGCTATGGCTATGAAAATGGCAGGAAGTTGACTGATTTTGAGTTACTGGCAAAGCTTCAACACCATGGTGCTGCAACTAGGCTGATCGATGTATCAAGAAATATGTTAGTGGCTTTATGGTTCGCTTGCAGATCGCAAACTGACAAAACAGGCATTCTACTGGGATGGCATATAAGTAATATTCTGGGTTTTGAAGGTCGTTCTGAAGAAAGGGGATATAACGAAATTTTTGGGGCAGGGGACACTAAAGGTCTTGATACGGGCTCACATCCTGTTGTCTGGCAACCACCTGTAGTGAACCGCCCCGGTAATCCTGGAGACTACATTCTTTGAGAGAGGTAACCAGGATGACAAAACATAACCGATTTCCCCCTGAAGTTCGTCAACGCGCTATTCGTATGGTTCTGGAAAACCAGAATACCTACAACTCACAATGGGCCGCTATCTGCTCCATTGCCCCTAAGATCGGCTGCACTCCCGAGACATTGCGTATCTGGATCCGTCAGCAGGAGCCCGTTGATGATGAGCAGAATGCGCTGACTGCCAGCGAACGCCAGCGTCTGAAAGAACTGGAGCGGGAAGTCCGCGAGCTGCGCCGCAGCAATGATATTCTGCGTCAGGCTTCAGCGTATTTTGCCCAGGCGGAGCTCGACCGCCACTGGAAAAAATAATGCCGCTTCTGGAAAATCTGAGCGGTGAACACGGGGTCGGGCCAGTCTGTCATGAGCTGGATATTGCTCCGTCAACGTACTACTGGCATCAGCAACGCCGGAAGTGTCCTGAACGACGCAGTAGTCGGGATAAACGCGATGCCGTGCTGATACCTGAGATACAGCGCGTATACGAAGAAAACTACAGCGTTTACGGTGTGCGTAAGGTCTGGCGACAGCTAAAACGTGAAGGTGTCGGCGTTGCCCGCTGCACCATTGAGCGCCTGATGAAAGCCCTGCAGCTACGTGGGGTGACACGCGGCAAAAGTGTCAGAACCACCCGCAGCAACAAAGCCGAAACACCGCAGGATCGGGTGAACCGGCAGTTCGTGGCTGAACGGCCCGATAGTCTTTGGGTGGCCGATTTTACCTACGTCAGCACCTGGCAGGGGTTCGCATATGTGGCCTTCATCATTGATGTGTTCGCCGGTGTTATCGTGGGCTGGCGGGTCTCATCCACGATGGAAACGTCGTTCGTGCTGGATGCACTGGAGCAGGCGCTGTGGGCCAGACGCCCGAGCGGTACCATCCATCACAGCGACAAAGGTTCGCAATATGTGTCACTGGCGTACACGCAACGGCTGCAGGACGCGGAGCTGCTGGCTTCAACAGGCAGCACGGGCGACTCATATGACAATGCGATGGCAGAAAGTATCAACGGGTTGTACAAAGCGGAGGTGATCCACAGGCAAAGCTGGAAAACCCGACAGGATGTTGAGCTGGCTACGCTGAAATGGGTGGACTGGTACAATAATCACCGATTGATGGAACGGACCGGATATATCCCGCCAGTGGAGGCAGAAAAAGCCTATTACGCTTCGCTGAATGACCGGGATGTGGCATCCTGATCACTCAGGCAAAATACTCTCCAGGAAAACCGGAGCGGTTCAGTAGTAACAAAAAGAATTGCAGCTCAAAGCGCTGAATTTTTATACAGCAGAGTTTGTGATGACCCAGTAAGTAGTTTGGCGTTTATAAAAGAAAAGAAGGCATTCCTGGCGATTGGTCTTACGCCGGAAATGAAAAGCGTTTGTTTAAGGATCCTCGAAGATAGCTTTGATGTACGCCAGTTAACTTTGTTCCCTGATATCGACGGTTTTGGTTATGCCAACAGTGAAAATTTTGGACGTTACAGTAACGAAAGATGGTGAACGAATAGGAGAAGATCCCTTTCATCCGTTCCGAACTGAAGAGTGGATCTAGTCAGAGTCTTCTGGATCAATAAGTTATCCACATATACACCTGATATTACAATTCTTAAGATCATAATTAGATCATATTAAAGAAAAACAGATCACCAGCCTCGTATTCTATTGAAAACATTACTTAAATCGGCACATTGAGCGGTTACTTTCATAAAAAAAGCGGTTACTTTCATAAATTTAGCGTTTACTTTCATAATAAAGGCGGTTATTTTCATAACCTTTAGGCGGTTACTTTCATAAAAAGTTCTCAAATTTCAAATACGGTGTGGATAAATGGAAAACTCTAATGATATCAATCCACCAGAAAGTCCATTCGCGATCATCAAGAAAGATTCAGGCACAGCTTATGAACTGATCCCGAACAGCAGCAAAACTGTCCAGCCTGTAGCACTACTTAGATTGAGTGTGTTTACCCCTGTTTCACCTAAGGAAAAGGGGAAGCGGGAATTTCTGATTGATGCGTCAGAAGAACTTTCCAGCTTAGAGGTTGCCAGGCAGGAAGGGTATACAAATATCAAGATTCAGGGCGCCAAGCTCGGTATGTCCACTGATTTCAAAACGTGGATAGGGATCATCTCTGCCTTTTCAAAATACGGTTATTCCAGTGAAAAAATAACCTTACCGTTCTCAGAATTTGCCCGGATGTGTGGTTTAAAGCCCACAGACATCAATGGACGTGCCAGAACACGTCTCAGTGACTCTTTGTTCAATTTATCGAGTGTTACCCTGGCATTTCGCAGCAAAGATGGCAAACGCTCCCTGGTGACGCATTTGGTACAACGTGCGGTGTTAGATATGGACGCTGATCTGGTTGAAATTGTTGGGGACCCAAGTCTATGGGAACTGTACAGATATGATCACAAGGTTTTGCTTGGTCTAAAAGCCCTTTCAGAGTTATCCCGTAAAGAAGCAGCTCAGTCCCTGTATGTGTACTTTGAAAGTATGCCCCCATCTACATTGTTTGTTTCAATGAAACGCCTCCGGGAGCGTCTGGCGATGGAATCGCAAGTAAAAGACCAAAACGCGACGATCCGCAGGGCAATGACTGATTTGAAGAAAATCGGCTACATAGACTATACAGAGACGAAAAAGGGGAGGGAGATCATGTTCATCATCCATACCCGCTCTCCAAAGCTTGGGCTCGCTTCTTCATAAAAGCGGTCACTTTCATAACGCACTGCAAGAAAGGCGGTTACTTTCATAAACGGCATTCGTTAAGCGGTCACTTTCATAAGTTACAGCAAAATTGGCGGTATACGCCGGTGTTTAAGAGTGAATTATGTACTGACTGTGATGCATTCTTATGAAAGCAGCATCTCTTTTCAAAGGCATTATGAAAGTGACCGCTTTCCATTATGAAAGTAGTCACCTTATGCCTAAGGGATGGAACATAGAATACAATGAAAATAATATTAAATTGATGTTGAAATTAAATCATATTGATATTTTTATGACTTGTACTATGCATCCCGACACTTTCACATTAATGATTTTAAAGTCGTGAGATAAGATTACCGCTCATGAGTACCTCTATTTTTAAGTCATCTTAACTACTTGGAAGCGTCTGTTAAACCTGTGGCGATGCAGATTTGAAAATGGCAAGTTACCAAAAAATTGGATTTGCATACTTAAAGATGGTGATTTTAAATGAAAGAAATAACTAATTGAAAAATATAATTTTAACGAAATAAATGTCATGTGACTCATGAAATGAGAGGCGGGAGTTAAATGAATGTAACGGTTAATAGATACACTCCTCCAGGGCTGGTTGAGGGAACACACTATCTAATCAGCATTGTTAAAGACGTAGGGGTTGAGTGTAAGTTTGTTGTGGAAATTGTAAGACTTCCGGAAGAAATGCACCCGTTTTTCTATGACCAATATAATGCCGATAAGATCGAAAACGATTTCTATGTGGTCAATTTCTTCGATTATGTGATATTCAAACAAGACGAGGGAGTGTACAGATATACGCCGGTTGTAAACATGAAATTTACTTTCAAGGAGATGAGAGAGTTTGTAAATGATGGCTTAGCTGTAGCGGTCTTTGATTACATTGAAAATAATAACTTTGGAGCAATAGTGGCCATCCCTATGGATAGGGGGCTATCCTGGATGTACAACAAGGTTTTACGTGAAAATGAGCAAAATTTAGGCTACAATTATAACCAATCTTATATGGAGCAACATATTCATGTCATCGAACCGTAATTTTACATCCACGTCCGAACGCCCAAAAAACGGATACAGCCGTGATGATGTTTTGCGCATTGCTTCAGATTACAAGAATATGCGCATCAAGTTGATATCAGAAGCTGCGAAGTTATGTGGAAAAGAAGTAGGCGAAATTGGCGAAGTTGTTTCTCCGAGAACTAAGAAAAAAGACAGCCTTGCTGGTTTTGAATCTCCGTTGAAAAGAAAGAATGTTAAGAAAACTTAAAAGCGTGGGCAAGTGCCCCGCTTTCCACCCCCTACCTGTTACTTCAAAAAATCAAATCAGCGTTAAATCTAGACTGCACAGTCTATAGCCATGATTAAGTTGAATTTATTCATCATATTCCCTTTTCATGGGAAACGTGCCTTCAGGAGTGCAAGCAAACAGGAACTACTTCCTTAGCTACTCCAGCACAGCGCTCGCTATTTCATCCAACTTCTGACGTAACTTACTTTGCGCACTCGAACTATTATTATTAAATCTGGTATATAGTTCCTTTTCTATAAGGAACGTACGTTGAGTCTCTGCGTCAGACTTGTGGCCCGTTTTGGTCAGATTAAATCTAATGAATTTTTTCTTATCTTTGAGCAACTCCCCCGTATGAAGGTAGCGATGCCCCAGCTTTTCATACAGGTGCTGGCTTCCTCTAGTTTCGACAGACACCTTCTTTCCCTCTCTGTTGAGGATAGATGTAAGGTACTCTTCATACAAATTGTCGGCTGAGCTATATGGTTCCACGATAATGACATCAACAATTTCTTTGGGCTTCTGATCTATGGTTAAAGGGGAAAAATCATCAGGGTGGAAAAGCAAACTCATCAATGTATGAAAATCTTGCGTTAAGTCGTACAACTGGCCAGCCGGTGGTTTCGCACGAGGAGGAAGCGATACTTCTTTTATTAACCCCCAATTTCTAAGAGTACTTACAGCCTGGAGAGTCATACCTCTTTCCATTGAGGTAAGTTTAAGTTCGGCTTCATCTAGCGAGAGAGTACCTATAATCGGTACTGTTTTGCGGATCTTCAGTTCCCTAGCAAACTCGATCTGGTAGCAGGTTAGTTCGCTTGTCATGCGGATGAGATGATAGCGCATTTTGGGGGGAAGCGTTTCCATATCAATACGACCAAGACCCAGCGTAAGACGTGTGTAATATTCAGTTTTTGCTGCCTCATCATCTGCAACGAGTTTGCGAACCACCGTCAGTACTTCTTCCTCTCGAAATTCAACATCTTCAACGTAATCGTAAGCCAAGCCCAGAGCGTAATCTTTTAGACGCTTTTGCCGCTCCTCCTGTTCAATATCGGCCAGGCCTCGCAATAATTTATCGCTAGCATTGACCATACCTCCCACACCGGGTAGGCCTTTTGCAGACTCAACGAACAAATCTAGGACAAGTTTTTTGAGACGTGGGGTAAATATTTTTTTCAATTCGTCCATGGCTCTTCTCTTTTCGTAATTACGGTTCCCCTATCAGGAGACCTGCTGAGCTATAAAATAGGGTCGGAATAGACTGTTAAACACCTACGCCTGAAAACACAACTTGGTGGTTTTCAAAAATCATCTTAACAATGGCGTGACAGGGACCACTTTTCCAACGAGGATTAACTGGATATCCATTTCAAGCGCGCTTCCAAACGAATGCACCAAGTTGATGATGAAGAGGCAAATTAATATCATTTTCCTACTATGAACAGTAACAAATGCTCATCATCTTAATTAAGATTAAATTAAGGAGTGAGTCAGCGATGTGACATTTATGCATGCCTATATGTACGGCAATGTTGTCGTGGCAAAGTACCTCTGACTTTGATAAAAATTTTCCTCCCGTTACCGACATTCTTCATCTTCATGTAAATAATGGGCCCGAAAACATAATTTTTTCAAGGAAAATGCGAATGTCTGCCGATTTACACAATCAGTCTGAAAATGTCAGGCAATTACTCATAGATAAACTGCACGACTGGAAAGATGGCGTCAGCCCGGCATGGAATTCAACCTGGCCGGTTTTTGACCGCCTTATCACTCGTCATCATGAAATGTTCGCGGTCTATGAGGAGCTGGCTGAGCGGGGGATCACAGGAACCAGACTCTGGATTTTGCTGGAGCAGCTTATTTTTGCCGCAAGCTTTGGTACCGAGGAAAAGCATGCCCGCTTGCGCTCAGATTTCCGGGAACTTACCGCTCTCAATGAGGCCATTAGCGAAGCAAGCATCAGGCTGGCGACCATGCTTGAGCGCCGGTCTGAATTACTGAACCTCAGTGGCCATTTCTACTGCGAGCGGCTGGTAAGCCTGACTGAACTAATTGATGAAGCAGGTAAAGATAATGGCTATTATCAGTCATCTCTCAAAAGTAAGCTTGCACTGCTTAATGTTTATGACCTGAAGCACTGGCCAGCAGTTGAAGATATACTGCATGTAATGGGATTGGAAGAAGTAATCACTGAGTTCGCTGATGACGCCACTGAGGCTATCATTAATGCCCGCCGCCCTTCTTTGACGGATTATTTCAGGGAGCTGTTTGACCGTATTAATGATCAAAAAAATGGATTGGTTGGATATTCATTACCCCGTGGCTTCAATTTGTCAGATGAAACCCTCGCAACGATATGCAACATTACTCGCAATCTTAATTCAGAGGAAACCGTTGATGCAGCTTACGTTAAGCGAACCCGCCATCGGCTAAAAGAGCAGGGCGTGGTGACCGGGTGGTAATAACAAAACCATCCGGCCAATGGCATTAAAATCGAGCGTGCTCCTGGGCAGTCCTGATTTCCCTTATGACTTCTGGATGTTGCCCCCCGGCGTCTATGCGAGCAAGCCGTTGTTCTATTACCTCTTCATCGCCAAGAAATTCACTAAGCCTGTTAAGGTCCAGACTCAGGTAACGACCTATATCACTGCTGATGCCACGCCCTCTTAAGCGCATAAGCAACTGCAGCAGTCCATTATCGGTTTGAATAACCTTTTCAGCCCAGATTCTGACACGTTCCGCTTTATCGATGTCGCTCCAGGCATAAAGGTACGACAGGAGATCGTCCGTATTTAAAAGACGGCTCTGAATCTCGTCCTTGTTCAACCGTTCAGCAAGCCCTGGCAACAACCCCTTCAGTTCTTCATCGAACAGTACCCTGTCATTCTCTACCACCTGTCTGTTTCCGACCACCCCATTTTGCCACAGCTGATGTCGCACATATCTTGCAATCCATGACCAAGCAGTTCCCTCTACACAGATGTTTTGGAGGACAGCTATTGAGGCTGCCCTGTCTTCCTGACACATTCTTTGTATTAACCGGTCGACAACCCCGTACAAATCGAGATCATACGCTGCAAACCACACGTTTAATTCATGATAGCGCTGTATTACGGTATCGCTGTAATCAAAGAAAAATCTCACCAACCCTTCGCAGGCCTTCGCGCTTTGCGTGGCCACCATCGGTAGAGAAAGCTGGCTGAGAATGTGCTCAAACCAGGTGCGTGAGGACACATTATTGCTGTCGATTTTCCCCAGTAATAGTTCCGCCATCGCCGCTTGTTGTGCCGGGTCAGCCGCCTGATGGAACAGGTCATCAAAAAACGCTGGGGGTAGCACATTCTGTGGAGAGGAGAAGGCGAAGTAGTAACGCCAATAAGCACCGCTGGCAAGGCGCTTATTGGCCGTCATCTCAGCGCGTTCGCGATCCCCCGTTTGGGAAAAAAGTGTAATGTTTTCGTTGTCATAGCCAGCTATCCCCGGGATCCAATCTCTGAGATGGTAGGCCGTGCGCGCCGTTGAGGGAGGAAAATGGGCCAGATGTGCAATAAGTGCGTCTTTCAGCCCGGTTTGTTCTTCTTCACTGACGCTGCCGTCACCTGAGTCGACGACAGCACGCTCCGTCAGATACTGCTCTATCCAGTCATAGAGGCTGGCGTTACTGATACGGATAAGCTGCAGCAGGCACAGGTCGGGCAGATAAACGTAATCGCGCACCCCTGCGTAGCGAAATCTCAGTATATTAAGAACCAGCTTCACCTCCCGCGGCGTGGACAACGCGGCGCCGTAGACATCCGTCACGCGGGCAAGATCGGCCAACAGGTCCTCTCCGGCACTGTTGCCGTTAACGTCCTGATAAAGTTCAGTCACGCCGCTGATGAATTCCCGCCGCAGGCTAAAAGCCTCCGGACGAGGCAGGCTGAACGAAATCTGCACGATTTTTTGCAGGTAGGCAGCACCGTCCGTGACACCCAGACCGGTCTGAATGGCATGGGCCAGCACCGATTTGTCGTAAGACAGGATATAGCGAAATCGGGGAAAATCCGCCACGGATTTCACCAGGCGCACGACTTCTACGGTCTGTGCTGGCTCCAGCCGGTCCAGGTCGTCCATTACGACGATAAAACTCAGATCCAGCGCGGTAATTTTATCGCCAATTTCGGCGCGCAGCTCGGCGGTCGTCTTTCTGTTCGTCAGAAACTCTGCGTCTGAGTAGGCCTTCAATGCCCCACTGGCGTTGGGCATGCCGGGTACCAGCGCGGCAATTTCGGCTACCGGAGCTAGGTGGCGAGCGGTCGACTGGCTGTATCGCAACACGGTCGATGCCGTGTCAGTCAGCGTTTTCTTTCGCTTCAGGCGTCTGAGCGCTGAGGCCGATAACGCGCGCTTCTCTTCTTCCGCAATAATGGCCGCGACCGGCAAAAGCAGGGATTCAACGGGACTCATTCTCCCACCGTCCAGCCAGGGCGACACGGACAGCACAAAGGTCCGCTCATGCAGTCCGGCCTCGAGGGCAAGACGCAATAAATTGAGCAGGCTGGTTTTACCTGAGCCCCAGACTCCCTCAATGCCGATCACGGCGCTGCCGTCCCGGCCTAATCCCTCGATGGCGAGTGCCAGCTGCTTCGCGACGTGGGTAAACCCATACCGGTCCTCGGCCTGGCAGTGCACGGCGGCATCAAGGTCTGCATTGATGCGTGTGCCGTCTCCTCTCTGTTCATCTGTCATGTTACAAATCTCCGTACAAAGTACGTAGGGTTGCCACGGCGCTGGCTAATTCTCCGTTCGGCGAAAGTGCTCAGCAAACTGCACACAGCGTACGAACGACATCTACCGGTCAGAACCAGTTACAGGCGCGGGAGCTAGTCGCCGACTGCGGCGGGAAAATCGCCGCGCTAACCGTCTACCCGGATGTCCAAGTGCAGATCGCCCGCAGTGAGGGTTTGAATTATTTCCTGCAGCGACCGCAGATAGAAGTTTTGTGTTGCTCGAAGCACCACTGCAGTTGGTGCGCTTCTGTTGGCCAGCCTGGTCATAGGGCTATGAAGAAGTAGATCCAATTTATTCCATTAAGAACCTTTCACGCAGAAATCCCTCTTAATAAGAATGATTCCAGTTATTCAAGATTGGTAGAGTTGTAATTACTGGCACAGAACTATCAATGGTGTGCATTCAACCATTTGATAAGACGTGTGTCACTCCTAGATATATCTCTATCATCCAGTTGTTTCTGAATCGCAGCAATAGCTTTTCTTTCTGTTATTCCCCAGAGTGGATTCAGTTCTTTAAAAACAGAATCAGCAGTAAACTGGCAACGGGTAAACGCTTCCTCGGCTGTACTGACTGTTGGATGAATTACGACAATATGGAACAGAGCACTGATAGTTGCTCGCAGATAATGCTCAAGATTTACCGTTAGGAGTTCTATATGGGGACTTGTCCCCGCGTTGTGCACGATGGTATTCCGTAGGAGATACAATCGATGTAGGTGCCGAGTGACCTTATCTAAGTGGCCAGACAACTTTTTCTCCATTTTCTCAGGCGATGCACATATTTCCGCTAATTTGCCGACGCTGTACTTGACGTAAGGGTAGCCCTCCAGATCTGCCAATAAATCGTTAGCCCGAACCGGATCTTTCAACAGTACAAATAATTCTCCCAGTGTAAGTGAAGCAACTCCCGGTTCGCGTAAAGGGTTTTCAGGGCCCCGATGCAGAAAATGGAGAACCTGACGAAGGGAAAAAAGTTGTTTCACAATGTAATCAAGTACCATGCAAGGCCCCACAACGCTTATCACGTGCTCATCATGTGAAGGGGTGCCTGGTGCAACACCCAAAGTCAAGGACTCAAGCGCTGACCAATATGCGGTGAAGCGACTTTCTTGGCCTGGATTCTCAATACCATTGCGAAAGAATCGAAATGCGGAGCTTATCTTCTTACGTGACGCATCTGGAGTACCTGCAAATAGCCCGCTCATAGCCACCATGAATTGAGTAAATTCTTCATCGGTTAATCGGTCAGCATTTGCCTCAATCTCATTATCGAAGCGAGGCACTTCCGTTTCCTCCTCCCCTCGGACAATTACAAACTGCTTCTGTATAGTTATATCTCCCTTTCCGGCCATGTAAGCGATTACGTCTAACGATTCACGCAGCATTTGCCCAGCCATGTTACGAGCGGATGCATCGGACATGGAGCAAACGGGGATATCTACGGATAAAAAACGCATGCGGTTATCTTCTAATGGTCTAAATAGACAACCGTTAAAATGCAGAAATGGGCCATGGGTAATAAGGAGGGAGTAAAGCTTCTCGCTGACAATGAACATGCGCACTGTCACTTCTTCTGTAGGAGTCACCAGCTTCTGACGAAAGGAATCGAATGCAGTACGGAAAGCGTCTGGCTCATCAACCACACGGTTACGGAATATATTAATATATAAAAGGTAACATTCAGTGAGCGTCATTCCCCTGGTTAGCAGTATGCTCATAATATTGTTTGTCAGTGAGTAGATTCTTAACGCTTCCTCAGTACCCAACATCTGATGAGTGAACAGCTGTTGTTCCAAAAGAGCAAGCGCTTGTGTGACATAGTGACTTTCAGAGATATTTGCCAACTGACTACACAGGCTACGGATTAGACGAGGGCGTTTTTCAACGGGGCTTCGGGTGGAATCATCCAACTGGTCGCGAGGTAGGAGACTGATTAGCTGTGAGACCGTATCAATAAATAGGTCGCTTTTTAGGACATTGTCCTGTTCGAGAATATCAAGAAGCTCTAACACTACTCGCCGGCGTTTCTTATCGGCGTGAAAACGATCCTCCATGCCGTACAAAAAAAGCAGCTCTTGAACGGTACTTAACGCATTGCTATAGCCAACCCGGTCAGTATCCGGGCTGTTTTTGTGGCAGAAATTAGCCCAGCATTCGATAAAGAACAGCTGGCTATCCGTCAACCCTTCCCGGGCAAGGCGGCGGTCTATGCGCATAAATATGGATCTCTACTGTGTAGTGAGCTATGATTGACACCATCTAAATTTAAGACATCTGCTGTCAACAGCGGGTGCCACCGAAAAAAACGGCTCTCCCTTCTGTCTGTGGTTCTATCCCGGGGAGGTTCTGAGCCATATTTTATCAAAGCCGCCGTCTAGGGCGGCTTTTCCTTTAAAATAACTAACGCGCAGACCCTCCGATCCATCCCCGCACCTTCTCGTCCACTAAATCCGCCAATCCTCGAGCCACTTCACTCAGCGACACGGGGTTTTCATGTTCCGCTACACCACAAGAGTAAAGATGCAGTGCGCAAGTCCCCTCTCGAAAACTAAATCCTAGAGTCCAGTTATTATTATGCCAAGTGGCTTCGCCAAATCCCATGTCTGGAGACATGATCCGGCCAGTGAAGAAAGGAAATGCTAGTTTACTGAAAAGTTCTTCTGGTAGCGTTGCAGTTCTAGACTGATCTAAAATCATAGTTACCTGAAAGGCACCATAACCGTACCCATCAGGGCGGAATATCGCTACACGGCTATAGTAACCTTCAGCGTGTGCCTCGGTAAGAAAGGTAGCGTCCGTACGATTCATGGCCGCACGGATCTCGTTAATCTGACGATAGTAATCCTGACGTCGATACCAAGTTCCCCATCGACTAAATATATCAGCCCAAGCAGCTTCAATTGTTGCATCATCACGGCCTGCTATTTCCGTAAACAGGGCAAAATATAAGGAAACACCATACAGCATGGGTACACTTGGTACCAAAGCCTGCTGGGCACGAATCCGCAAATAAGGAGTATTACGCAACAGAATGTCACGTAAATCATTCTCATTATTTATATTAAGAATGCCTACATAAGCACGGTCAGCTAGTGTACTTGCTCCATTGTCATACCATGCAGACACCATTGTGCAATTGGAAATAGCTGCAAGCTCCTGATCTAATGAGGTAACCAGAGGACTTTTCAAGCAGAACACTTTAATGATACTGCTCATCGGACCGTTTATCAGCTCACGCATCAGGGCAGATTTATTTGTTCCTCTACTGGCCGAGACTTCTTCGAGTGCTTGGCTGACTGAGGCTCTTACCCCTTTGACCGAAACCGCAATCGTATGTTCGGTCCCGTTATCAGGTATGGAAATACGTTCATTCATAAGGAACCCTATGGGAGTTATTCACTAGCTTAGAAACATTGAAATACAATATTGTCATTTTATTGATAAATCAATAAGAGAATTACAAAAACAAAAAAGAATTACAACATCCCAAAAAGAACTCATTTTGATACCGTAATGGTAGTTACTTTAATCTTAGTAACTATTCAAACAATAGTGATATATAAGTATCCCTTAATGATACTATCTAACTAAATTCGAAAATCCTGTTATGATACCATTTAAAAGGTACCCCTATAATTGTTACCATTTAAAAGTTACCAGTGGTGAGAAAATGTACATTTATGCTTATCTTCGGGCATCTACAATTGAGCAAGACGCTCTTCGCGCAAAAAACAGGCTGAAGGAATTTGCAACTCATCATGGACAACGTATTGCCGGTTGGTATGTTGAGAATGCCTCTGGAGCCTCGCTTGACCGTCCTGAGCTTACCCGTATGCTTTCTGATATGGAGTCAGGGGATGTGATATTGATAGAGCAGGTCGATAGGTTGTCGCGTCTTAGCGATGAAGACTGGGACACACTGAAGCGTAGAATGCTTGAGAAGGACTTGTCAGTTATCAGTCTTGACCTTCCAACCAGTCATATAGCTCTTACTCATGCGGCTTCAGACAACTTTACACGAAGTATGCTTAGGGCTGTCAATTGTATGATGCTCGATATGTTGGCCGCTATCGCTCGTAAAGATTATGAGGATCGTCGCCGACGACAGAAAGAAGGTGTAGAAAAAGCCAGACAGGAAGGGAAATATGCCGGACGGCAACCTGATATGGCAAAACACGAGTTAATAACAACTTTACGGCTACATAACGGTAAATCCATAAATGAAACGGCGCGACTGGCAGGTGTATCAAGAATGACCGTTATTCGCGTATGCAAAACTAATAAAGGATGCTTAGAATCACAGTCGGAATCTGATGTTGCTTTAATATTAAAATGAAACCCCGAAATTAATCGGAGTTTCATTATTTTACGTTTAACAGGGTCCCGATCTCGGGAGTGATGTAAAAATACGCTTACAGAAGCGGTAATACAAATATTATTTTTGGCTGTCGAGCCATTTATTCATGTGCTCAATTTCACCTTTCTGAGCTTTTATGATGTCCTGCGCAAGCTTTCTCATTTCGGGATCTTTTCCGTATTTAAGTTCGGTCTCAGCCATGGCGATTGCCCCTTCATGGTGAGCAACCATACCTTTTGCAAACGCCTTGTCGGGATCGGACTCATTAACGGCGGCCATCATTTTGGCATGCATGTCTTTCATGCCTGCCATATATTCCTGTGACGATACCGATGAGGACATATCAGACATTTTCATGTCCGAATGTTCGGCGGAAATGGCGGGCAGGGATAACATTAATATAACAAAAAGGCTGTTTCTGATTTTCATATAAAAATTCCTTTCAGGTAGGTACCGGTAAATTGTAGCTGAGTCAGGGCTTTGTTGAATAAATCGGATTTAGATAAAAGCTCCCCTCGTCGCTGACTTTCTCAGGCAATCCGTACGCTTTCTGGCATGCCTGCACGCGTCATTTTGTTTAATGCGCGGATCATGGCCATAGCCTCCCCAACCTGCGCATCATAATCCCGCAACGTAAGATGCCCACCAAACAGCTGTTTGACACGGTACATTGCCGTTTCGGCCACCGAACGTCGGTTGTAAGCCGTGTGCCATTTCCAGTACGCATTGCTTCCCGTGAGCCGTTGCCGGGCAACCGCCTGATTTCTGTCGGCATACTCAGCCGACCAGTAACCCGCTCGGGTTCGCGGCGGGATAAGTGCTTTGATTTTCTTACGCCGCAGTTCGTCGTGGCACCGTCTGGTGTCATAAGCTCCGTCGGCTGAAGCGACCCTGATTTTCCGGTGTGTCTGGTGGATAAGTCCCGGGAATGCTTCTGCATCAGTCACGTTGTTCAGGGACAGGTCAGCACAGATAACCTCATGCGTACTGGCGTCCACGGCCAGGTGCAGCTTCCGCCAGACGCGGCGCTTTTCCTGACCGTGTTTTTTCACCTTCCACTCACCCTCACCGAAAACTTTTAAGCCGGTGGAGTCGATAACCAGGTGGGCAATTTCACCGCGTGTGGGGCTTTTGAAAGGGATGCTGACGGACTTAGCCCGCCTGCTGACGCAGGAATAATCCGGGCAACGGAGCGGGAGCTTCATCAGGATAAAAATGGAATCGATGAATCCCTGCACAGCGCGCAGCGTGAGGCGAAAGACGCGTTTGAGCATCAGAACGGTGGAAATGGCCAGCTCGGAATAACGTTGAGGACGACCACGTGAAGAGGTTTTGGGTTCGTCATACCAGGCCTGAATGGTCGACTCATCAAGCCAGAATGTCAGTGAGCCCCGATTGACGAGGGCTTTGTTGTAGACGTTCCAGTTGGTGATTTTGAACTTTTTTTTTGCCACGGGATACCGCTACAGGATCGAGAATGTGGTGATCTGATCCTGATTATGGCCAAAAGTTCGATTTATTCAACAAAGCCCTGAGTCAGTTAAAAAAGCCCCCTGGCGGGGGCAAAAAGAAGCAACAAATCCGGTAAAGGAATAATCTATCAGGGAAAAGGTAACAGCACGGATACTACCGTCGCATTCAGCCTGCATTGATCATGCGGCGGTGCGCTTCGGCCATGGCCTGATGTGGGCCGGATTGCCCGTTATTCATGAATTCATGGGCAACCGCTGCTCTTTCATGCTCATTCATCGCCGCGTAAGACGTTGACGGGACGGTCGTGGATACCGTGTTATTTCCCATCATCTTCTGATGACTTTCCACCATTTTCTGGTGCGCATCCGCCGAGCCGTTCGTCATGGTTTCATGAGCAATAATGGCCTGTTCATGCTGGTCCATACCGGTCATACGAGGAGCAGTCCCCTGGATCCCGACAGGAGCCGCAGCAGACTGCATCTGGTGAGCAGGAGCCTGTGCATTGTTGACGCGATCATGGATATTCACGGTTTCAGTGGCCCAGGCCGATGAAATTAAACCAAAGCCCAGCAAAGATGCTAATACGATATTTTTCATGATAACTCTCCATTTCTGAATTAGTGATGTCCGGGGAAGTACAACCGGTGTTTTCAGTTCCATAACTGAAACAAGTTCGGCAGCGTTTATTTCTCCGGAAGAGGGCTGGATATTCATTTCCTGGCGTACTCTGACGCCGGGTATTGATGAAGCAATCCAGCCTTCCTGATAAGTTGCACTAATTATATCGAATGGCTTCTGTTTGCTGCATGACAGGCTAATGACATCTTTGTCATTTACATCTTTATTTTCAGCATTGGGTTTCCGGGATCATTTTCTCCAGTCTGGGCACGGATAAGATAAAACGCGTGGAGCGTACGTCTGATTCCACCTGCACTCTTCCGTGATGTGCTTCCACGATTGACTTCACAATCGCAAGGCCGATGCCGCTGCCTTCTCCTTTTCGTTGTCTGGATGGATCCACCCGATAAAAACGGTCAAACAGCCTTGATAAATGTTCTTCAGGGATCGGTTTCCCTGGATTTTCAATCACAAGGTCAAAAAAGCTCTCTTGCTCTCTTATTGAGACGGTGATTGCCTGTCCTTCCGGGGTATAACGCAGGGCATTGGAAAGCAGATTATTGATCGCTCTTCTGAACATTTGTGGATCACCTTCAACCAGACAGGGCATCCCGTTAAATTTGAGCGTGATATTGCGTTCTTCGGCCCAGGCTTCGAAAAACTCGAAGACTTTCATGACTTCCACTCTGAGATCAAACCGAACCCTGTCAGGTATCAGCTGATTATTGTCCGCCTGCGCCAGGAAAAGCATGTCGCTGACCATTTTAGTCATCCGGTTATACTCTTCAAGACTGGAATAGAGGACATCCTCGAGCTCCTTCTGCGTTCGGTCCTTACTCAGTGCGATCTCAGTCTGCGTCACCAGATTGGTGATGGGGGTTCTGATCTCGTGCGCGATATCGGCAGAGAAATTGGCCTGGCGGGTAAAAACATCCTCAATCTTTCCAATCATGT
Organism: Rahnella sp. 1L-D-7-B-C2; assembly: GCF_057290995.1. NCBI lineage: Bacteria > Pseudomonadati > Pseudomonadota > Gammaproteobacteria > Enterobacterales > Yersiniaceae > Rahnella > Rahnella sp. 1L-D-7-B-C2. The sequence continues at coordinate 64,621 of NZ_JBXAVQ010000014.1, read as the reverse complement.
GATTGAACGAGATAACCAGCTGCTCCAGCTCAATGGGAACGCGTGTCGGTTCCAGCCGCGCATCAAGATTCTCGGAGGTGATGTTTTTAATAGCATTGCTGACATTACGCAGGGGAAGATGTCCCTGGCGGACCGCGATGCGAATAATAAGAACAATCAGCAGACTTATTACAACGGCGATCGCAATCAGATTTTTTTTCAGCGCATCGAGGTAATGGAGATGGAAATTAATGGAGAGGCCAGTCAGCATGACATAGTTCTGCTGTTTGCCCTGAAATATCGCCTGGCCAGAGGAGGCGATAATCCGGTATGTTTCCATCTTCATTTCTGATCCGGTATCCATCGGTCTCGCAGGATCCTCTACCGTCCAGAGAAAGACATCCCGTGCGCGGCTGTGCTCGCTAAAATCTGCTGAATTCACGGCCGGGCGTAGTGCCGCCCCCTGCGCTGAACTAAAGAGCACTTCCCCCCTGGGATTGAGGAGCAAAAGGGCAACGTTGCGGTAGCTGGCAATCGACTCCTTTATTTTGCTTACTTTTTTTTCATCCGGATCCGCCGGGGACTGCAGTATACGGTTCAGTGTGGTGCTGATTTGTTGAAGATCGCTGACATCCTGCTCGGCAAAATGATTTTCAACAGAATGCAGCATAAACCAGGTGAAGGCGCTAAAAGCCAGTATCGTGGACAGGCTGATAAAAAAGGTCAGCCGCAGAGCGAGTGAGAAAGGGCGCCTGGAAGGTTTGCTATGCATCCGGGACCTCCAGCATATAGCCCACGCCCCGGACTGTCTGGATCAGCTTTGTCTCGTAATCGTTGTCTATTTTCGCGCGAAGTCGCTTTACTGCGACATCAATCGCGTTTGTGTCGCTGTCAAAATTCATGTCCCAGACCTGAGAGGCAATCAGGGAGCGGGGGAGCACTTCCCCCTGATGGCGAATGAAGAACTCCAGCAGGCTGAACTCTTTACTGGTGAGCACAATGCGGTTTCCGGCGCGACTGACTTTTCTGGAGACGAGATCAACCAGGAGGTCAGCCACTTTAAACTGGCTCTCCGTGATCATCGTGTTTCCTCGCCTCAGAAGGGTCCTTACCCGGGCGAGCAGTTCGGCAAACGCAAAGGGTTTAACCAGATAATCGTCCGCCCCCAGCTCCAGTCCTTTAACCCTGTGTTCAATCGTGCCAAGGGCCGTCAGCAGTAAGACCGGCATCCCCTTTCCGGCCGAGCGCAGCATGCGGATGATATCCCAGCCGTTCACATCAGGCAGCATGATGTCCAGAATGACTAAATCATACTCGGCGGTCATGGCGAGATGATACCCGGTAAGACCATTATCAGCGTGATCCACCACGAATCCTGCCTCTGTAAGCCCCTTGCTGAGATATTCACCTGTTTTAATTTCGTCTTCGACGATCAATATTTTCATCTTGCTCCCCGGCTGGCTGCTATGGTCATTCTATTGCGCCCACGATCGTTATCAACGGATTACAGCAAAAATGACAACATTGTCATTATCCTGTCACCCGGCAAACAGAGAGCGTTCGGTAAAGTACCCCTATCAATACTCTGGACTTCATTTGAACCATTTACCAGGTCTGCCTGGACGAGAAGCGTTATGTTCAAATTAAAATTACTCAGCATTAGCACGATATTCATCCTGGCCGGTTGTGTCTCTCTGGCCCCTGAATATCAGCGCCCGGCAGCACCGGTACCCCAGCAGTTTTCACTGTCCCGAAACAGCCTGACGCCAGCAGTGAATGGTTATCAGGATACGGGCTGGCGTAACTTTTTTGTCGATCCCCAGGTTACACGGCTGATTACTGAAGCCCTGAATAATAACCGTGATTTGAGAATGGCTGCCCTGAAGGTTGAAGAGGCCCGGGCCCAGTTCAACGTCACGGATGCAGATCGTTATCCCCAGCTGAATGCCTCATCCGGGATCACATACAGCGGTGGCCTGAAAGGCGACAAGCCGTCCACACAGGAGTACGACGCGGGTCTGGAACTCAGCTACGAGCTCGATTTTTTCGGCAAACTTAAGAACATGAGTGACGCTGATCGCCAGAACTACTTTGCCAGCGAAGAAGCCCGTCGGGCCGTACACATCCTGCTGGTATCCAGCGTTTCACAAAGCTATTTCAGCCAGCAACTGGCGTACGAACAACTCCGTATTGCGCGGGAAACGCTGAAAAATTATCAACAGTCCTATGCTTTCGTTGAGCAACAGCTCGTGACCGGGAGTACGAACGTTCTGGCACTTGAACAGGCGAGAGGACAAATTGAAAGTACCCGCGCCGAAATAGCCAAACGAGAAGGCGATCTGGCTCAGGCAAACAATGCCCTGCAACTGGTGCTGGGAACGTACCGCGCACTTCCGTCAGAAAAAGGGATGAAAGGCGGGGAGATAGCCCCAGTAAAATTGCCACCAAATCTGTCTTCACAAATTTTGCTGCAGCGCCCGGATATTATGGAAGCGGAATACCAGCTGAAAGCGGCTGATGCCAATATTGGCGCAGCGCGAGCGGCGTTTTTCCCCTCCATTACCCTGACCAGTGGTCTTTCCGCAAGCAGTACGGAGCTGTCCAGCCTGTTTACGTCAGGAAGTGGAATGTGGAATTTTATCCCTAAAATTGAAATTCCTATATTTAATGCTGGCAGGAATAAAGCCAATCTGAAGCTGGCTGAAATTCGCCAGCAACAGTCGGTGGTTAATTACGAACAAAAAATTCAGTCAGCCTTTAAGGATGTTTCCGACACGCTTGCGCTGCGCGACAGCCTTAGCCAGCAACTTGAGTCTCAGCAGCGTTATCTTGATTCACTTCAGATAACTCTCCAGCGTGCCAGAGGATTGTATGCAAGTGGTGCTGTCAGTTACATCGAAGTGCTGGATGCAGAACGTTCCCTCTTCGCTACGCAGCAAACCATTCTCGATCTTACCTATTCCCGACAGGTTAACGAAATTAATCTGTTTACCGCGCTGGGTGGCGGTTGGGTAGAGTAAATTTATTTAATTAATCAGGAAATTAAAAAATGCGTAATTCACTTAAAGCCGTTTTATTTGGTGCCTTCTCTGTCATGTTTTCTGCCGGTCTTCATGCTGAAACACATCAGCATGGCGATATGAATGCTGCCAGTGATGCTTCGGTACAGCAGGTTATCAAGGGCACAGGTATCGTTAAAGACATTGATATGAATAGTAAAAAAATCACCATTTCGCACGAAGCAATCCCTGCGGTGGGCTGGCCTGCAATGACCATGCGCTTCACTTTTGTTAATGCAGACGACGCTATCAATGCCCTGAAAACCGGCAACCATGTCGATTTCTCGTTTATTCAGCAGGGCAATATCTCCTTACTCAAAAGCATTAACGTGACGCAATCCTGATTAACAGTCCGGAGCGAATACATCCAGTGCGCCTGAACATTCATTAAGGGATTACTGTGAATGAATGATCGGGCGCATATGCCAGGTGTTTTGATTTTTCAGCGAGAAATTGTATGGCTTCTTTAAAGATAAAATATGCTGCAATAATTATCAGCAGCCTCATAGCAGGAGGGCTGATATCGGTTACTGCCTGGCAGTATGTAAACTCATCACAAAAAACAGTACAAACAGAACAAAAGGCACCGGAGAAAAAGGTACTTTTCTGGTATGACCCGATGAAACCGGATACCAAATTTGATAAACCCGGAAAATCGCCCTTTATGGATATGGACCTGGTGCCAAAATATGCTGATGAAAGTGGCGATAAAAGCAGTGGCGGGATCCGTATCGACCCAACCCAGGTTCAGAATCTGGGATTAAAAACGCAAAAAGTCACGCGAGGAATGCTGAATTATTCTCAGACAATCCCGGCTAATGTCAGTTACAACGAGTATCAGTTTGTCATTGTGCAGGCGCGTTCTGACGGTTTCGTCGAAAAAGTGTATCCCCTGACGATTGGCGATCATGTGAAGAAAGGCACTCCGCTTATCGATATCACCATTCCTGAATGGGTTGAGGCACAAAGTGAGTTCCTGCTGTTATCCGGTACAGGCGGTACGCCAACCCAGATAAAAGGGGTTCTGGAGCGACTTCGTCTGGCTGGTATGCCGGAAGAGGATATTCAAAGGCTGCGTTCAACCCGCACCATCCAGACCCGTTTTACCATTAAAGCACCTATTGATGGCGTCATTACTGCATTTGACCTGCGCACCGGCATGAATATTTCGAAAGATAAGGTGGTGGCTCAGATTCAGGGAATGGATCCGGTCTGGATCAGCGCTGCAGTGCCAGAATCTATCGCCTATCTGCTGAAAGATACGTCGCAGTTTGAAATTTCGGTACCGGCTTATCCGGATAAAACATTCCATGTCGAAAAATGGAACATTCTTCCCAGCGTGGATCAGACAACCCGTACGCTTCAGGTCCGTCTCCAGGTTTCTAATAAGGATGAGTTTCTCAAGCCGGGCATGAATGCCTATCTGAAACTGAATACCAGGAGCCAGGAGATGCTGCTGATACCAAGCCAGGCCGTTATCGATACCGGCAAAGAACAGCGCGTGATTACTGTTGATGATGAAGGCAAGTTTGTGCCGAAACAGATCCACGTTCTGCATGAATCACAGCAACAGTCCGGCATCGGCTCCGGCCTGAATGAAGGCGATACCGTGGTGGTCAGTGGCCTGTTCCTCATTGACTCTGAAGCCAATATTACGGGCGCACTGGAACGTATGCGCCACCCTGAAAAAACAGAAAGCAGTATGCCAGCAATGTCTGACCAGCCTGTAAATACGCATTCAGGGCACTGAGGAGACGACGATGATTGAATGGATTATCCGGCGCTCTGTCGCCAACCGTTTCCTGGTCATGATGGGGGCCCTGTTTCTCAGCATCTGGGGCACATGGACGATTATTAACACGCCGGTCGATGCCTTGCCTGACCTGTCAGATGTGCAGGTCATTATCAAAACCAGCTATCCCGGCCAGGCCCCGCAGATCGTTGAAAACCAGGTCACCTATCCGCTTACCACCACCATGCTGTCCGTGCCTGGCGCAAAAACCGTGCGCGGTTTTTCACAGTTCGGTGATTCGTATGTGTATGTCATTTTTGAAGACGGCACCGATCTGTACTGGGCTCGCTCTCGCGTGCTGGAGTACCTGAATCAGGTTCAGGGAAAACTGCCTGCCGGTGTGAGTTCTGAAATCGGTCCTGATGCCACGGGCGTGGGCTGGATTTTTGAATATGCTCTGGTCGATCGCAGCGGAAAACACGACCTTTCGGAACTGCGCTCTCTGCAGGACTGGTTCCTGAAATTTGAGCTGAAAACCATCCCGAACGTGGCTGAGGTCGCTTCGGTTGGCGGCGTGGTGAAACAGTACCAGATTCAGGTCAATCCGGTAAAACTGTCTCAGTATGGTATCAGCCTGCCCGAAGTGAAACAGGCCCTTGAATTGTCTAACCAGGAGGCCGGTGGCTCATCCGTTGAAATTGCAGAAGCGGAGTATATGGTCCGTGCCAGCGGTTATCTTCAGAGCATTGATGATTTTAATAACATCGTCCTGAAAACCGGCGAGAACGGCGTGCCGGTTTATCTGCGGGATGTTGCCCGCGTGCAGACCGGGCCTGAAATGCGGCGTGGTATTGCCGAGCTGAACGGCCAGGGCGAAGTCGCTGGCGGCGTGGTGATCCTGCGGTCGGGTAAAAATGCACGCGACGTTATCACGGCAGTGAGGGATAAACTTGAGACGCTGAAGGCCAGCCTGCCGGAAGGCGTTGAAATCGTGACCACCTATGATCGCAGCCAGTTAATCGACCGGGCGATTGATAACCTCAGTTCCAAACTTCTGGAAGAGTTTATCGTGGTGGCCATCGTCTGTGCCCTGTTCCTGTGGCACGTACGTTCTGCCCTCGTGGCGATTATCTCTCTGCCGCTTGGCCTGTGTATCGCCTTTATCGTCATGCACTTCCAGGGACTGAACGCCAATATCATGTCGCTGGGAGGGATAGCGATTGCCGTCGGTGCGATGGTGGATGCCGCCATTGTGATGATTGAGAATGCGCATAAGCGGCTTGAGGAGTGGGATCATCAGCATCCGGGTGAGCAGATTGACAACGCCACCCGCTGGAAGGTGATTACCGACGCCTCCGTTGAAGTGGGACCCGCACTGTTTATCAGCCTGCTGATCATCACCCTGTCCTTTATTCCTATCTTTACCCTGGAAGGTCAGGAAGGACGTCTGTTTGGCCCGCTGGCATTCACGAAAACGTACTCCATGGCGGGCGCGGCCGCGCTGGCCATCATCGTCATTCCGATTCTGATGGGATTCTGGATCCGGGGGAAAATTCCTGCAGAGACCAGTAACCCCCTGAACCGGGTACTGATCAAAGCGTATCATCCATTGCTGTTGCGGGTTCTCCACTGGCCAAAAACAACCCTGCTGGTTGCGGCCTTGTCCATTTTCACCGTTATCTGGCCACTGAGCCAGGTGGGCGGTGAGTTTCTGCCGAAGATTAACGAGGGCGACCTGTTGTATATGCCGTCGACCCTGCCGGGTGTCTCTCCGGCTGAAGCTGCAGCGCTCCTGCAGACGACGGACAAGTTAATCAAAAGCGTTCCTGAAGTGGCCTCTGTATTTGGCAAGACCGGTAAAGCAGAGACCGCAACGGATTCCGCACCGCTCGAAATGGTTGAAACCACGATCCAGCTCAAACCTGAGGATCAGTGGCGTCCAGGCATGACCATTGACAAGATTATTGAAGAACTCGACAGGACCGTCCGGTTACCGGGGCTGGCAAACCTCTGGGTGCCGCCAATCCGTAACCGTATTGATATGCTCTCAACCGGGATCAAAAGCCCGATAGGTATCAAGGTGTCCGGAACGGTTCTGTCCGATATCGATGCGACGGCGCAGAGTATTGAAGCGGTAGCCAAAACGGTACCGGGCGTGGTGTCTGCCCTGGCTGAGCGACTTGAGGGTGGGCGCTACATCGATATCGATATCAACCGGGAAAAAGCCTCCCGCTACGGAATGACGGTGGGCGATGTGCAGCTGTTCATTTCATCAGCCATCGGCGGTGCGACGGTAGGGGAAACGGTGGAAGGCGTGGCCCGGTACCCGATTAATATCCGCTATCCGCAGGATTACCGTAACAGTCCACAGGCGCTGAAACAGATGCCGATCCTGACCCCGATGAAGCAGCAGATCACACTGGGCGATGTTGCGGATATCAAGGTCGTTTCAGGGCCGACTATGCTGAAAACGGAAAATGCCCGTCCAGCCAGCTGGATTTACATTGACGCGCGCGGCAGGGATATGGTGTCAGTGGTTAATGACATTAAAACGGCGATCGGTCAGAAAGTGAAACTGAGACCGGGTACCAGCGTGTCATTCTCCGGACAGTTTGAACTGCTTGAGCATGCCAACAAGAAACTGAAGCTGATGGTGCCGATGACGGTGATGATCATCTTCATCCTGTTATATCTGGCATTCCGCAGGGTTGATGAAGCCCTGTTGATCCTGATGAGCCTGCCGTTTGCCCTGGTTGGCGGGATATGGTTCCTGTACTGGCAGGGCTTCCATATGTCAGTGGCGACCGGAACCGGGTTTATCGCTCTGGCCGGGGTGGCAGCAGAGTTTGGCGTGGTCATGCTGATGTATCTGCGTCATGCGATTGAAGCGCACCCGGAATTGTCCCGTAAAGAGACGTTCACACCGGAAGGCCTTGATGAAGCCCTCTATCATGGTGCCGTACTACGTGTCCGGCCGAAAGCCATGACCGTGGCGGTGATCATTGCGGGTCTGCTGCCAATACTCTGGGGAACTGGTGCAGGTTCAGAAGTCATGAGCCGTATCGCGGCACCCATGATTGGTGGGATGATCACGGCTCCGCTGCTGTCCCTGTTCATTATTCCTGCCGCCTACAAATTAATCTGGCTGCGCAGACATAAAAAAAGCGTGTCCTGAACCTGAAAGGGCACCCCCTGTGGGTGTCCTTCTTTACTGATTCACCCTGACGTCAGGGTTTAAATCGATAATATACAGAGGTGAGTATGAAAAAAGTGGTTCTGATGGCGCTGGCTCTCGGCCTTTCACTGCCCGCGATGGCGAGTGAAAAAGTGATTGATATGTACAAATCTGAAAACTGTGGCTGTTGTTCCCTGTGGGGCAAAGCGATGGAAAAAGACGGGTTTGAAGTACGAACTCACGTCATGAATGATCAGGCGCTGTCAGCCCTGAAAGAAAAGCATGCTATTCCTGCAGGACTACGAAGTTGTCATACCGCGGTTGCCGGTAATTTGATCATTGAAGGCCATGTGCCTGCGACAACGATACATAAGGCAATGCAGTCTGGTTCGGGTATATACGGTCTCGCCACCCCCGGTATGCCAGCAGGAAGTCCTGGAATGGAGATGGGAGCCCGAAAAGAGGCTTACGATGTTATCGCATTCTCACCGGATGGAAGTAAAAAAGTCTTCCAGCGAATCGAATAGTCAGCGGAACGGCTGATAACGGGACGCCGGTAGCAGGCACTCCTGTGCCGGCGACATTCGTGGTAATCGCATCCATGACATACCCTGAAGACAGAAGATGCTTCAGGTATGCATAAGGAGAGTTACTGTGAAAAATGACAATGCAGTGCAGCACAACAATCAGACTGCTTCTGAGCAGACATTATCCCCGGACGAGAGTCACGTAGTGCATAAGGTGAAAGATCCCGTGTGCGGGATGGCCATCCTGCCCGACAGGGCGCACAGCAGCATTCGATACCAGGACCATCAGCTTTATTTCTGCTCCGCCAGCTGTGAGAGCAAATTTAAAGCCCATCCCGATCGGTATCTTACCGAAGATGCCAGTGAACATTCCCAACACCATCACCACGATTATCACGAAGTCAGCCCTGATCAGATAAAACAGCCTCACCACCAGGCGGAAAAAGAGAATTCTGAAGGTGTGTGGACATGTCAGATGCACCCGGAGATACGCCGTAGTGGTCCCGGAAGCTGTCCTGTCTGTGGAATGGCACTGGAGCCGCTTGTAGCCACGGCATCCACGGGGCCGAGTGATGAACTTCGCGACATGACAAGACGCTTCTGGCTGGGGTTGTTGCTGGCGTTTCCGGTTCTGGTACTCGAAATGGGATCTCATCTGTTTCCCGCCTTGAGGAATACAGTACCGCCACAGTACAACACATGGCTGCAGCTGCTTCTGGCCTCTCCTGTCGTGTTGTGGTGTGGCTGGCCATTCTTCGCCCGGGCCGGAATGTCGTTACGTAACCGCTCCCTGAATATGTTTACCCTTGTTGCAATGGGGACCGGCGTAGCCTGGGTGTACAGCGTCATTGCAACCGTCTTCCCCTCCTGGTTTCCTGCATCGTTCAGAAACATGGATGGCCTGGTGGCCGTTTATTTTGAAGCCGCAGCAGTTATTACAGTGCTTGTTCTGCTGGGACAGGTTCTTGAGCTGCGGGCGCGGGAACAAACCTCAGGTGCCATTACTGCGCTTCTGAATCTTGCCCCCAAAACCGCCAGGCGGCTGGATCATGACGGTCATGAAACGGATATTAATGCGGAAGATGTCCTGCCTGGCGATAAGCTCCGCATCAGACCTGGAGAGAGTATTCCGGTCGACGGTATCGTGATCGAAGGCAAAACAACCGTTGATGAATCGATGGTGACCGGGGAGTCTATGCCGGTTACCAAAACGGAGGGTGACCCTGCCATTGGGGGGACGATTAATCAGACAGGTAGTCTTATCATCCGTGCAGAGAAAGTCGGTGATGAAACGATGCTCTCACGAATTGTTCAGATGGTCGCTGATGCACAGCGTTCGCGTGCCCCCATCCAGAGAATGGCTGACAGCGTTTCAGGCTGGTTTGTTCCTCTGGTGATACTTATCGCGGTTGTTGCTTTCGTGATCTGGTCTGTCTGGGGGCCCGAGCCCAGGATGGCGCACGGTCTCATTGCGGCTGTGTCGGTCCTGATTATTGCCTGTCCCTGCGCGCTGGGGCTGGCCACGCCGATGTCGATAATGGTGGGGGTGGGCAAAGGAGCCCAGGCCGGGGTGTTAATCAGGAATGCCGAAGCCCTGGAGCGTCTTGAAAAAGTGGACACGCTGGTTGTCGACAAAACAGGCACGCTCACGGAAGGTTCACCTACGGTGACAGGGATTATCAGTCTCAATCCGGGTGGGGAAACATCTCTTTTGCGTGTAACGGCCGCAGTGGAAAAAGGCTCGCAGCATCCGCTGGGTATGGCAGTTGTTAAAGCAGCACAGGAAAAGGGGATCGCAATACCCGCAGTCACTCATTTCGATGCGCCGTCGGGTAAAGGTGTCTCAGGCGATGTCGAAGGTCAACGGGTTGTTATCGGTAATGAACTGGCTATGCAGGAAAACAGTATCGTTATTGATAATCAAAAGGCCGTTGCGGATACGTTGCGGATGGAAGGCGCTACCGTTATCTATGTGGCCACAGACGGGCATCTTGCTGGCCTGATAGCTATCTCGGATCCCGTGAAAGCAACCACGCCGGATGCGCTTAAAGCTCTGCGTCAGGCGGGGATCCGCATAGTTATGCTCACCGGGGATAACCAGCTTACAGCTGAAGCTGTCGCACGGAAGCTGGGAATAGATGAGGTTGAAGCCGGGATCCTGCCGGACGGCAAAAAAACAGTAATAACCCGACTGAAAGCGTCTGGCCATGTAGTCGCGATGGCCGGAGACGGTGTAAATGATGCCCCGGCGCTGGCTGCGGCTGACGTGGGCATAGCCATGGGAACGGGTACTGATGTCGCAATTGAAAGTGCCGGAGTCACCCTTCTCAAAGGCGACCTGATGATACTGAACAGGGCCCGTCATCTGTCAGAGATCACCATGAAAAATATCCGGCAGAATCTGTTTTTTGCATTTATCTACAACGCACTTGGCGTGCCTGTGGCTGCAGGTCTGCTTTATCCTGTGTATGGAATACTGCTGTCGCCAGTTATTGCGGCGGCGGCCATGGCTCTTTCCTCCGTCAGCGTCATTGTGAATGCGTTGCGTCTGAAAAGTGTCAGGCTCGGGAAATAACACTGAGTGAAGGGTCAGTTACGAACAGAAGGAGTCCAGTATGAAAAGTACCACCTATGCGCTTATTGCTGTCGCCGCGATCACGGCATTTGCCCTCCTGCGCGAACACTGGTCACATGTGGCAGGTTACTGGCCATATCTGTTATTGCTGGTCTGCCCGCTAATGCATCTTTTCCACGGCCACGGAGGGCATGGAGATCATCAACATCACGGAAGTGAAAACGATAAAAAAAATTAATCCGGCAGACGGGGCCGCGTCGCGGTCCCGTTATCAGTCCAGGTATCGTTCGTAGTCTCTGACATGCGCAAAGGCATGCTGTTCGAGTTTGTTATCAGCGGGTGCCGCTGCCCGGAACGCCAGAGAGTTAACAGGGTTGTTATTGATGACCAGCTCGTAATGCAGATGAGGACCGGATGAACGTCCGCTGTTACCGGATAACGCAATAGCACCTCCCCGTGTAACCCTGGCCCCTTTAGTAACGAGTATTTTATTGAGGTGGAGATAGCGAGTTTTAACACCGGCTTTTCCCGTTACTTCAACAAAATATCCCATGGTACTGTTGTATTCGGCCCGGGTGATTTTTCCGTCGATGACGCTGACTATTTTCGTGTTCATGGGCATGGAATAATCAATGCCATTATGGGGACTCACTTTTCCCGATACCGGGTTAAGTCTTGCAGGATTGAAAGGCGAACTGAGTCTTGCTGTGGCCGGTAACGGATAATCGAGACTGCCTTTCCCGGAAGTATCGGAAAGGTTATAGAACTTTTTATCTGATATACGATACGCCGTGTAATTAAATGAACCGGACGTAAATTTATAGGCCACGACACGTGATTTTCCCGCTTTCTTTTGCAGTACGAGTTTTAATGATTCATTTTTTTTCAAATGCCGCAGATTAAACCGGGAAGGCAAGGAGCGCTGAAGAGTAGCGATCTCGTTCGATTCCAGCCCCGAGCGGGTGGCTGAAAGGTAGGCATTTTCTTTTACGACATCGGTAGAATACATTTACTGGAATTCGCCGTTAGCATGAACACTGCGGCGTATGCTAGGGGTTTTCAGGAGGCGTGTCATCTGTCAGTTAATCGGGAGCACCGTTGATGGTCGTCATTTTTGTAACATATCTTGTTTCCCGTTTGCTCCTGAAGCTCTGGGAACTGTATGACCAGCCCGACGGTGATGATTAACGGGACTGAAACAGGTTACGGCAGAGCAATATGGGGCTCATGTCCTGCTACGTAACCCGTCAGTAAAGCCCTGCTGCGCACCTGACGCTAAGCACTAACCCGCCTGCAGTTACCTGGACGAATACAGGCCGCGAAGCTTTCTTGCCTGCGTCTGATGAGCTTCCGCACCGGCATTATTGACCTGCTCATGCACGAGGGCGGCTTTCTCTCCGGCATTCAGTTCGTTAAAAGAAGAAGAGAAGGTCTTTGAATTTTCACCACTCTCGGACAGCATTTTTTTATGTTCCTCAATCATTTTCTGATGTGCATAGGACGCGCTGTTGTTCATAAATGAATGAGCAACAATGGCCCTTTCATGTTCATTCATTTCAGAGAATGAGGGCGTGCTGTTTTTATTAATCCTGTCCGGCAAATTTTCATGCGTCGAGGAATTCACATGACTGACGGCTGAGGCATTATTAACAAATCGATGTGCTTCATGGGCAATATCACTGGACTGAGCAAAAGCTGCCCCACAAAATAAAGCTGTAAACGCAGTGGTCGTGATTAATATATTCATGTGTAATTACCTTCTGAGGTACATAAAAGATGTCCTTATGATCATATATAAAAATAATCAACCTGTGGGGAAGATGACGTAAATGTAATACAGCTATGTACATTACACGATTGTAATGAATTTGTTTCTTAAGGTGTGCTAGCTTCATTTCATTGTAAGTGGATGAACCAGTAATTTAATTTAAATCGGTTCTCGAATTCTGTCAGTAACCATACTTTAAATAAGGGAATGCGCATGCTGTTGAAAACGTCTCGACGAACTTTCCTGAAGGGGTTAACCCTCTCTGGCGTAGCCGGAAGTCTTGGCGTATGGAGTTTCAATGCGCGTTCCAGTCTGAGCCTGCCAGTTGCCGCATCCCTGCAGGGTACTCAGTTTGACCTGACCATTGGTGAAACGGCCGTCAATATCACGGGCAGTGAGCGTCAGGCCAAAACAATCAATGGAGGCCTGCCGGGGCCCGTTCTTCGCTGGAAAGAAGGTGACACCATTACCCTGAAGGTCAAAAACCGTCTTAATGAACAGACGTCCATTCACTGGCACGGCATTATTCTTCCGGCCAATATGGATGGTGTTCCGGGGCTGAGTTTTATGGGCATAGAGCCTGATGATACCTACGTTTACACCTTTAAGGTTAAGCAGAACGGGACTTACTGGTACCACAGCCATTCCGGTCTGCAGGAACAGGAGGGGGTATACGGTGCCATTATCATCGATGCCAGGGAGCCAGAACCGTTTGCTTACGATCGTGAGCATGTGGTCATGTTGTCTGACTGGACCGATGAAAATCCTCACAGCCTGCTGAAAAAATTAAAAAAACAGTCGGATTACTACAATTTCAATAAACCAACCGTTGGCTCTTTTTTCCGCGACGTGAATACCAGGGGGCTGTCAGCCACCATTGCCGATCGGAAAATGTGGGCTGAAATGAAAATGAATCCGACTGACCTCGCGGATGTCAGTGGCTACACCTACACCTATCTCATGAACGGGCAGGCCCCGCTGAAAAACTGGACCGGACTGTTCCGTCCCGGTGAAAAGATACGCTTACGGTTTATCAACGGCTCGGCAATGACCTATTTCGATATCCGTATCCCCGGGCTGAAAATGACGGTCGTGGCTGCAGATGGCCAGTATGTAAACCCGGTTACCGTTGACGAATTCAGGATTGCCGTTGCCGAAACCTATGATGTCATTGTGGAGCCTCAGGGTGAGGCCTATACCATCTTCGCACAATCCATGGACAGGACCGGTTACGCTCGAGGGACACTGGCCACGAGAGAGGGGTTAAGTGCTGCCGTTCCCCCCCTCGATCCCCGTCCTCTGTTGACCATGGAAGATATGGGTATGGGGGGAATGGGACATGATATGGCAGGAATGGACCACAGCCAGATGGGAGGCATGGATAACAGCGGAGAGATGATGTCTATGGACGGTGCTGACCTTCCGGATAGCGGGACATCCTCCGCGCCCATGGATCACAGCAGCATGGCCGGTATGGATCATTCCCGGATGGCCGGAATGCCGGGTATGCAAAGTCATCCTGCGTCAGAAACGGATAACCCACTGGTTGATATGCAGGCGATGAGCGTCTCTCCGAAATTAAATGATCCGGGTATTGGTCTTCGAAATAACGGAAGAAAGGTTCTCACGTACGCGGATTTGAAAAGCCGCTTTGAGGATCCTGACGGACGTGAACCTGGCCGTACCATAGAACTGCATTTAACCGGCCACATGGAAAAGTTTGCCTGGTCATTTAACGGGATCAAGTTTTCAGATGCCGCACCGGTGCTGCTGAAATACGGTGAGCGGCTCAGGATCACGCTGATCAACGATACCATGATGACTCACCCCATTCACCTGCATGGTATGTGGAGCGATCTGGAAGATGAAAACGGTAATTTCATGGTTCGTAAACACACAATAGATGTTCCCCCTGGTACAAAACGCAGTTACAGAGTGACAGCAGATGCGCTTGGCCGCTGGGCGTATCACTGCCATTTGCTCTATCACATGGAAATGGGAATGTTTCGTGAAGTCCGGGTGGAGGAATGATGCGAATGAAGAGAAATTTGAAGGCCATACCTGTTCTGGTCGCCGGTTTGTTTACCTCACAGCTTTCTATTGCGGCGGGCTCCGTCTCTGCAGATCCCCACGCCGGGCACGACATGTCTGCCATGCAGATGCCAGCAGATGAGAATTTCACTGAGATGACGTCAATGGAGCCCATTGTAACTGAGAGCAGAACGCCAATTCCGCCTGTTACCGATGCCGACCGGAAGGCTGCATTCGGCAATTTACAGGGGCATGCGATTCACGACAGTGCGATTAATTATCTGGTTCTGCTGGATCAACTGGAATGGCAACGGTCGGATAACACCAACAATTTCAGCTGGAGTGTTAACAGCTGGATTGGAGGCGACACAGATCGGATTTGGCTAAAGAGTGAAGGTGAACGAAGCAATGGGGAAACGGAGGCGGCTGAAGCGCAGTTACTCTGGGGACATGCGGTTGGCCCATGGTGGGATTTGGTTGCGGGTGTCAGGCAGGATTTCAGACCTGCTTCTGCCCGGACCTGGGCTGCTGTCGGTTTCCAGGGGCTGGCACTCTATAATTTTGAGTCTGAAATTACGGGTTTTGTCAGTAATGGCGGAAAAGCAGCCCTTCGTCTGGGAGGAGAATACGACGTTTTACTGACTAACCGGCTCATACTCCAGCCATCCTATGAGGTGAATTTCTACAGTCAGGATGATGAATCGCGGGGTCGCGGCAGGGGACTGACTGACACAGAGCTGGGGCTCCGGCTGCGCTATGAAATACGCCGTGAGTTTGCACCCTATATAGGCGTTTCCTGGAATCAACTTTACGGGAAAACATCCGATATGGCGAAAAGAGAAGGTGAGAAAGACCATCAGGTAGTATTCCTGGCGGGAGCCAGAATCTGGTTTTAACGCACTGATATAAAACACTCAACTAAACAGGTAAATAAAATGTCGATTTTAAATAAAGCCATTCTTACAGGTGGCCTCGTTATGGGCGTTGCTTTCTCTGCTATGGCCCATCCGGAATTAAAAAGCTCTGTGCCACAGGCTGATTCAGCCGTAGCGGCCCCGGAAAAGATTCAGCTTAATTTCACAGAAGATCTGACTGTGAAATTCTCAGGGGCTAAATTAACAATGACCGGGATGAAAGGCATGTCATCACATTCGCCGATGCCAGTCGCGGCAAAAGTGGCACCAGGCGCTGACCTTAAATCAATGGTCATTATCCCACGAGAACCTCTGCCAGCCGGCACTTATCGTGTTGACTGGCGCGCGGTTTCTGCAGATACACACCCTATTACCGGCAATTACACTTTTACAGTGAAGTAATATTATGAACGACCTGATTATGATTGTTATTCGTTTTCTTCTTTATCTTGATTTGATGGTAATATTTGGATTGCCATTTTTTCAGATATATGGAATAAGCGGTGTCAGACATGAAACGTATAACCTGACTAATTTCAGGTCGTTTATAACCTTTGCTGTTGTTGCAGGCATCATTCTTACTGGCATTAATATGCTCCTGGTATCTAATGCCATGAGCGGAGTAACTGATCTCAGAGAATTATCTATCCATATTATCGAGATGGTGATAGAAGAAACTGATGTAGGTATTAGCTGGATTGTCAGGCTCTGTGCCCTGTTTACCACACTCGGTGCTTTGTTCCTTTACACTAATAAGAGAGTATTGTCCTGCCTGCTGATGACGATGAGTGGGGGCGTGGCGCTGGCTACACTTGCCTGGGGAGGACACGCCGTTATGCATGACGGTCTGCATTACTATCTCCATTTACTGAGCGATCTGACCCATCTCGGCGCTGCAGGTGCCTGGACAGGTGCTCTGGTTGCATTTGCTATCCTGCTGATGCGCAGAAACGAGCATAATGCACAGAGCGTCATTGTGATATCTGACTCCCTGGCAAAATTTGCCACGGCAGGAACGGTGATTGTTGTAGCCCTGATCCTGAGTGCGCTGGTCAACTATCTGTATATTGCTGAGGGTAACTTAACTCCCTTATTCAACAGTTCCTGGGGGAGGATATTGCTTGCCAAGACGGCTCTGTTTGTTCTGATGCTTCTTCTGGCTGCAGCAAACCGGTTTCACCTGGGTCCCCGGCTTGAAGTTATGGTCAGGGAAGGGAATTATGATCGCAGCGTTGCCCTGATGCGAAACAGCATCCTGACAGAATTCGTTGTTGCGATTATCATTATGGGCGCCGTAGCGTGGCTCGGAATGCTTGCTCCGTCTCAGGTCAGCTAGGGGACAGCCAAAGCTCATGCGTGAGATTTTTACTTTCATATCAGCGAGTTGACCATGCAGCGTATTTTAATCGTTGAAGACGAACAAAAAACAGGTCGTTACCTTCAGCAGGGACTGGTTGAGGAAGGCTATCAGGCCGATCTCTTTAATAATGGCCACGACGGTCTCGGGGCCGCGTCGAAGGGACAGTATGATTTGATAATACTGGACGTGATGCTGCCTTTCCTCGACGGGTGGCAAATCATCAGCGCACTGAGGGAGTCCGGGCATGAAGAACCGGTCCTGTTTTTAACCGCAAAGGATAACGTGCGGGACAAAGTGAAAGGGCTGGAGCTTGGCGCAGATGACTATCTTATTAAGCCCTTCGATTTTACAGAGCTGGTTGCACGTGTAAGAACCTTGCTGCGACGCGCCCGCTTTCAGGCAGCCACAGTTTGCACTATAGCAGATATGACCGTTGATATGGTGCGCCGGACCGTGATCCGTTCGGGAAAGAAGATCCATCTCACCGGTAAAGAATACGTTCTGCTTGAGTTACTGCTGCAACGTACCGGAGAAGTGTTACCCAGAAGCCTTATCTCGTCCCTGGTCTGGAACATGAATTTTGACAGTGATACGAATGTGATTGATGTGGCAGTGAGACGCCTGAGAAGTAAAATTGATGATGACTTTGAGCCAAAACTGATCCATACCGTTCGCGGTGCCGGATATGTCCTGGAGATCAGAGAAGAGTGAGGTTCAAAATTTCCCTGACTACGCGCCTGAGCCTGATTTTTTCTGCAGTGATGCTTACGGTATGGTGGTTATCAAGTTTTGTGCTGGTGAGCACCCTGAATGGCTATTTCGATAATCAGGACCGCGATTTTCTGACAGGTAAACTTCAGCTCACCGAAGAGTTTCTTAAAACTGAGACCTTCCGGAACAAAACGGATATTAAGTCATTATCAGAAAAAATAAACGATGCGATGGTAGGGCACAATGGTTTATTCATTTCTATAAAAAACATGGAAAATGAAAAAATTGTTGAACTCTATGCCAAAAATTCTGTTGTTCCAGCGGTCCTGCTTAATAAGTCGGGTGATATTCTCGACTATATGATCCAGACGGAAGAAAATAACACCGTGTACCGCAGTATCTCGCGGCGGGTTGCCGTGACGCCGGAACAGGGTAAAAGCAAACATGTCATCATTACGGTTGCCACGGATACTGGGTATCACACCCTGTTTATGGACAAACTCAGTACCTGGCTGTTCTGGTTCAATATCGGTCTGGTCTTTATTTCTGTTTTTCTGGGCTGGCTGACCACACGTATTGGTCTGAAACCGTTACGGGAAATGACCAGTCTGGCTTCCTCCATGACTGTACACAGCCTGGATCAGCGTCTAAATCCCGATCTGGCTCCGCCGGAAATCTCTGAGACCATGCAGGAGTTCAATAATATGTTTGATCGCCTGGAGGGGGCATTCCGGAAACTGTCAGATTTCTCGTCTGACATCGCGCATGAGCTGCGCACACCAGTCAGTAATCTGATGATGCAGACGCAGTTTGCACTGGCTAAGGAAAGGGATGTTTCGCATTACCGCGAAATTTTATTCGCTAACCTGGAAGAACTGAAAAGGTTGTCACGAATGACCAGTGACATGCTTTTTCTGGCACGTTCAGAGCATGGTCTGCTGCGGCTGGATAAACATGATGTGGATCTGGCAGCCGAACTGAATGAATTACGTGAGCTGTTCGAGCCTCTGGCAGACGAGTCAGGAAAGACAATCACGGTTGAAGGAGAGGGCGTTGTTGCCGGAGACAGCGATATGCTGCGACGTGCTTTCAGCAATCTGCTTTCCAATGCAATCAAGTATTCTCCCGATAAGACCTGTACTGCTATACGCCTTGAGCGTGACAGTGACTTTGTAAACGTGATGATTACGAATGCGATGTCTGGCTCAGTTCCCGCCAATCTTGAACGTTTGTTTGACCGGTTCTATCGCGCAGACTCATCACGGGTTCACAACACCGAAGGCGCGGGGCTGGGATTATCAATAACGAGGTCAATCATTCTCGCTCACGGTGGCGAATTGTCAGCAGTACAGCGGGGGCGGGAAATTGTGTTCAAAGTGCGCCTGTTAATGGATTAATCCCGTTATTCAGGAGAAACATGGAAGGTGACAAAATTGTCATCATTCAGTCACGCGATAAACAGAGGCGGTTTTTTATAATCATTCATAAATCAGGAGCAGTGTGATAACGCAATCACCTGGTTCCTGGAGTAATGAATAACCCGCCCTGAGATCAAATGCTTTCTCTGTTATAAGCCGTTGATTGTTTGGGTATGAAAACACCGGAGACCCAACCATGAAAAAGATCCTTGTATCATTTGTTGCCATTATGGCTGTCGCTTCATCCGCCTTGGCTGCAGAGACAATGAACATGCATGACCAGGTAAATAATGCCCAGGCTCCTGCCCATCAGATGCAGTCATCTGCTAAAAAAAGCGCAGTTCAGGGAGACAGCATGACAATGATGGATATGAGCGGCCACGATCAGGCTGCAATGTCCCATGAAATGATGCAAAACGGCAACGCTTCTGCCCACCAGGACATGGCGGAAATGCATAAAAAAATGATGAATGGCAAATCAGGAGCCACCAACGAAACCGCAAAGTCATTTTCTGAAATGAACGAGCATGAAAAAGCCGCAGTTGTGCACGAGAAGGCGAATAATGGTCAGTCTTCAGTGATTCATCAGCAGCAGGCTGAAAAGCATCGCAGCCAGGCCACTCAGAATTAACCCGCAGCCCCACTTGTTAGACCCTCTTTTGACGCCGATTTCACTGGCTTACGCTCCCGTCCGGGAGCGTTTTTTTATTCACTTATTTATCGTCAACTATCATGGTGACTGTATTTTATTGTGCTGTCCTACATGTCTGAGAAATTACCAGGGCTACCTCCTTGTAAACCAACGCAGGGGGACGTGATAAGATATGTCGGTTATTTTGCAGGCTCAGGACAGAGACAGATGAAGAAAAAAAACATGACGCCAACACCTCACGATGCGACGTTCCGACAGTTTCTGACACAGCCGGATGTGGCCCGTGATTTCATGGAAATCCATCTGCCCGCAGAGCTGCGCGCAGTCTGCGATCTCAGCACGCTGAAACTGGAATCAGGCTCGTTCGTTGAGGATGATCTCCGCCAGTATTTCAGCGACGTTCTCTATAGCCTGAAAACCACAGCCGGCGACGGCTATATTCATGTGCTTGTCGAACACCAGTCAACGCCCGACAAACATATGGCTTTCCGCCTCATACGCTATGCGGTGGCTGCCATGCAGCGCCACCTGGAGGCAGGGCATAAAAAACTGCCACTGGTGATACCGGTGCTGTTCTATACGGGTAAACGCAGCCCGTATCCGTACTCCACCCGGTGGCTGGATGAGTTTGACGATCCCGGGCTGGCAGGCAAACTCTACAGCAGCGCTTTCCCGCTGGTAGACGTTACGGTCATTCCGGATGATGAAATCGCTGGCCATCGCAGCATGGCCGCCCTGACTTTACTGCAAAAGCATATTCACCAGCGAGACCTGGCAGAACTGGTTGACCGGCTGGCGCCCATCTTGCTGACGGGATACTTGTCTTCATCGCAGGTGATATCACTGGTACACTATATAGTGCAGGCAGGCGAAACATCCGACGCCGAAGCCTTTGTACGCGAACTGGCACAGCGTGTGCCACAACACGGAGACGCACTTATGACCATCGCACAACAACTCGAACAAAAGGGTATTGAGAAAGGTATCCAGCTTGGAAGACAGGAAGGTCGTTCAGAAGGTGAGCGCGAAGCGACTCTGAAAATAGCCCGTACCATGCTCCAGAACGGCATTGACCGCAATACTGTCATGAAAATGACCGGTCTGACTGAAGACGACCTGGCGCAGATCCGCCACTAATCCCCCTTTCCAGGCACTCCCTGCCCGGCCATCAGCGAATACTGGTGGGGCAGGGAGGCACCAGACTCAGGCTCTGCCTGCCAGCCACAGCGATTAAACAGCTTCATCACCCCCGCTACGTTCCCAGTCAGACGCGCTGTCAGCGGATTTATCTGTCGGCCGCTGTCGTCAAAAGCAACATCGAGGTTGGCCCGTGAGAGATAAATGCCGTTCACGCCTGCACTGAACGCCACAGCATTCCGGCCGGACCATTCCCGATCGCTCAGCAGACGGTAGTTCCAGTGCATATCTTTCGCTGTTTCCAGCGCATACGTCAGCCGGAACAGGTCGTTCTGCCCGGACAACTCGCCGGTGCAGGAACGCCAGAGGTAATTCAGCTTGCTGGCCAGCCTGGCGCTGACGCCCAGCTGACGTCCCTGTTTCAAAAGCCACTCAATATCGGGCGTCACATCACGAGAAAAACGCCGTTGCTTCAGCGCAGTCGCCAGCCAGCGGGTGAGAAAGAGGTTTTCCTGTGCCGGCGAGAGAACGCCACCATCCTGCCTGGCCAGCGCAAGCGCCACCAGGGCACACCACGCCAGATGACCTGATTTTTCTGTCAGCGTCACGGCTTCTCCCGCAAGTCAGAAAAATGATGTAATTCATCCAGCATAATCAGCACACGCCGGCCAGTCTTACGGGGAAACATTCGACGCATCTCACGCGTCAGCTGCTTCTTCTCCCATCCGTAAGGGAAAATAATGCTGTATTCACTTCTCTCAGGGAGGATATCAGGGCCCGCGACGATACGCGCCACCTCCTTATTCAGGCGTTCTCCTCGCCAGCCATAAGCCGCCAGTCGCTTACGGATACGTGCAACGGGAAAACGTTTATCGGAGTGACGGGGGAAGAGTAACGTCCCGTCCTCATTTCGTTTGACGCCAAACATATCCAGAGATTGTTCGATCACTACTGTTCGCATGGGGAAAAGCTCATGCATTGTTTTCATTGTATTTTCCATTCCAGACTCCTGAATTAATTCCTGCAGCTGTCTGACCAGCCAGAGAGCAGCACTATGCTGGCTCACTCCCTGCGTCATCATTCATTTCACACTGGAGATCACGCCAGTATCCGGCAATATTGTTTACCACGCGTGCCGTCATAACGGCGTCAGTGACGGCGGAATGAGCCTCCCCGGTCCATCTCAGGCCTGCCTGACTGACAGCGCCGGAAAGCGATATGGTACCGTAGCGATTGGTGGGGCCGTAATACCCCGCAGCGAGCCGCATGGCGCAGTACACCGTCAGAGAGTCCAGCCAGCTGGCAGGGTCATTATGCGCTGCCGCTGTCTGCTTCAGAATCCGCGTATCAAAATCAGCATTGAAAATAACCAGCGGGCGCCGGCCGATATGGTGCTGCAGCTGCTGCGCAATATCGGGCCAGGATGGCGCACTGACCAGATCATCGTCACTGATACCGTGTACTGCAGCTGCTGCCGGATCGATGTCGACAGTGGGTTTAAGGCGGGTCTCAAATATCCTCTCACCGCGGGCATTCACCAGACCGATTTCCAGCGCCTGCGCGCCGGCATCAAGTCCGGTCGTTTCGGTATCGAGGAAGACGGGGTCCAGCGTTAACCAGGTATGTGCCAGCATGGCGAATCTGCCACGCTCACTCTTCATCCGGGCTTGCAGGCCCAGACGTGCGCTGGCCTGCCGCTGTTTTTCTGTCTGTGGGCGTTTCGCCCGCATCGGGACGCAGTCAGCCAGCCGCCATACGCCGTATTTCCCGCCGTAAGGACTTTTGTACAATCTGACCGGTTCCACACCGGGGGCTGGCTTCATCCTGAACTCATCCCGAAGTCGCCCTTTGGTGTAGCATTTATCCTCCGCCCGGGGCGCTTCATCACAGGCGTCTGAATTGTCATCATCACGCATTCTGGCCACCGGTCTGTTTATTGCCTGAAAGCGCCGCCATCAGTGACTGATTCTGATGCTTCAGGGCTTCAGCCTCACCACGCAGTGCCGCGACCGTTTCTTTCTCTCCCATCGTCTCCAGACGGGCATCATCACGCTGGTTTTCCAGCTGCGTGCAGCGATCTGTCAGACTGGCTATTTCACTGCCCATACGCACCAGTTGCTCCGAGGATGCCTTTTCCTGCGATTCCAGCCTGGCGGTGAGGCTGCTGACTCTGTCACGTTCAAGTGCAAGCTCACCGGCGCGCGCCTGCGCGTCAGCGACTGCCTGCTCGAGGCGTTGCTGCAACGTTTCGCGGGTGGCCTGATGCGGCACTGTTGCAAAGTTAGCGATGAGGCAGCCTTTTGTCTTATTCAAAGGCCTTACATTTCAAAAACTCTGCTTACCAGGCGCATTTCGCCCAGGGGATCACCATAATAAAATGCTGAGGCCTGGCCTTTGCGTAGTGCACGCATCACCTCAATACCTTTGATGGTGGCGTAAGCCGTCTTCATGGATTTAAATCCCAGCGTGGCGTCGATTATCCGTTTCAGTTTGCCATGATCGCATTCAATCACGTTGTTCCGGTACTTAATCTGTCGGTGTTCAACGTCAGACGGGCACCGGCCTTCGCGTTTGAGCAGAGCAAGCGCGCGACCATAGGCGGGCGCTTTATCCGTGTTGATGAATCGCGGGATCTGCCACTTCTTCACGTTGTTGAGGATTTTACCCAGAAACCGGTATGCAGCTTTGCTGTTACGACGGGAGGAGAGATAAAAATCGACAGTGCGGCCCCGGCTGTCGACGGCCCGGTACAGATACGCCCAGCGGCCATTGACCTTCACGTAGGTTTCATCCATGTGCCACGGGCAAAGATCGGAAGGGTTACGCCAGTACCAGCGCAGCCGTTTTTCCATTTCAGGCGCATAACGCTGAACCCAGCGGTAAATCGTGGAGTGATCGACATTCACTCCGCGTTCAGCCAGCATCTCCTGCAGCTCACGGTAACTGATGCCGTATTTGCAGTACCAGCGTACGGCCCACAGAATGATGTCACGCTGAAAATGCCGGCCTTTGAATGGGTTCATGTGCAGCTCCATCAGCAAAAGGGGATGATAAGTTTATCACCACCGACTATTTGCAACAGTGCCAGATTTAGTATTCCACTACAGGGGCAGATGTAGCCATTGCTAGATGCCCCCCTTCTCATTGCTGCTTGTAGGTTCTCTGTAAAATCACCAAACAACACAACTCACAACTCACAACTCATAGATTTCATAATTCATAATTCATAATTCATAATTAGGAAATAATAAATAGCAAGGATGAATTATTCGGTCTAATTCTATCAAACAAAACAATGCATAAATGACGTTTATTGCAAAACGGACTCACCAGAACGGAACCAGATAAACTTAGGTATGAGGTATGAGGTATGAGGTGACATACTGAATTTAGCATTCAAATAATCAACTCTAAACGATCGTTATCAGTGTGAATTATTACGGAATACTTAATACAGCAAATTGAATCTACTGGTAGCTAAGGAATTATAAGGTTACGCTCCACACATAATTATCATCAAAAACATAGCAACATGATTGTTTTTTTTTCAGAAATTATCCAGTTCGGAAAGAGGGAAGGAAACATAATTGTGAAGTATGAAGTGCGGATTATCAGGTGCTAATTGAATACAGTAGGGGAGGGCGCTGGATTTCAAAAAGAAGCCCAGCGGTGCATAAGTATGAAATCATACTTTTTTGAGATACGCGTCCAGAGCATCGCGAATGATAGCGCTCACACTTTTCGGCGCAATACCGACGCGTTTGTTATACAAGGCCAGGTCTTCAATTTCACGCAAAGTATTCTGAGGCAGAGAAATGGTCGTCCTGGTCAATATTTCTGGTACAGGTTCTACAACTACTTTCTCATCGCCATAGGGACGGTCAGCCAATCTATTCGCCAGAGCATCCGCTTCTGCTTCAGTAACTATGCGGCGATTGGTTAAAGGGGGTTTTTTTAAAGCCATTAAAATACCTCATTCAACAGAGCAAGAACTTCAGACTTGGCTTTTTCATTAGATGTTTCCAGGACAGATTTACCTTCAGACATCACATCTCGGTAAACCTTTCGGTAACATGCCGTCGCGCTCAAAGGGATCAGTCCTTCGAATTCGCGGACATACTCCAGAAATTCATGCCGTTCGTTTCCCTGAAGGAGGGGATTTGTAGTGGCCATACTTTGATAGCAATATGCCTTAAGCTCTGGATTTAAATCCCGCATGCTTTCTAACTGCTGCTGAAGCTCAACCATCGTATCCAGATCCAACTGAGAGCATTGGTGCGGAGCAATGATCTGATGAGCTACGGTTCCGCCTGTAATCAGCTCACGGCTGTTTCGTCCGGCAACATCCACTATAACGTGATCAAACCTCTCATCAAGGCTTCTGAGTGTTTGAGATATGTTGTCTCTTTTCTCAATCAGGGTGATGGAGGGGGTAAGGCCTGCAGCTTCACGTTCGGCATACCACCTTGACGAAGAGCGTTGAACGTCAGCATCGACCAGACACACATCCTTGCCCCATAAGGCCAAACCCACAGCTATATTGACTGCAGTTGTTGTTTTCGCGGCCCCACCTTTATTGCATCCAACAATCGTGATCATTTGTCACCCGTGATATCAAAAGTAGTATTTCTTAAATAATAACTCACAAAAGATAAATGTGAAGTAATATCG
Organism: Rahnella sp. 1L-D-7-B-C2; assembly: GCF_057290995.1. Lineage (NCBI taxonomy): Bacteria > Pseudomonadati > Pseudomonadota > Gammaproteobacteria > Enterobacterales > Yersiniaceae > Rahnella > Rahnella sp. 1L-D-7-B-C2. The sequence continues at coordinate 38,912 of NZ_JBXAVQ010000014.1, read as the reverse complement.
ACTAATTATTATGTATTAATTCATACTTATTACTTAGTTAAAGCATAGTAAGCATCGCTCAATTGAAACCGCAAACGTGATTGAACAGGTAAGAGACAAAATCAAAATTATTTGTTTCCTCGTTGATCAGCTGCCTAAGACTTTCTTGGGTGCAACCCTTAACAAGCTGAAGAACCCATGGTTACACGGTATTAATGAGGGTCTTCCCCTGCTGTGGTGGGTACTCCAGAGCTGTCCTAACTATGAACAATAAGGCCAAGGATGAACGGTCCAACATTCCTCCGAGGATCTTCCCACTGCTTATACCCCGGATAACCACAGATAAAGGTTTACGATCGCTGATACCGGTCATGTAGCCGTTAAACTCATTCAGCCCCTCTTCAATTGACATCAAATGTTCTGGTGTAATACTTTCTGAGACATCTATTCTGATTCCTTCCATTTAAAACCTCTCATTATTGTTTTTAATTGCTAATCACCAGCCCATACCCAGCTTCCCGTAGTGAAACAGCACACCCAGCTTGAACCGTTCTTTATTTCTGAAGACACGAGACTTGGTCCGGAGTAGGCGGATTTTTCTGTTTAGAGATTCCGCATTGCCGTTTGATACCCGGTTTCTCATCGCATTCAGGATGACTTAAAGACGCTTTGCCACCATCTGGCCAGCCCTGGCCATTAATGGTATTCCTATGTTCTTCGCCATTATCATCCATTCCTACCACAGCCTACGGCTATGGACATCATAGCGACGGTGCCTTAGGTCACGGGCAAGCTCTTTCATTACCCAGCACTGGCTCGTTTGGGGTAACACCCGCCGAGCAACTTCTTACCTCTCGGCCCGGCGCCCGAGCGGTTTTGTTTGCTGTAAAACCACAGGTAGCGTGAGCAGTGGGTGTCTTTCCTGTCTGACGACGGGATCTGTTTCATCTCAGCCTGACGGGTTTTATCAACCACGGCGCACAACATTTTTGCCACATGTAAGTGATCGAAGACGATTTTATCGACGAGATTGGGGAGATAGATGAGGGCTGCACTGATATAGGCCATAGACAGCATTTTTATCTCATCAAGCTGGTGGCCTCACAGCCTGCGCAGATAACTGGCAACACTCTCTACACCACGATCATCGGCCAGTTGCAAAGCACGTCCCTGCCTGTCAGAGATAACGGCGACGTACTGGCGTTCTCTTTTGAAGCCGACTTCATCAACGCAGAGATGACAGGCCGATAAAGGCTGTTTTATCCGGACTAAGCTTCGTTTGACTGCGCGCATCATGATACCGTCCACGGCATTCGAGCTGAGTTTAAGCTGTTTTCTTACCGCATCACGGTGCTGACTTTCAGCCATGAGAGAACAAAGGCTGCGAACAGCAAAGTGTAGCGGCTGCCTGACCCCGCACAGGCCACAGGCAGTGTCTGGCAACCGTGCTCGTGGCAGTCAACGCGGGGGACACCAGCTTCAACTAGTGTGCTGAACTGACAGGTATTGAGGTGACGCTATTTGCGACGCCGGTGATCATGTATGGAGTAGGATTTACCGCAGGTTGGAAGGGCAGTTGTGTGTTTTCAGCAATGCCGACAATGAACCAAATTTTTCATCAAGGGAAAGGGATTGTACCTGTCACGGTGCGGACTGTTGAATGATATGGGCTTAGAGGGAATTTTCGTCCATGGCAGACTCCTCAGTAAATCAAGACTGCCATCATAATGCCTTTAGCTGTAGCGACCTGCAATCGAAAACGGTCCGACCTGCATTCAGCGGCTTTTTCGACCGGAATTAACTGCGACCAGCGCCCACCTCAAACCAGAGATAACTGCGAATGAACCTGCATTCAATCGCGCCGACCTGCATTCCATCGGCGCGAACCAGAATTAACTGCGAGTGACCGGGAGGCGCTGGCCAGATACGGCGCGGGCCATTCGGCCCTTGCGTTGGTCCTATATCGGCAAGCCAGCAGCCAGCATGCGCTCACGGATTTCTGCCGTGCGCTTCGGTTCAAGCTGATTGCTGAACAGCGATCGGATCTCCGATGCCTTAGCGTCGAACTGCTCGACCATGTCCTTGAGCCGGTAGCCATGTCGCGCCAACGTCGGCTCCAGGTCGTCGAGCTGGCGCGACATCACCGTTTCCACCAATTCCGCCGTCACCGGTTTTTCGCCGGTCTGGTAGCCCGCTTCCAGCGCCAATGTTAGATGCAGCTGGACTTGCAGCGGCGTGCGCAGCTTGGTGGCCAGTATGTCGATTGCATCGGCCGTCAAGATCGACTCCGACTCGACCGTGTTGCCGGTACTGACGCCAAGCAGCCAATGAATGTAGTCGCGTTGGCTGCCGGCGATGCCGTCCAACGTGAAGATGTCGGTGCGATAGCCGATTTCTTCCATCGTCGGCCGGCGCAGGTCGTTGCGCAATTTGGGATGGCCCGCCAGGATCACCGACAGCCGGCCGCCGACATCTTCCGCCAGTTCCATCAAGCGTTTCAATCCGATCAGCGTGTGTCCGTTCAGGTCGTGCGCTTCGTCGATGAACAGTGCCACCGGGCGCTTGCCCTTTTTCAGGAGCTCTTGCAGCTCCCGGTCGCGTCGCTCGTTCTGCTTGGGAATCTGAACCAGCTTGTCCTGGGCCAGGTCGTAGTAGAGGGCCGTAATCAGGGTGGCGAGCTTGATGCTGTGCTTTTCCACCGAAATCGATTTGGCGACGGTCACCCGGTTCTCCTCCTTCAGGATCTGCTGCAGGCGGCGCAAGGTGACCGTCTTGCCGCTGCCCACGACACCGCAGACCGCAATTAGCCGCCCTTGCATGATGGCGCCCCTGATGTCCTTGATGAGCTGCTGGTGATGCTCGGTTTCATGATAGCCCGCCTGGCTGAGCGCTTGCGTCAGTCCGTAATACTGCATTACTTCAACTCGCATGGTCTTCTCCGGATTTTTTATTGCGAAAATAATCGCGTACGCGCGTCAGCACAATGCTGCGGGTCAGCGTCTCGCCCAGCACCTGGTCGATGAAGGCCCGATCGGCCGGCGGGAGCTTGGCCAGCGGTTGCGCCAGGTCGTTGGCGATTGCCAGCTTGGCGGCGATGATGCTGGCGAAATGGTATTCGTGCGCTTCCGCATCGAATGGCTGTATGGGAAACTCGCTGGATAGATTCAACGGCGCCAGCCGCAGATCCTCCCCGGCCAGCGCCGCGATCGGCAGCTTGAGCTGGTCCGCCAGCGAGCGGATGCGGTCGGCCCGCTCGCAGGCGGCGCCGCGCTTGAATGCCCGGTAGCGGCCCAACGGAATCGGACCGGACACCGGATGGTAAGGGCCGCTTCGGGTTCCCTCGTACTCGACATACAGTTCGCTGTCGAACAGCCCCCACAACAACAGCACCGTTTCGCCGGCCATGTCCGGTTCCACCTCATAGGCGGTGCCATCCACCGAGACGCGCGCATCAATGCCGACTTTGCGCCGCTCCGGTTCGCGGGCGAAGCGGCAGTATTGTTCCCAGGCGCACATGGCCCGGATGCCGTCGGGCGGGAAATTGGCGATCCAGTCCTCGATCCGGGAATGTGGTTCAGCGCGGTGGTCTTGCCGGTTGTAGCGCAACAGGTAACGCATCAGCCACGCGTTGGCCTGTTGTTCGGTTTCCGGCTTGTGAAAGTGGTACAGCGTTTCGTGGGCATCCTTGACGGTGCGGAAGGGGCGCTCGACCTTGCCCTTCGAGCGGGCTGTCACGCGTTCGCCATCCTTGCCTGCCGGGATGTGGGTCAGCCACTCGATGCCCAGGGACTGCATCACGTTCTGGAATACGCGACTCTTGGCCACCGGGCCATTGTCGAGATAGATCATCTTGGGCCGGCCCTGGAATGGAAATTCGGCCTCGCCCTTCGCCGCCATCGCATTGAACAGAAAGCGCAGTGCCGATTCTGCATCTTCGCCGTAGACGCAGCGGTATTCGAGAAAGCACACGCCGCTTCGGTCATCGACTACGCTGTACAGCATCAAGGTGGGATCGCCTTTGGCCGGGTCCACCCAAGACGGCGCTTCGATGCGTTTCAGGTCGGACGGCGACATGTCGAACTGCCAGCAATCATTGCTGTATTCGGCCTGGAAACGTACGGCGGGCGGCTGCCGGCGCAGGCGCGCCTGATCCAGGTGCCAACGCGTGAGGTATTCATTCACCGTGCTGCGCGTCAGAACACCTTGCGGTGCGCGCACCAAGCCTTGCCCAGTTTCGACGCCATACTCTTCCAGCAGCTCAATGGCACGCTTGGTGGACAGGTGCCGCCCTGCCTTGTTGGTGGTTCTGAGTTTGAGGGCGGCGACCAGCTCGCAATAACGTTCCAGCTCCGATCGGGGCATCAGGCGCGGCGTGCCGTGATCGACACGATGCGCCGCGCGCGGCTTGAGGAAGTCCTTCAGCGCCCGATACACGGTGCTGGCGGAGATGCCGTACAGTTCTGCGCTCGCTTGCACCTGCGCCGTCCGCTCCGGACTTTTGCGGGGCAAGCGGTCCAACCGCTGCCGCAACTGCAGTAGCGAATCGGACGGGATCTGCTTACGCCGCCCCGACGACATCGCTGTCCGCTTTGGTCAGATAGTTGTAGAGCGTCAATTTGGAAATGCCCATCATCTGGCAGATTTCCTTGATCGTGTGCTTGTCTTCATGGTGGAGCCGCAAGGCCAATGCCAGTTTGGCGGGGTCGAGCCGTTTTGGCCGGCCACCCATCCGGCCGCGCGCACGGGCAGCGGCCAGGCCCGCCAGAGTGCGCTCGCGGACCAGGTTGCGCTCGAACTCGGCGAGGGCGCCGAACAGGTGGAACACCAGGCGTCCGCCGCTGGACGTGGTGTCGATGTTTTCCTGCAAGCTGCGCAACCCGACCTTGGCTGCTTCGAGCCGTTCCACCAGTGTGATCAGGTTCTTGAGCGAGCGGCCTAGCCGGTCCAGGCGCCAGATGACGACGGTGTCACCGGCGCGCAGCACCGTCATCAGTGCGGCCAGGCCAATGCGATCGGCCTTCGCGCCGCTTGCCATGTCCTCGAACATCCGCTCGCAACCGGCCGCCTCCAAGGCATCCCGTTGCAAGTCGAGGTTCTGGTCATCGGTCGATATCCGAGCGTAGCCGAGCAGCATGGCGTCAAGTCCAATTAATCACGGAATTTCAGTGTAGCTGGACTTTGAATCTTGGAAAGGGATGATGGAGCACCGGAATGCAGGATATAGCCACTTTTTGCGGTTTACTTGAGATAGTGCAAAAAACCTCCGTTTTTTGGACTACACTTGGCATAGGCGACCGGTAGCAAACGGCCATTTTCTGCCGCTCGTATCACAGACCAGTTCGATGTTAGATCGGCAATTTGACTGGGGTGCGCTGGTAAGGATACAATACTACACAAGACGATGATGCAGAAGAATGGGATGGGAAAATAGGTTCTTTGAAGCTGTGAAAAAATGAAAACACTCACATGAAAGGGTTGGTATGAATACACGATTATTTGCATTCGTCGGAGGAGACATCGGTCTTTGGCGGATCGTTGGAACCGAAACCATAGTTGGCAAGTCACTGCCTGAAGCCAAAAGGCTCAACGTAATATCTGCCTCAGAGTTGCAACCTGAAACCAGTGCGCCCTGGGTACTTCGTGGAATAACAAGCAATGAACGGTATGTCATGCGCGAAGAGAAGAGCGAAATTGTGGCGAAGCAGCAAGGGCTGGCGCGCCCGGAAGCAACTTGCGCAGCGTTGATACCGATCCGAAAAAACGCAGCTTGGTGGGAATTCACGCAAGACGAGCGCCGGAGTGTTTTCGAAAAGTCAAAGCACATCCAAATCGGGCTTAACTACTTGCCTGCAGTAGCGCGCAAGCTCCACCACTGCCGTGACCTCTCAGAAAATGAACCGTTCGATTTTCTCAATTGGTTCGAGTTCGCGCCAGCCCATGAGGCTGAGTTCAACGCATTGCTTTCCGAACTGCGTGCAACAGAGGAATGGAAGTACGTTGACAGAGAGGTCGACATCCGTCTCATGCGAGAAGATGTCTAACCCTTCGTTCAAGCGGACGCCTGACGGCGCCGCTTAACTCAAACGTTGGGCGTCATAAACGCATGAGTGACTCCACCACAATCATCATCTGGGTCGGCCTGACGTTCGTCGCCGCGGGCTTGATCAAAGGCGTTGTTGGTATGGGCCTCCCCACGGTCGCGATGGGCGTGCTCAGTCTCGTCATGGCGCCGGCTTCTGCCGCAGCGATGTTGATTGTTCCATCCCTCGTTACAAATGTCTGGCAGTTGCTGGCAGGGCCGGCGTTTGGAGCGCTACTTCGACGGCTGGCAACAATGATGGTTGCAGTCTTCGCAGGGACCATCCTTGGTATCGGTGTGCTCACTGGGCAGTCAGCATCATTGGCGGGTGCGGCGCTCGGAGCCGTCTTGGCGCTCTATGGGGTAGTCGGCCTCGCCGCGCCCCGCTTCACGGTTCCCGCGAAAGTCGAGCCTTGGCTCTCGCCCCTGATCGGTCTTGTCACAGGCCTTGTCACCGGCGCAACGGGAGTCTTCGTCATACCAGCGGTCCCTTACCTCAATTCTCTTGGCCTGGCGAAGGAAGATCTCATTCAAGCACTTGGGCTCTCCTTTACTGTCTCCACTGTTGCGCTTGCGTGTGCCCTGGGTCTGAGTGGTCAATTTCAGCTCACAGCAGCCTCGAACTCGCTCCTGGCTGTTGTGCCCGCCTTGGCGGGTATGTTCATCGGGCAGCGCGTACGCAGTAAGCTCCAGCCAGAGATGTTTCGCAGGTGGTTCTTTATTGGCCTCGTCGTACTTGGTGTTTACATGCTCGCCCGCGTGCTTGGTACGAGATGACGCCCAACCACCGCATCGAGACGGACCGTCACCAGCGGCGCTCCGCGCCACTGGCTCCGTCCGCTAATGCGGGACGTTGAGCGGCAGCTTACTTTCATGGCCACTGGCGCCTTTGGGTCGAAACTGGCCATCCAGGAAACAAATTTTTGCATGGAACAACCTGCCCCTTTTCAATATTTCAGTCGCAGTTAATTCTGGTTGGCGGCGATGAAATGCAGGTCAGCGCGATTGAATGCAGGTTCATTCGCAGTTATCTTTGGTTTGAGGTGGGCGCTGGTCGCAGTTAATTCTGGTCAAAAAAGCCGCTGAATGCAGGTCGGAGCTATTTCAAACGCAGGTCGCTACATTTAGCCACTACGATCGGGGAAGACCCATTAATGAACAGTATTAAGTAAGTGATCATTATGGATATCTTTACCCAACCCCTGACCCTTTAATGCGTTTGATCCTATTCCTTAAGGATAAGGTTCAGGCTGGTTTTCCTTCCCCAGAAGTTTTCCCATATAGGCTTAGTTGTCAATCAGCAAAAGCATTCATCATAATCTTCATTTATCATTAAGTTGGATGTGCCGATTAACCGTTGAACATAACAATTATCAGCAAGAAGCGAGTACCACAATGGCTATGCATACGACGGCATAATTGTGTTTCGCACAAGCTAGGAGATGTGATGAAACTACGCCTAAATTCTTAAGATCTGTGATGAAAAATAGCAGCTAATGGAAGCAACGTTGGTCTGTCCTTTTACGCTTTTTTTCGAATAAAAACGATGACCTAGAGTTACTTGATGCTACCACACAACTGATACGCAAACATTTCAATATTGTGCTGGAACGTACCGCCCGGGAGCTGCACGGCAAACCTTGTCTGGAGCTGAAAGAGTTTGCACAGACACAAATCGTTTGCTCCAGGTCATTCGATGATCGCGTATCAGAATACGATTTGATACGTGAGGCAATCTGCAGCCATGCCGTACGTGCCGCCGAGAAACCCCAGGGCGAACATCAGTATTGACGACATATCTCAGCATTCATCAAAACAAGCCCATTTTTAATAAACGAAGTCTACTTTGGGAAAACAGCGAACAGCTCATGGCAGTTCTCAATGGAATTAATCACAGCGGAAAAGGGCACGTATGGTTCGAGGAACAGGGTATCCAAAAGTCATGGGAGATGAAACGCCAAATGCTATCCCCTGCATAGATCACACGTTTCAGTGACCTCATGCGCGTTAAATTCTAGAGAAGTGGTTTACTGATAAGGCTTGATCAACCCGAGTTGTTAGTGTCAGTTGCTTCCAGCTTCCTTTGTTACCTGCCGCCAATGGAAGGTATTGTATTTTCCTCAGCAGTCCCATGGGGGTGAGAGGACGATGTTCATTATCTCATCACAAAAGTGACACTGTCTCAAAACAGTTTAAAGCTTTAACCCAGACATAATGCGACAAGTTAGCCTATCCACGATAGAGAGAAAGAACCACTGTAGTGAGTAAAGACATCGGAAACCACTGTAGAGAGGAAAACCACTACAGTGGGTAAAATCCACTATGGTGAGTAGAAAACACCTAGAATTGAAACAACCGCTGTGGAGAGCGCCAACCACTATAATGAGTAATTACAAGAATCCATCTATTAGTTAGTAATCACTGACGTATATGCTATATGGGGTTTCAGGTTAGTAAGTACTAGGGGGGTTAGCGGAGATCATCTGAATAACCACTATAGTGAGTAAAGAATGCAGTTCACAGTGGATAGGATATTTCGTGATGGAAGCTTTTACTGATTACAGTGGATAGGTTGCTCACTGCAGTGGTTAGTCGGCTTTCAACAATAAATATGAAAAAGCCTGCCATCACTGCAGCAAGCTTTAGGGCAATTAGCAGCAAGAGGTCAAAACTATTTCTTTGACTGGCGAAGCTGTTCCAGCAACTCAAGTTCTTCTTTAGTCAGCATTACCATCTCACGAGGCGTAGCTGATTCCGCATCCCTCTCTGCCGGGACATCAATGATGTGTTCGTCATCCATTACATCGTAAACATCATCACCTATGCCCGTGGGTATTTGCGCAGGGCGTAACTTTGGCCGCCTATAGTGGATACAAAAATACACTACCTTACCGCGCTTAACTTCAGTGTAATCAAGATACCCAATCGCCTTTAACTGCTCCATAGCCTTGCGTACTGTCGCATTCTGAGTGATGGCTCGAGAGGTCAGATTTAGGCGGGCACGCAGGCGAGACATAGATATGGGAGCAGGATCTGTCGGAAGGCTTTCAATGAACGTATACAGAGCCTGAGCAGACTCCTTGCGGGAGAGTTCGTTGATTGCCCTGAGCTGGAGAAGAACTTTCTTATCAAACTGATACAACTCGAAGATCTTCGGATCCGCCTGCAACTCGACAGCGTCCTTTTTCGGGCTATATTTTGCTGACTGAACAAGGTGAGTTACGTAGTAATCCCCCTCTTTATTCGAAAACGAGAGGGTGTTAGTGGCTATACGTTCAAGTGAGGCCTCCAGACGCGCTCTGAGCTTCGCAGAAGAGCGTGCGGATGGAATCCCACACAACTTAGCGAATTCTACAAAGGGCAGGTATACAGAGTCTCCTAGGACCTTATGCTTAGCAAAGGCATGAATGATCCCAACCCAGGTCTTAAAATCGTTATCCATATCAAGCCGGGCGCCGGTGATCTTGATGTTCTCATATCCCTCAGACTTCACGATCGAAAGCTGCTTCAGCTCAGAGGTGACATCCATTGAGTTCATCTGACCTTTACGTCCACGTGCTGTGGACTTCAGCGTAGGTACAAATAAGCCCAACCGCATCAATGCTACAGGCTGAACGGTGTTATTGCTGTTAGGAACCAGAGTAACAAGTTCACCTGTTCGCTTATCGGTTTCAGAGAATGCTTTAACTATCTCTATGTTTTTAGGCTCATTTTCAGACATTATCAGCTCTCACATTGAATGTGGATAAGAGGCTCTAGGTACACAATATAGTGGATACTATCACTCACTATAGCGGTTTTACTACAAAACACAGTGGTTAGTTTGCTTTTTATAGTGGATGTTTTACTGACTACAGCGGTTAGCGACCATCGTTTACTCCAGATATGACAAGGCCTGGAAGGCTATGGGGATCTCTTTGGGTCTTATAGGTTCTATAAGGATCTTATTATTGGATCGAACCAGAGGATAAGTTAAAAAACATGACCTTAAGTTTTGGAGTAGAGATCAACGTAGCACTGAAGAGCCGGTATTGGGGCAGTGCATAAAATGTGTACATAATTTTGGATTATCAATCAACTCATCACCTTTACTATAAATTTCAAATAGTTAACCAATCTCAATTAACTAAATGTTATGTACAGCTATATTGACGATTTACTCACTACAGTGGTGTACAGTCACTCTCCAGCGAAGTTACCTAGCTGTCTATAGTGGTTAACACGCTTAATATAGTGGATGTTTTACTTATTACAGTGGTTGGCAATACGGTTTAAACCCTTACGGGGCAAGGCCTGTAGCTGGGCTGGGATCTCTTTTGATCTATTAGATGATCTATATAGGATCTTATTATTGGATCTGGGCGGTGGAAAAGTGGATAAGTCACTTAAAAATTACATTCAAGGCTGGTATGTGGTGACCTGCTCCCAGTTGATTAGTACACCCCGATGTTAGTAATGTCTTCATAAGCCACATGAGGACATCCCCATGAAGAAGCGTTTTTCCGACCAACAGATCATCAGTATTCTCCGCGAGGCTGAAGCCGGGGTATCCGCCCGTGAACTCTGCCGCAAGCACGCCATTTCCGATGCCACGTTTTACATCTATGGACTACCTCCGTTTTGCAAGCACTGAATCAGGTTTTAGGTTGTTGCTTACATCTATCCGGCATCAGGAATACCTGTGCCCAAATGGGTAATCCGTACACAATCGCCTCAACAACTGGACGGCCTCGAAGGCCTGTATAAAAATCAGGTTCCGATTGTGCAGGTGCAACCTGCTACCATTTTTCAATACTCTGCAACTTTTAAGGTAAGTATCATATTACTGCTGGCCGATATTCTGTCTCGTTATGAAGAATTGACCAGATAATCCGGGCATTCTTGTTGGCAACTGCCACGGTCGTTTTGTTAAATCCGCGCCGCTCTTTAAGTTGATTAACCCATTGGTTTAGATAGCCATCGTTATTGTTTGTAGCCACTCTGACGACAGCACGGGCACCGTGAATAAGCAGGGTCCGTAGATGCTTGTCGCCTTTTTTCGTCATGTTCATGAGCACCTGTCTGTCTCCGCTAGAGTGTTGACGTGGCACGAGGCCAAGCCACGCAGCAAAATGGCGGCCATTCTTAAATTCGGTCCCTTTACCCATCGCCGCAATAAGGGCTGTGGCGGTTTTGGGGCCAATGCCTTTCACTTTAGCAATACGCTGACAGGCTTCAGACTGTTTAAAAACGGTGTCGATCTCTTTATCAAAAAAACCTATACGCCGTTCGAGATCTAAAAAGAGATCATAGAGCTCCGCAATCGTTCTGCGCATACGTGCACTGAGACCATTTTCAGCATCTTCGAGGATCAAGGGAATCGCTCGACGGGCCCTTGTGACAGAGATACCCATGGGGATCCCTCGATCAAGCAGCAAGCCTCGTATCTGACAGACCGTCGCAGTACGATGATTGACAATCCGTTGTCTTGCACGGTGTAAGGCCTGAATATCTTGCTGCTCCGGGCTCTTTGGCGGGACAAATTTCATCGTAGGCTGCATCAGCGCTATAGCGATCGCCAACGCATCATTGCCGTCATTTTTTTGCCCGCGGACAAAAGGTTTAACATACTGGGGACTGATGACTTTTACTTTATGTCCCAGTTTTTCAAACTCGCGCTGCCAGTAAAATGCGCCCGTTGAGGCTTCTATACCAATCAGGCAGGCCGGTATATTGGCTACTGTCTGAAGCAGTATTTTTCGGTCAACGCGTTTCGTGTAAAGGGGTTTTCCAGCCTGGTTTAAACCACAGAGTTGGAAAACATTTTTAGCCAGATCGATACCCAGATAGACGATATTCATGTTTACTCTCCTGCTGAACGTATTTTGTTCAATTAAGCGCAAAGGGAGGAGGTAGTCCATCCCATTACCTGGCGTAAGAAGTATGGCGGTATGGAGGTGCCTGAGGTTAAGCGCCTGAAGTCGCTTGAGGAAGAGGACGCCAGACTCAAGAAGCTGCTTGCCGAAGCCATGCTGGATAAAGAGGCGCTTCAGGTGGCTCTTGGGCGAAAGTACTGACGACAGACCAGAAGCGGGAAGCCGTGATGTTGATATGTGATGCGACCGGTCTGTCGCAACGTCGTGCCTGCAGGCTCACAGGTTTATCTCTGTCGACCTGCCGCTATGAGGCTCAGCGCCCGGCTGCAGATGCGCATTTATCAGGGCGCATCACTGAGCTGGCACTGGAGCGCAGGCGTTTTGGCTACCGTCGCATCTGGCAGTTGCTGCGCCGTGAAGGGCTACATGTTAATCATAAGCGCGTGTACAGGCTTTATCACCTCAGTGGCCTGGGCGTAAAACGCAGAAGACGTCGTAAAGGACTGGCAACAGAACGTCTGCCGCTGCTCCGTCCGGCGGCACCCAATCTGACCTGGTCGATGGATTTCGTCATGGACGCATTGGCCACCGGTCGCAGGATCAAGTGCCTTACCTGCGTAGACGACTTCACGAAGGAATGCCTGACGGTCACTGTTGCCTTTGGGATTTCAGGCGTGCAGGTCACGCGTATTCTGGACAGCATTGCGCTGTTTCGCGGCTATCCGGCGACGATAAGAACGGATCAGGGCCCGGAATTTACCTGCCGCGCACTCGATCAATGGGCCTTTGAGCATGGCGTGGAGCTGCGACTTATCCAGCCCGGCAAGCCGACACAGAACGGATTTATTGAGAGTTTTAACGGACGCTTTCGCGATGAATGCCTGAATGAACACTGGTTCAGTGACGTCAGTCATGCCAGGAAAACCATCAGTGAATGGCGTCAGGATTATAATGAGTACCGCCCGCACTCCGCGCTGAATTATCAGGCGCCGTCTGAATTTGCGGCGGCCTGGAGAAAGGGTAATTCTGATAGTGAAGGATCCGACATTACTAAGTGAGAGTTGTATCTAATCCTGGGAGCAGGTCAAGGTGGTCGGCAATTATGACTTTTCTCTGGGCAAGAAAAAGCCCGTCAGGGGAAACGGGCTTTTTGAACGTTACGAGGGAAACTCGTGAGTTTTCTGTAGTTGACTACAGAAAATTAACTATAAAACCTGTTCATGACAAAAAGGGTTAGGAAAAATCCGTTTCTAACTTCAAAGGACTTTGCGAGGCTTGTGTTCGGTTGACGTCGAGATGATATACGCCGCGCTAATAACTGAAAGATGACTCAGACCCTGCGGCATGTTGCCGCAGCATTTTTTTTGCTTAACATTGTACATTTCACTCATGATGCCTGCGCTATTCTCACCCTCATGGGTCTGTAGTAAGGCATTCATACGGTTTTCTGCCTCTTCGGTTTCCCCAAAGACGGCGAGCGCGGCGGCCATCCAGAACGCGCAGGCAACAAAGGTATTTTCTTCCTTCTCAACCCCGGTATAGCGGTAAAGCATTTTTTCCCCGGTACCCAGTTCCCGATCAATGAGACGCAGAGTACTGAGCATTCGTTCAGGGGATACCTGTTTACCGTACTGATGCATCAGTGCAATGGAGGCATCCAATTCTTCAGAACCTGGCCAGAAGCAATAACTTTGCCTCTCTTCAGACCAGCAATATGTTTCTATCCAGTCACGGATCCTGTCGCGTTCGCGCTCCCAGCGGCCCTGCCAGGTCGGTTCAATATATTGTCCTTTCGCCAGATGCACGGCCTGATTGAGCGCGACCCAGCAGGCCATTTTAGACTGGGTATAATGTTGGGCGTCGGGCAGTTCCCATATGCCCGAATCTGGCTGACGCCAGGTGTCAGCACAATGATTGGCGAGCTGACCCAACAGGCGTGAAGTATTTAAATCCAGCACATGACCGGCATCGGTAAACAACACAGCTGTATCGAGAATATCGCCATAGTTGCTGAGCTGAAGCTGACGGGAGGCGTTATTGCCCACGCGAACCGGCTGCTCACCGCGATACCCGCTCACCGCGATGCTGCGTTCTTCAGGAACCGGCTGGCCGTTTAGCTGAAAGCAGGTATGCATTTCACAGCCGTTTTCGCGCAAAATGCCGGCCAACCATGAAAACGCCGCCTGGCAGTCTTCCAGCGCGCCGGTGTAAATGAAGGATTTGATGATCATGCAGGCGTCACGCACCCATGCATAACGGTAATCATAATTCTTACCGCTGCCGGTGCCTTCAGGGAGGCTGGTGGTCGCGGCCGCAGCGAGCGCGCCGGTGGGCGCAAACCAAAGAAATTTCAGGGCCAGCGCAGAACGCAACACATAGGATTTAAATTTACCGTTGTATCCGAGGCTATCTGCCCAGCTTCGCCAGGCTTTGTCACTGGTATCAACGCGTTCATCAATGCGGGCTAATGCGGGTACGGCCAACGGCTCATTCTCTGTCACCAGTACCGCAGCGAGCACCTGCTGACTCTGATGGACCGTGAACTGGCTATCCGCGCCGTCATCCCTTACGTTTCCTGGCTGGAGGTCATCTGACAGCCGCAACATCAGTTGCAGAGAACCTACGTGCCAGACCGTTCCGTGTGAAGTTTCCATTTTCCAGGGAGAGCGTGTCGCACCGGCGGTACCGATTTTCATCCGCAATGTCATCAGCACCGAACCGGATAGCCCTTCAATGCGGCGTGCCAATTCATTCCAGGGCAGACGCCCGGCCAGCGTGCTGTTAACTGACTCAGTGAGCCGGACCTTACCGGTTGCGGTTTCATACACCGTTTCGAGGACGTTACTGTTATGGCGATATTGACGAGTCATGCGATAGGGGTGCTGGGGGACCAGCTGGAAATATCCGCCTTTTTCCGCGTCAAGCAGGCGGTCAAACAGAGGCGGAGAATCGAGGGCAGGGACGCACCACCAGTCCGCAGAACCGTCTGGCGACAATAGGGCGACCGTCCGGCCTTCACCGATGGCGGCATAGTCGCCCACGTCACAAAATCCGTCCTTATCTCGGAACTCTCCGGGAAACTGTTGCACCATATGAGACTTTCCTTTCAGATTATTTTTAGCGAATGGACGTTTCCAACGTCATACTGCTGATTAAGGAATAAAGTTTAGTTATCTCTGCGATTTTATCTATGCGGATGATAATTAAGCTGCCTTTTTAGCCGGGATTATCGATATTTTTCCGTTCTTTTCTAAGATGGCGAACTTTATATCAGCCAGATTTTCCAGACCTTCCTGCTGACGAGCCACTTCCATAATTTCATCTTCCGAAAGTGAACATTTGCGCAGTCGCTGATCAAGAACCTTGCCATTTTCAATCAGGATTATTGGTGAGCCATTAAGCCACAAATTAAGTTTTGGGATTTTGTTTTCGAGAAGACCTAAGCTCTTATCAATAAAAATCAGGGTACCGATGGTGATCATGGCGCCGGTAAGCGAGAAATCCTCTCCCAGCAATGCCTGCTGGGTAGCTTCACTGATAATCAGGACCAGAATAAAATCAAAAATCGTCATTTCCAGCAGCGTTTTCCTTCCCGATATTTTGAAAATAATAAAGAGAAACACGTACATAATGGCGGCTCTGAGAACGTTTTCCATTTTCGCTCCTTTAGGGAAAAACCGTCTGTTTAAAAACAAAAGGGGCATCATTATTAGCTGAGACGGACAGAGCGTAAATGCCGTATTGTCGAGGTTTAAGGGTCAGTTGCACTCCCCCTTTATCGGCTAAGGCTGGATTATTAGGATATATAATTAACGTGTCCGGACTGCGATGTATGACAGCACTTTCCGGGCTGACATTAATGATGTCGTACTGATTTACAAACTTACCTTTCAGGATAATGCGATCGGTTTTTTCATTCTTATAAGGGTAAGCAATAATGAGCGGTGATTCGGTATCGCTTCGCAAAAACTTTTCATAGGTGATTATCGTCGACATTTCATCATTCTGATAAGTGGAATCACTTAACCAGCCCTGTGAAAACCCGCCCAGTAAAGCATAAAGAAGGAATACTCCCAGGAGTAAAAAACCGAACCGTTCGAGTCGCCAGGCGATTTTTATCCATGACATGTTTTCCCTGACGGGGGTGTGTCTTTCTGCAAACTGGCTATGTTTTTCGTTATTCATTGACTGCGCCTCAGTTTTAATAAGGGGGTAACAGTGACCCCATGCACTAAGACGCTGAGCGTGACCACGGTTATTGCCATGTCAATCATCAGATCGGCCCCTTTTCCCTGCAGTCCATGTGAAAAGGCATAGGCAATATAATTCAGGCTTCCAATGCCTCGGATCCCCAGCCAGCCCATGCTTAGCCTCTGTTGACGGGATTTTCCGGACCGCCACGTAGCGAGATAAACCGCGGTGGGCCTGATCAGCACAAACAGGATAAGTGCAAGAAGGATCGCCTGAACGTTCCAGTGTTGGGCGAGAGTAACGCCCAGGATAATCACTAGCCCGGCGGCCAGCAGGCGCTCGACGGTATCGCCAAAAGATAAGGCATCCCCGATCACCAGACCGACCAGTTTGACCGGACTTTTGTTATCGATGGCGTGGCGGGTATGGGGATTAACCTGCATCTCTGCGGGCATCTCCTGCTTAGCGTTCTCATCACACGGATGACTTTTTTGCACATTCATTTCGGCGCTGCGCAGTCCGATCCCTGCGGCGAAGGCGGCCAGAAAACCAGAGGCATTCAACGACAGTGCCAGAGCAAAACTCAGGCAGACCAGGGCGAGTGCAATAAAATCGCTCGGCGCGACCTCCTGTTGCATATGACGCGAGCGTGTTGCTGCAAGTCCGATCCCTTTCCCCAATAAGTACCCTACGGCCAGCCCGGCACAGAGCGCCCATAAGAGGTCAACGCTAAACCATTTCCACAATATCACTGCAGACACAGCACCCTGTGCGTTATGCCACAACAAGGCCAGTAACAAAAACGGCAGGGCGGTACCATCGTTAAGACCGGCTTCGCAGGACAATGACAGCCTGAGCTGATTTTCATCCCGGGCATCGTTCATGGCGATAAGGCTCGCTAATACCGGATCCGTCGGTGCGATGATGGCCGCAAGCGCAAGCGCAAGGGACAGCGGCCAGGATAATCCCGTTAAAAAATGAGCCAGGACCATCAGTGCAGCCATCGTCAGCAACATGGCGGGCACCGCCAGGCGTAGGCCCATTTTCCAGATGTCTGAATGAAGAGGGTGGCGGATTTTCAGGCCTGCAATAAACAAGGACACGGCCATGGTGATATCGGTGATCCGGCTGATAACCACCGAGTGCCGGAGTATGTCCAGATGAAGAATGTTTAAAACCCAGGGGCCACAAAGAATACCCACAATAAGATAAATACCGAAAATGGGCACGGGGGCACGGCTGATCCAGCTATAGGATAAGGACATTAAAAGCAGGAGCCTGCCGGTGGCAGCTGTCCACGCCAGATAACCCATAATCCTCCTTATTCAACAAACAGGGTTAACAATTATTCTCACAGAATATCGCAGGGATGTTTGATCCCCAACGCGCCGGGTCATTTTTAATACCTACACATATAAGTAGTAGAGTAGAACCCGATCACAAAGTCTGCGACAAAGAAATAATGACATTTTTTGTTTCAGAAAAATCCTAACTCTGACATTGGAAGGTTTAATTTAAATTATACAGGGTATCCCGTTAATTTTTTGGAGAAATAAAATTGAATGCTTAACAATTAGAAACATAATATTGTACAGCAATAAACTTTTGTATAGATTTTAACAGCAGTCACTTTGATAATAATTAGGCGCTCGCTAAAATAATAAAACCCAATATGCTTTATTTGACGGAGAATACCGAAAATGGAAAAAATGATGGATGCTAAGCAAAAAGAGCATTTATCTGAATTACGGGCCAAAAGTGCTGAGGAGCACGAAGCCCTGATCCGTGACCCAAAAGATTCTGAAACAGAAGCCAGCTTCGGCGGCAGACTGGCTGAAAAAATTACGGGTGCTATTGCCACCTGGAAATTCATTATGGTTCAGACGGGCATCATTGTGGGATGGACGGCATATAATATTCTGGTAAAGAAATCTGCTTTTGATCCTTTCCCCTTTATTCTTCTGAATTTGTTTTTGTCTTTTCAGTCAGCCTATACCGCGCCCGCTATCATGATGAATCAGAAGCGTCAGGCGAAGAATGATCAGAAATGAAATGGAATCCGACGTGAACGTGAAAGCAGATTTGGAACTCACGCGTCTGCAGGAAAAGATTAATGAAATCTCTAAAGAAGATCTCGCTGAACTGAAAAAGCAGGTGAATATGATGAACAGCTTACTCGAAAAACTTACTGCCCGTCAGGATATCAAAACGACGTGAGGCCACGCCGTACAAGGAGACGTAATGGATAAAATATTGTTGAAAGCAGCGGAAGACGTGCTCTGCGTCTTGAAAGCGAATAGCCTGAATCTCGCCACGGCAGAATCCTGTACCGCCGGATTGATCAGTATGACGTTATGCGCCGCGTCGGAAGGCGGCGCAAACTATTCAAGCGGCTTCGTCACCTATGACGATACGGCAAAATCCATCATGTTGGGCGTGAAGCCTGAAACCCTCTCTCAGTACACGGCGGTTAGCGCACAGGCGGTAAGAGAGATGGCGCAGGGCGCGAACAGAGTGGCTAAAACGCTGGTCGCGCTGTCGGTCAGTGGGTATGCCGGACCTGAAGGGGGCGAAGATGGCACAACAGCCGGTACCATCTGGTTCGGCTGGGCCTTTAGTACGGAGCGTGCGATAACTGAAGTTAAACACTTTGAGGGGGATTGCGAAGAAGTGATCCGCCAGGCTGCGCTGTATTCCCTTACACGGTTAACGTCTCTGCTTACCTGAGGTTATATGATAAAAACCCGCCATCCCCGCGGGTTTTTTATCAGATGACATAGAAATTAATGGCTGGCGTCCATATCCGATGTATCAACAAGTGACAGGAATTTCTTTGTCACCGAAGGCAGATTTTCTGACAGCCATTTCGCCATTTGTTCTTCCTGAACTTTTATCTTGCGGAACACCTGCGCGCCTTCCAGATCGCCCACTGCCTCCGCCGTCACGATAAGCGTGTCGTAGCAGGCAATTTCGAAATGCTCAAAGACATACCCGCTGATGCCGCCTTTGATGACTTCATCGCTGGCGAACACACCACCTAACGCCTGGGTCATCGCCGACATCTTGCCTGCGGTATCTTTAATCACAGAGTTCGATTTATCGAGTCTCTCAAGCACACCTTCCACAAGACGTTGCTGATCCTGCGTCTCGGCAATGTGCTGTGTGATGCGTTCTCTCAGACGCGGATAATGTTCCAGACGGTCAGCCATTTTAGTCAGCATGGTTTCCGCCTGCTTTTCCATGGCATGTGCATCCCGCACCCAGTCGACATAATTTTCATACGCTTTAGATTTGGCCATTTTGATACCCTCATCTCGTGTAAGTTGAAATTATCAGTCCATGTCATCAAGGATTAACGGGTTTTGCTGGCCGGAGCGGACTCAGCAATTGTCGTTAATTTCTGATCGGTATTCTTTTCTTCCTGCAAGGTCTCTTCCAGAAGTTTTGCAGCCTGGGTATAACCCAGTTTTTTCGCCAGCGCGGCCAGCGTGCCGTACGTCGCTATCTCGTAATGCTCGACTTTCTGCGCCGCACCGATCAACCCTGCATCGAGAACGTCACCTTTTTCGACGGAATCAATCAGCTCCTGTGCTTCTTCTACCAGACCTTCCATGGCATGACATTTCATACGCTTGATACGTATCTCATCAGAGGATTCCACGACCTGATCTAATCTTTCTATCTGGCCCTGGGTTTCTTCCAGATGGAGTTTGAATGCTTCAATAAGCTTCGGGTCGGTTGCTGCACGAGCCATTTTCGGCAAGGCCTTGGTAATTTGACGCTCAGCGCTGTAAACGTCAGATAAATCATGAATAAAAAGTTCTTTCAGCGTTGTAATAGACATTTCATTCTCCTTGAGGTCATGTTTAATACCTAACTTAGCTTAGCGTTATTTTATCAGTCGATATAATATTAGGATTTTTCTCAATATAATTTAATTCCCCCCCCCCTAACTTTTTGAATTTAAATATATAATAATTCACTTCGTGATTACAGTAATTAATAATCGAATTATCCGTTGACACATAAACTGACTGCACTAGACTGAATAACGAGCTTATCGCTCAATGCGGCTTTTCATGTGTTAAATAAACCCATGAGAAGTTGTCGTTTAGATCTTACAGAGAATAACCAAAGACATCCGATAGGAGGATATTATGGCCGAACATCGTGGCGGTTCTGGAAATTTCGCGGAAGATCATGAAAAAGCCTCTGAGGCTGGTAAAAAAGGCGGTCAGAATAGCGGGGGTAACTTCGCGAACGACCGTGAAAAAGCCAGTGAAGCAGGCAAAAAGGGTGGTAAACATAGCCATGACAACCGTTAACGGTTGAAGTGCAGCTTGTTATGGATAACACCCGGCCCGCGGCAAATGCTGCGGGCTAATTATTTTATTATTATCAAAATAGACATCCTCATTATTAGAGCGATACCAGCCTTTATCAGATTCATTCTGCAAGGGGATAAATCATGAGAGCACTGACCTACCACGGCCCGCACAATGTGAGTGTGGATAATATGCCAGACCCGATACTTCACGCCAGCGACGATATTATCTTGAAAGTCACGGCAACAGCAATATGCGGATCTGATCTGCATTTATATCGCGGGAAAATACCGGGAACGCATCACGGGGATATATTTGGACATGAATTCATGGGCGAAGTAGTCGACGCGGGGTCTGATGTTACCTCAGTCGCGAAAGGGGACCGTGTTGTTATTCCCTTTGTTATCGCCTGCGGCGACTGTTTTTTCTGCAAACTGAGCCAGTATGCCGCTTGTGAAACCACCAATAGCGGCAATGGTGCGGCGCTCAATCCGAAAAAGATCACGCCACCAGCTGCATTATTTGGTTACAGCGACCTTTACGGCGGGGTTCCCGGTGGGCAAGCCGAGTATGTGCGTGTCCCTAAAGCGAATACCGGACCTTTTAAAGTGCCCGATGGATTAGCCGATGATAAGGTGTTGTTCTTATCAGACATTCTTCCCACAGCCTGGCAGGCGGTTAAAAATGCTGAACTGATGCCGGGATCGAGCGTGGCGATTTTTGGTGCCGGGCCGGTGGGATTGTTAAGCGCAGCCTGCGCCCGGCTCGCAGGTGCTGAGCAGATATTCATGATTGACCATCACCCCTACCGGCAGGCATTTGCTCAGGAGCGGTATGGCGTTATTCCGATTAATTTTGATGAAAATGACGATGCAGCCGCCTGGATTATTGAACATACCCCCGGCCATCGTGGGGTGGATGCGGTAATCGATGCGGTCGGGTTTGAAGCGAAAGGCAGTATTACTGAAACTATACTGAGCAACCTTAAGATTGAAGGCAGCAGCGGCAAAGCATTACGCCAATGTATAGCCGCGGTCCGGAGGGGCGGAATAGTCAGCGTTCCGGGTGTTTACGCCGGCTTTATACATGGGTTTTTATTTGGGGATGCCTTTGATAAAGGATTAACGTTCAAAATGGGTCAAACGCATGTCCATGCCTATCTTCCTGACCTGCTCATGTTAATTGAAGCCGGGCAACTGAAGCCGGAAGAAATTGTTACCCATCATATGCCACTGGAAGATGCGGCTAAAGGGTATAAAATTTTTGAAAAAAGGGAAGAGGACTGTCGCAAGATCATATTAGTTCCGGGCATGCCTTCTCGTGAATCCTTCGTGCAGTAATCATTAAAGGTGCGAACTTCCGTTCCCACCTTTTTAATAACTCACACAGTTTTATTTCATGAGAAAATCTTTCAACCGTTCACACAGCTCATGCGGGGCTTCCTCTGCCATATGATGGCCACTTTTGATCGTGCCCGTTTGAACATTACTTGCCCAATTTTGCCAAATAGACGGAATGTCGCTGTATATCTGTCCCAAATCGTCTTTCTCGGACCACAGACAAAGCACCGGGCACTGTATTTTCCGACCACGTTGGCGATCCTCTTCTTCGTGCAAGCGGTCGATTGACAAACCTGCGCGATAATCTTCCAGCATGGTATGAACGGTGGCAGGGGAGTGGATAGCCCTTCGGAAATCCTGATACTCCTCTTCACCCATATAGGGCGTTTTTCCACCATACCAGGCATCCGGATCCGTAGAAATGGCTCGCTCAGGTTTCTCCGGCTGGGCAAAGAAAAACCAGTGATACCACTGTCGTGCGAATACCTCATTGCACCGCTCAAGCGCTTCGATTATTGGAATACAGTCCAGCACAACAAGACTTGTGATCTTCTCGGGATAATCCAGTGCTGTTCTGTAGGCTGTATAACTACCACGGTCATGGCCAACTATTGCAAAACGCTCAAATCCCAGCGAACCCATCAGTTCGATACAGTCCTTTGCTTTAGCGCGTTTTGATGAACCGGCGTGGTCAGGTAAATCAAGTGGTTTAGAAGACTCACCAAAACCCCGGAGATCAGGACACACAACTGTAAAAAAGGCAGCAAGTTTGGGTGCGACTTTTGACCATGTGGCATGCGTTCGCGGATGACCATGCAGGAGCAGAAGAGGGGGGCCAGAGCCCCCATATCTTACATTAAGAACGGCATCAGATAATGCGATTTTGCAATGTGTGAACCCTTCGAACATGGCCTACACCTTTTGTTATCTTGTTTGTCTAAAAGGTTACTGAGAAGGGTCATACGGTCCCTGTCCCGCCATCGGAGCACCAAACCTGACCGGAAGAGTAGCTGCTCTCCGGAGAGGCGAATGCAACGTAAAGCGCGGCAATTTCTGCAGGTTGACCAGGGCGCCCGAGGGGAGCCTGTTCACCAAACTTCTCGATTTTTTCCTGTGGCTGCCCCCCCGATATTTGCAACGCCGTCCAGTAAGGACCCGGTGCTACCGCGTTCACCCGAATACCTTCCGGGCCAAGCTGTTTGGCCAGAGATTTAGTGAAGGCGACTATTGAGGCTTTTGTCTGGGAATAATCAAGCAGGTTATCACTGGGAAGGAAAGCCTGAACTGAGGACGTATTGATGATAGAGCTGCCACGCGGCAGGTAATTTAAGGCTGCTTTGGTGATCCAGAACAAGGCATAAACATTGGTTTTAAAAGTCGCATCGAAGGCTTCTGTCGTTAAATCTTTGATCGAGTCACAGAACTGCTGTCGGCCAGCATTATTAACAAGGAGGTCTAACCCACCCAGTTTCTCGGCTGCCTCTTCTACAAGGGTTTTGCAAAATATCTCTGTACGGATATCACCCGGAAGAGCGATTATCTTATGACCTTCGTCGCTCAATAATTTCACGACCTCTTGCGCATCGGACTCTTCCTGCGGGAGATAATTAATCGCCACGTCGGCGCCTTCGCGTGCAAACGCAATGGCGACAGCTCTGCCGATACCTGAATCTCCGCCAGTGATCAGGGCTTTCCGTCCCTTAAGCCTTGAACTTCCCTTGTATGTCGTTTCGCCATGGTCAGGGACAGGGATCATCTTGTTTGCGAGGCCAGGAAAAGGTTGTTTTTGCTTTTCAAAAGGGGGGGTTGGGAAAGAATCCACATGAGGTTGATTTAAAGAGGGTGAGATCTTTTTTTCGCTGTTCATAAAGACTCCTTTGCAGAAATTAAGGGTATTAAGAATAGAACATCCTTCTCAACTCTAAGCGCGTTGCGGAAAGTTCCTAATATCAGGAATATGAGCACTCGTATGTATCTTATTAATTCAAAGTACCATCCACATCAGCATTCCACATATGCCCCAGCAGATCCATGCGCAGGACTTTCCGTATCATTCAATTGGCATTGTGCCCAAGTAGGGCACAAATATTCCCCAGTGAGTGACCCGATCACCGTTGTGTTAAGCCCAAACTTTAAAAATAAGCCCGGCAGGCAGCTTCTGTGATGATGCCCGTCCTCTCGAAGGGAACAAACCAGAGCCAGCGATTGCCGGCTCCGGTCCGTGGAGTTACGTTTTCGGTTTAGTGGCGTCAGGTTTCGTATTTTCAATCGGACCCGCACTGCCCAGTTCTGCACCAGTGACCGGATTCACTTCGGTATCGGATTGCGTCCGGGATTTCATTGCATCCAGACTGGCTTGTTGTTTTTCATCCAATATCACTGAGGCTTCACCGGTGCCGCCATCCACTGCCGGTTGAGGTTTATCAACGTACTCGAACGTTTTCTCCGAATTCCAGCTTCCCCGCACCGTCCCGCCCTCAGACATGTTGTAATAAACCTGTGAAAACTCAGGCACTGGCGGGAGTTTTCCTGGCGGGGAATTATCCTGAATAGCGTAGAGCGCCTTTTCAAATGACAGCTGGTGGGCGACCTCCCGGGTCATCAGAAAGCTTAGAGCATCTTTTATACCCGGATCGTCGGTCACGTTGATTAAACGCTCATAGACGATTTTTGCCCGAGCTTCGGCAGCAATGTTTGAACGCAGATCGGCGGTCGGCTCACCGATGGTGTCAATATAAGCAGCACTCCAGGGAACGCCTGCTGAGTTGACCAGTGCCGGACCACCGCCGTAAAGCAACGACGTAATATGGCTGTCATTCCCACCGCCGGTGAGCGAGCGATAAAGATCTGCCTCTTTTTCCGTTCCTTCCGCCAGCTCGCCCTTAGCGCCTTTGTTTAGCATGCCCACAATAGTGCCGATGATTTCTAAATGGCTGAGTTCCTCGGTGGCAATATCCAGTAAGAGGTCCTTCCTGCCCGCATCGTCTTCCCCTAGCCCCTGCGTGAAATAGCGGCACGCGGCGGCAAGCTCGCCCTGCGGCCCGCCAAATTGCTCAAGTAACAGATTAGCAAGACCAGGGTTAGGCCCGGCAACACGAACCGTATATTGCAGCTGCTTGATATGTTTAAACATGAAGTTTCCTCATTCAAATCGATGAAATATGGGTTAGACAAATTAAGCCTAGGAAAGAAAACGGCAATTAACCATAGCTTGATAAAGGATAGACGTAAAATAAAGTATATTTAGGAGTATTCTGCCTAAGCCACAGAAATGGCTCAGTGGATAGTAATTATAATATCTCCTCGTACCCCTTGAAATTTATAAAGAATAGAATGGCTGGTGAAATCAACTTAGATGGAGGAAAGTTAACTGTTTAAGATAAGTAAAGAGAGTGCTTAACCCCTCCCTCCCTTTATTTATTTTAAAGCAGAAGTAACATTTATATTATCTATAGGACAGTGACGGCAATGGACAAATTTTTGGACAGGAGTTACTC
This sequence comes from Rahnella sp. 1L-D-7-B-C2, assembly GCF_057290995.1. Lineage (NCBI taxonomy): Bacteria > Pseudomonadati > Pseudomonadota > Gammaproteobacteria > Enterobacterales > Yersiniaceae > Rahnella > Rahnella sp. 1L-D-7-B-C2. The sequence goes on along the minus strand of NZ_JBXAVQ010000014.1, from coordinate 13,646 downwards.
CAAGTCGAAGGGATGGGTGCCGACCGAACGACCTATTTACTTACCTGCTGACATATCTGTTTGCATGGCCATCTGCTGGGCCGATTTTAAATGCTTTTCAACGACAGGCGTATGGGCGTCAGCAAGAGCCTTCACATCCGGATCATTGATCTTCTTGGCGTCACTTTGTAGTAACGCCAACACCATCTTGTGATCCTTTGTGCCGGCGTTTTCCATATACAACTTGTCAAATTCGCCTCCACTCTGCTTTTCCAGCTTGGCAGCCATGGCCATGTGCATGGCGTCCGGCTGAGTAGGCAGTGCTACACCCTTTTGCCTCGCGGTGATCTGTACTTTCATCAAGGCATTACCATGGTCTTCGGCCATCTGCTGAGCGAATGCTTGGACTTCGCTGCTTTGGGCCTTACTCTGCGCAATTTTGGCTGCGGCGACTTCATTGATATCTGCTTGCGCCATATCCTTTAACGCCTTTTCGTCACCGGAGCTGATCTTAACGCTCGATGCATTCTGGGCAGCGGCCGCCGGGGTTTGGGCGTGTACGCCGACAGTGCTGAACATAGCAGCCACTGCCGATACCGCTAGCAGCTTTTTCAAGGTTTTACACTTTTGCATGTTGTTCTCCAACTGGTCATGGGTAAAGTTGGTGTGGGGTAATTACCGTGCATAGTTTCGTGGGTAAATTACCACTTCGAATGATAAGTATAGTGAACCATCGATATATTGCAGCTTTTCAGAACTACTGAAAATAGCAGCTAGGAAGGAACCTGCCAATAAAATACATTTTCTTTGAATACTAGAAGGTAAATCCTATAATTCAAACTTGAGCTTCAGCTTTGTAGTGGGCAAGCATAAATGGACTCGGTTTCCAGAATAATCTTTCTGACTCATTCGGCATCAGACCCTCATTATATTGATGTTGTATGAGCTGGCAGTCACCGTGCCCTGAGTTTCTCAACTAATATTGATTTAGTCCTGACTTTGACACTTCTGAATATGTAGCTATAAATATATAATCACTTAAAAAGGAGACACAAATGAAAAGAGTAATTCTGGCGTCCATCTTAATGTTATCTGGCTTACCTGCATTTTCTGCCCCCGGAGGTGGATTTGAGGCTTCAGAAACACCTCCGCCACCTCACAAACAGGATAGTGGGATAAAAGGTTCTGAAGATGCAAAAGAGTCTACAGTGAAGATGGCGATTAATAATGACAGAAATTCGTGGGTAACACTTGAAGGGAATATCATTAAAAAGACCGCAGAACATCATTATATTTTCCGCGACAAAACCGGCGTCATCGCTATCTCCCTGAAAGATGATAAGTGGAATGGGCAGAAGGTGACACCTAAAGACCTCGTGAGCATCAGTGGTCGCCTTACAAAGGAAAAAGGGAACACAGTCATTCAGGTAGAACAAATCCGAATTCAGTAATCCTTCTCCCTGTCACACTCATATTTAAACTTAATTGTGATATTTGAAATAGAGAACATCTCATTTTAGTTACTACAAACCAGATACAGATAATGCTATTTATGTTAAATAGTGCGGGGTGAAACGAGAATACTATTTTTTCAGGTTGACTGTTTTAGGACTTCAGCGATATTCCACACATCCAGGTTCCCCTGTGCGGCTGAGACAGTCAACTCTTCATGACTTGGAGAAAACCGGACAAGAATGCCATTACGGAGCAGGAATAAAGCAGATGAGGCAAATGCGGTTCTCTTATTTGCATCATTGAAACAATGCCCCCGCGCTATAGCAAGAAGATATGCAGCAGCTAGAACGTATATATCATCCTCGCCTTCATACATGTGGCGGTTCAGAATTCGTGTTGCCATACTTTCTATCCGACCTGGGTCAGCATAGCCGGAAAGGCCTCCGTAAGCAGAAATCATTCGGTCATGAATGCCAATGATGTCTTTGCTTGAAAGAAAATAAATCATCGGTTTTTAAGAGCCTCAAGCGTCTTGCCATGTTCACTAAACAACCAATCGAAATCCGATTCAGCCTGAATTTTCAGCATTTTTTCATATTGCTCAGCATCAATAACAACAACGGGCTTTGCCGATCGGCGTGTGATAATTATAGGCTCACCGCTAGAAACGCTATCAAGAACTGAAGCCAGTTCATTACGGGCAGTCGTAAAATTTATAGCTTGCATAGTCATATGCCTCATTGAAGTGTACAACCCAGATGTACTGCATAATGTACACTCCATCAGTCTTTTTTTCAACACTTCCACTGGGGCTATTGGATAACACGCTAGATCTAATATTGGTTGGCATAATGACCAATTCACAACTACCCTGAATAATTTGTACCTGGATTATATAAATCCAGAATAAATAACTGACAACTAAAGGACCCCTATGAGCGAAGTGAAAATTGTTGCAACACTGACCCCTTTACCTGGATTTATCGAAACTATAAGAGATGCCGCACTGGCAATGGTTTCTCCAACTCATCTTGAAGAAGGATGCCTGCAATATGATCTGCATGAAAGCCATGCTGTACCCGATGTGCGTAACCTCGAAAATACAGGTAAAGTGTCATTCGTCTTTATTGAACGCTGGAAGACTGAAGAAGATCTGAAAAAACACGTAGCAATGTCCTACCACGATGATTTTCTCGATATCTTGAGCGGTAAATTGGAAACCATTAACGTTCAGCGTCTGACTAAGCTATAATAATCATGCATCGCGGGAGGGAATCGAAATAACCCTTTCGCAAATCTCATTTATTCAGAATGCATCATTCAGTGTTTAAACCCTGCAGTTAATTCACCAAGTCTTTTGTTCCTTTGGTGTATATCCAATATTTCTTTCACCAACCTCTAATTCTCATCCCCTGTACAAGAACCCAACGCAGTCTTCAACAGAACTGCGTAACTTCATATAATGGGACTTATATAAAGTTAGCCATTCGCTACAGTAGCTGATAATCTATCCAGTAGTTATAATGACCTTGCAGGTTTTGCTACGTGAAATCTGCAAGGGAAATCCCCTGCATCTTTCTCAGAATCCACGTAGCGTTGTCAGTGACCGGGAGTTCGCTTTTTAAGCTACATATGGGTAAATTGTCACCAACCAACCAAACACTACCTGCTATCCAGGCTGAAGAGGATGTTCTGGCGAGGCTTAAGGAATTTGTTCAAGACAAAGAGGCGTTTTCACCTAATACCTGGCGACAGCTGATGAGTGTTATGCGGATCTGCCACAGATGGTCGATTGAAAATAGCCGTTCGTTTTTGCCCATGCTTCCGGCCGACCTTCGCGATTATCTGAACTGGCTGCAAGAGAGCGGTCGCGCTTCTTCAACGATTGCGACGCATGGATCATTGATTTCAATGTTACACCGTAACGCTGGCCTAATCCCCCCTAATACTTCACCGCTGGTTTTCCGCGCAGTGAAGAAAATAAATCGTGTTGCAGTTGTCATGGGTGAACGTACTGGCCAGGCCGTACCCTTTCGTCTTGAAGATCTGCTTGAGCTTGATGCGCTCTGGTCTGACTCGATATCGCTTCGCCATAAACGTGATTTGGCATTTCTGCATGTCGCTTACAGCACGCTGCTGCGTATCAGTGAATTAGCCCGTCTCCGTGTTCGTGATATCTCCCGGGCAACAGATGGCAGGATCATCCTTAATGTGAGTTACACCAAAACTATTGTTCAAACTGGCGGCCTGATCAAGTCCCTAAGTTCGCAGTCCTCCCGCCGGCTAACTGAGTGGATGTCGGTGTCTGGTATCAATGCTGAACCTGACGCCTTCCTCTTTTGTCCGGTGCACCGCTCTGGGAGTGCAACTCTTTCAGTCACCCGTCCGCTGAGCACGCCTGCGATTGAATCAATTTTCGCACAGGCCTGGCTTACGATTGGAGCAGGTGAACCTATCATTCCAAACAAAGGGCGCTATACGGCCTGGACTGGTCACAGTGCCCGCGTAGGCGCTGCACAGGATATGGCGGGACGTGGCTATGCTGTCGCTCAGATCATGCAGGAAGGGACATGGAAAAAACCTGAAACATTAATGCGTTATATCCGTAATCTTCAGGCGCATGAAGGTGCGATGACCGATATCATGGAAAAAAGCACTCTAGATCATAATAATACAAAATAACAAAAATCACACTTCATCATTATGAAGTATTACTTCATATTTAATGTTTTTCGATTTCATCACATGCTGTTCTTCATGGTCTTTGGAAACGCTAAAGGCGTAGCATTAATGTCATCGGATTAATTGGCGATGATGTAAAACCGTAATGTTCATAAAATTGTTTAGCCGGTTCATGAAGTGCATGTACGAGCAATGCTCTGACCCCTGTGTTTTCAACAATTGAGCGAACTCGAAGAATGGCATCCTGTAGCAATGATGAACCTAACTTTACTCCTTGAGTGCGAAGGTCGACCGCCAGTCTTCCCAATACTATGACCGGAATAGGATCAGGCATATTACGCCGAACAGATCCTGCCGCTTCCCTGTGCGACACAGCACCGGCTGCGAGTGCATAATAACCAACAACACTTTTATCGTGAGCCGTGACAACAAAAGTACGACTTGCACCGTTTAAGTGGTTTGTCAGAGCGCGCCGTTTTAACCATTCATCTAACGTTGTTTCCCCACAACCGAAAGCGTCAAGGATATGTGCAGTTGTAAGTGGCTCAGGAGCAGACAATTGTAAACTCATGCCCAAGGCGCTTTAACTGCCATCAGACGTCCCAGACCTTGATTTGCATTGTGAGGTGCGTCAAGCATCGCTGTGAATTCATGAAATTTCTCAGTATCTAACTGGAAAAAAACTTGGTCGAGCAGAATAGCTTGTGCGCGCTCACACGCTACTTCCAACATAAAATCAGATCGGTTTTTACCTAATAGGCTGGCGGCTTGATCTATGAGATCACGTTGTTCCGGCAAAGCACGCAAATTAATCGCAGCGTCACGCATTTTTTATATCTCCTGTATTGACAATGGATATACATTATAAGATTGTATATCTATTGTCAATACACTATGCCTTTGGGCAACTCTCGATAGATGTGTAAGCACACCTGTTTTAGTTCCACGCACTTTTTTCGGTGCATCAGGATTTGGAATAATGGTTCTGGGCCTGACGGCGACGCCCATCGCAATGAAGCATTACGGTTTCGATTTGTCACAAATCGCCGCCGAGATCCAACTCTATATACTGAGCCGGTTTGTAACGTCGTTTTGCACAGGAAAACTGATCGACCGGTTCGGTGTCATTAAAATTAAGCTGATGGGTCTGCTTCTTATGCTTGCCTATATTGCTCTGGCTGTTTCGGATGTCTTGTGTGGGATATTTGCCATTACATTAGTCCTGATGGGACTAGATTGGAATTTTCTCTACACCGTCAGAACCAGCCTGCTGGCAACGACTTACACCACGGGTTATGCTGGGGGGCATTATATGTTTTAGTTACCGGAAGATATTTTTACGGGCGAGTTAGGAACATTAAATTTCAAGATAAACAATGGATTAAACTCTTAGCGTGGTTTTTTTACATCATTGGCCCTCGGCCTCCAATACGGTGCATAAATAAATGCTATACAGGAGTTTGTCGCTCAGTAGAACGAAATTCGTAATAATATTGCTGCGCCGTAACGGATCACGGGATCGCGAAACGGCTAGAATTATTGGCACGAGGGAGCACAGATGAGATCATTTAGGTTCCAAAGGGTCACTAACTAATAAGAGTAACAGGCCCGGCTTAGCTGCCTAGACAAAGTGCATTTACCATGTTTACCATTAAAAGACATTTTAGGGAAATTGAATGAACAGCCCTTATTGGTTGACGAAAACACGGGTCATTATTTTATTTACTTTCATGCTATTAACCGCTTTTATGCTCATCAGCTGGAGCAGTTACGAAGTCGCTCGGCAATCCCTAAATAATGAAATTGAAGAAAATATCCTGCCTCTAACCAGCGATAATGTCTATTCAGAAATTCAGCAAGATCTGTTGAAACCCATTCTTATTGCATCTTTGATGGCTCACGATACTTTTGTTCGTGATTGGGTTCTAAATCATGAACAGGATCCTGATGCAATGATTCGTTACCTCAACGAAATAGACCATCGTTTCGATACTATTTTTTCCTATTTCGTTTCTGATAAAACCTACCGTTACTATGACCCCAAACGCATCCTAGAAACAGTCTCTGAAGAGAGTCTACGGGACCGTTGGTTCTTCCTGGTTAAAGCGCTGCCCGTGGACAAACCCTATTCGATTGATGTCCGTCCAGATCCAGAGGATCATACCCATCTTGATGTATTCGTTAACCATAAGGTCAATGACTATAAAGGTGACTTTATCGGCGTTACTGGTATTGGTATTTCAGTGGAAAAGATTAAGGTGCTGATTGAAAAATATGAGCAGCGCTATAGCCGGACTATCTACTTTGTAGATAAAAGCGGACAAGTAGTCCTGCATGGTCAATCCTTCCAACGCGCAGCGAATATCAGGCAGCAACCAGGATTAGGTCCACTGACTACCGCTATTCTTACTGTTCCCGGCGGAAGCTACCGGTATCAGGTCCAGGGGCAGCAAGTGCTACTCAATACTCGTTTATTACCCGAGTTCGATTGGTATTTGATGGTAGAACAAAGCAATCATCCTCTGGAAAAGGTGCTTTTCATCACGCTACTGAAGAACCTCAGCATCGGCATTGTGGTCAGTGTGCTGTTTTTATTACTGCTATGGCTGACCATCGGCGGATATCAGCGCCGGCTGGAGCAAATGGCCACCAAAGATAAGCTCACCGGAGTCATGAACCGCCAGGCATTTGAACATCATTTCCTGCGTATGCGTTCAAATATGTTGCAACAGGGCAAGCTGGCGAGCTTGACGATAATCGACATAGATTATTTTAAACCCATCAACGATCTTCACGGTCATAGCATTGGCGATCTGGCCATTGGGCACATCGCCAGGCTGATACAAACATCTCTGCGGTACACCGACGGCATGTGTCGCTGGGGGGGGGATGAATTTCTGGTGTTGATGCCGGAATGCAACGGCGAACAAGCTGTGGCGCGTATGCGAACCCTGTCCGAGCACATTGCACAATCACCGTTAATCTCAGGAAGCAAAACCATACCGATCACCATAAGCTGTGGAATTGCAGAGACCCAAGGCAATGAGGAACTGAGATCCTTGGTGGAGCGCGCAGATATTGCTTTATATCAAGCCAAGCGGCAGGGGCGGAATTGTGTCGTAAAAATGGATGAATAATCCGGCATGCAGCGGAGTGATGGGCTGCCGCGATGCTGATACTGATCGTTTCTACATAAGAAGGCGATTTACCTCACTATGTGAAACACTGTAATTCTAGGTGTCATCGACGGCGATTTGCCTCAAATACTGCATATTATCAGCTAATGTTAATTGCTGCCCGGCACACGCCAATGCCAATAAAGAATGGCGTCTTGCTGACCTGCCCCTAGGATTAGATACAAGGCTCAGTTAGTAATGTCGGACCTTTGACCCGCTCCCTTAAAGCAGACATAAAAAAGCCCGGTATAACCGGGCATTGAGCATCATTTCAGAATGTTATAACGGTAAAGCAACTTCCCAAAATCTTGTTTCATACTAACAAAAAGCAGTATCTCAATATTCGTGCCGTCAAAATCGTAGAGCACACGATACTCACCTTCTACATCAAGCCTTTCACGCAACATCAAACCACGATCTGAAAGGTATACGTTGAAGCGATACCTCTGAGGATCTTCAGTAATGTTAGCAACAGATTCTGTTGTTAGCGGAATCAAAACGCAAAGATTTTATCTCGGTTAAAAGCATTGCGTTTGAGGATCTGTGCAAGCCGGATGTTATGGATTTTTGCGCACAGCAGTTCAGGCATTGCGCGCCGCTGATGTCCTACCTGTGTTTTGCACTTGAGCTGGATTTCTAAAACCCCGTTGAGAAAAACCGTACCGGCCATATTTTGCCGGGCTGAATTTCAGGCATAAAAAGACATCAGCTTTACTACAGTCTGAAAACCTGGGTGGATAAGTTCCTAAATCGGAGCGGATAATGTCAGTGTAGCGACAAGTTGCTAAGAAATGTGTGGCGAAACATTCAATTCCGACAAACCCTCCTGATAGACACCCAAAATTACTTCATTTAATTCAATGCATTAATGTAAATATCCCGTATGGCATGTCCCATGCTTGTTCCTTTCCAAACCTTGAATTGAGCAACATCAAGCTGGAGAGTGAGTCATGCCGAGAAAAATGAAAACCATGGACGGGAATACGGCGGCAGCCTATGTGTCTTATGCCTTCACGGATGTTACCGCGATTTATCCTATTACACCGTCAACTCCGATGGCAGAAAGTGTCGATGAATGGGCCGCACAGGGTAAAAAAAACCTGTTTGGTCAAACCGTAAAAGTCATGGAGATGCAGTCCGAGTCTGGCGCTGCCGGGGCAATACACGGTGCCTTGCAAGCCGGCGCATTGGCCACCACTTATACCGCTTCGCAGGGGTTGTTGTTAATGACGCCTAACATGTACAAGATTGCCGGTGAACTGCTGCCTGCCGTTTTTCATGTCAGTGCGCGTGCTCTGGCAACCAACTCGTTAAATATCTTTGGGGATCACCAGGATGTCATGGCTGTTCGCCAGACCGGTTGCGCCATGCTGGCGGAAAGCAGCGTCCAGCAGGTGATGGATCTGGCGGCGGTGGCACATCTGACCGCCATCAAAGGACGTATCCCGTTTATCAACTTCTTTGATGGTTTCCGTACCTCTCACGAAATTCAGAAAATCGAAGTTCTCGATTATGAAGAACTGGCCGCGTTGCTGGACTGGGATGCTGTTACGCGTTTTCGTCAGAATGCGTTACATCCGGACCATCCCGTCGTACGCGGTACGGCACAAAACCCGGATATTTATTTCCAGGAGCGTGAAGCGTCGAATAAATTCTATATGGCTCTGCCGGAAATGGTGGAGTCATACATGGCCAAAATCAGTAAGCTCACCGGCCGCGAGTACCACCTGTTCAACTATTACGGTGCGCCGGATGCTGGCCGGATGATTATCGCGATGGGGTCGGTGTGTGAAACCATTCAGGAAACGGTGGATTACCTTAATGCCAGCGGAGAGAAAGTCGGCGTGCTGACCGTGCACCTTTACCGACCTTTTTCCCTGAAGCATTTCTTTAAATACATTCCGAAAAGTGTCAGTAATATTGCCGTTCTCGACCGGACTAAAGAGCCGGGTTCACTGGCGGAACCGCTGTATCTCGACGTGAAAAGTGCGTTTTATAACAGCGACTGGCGCCCGGTGATTGTCGGCGGCCGCTACGCGCTGGGCGGTAAAGATATTCTGCCTTCTCATATTATTTCTATCTTCGATAACCTGCTTTCTGAACGTCCGCGCGATGGCTTTACGGTGGGGATCAACGACGATGTCACCTTTACCTCATTGCCGCTCTCAGGTCGTGATCTTGATACCTCAGCCAGCGAAACGACCGCCTGTAAATTCTGGGGACTGGGTTCAGACGGGACCGTCGGGGCCAATAAAAGTGCCATCAAAATTATCGGCGACAAAACCGATATGTATGCGCAGGCCTATTTTGCTTATGACTCTAAAAAGTCCGGCGGCGTCACGATGTCGCATCTGCGCTTTGGTCATAGCCCGATCAAATCCCCGTATTTAATCGATAAAGCTGATTTTATTTCATGCTCACAACAATCCTACGTTAACAAATATCACCTGCTGGCAGGGCTGAAACCGGGTGGAACCTTCCTGCTCAACTGTAGCTGGGATGTTGCGGAGCTGGACGAAAAACTGCCCGTTGCCATGAAGCGCTATATCGCGGCATACGATATTCAGTTTTATATCGTCAATGCCGTAGGAATAGCCCAAAAACTGGGGCTGGGCGGGCGCTTTAATATGATCATGCAATCGGCTTTCTTCAAACTGGCAGACATCATTCCCCCGGCCCGCGCATTGGAATACCTGAAACAAAGTATTGAGCATGCGTACGGTAATAAAGGTCAGAAAGTTGTCGATATGAACAATCTTGCGGTGGACAGCGGCATTGAATCGGTGGTGAAAATCAGCGTGCCGCAGGCGTGGAAGCACCTTGAGGACAACGTGGTGCCACACAAGATGCTGCCTGCATTTATTAAAGATATTCTGATCCCGATGAACCGTCAGGAAGGGGATTCGTTGCCGGTCAGCATTTTTGATGGCATCGAGGACGGCACCTTCCCGTCCGGCACGTCGGCATATGAAAAACGCGGGGTGGCGATTAACGTGCCTGTGTGGCAGACGGACAAATGTACCCAATGTAACCAATGTGCCTTTATCTGCCCGCATGCGGCTATCCGTCCTGTCCTGATTTCTGAAGAAGAGAGGCAAAACGCACCGGCAGGGTTCAGCGCCAAACTGGCCAGCGGAACAGAAGATGCCTGGTACCGCCTCGCCGTTTCTCCGCTCGATTGCTCCGGTTGCGGTAACTGTGCGGATGTCTGCCCGGTCAAAGGCAAGGCGCTGTCGATGCAACCGCTGGAATCGCAGGAACACGAAATTGAGCTGTGGGAATATGCGCTCAGCCTGACACCCAAAGCCAATCCGCAAAATAAATTCACCGTGAAAGGTAGCCAGTTTGAACAGCCTCTGCTGGAGTTCTCCGGCGCCTGCGGGGGTTGCGGTGAAACGCCTTACGCCAAACTGGTGACTCAGTTATTTGGCGACAGAATGATGATTGCCAATGCGACCGGATGTTCATCGATCTGGGGCGCGAGCGCACCTTCTATTCCTTATACCACTAACCACAAAGGGCAAGGGCCGACCTGGGCCAACTCACTTTTTGAAGATAACGCCGAGTTTGGCCTTGGCATGCTGCTGGGTGTGGATGCGATTCGCGATACCCTCGCCACACAGGTTAAAGCGGCGCTCGACAATGCGCCGGATGCGCCACTGGATGCAGAACTGTCAGCCTGTCTGAGTGACTGGCTGGCAAATAAAGATCAGGGCGAAGGCACCCGTGAGCGGGCTGAAAAAGTAGTGGCACTTCTGGCTTCGCAGACGCCAGGGAAAAATCCGCACACCGACAGTATCTATGCCCACCGCGATTATCTGGCGAAGCGTTCTCACTGGATATTTGGCGGTGACGGCTGGGCCTACGATATCGGCTTCGGAGGGTTGGATCATGTGCTGGCATCGGGTAAGGACGTCAATGTTCTGGTATTTGATACCGAGGTCTATTCCAACACGGGCGGTCAGTCGTCTAAATCGACGCCAGCGGCAGCCATTGCGCAATTCGCTGCCAGCGGCAAGAAAACCCGAAAGAAAGATCTGGGCATGATGGCGATGAGTTACGGCTACGTGTATGTCGCACAAATCGCAATGGGGGCCGACAAAAATCAGACATTGCGGGCAATTGCCGAAGCCGAGGCGTATCCGGGACCTTCCCTCATTATCGCTTACGCGGCCTGCATCAACCACGGTTTGCGTATCGGTATGGGATGCAGTCAGCGTGAAGCCAGGCGCGCTGTCGAGGCAGGATATTGGGCTAATTACCGTTATCACCCGCAACTGAAAGAGGCCGGTAAAAACCCGTTCATTCTCGATTCTGAGGAACCTGAAGAGGATTTCCAGGCGTTTCTGGCAGGCGAAGTGCGCTACTCGTCATTGAAAAAGCTGTATCCGGAATTTGCCGAGTTTCTGTTTAAAAAGACCGAAGACGATGCACGCGAAAGACTTGAAGGCTATAAAAAACTCGCGTCATCCTGAGAGAAAACGGCGAGTCGTCATGGCACTAATCTTTTAATAAACATGTGATATATCAGGAGATGATTATGGCTACCATCGGTATTTTTTTTGGGTCTGATACCGGACAAACAAGAAAAGTTGCGAAGCTTATCCACCAGAAACTAGACGGGATTGCCGACGCGCCCCTGGATGTCCGGCGCGCAACCCGCGAACAGTTTTTATCCTACCCGGTCTTGCTGTTAGGTACGCCAACACTGGGCGATGGGGAGCTACCTGGTGTGGATGCAGGCAGTCAGTACGACTCCTGGCAGGAGTTCACCAACACGCTGTCTGAAGCTGATCTGAGCGGTAAGACGGTGGCATTGTTTGGGCTGGGCGATCAGCTTAACTATTCCAAAAATTTTGTTAGCGCAATGCGGATCCTCTATGACCTCGTCATTGAGCGTGGCGCCTGTGTTGTCGGTAACTGGCCGCGTGAAGGCTATAAATTCTCGTTTTCCGCTGCACTGCTGGAAAACAATGAGTTTGTCGGCCTGCCACTGGATCAGGAAAATCAATACGACCTGACAGAAGAGCGTATTGACACTTGGCTGGATAAGCTTAAACAAGCAGTGCTTTGACCCTCCGGTGATGGCACCTCTGCAAAAAATATAAAACCAGCCGTCTGGCTGGTTTTGTTCTGTCGGCGGGTATCCGGTTTTCGCATATTATCTCTGGTCATTGCGGGTGAAATACGCAGAACCTGAGGCGCTGCGCCTAATCTTCCGGCGCAAAACAGGTGTTCCATTCGCAACATTCATTACAGCTTGGTGAACGGCAGACGATTTCTCCCAGCGACTGCAGGCATTGCTGGCGGTAGAAGAACTTTTTCCAGCGCATGTTCTGGTGATTCATCCTGACCAGTTCGGGAAAGCAATCGGTCATCAGGTCGCGCAGTTCAGCGCGGGAATCCAGCCCCAGATCCTGCCACAGATGGTCAAACCCCATCGATGCTGTGGCGATCAGTTCATGCATCGGCGCGGCCTCCGGCACCAGTGACTGTGCGAGCCACTGCGCCAGTTGTTCCCGCTCACAGGTGCGTGCCTGCTGTAACAACCCGAGCAGTTTTTGCTGCTCGAGTTGTAACGTTGAAAGCACAGGCGCAGCGCGTCCGGTATGTTGCAGTAAAGCCTGCCAGGCGACGTCTCCCAGCCCCATCTGTGGCGGAAAACGTGAGCGTCCGGTCAGGTGCAGTGACAGCAACCGGCTTAACCACCCCTGCGCGCCGTTCATTACGCCACCCCGCGAATGCTGATTTCACCCCCGGCCAGCTTTCGTTGCTGCCACCATTGCGCCAGCACGGTTTCTACCGGCTGCCAGGCGCCGTCCACCTGCGGCTCAATGCCCGCCGCTTCCAGACGTTTCCACGGCGTCAGGCCAATGCGGGCACAGAATACCGCTTTGACATCTGCCAGCAGCTCCAGCAATGCATCCATGTTCTGCGCCGCATCTTCCGGCTCGCAGTCATCCGGCGAGCCGCAATAGCGTGGCGTAAAACGCTGCCCGACCTGCATCACACCTGCCGCCGACAGGCTGTACAGCGTAAAACGATCGGCGTGACCGAAATGCTGATCAACAGCCTGCCCCTGTGACGTTGCGACCGCCACCAGACAGGCGTCCGTTTCTTCGGATTCGCCCTGCGATACAATACTTGCGTGAAGCTGTGCGCGCTGATGCAGCACCGGTAAGTAAGGCGGTGGGTTAACCGGCAAGGATGCCAGCGGGAAAGCCGCATTGCGGTCCTCACCGGGGTCCGCTTGGAAAACGAATCTATGGTCACTCCCGTTTTTGCAACACCGATTTTGACGATAAATTGGCTTGCTTGAATCTATCCGGCGTCTGAATGGGATTTTATTCCCGC
>NZ_JBXAVQ010000013.1:0-118851 GCF_057290995.1 Rahnella sp. 1L-D-7-B-C2 | reverse complement strand
CGAGGCGCGAGCGGGAATATACAAGGGAAGTGAGAGAAAAAAGGTCGAAATATCCCTTAAAAAACAATGCCGGTCACCTTAAGTGACCGGCATTAACCCTTCAGGTGCCGTTATATTTAATGAGTATTGTTCAAATCAGCGTCTGGTGGAAAATACCTTCTTTCACCTGCTCTGGCGTTACCACGCCGAGATCCAGCACCCATCCGCTGATCAATTCCGCCGGTGTAACATCAAACGCCGGGTTGTACACCTGCGCATCCACTGGTGCCCACTGAACGGAACCAAAGCTGCCGGAAACGCCGGTAACTTCGCGCGCGTCGCGCTGTTCAATGGGAATGGCGGCGCCGTCCGGGCAGTGCGGATCGTGCGTGGTATGTGGCGCGGCGACGTAAAACGGAATGCCGTGATACTTCGCCAAAACCGCCAGACTGTAAGTGCCGATTTTATTCGCCACGTCACCGTTGGCGGCAATGCGGTCAGCGCCGACCCAGATGGCATCGACCTGTTTTTGTGACATCAGGCTTGCTGCCATTGAGTCACAAATCAGCTGATAAGGAATGCCCAGCTCGCCAAGCTCCCAGGCGGTGAGACGTCCTCCCTGTAACAGCGGGCGGGTTTCATCCACCCAAACCTGCTGCACATGACCCTGCTCGTGCGCGCGACGGACAACGCCAATCGCGGTGCCGACGCCTGCGGTTGCCAGCCCGCCCGTGTTGCAGTGGGTCAGTAAGCGACTGCCGGGCGTAACCAGTGTCGCGCCGTGCGTCGCAATGCTCTCGCATAATGCGCGGTCTTCATCTACTAAACGCAATGCTTCGTCCACCAGCGCGGAAACGAAATCAGGTCGCTGCAAAGCAATTTTCATCCGGTCAAGATTGTTCATCAGGTTCACCGCCGTCGGGCGCGAGGCGCGAAGCCGGTCCAGTGAATGATGCAGCACATCCTGCGGCATGCCGTTTTCGGCCAGCAGTGCCAGAAGCAGGCTGGCGGATAAACCAATCAGCGGTGCGCCCCGTACGCGCAGGCTGCGGATGTGATCCACCAGCTCACTGACGTCGCGACACTCGCGCCAGTCTGAGCGCTGCGGCAGGGCCTGCTGATCGAGGATCCACAGCTGATTTTCACGAATACGTAAACTGGTGGTTGTGAGGCTTTGCATGGTTGGTTAAATCCTTGTTGCCAGGTTGCATCTGATTACTTATTCTGCCAACATGTTTTATAGATGTATAGACGTCTAAACGCTTTTAAGGCTGAAAAAAGAATTTGAGAGGTCAGGATGTCGCGCTACTACACGTTTACCGCCGCAGATGCCGTTGAATATGCCCGTCAGTTTGGTGGCGTGGCGGATCCGCAATCCCTGGTGACCGCCGATGAAATCGGTGACGGAAACCTGAATCTGGTGTTTAAGATCCGCGATACGGCGGGGAAAAGCCGGGTGATCGTCAAACAGGCACTGCCTTACGTACGCTGCGTGGGCGAATCCTGGCCGCTGACGTTAGACCGCGCCCGAATCGAAGCCGAAACCCTGATTATTCACGGAAAATATTGCCCGCAGCATACCGTCACCGTTTTGCATCACGATGCGGAACTGGCGGTGATGGTGCAGGAAGATTTATCGGATCATCAGATCTGGCGCAGCGAGCTGGTGCAGGGGAAATATTTCCCGCAGGCCGCCAGCCAGCTGGGGGAATATCTGGCGCAGACGCTGTTCCACACTTCCGATTTTTATCAGAACGCGCAGACCAAGAAAGCCGAGGTTTCGCGGTTTACCAACCCTGAACTGTGTCAGATCACCGAAGATCTGTTCTTCACCGATCCGTATGTCGATCACGAGCGCAATAACATTGATCCGGTGTTGCTGCCGGAAGTGATCGCGTTGCGTGAAGATAAATCGCTGCGTCTGGCGGTAGCTTCGCTGAAACATCGTTTTCTGAGTAAAGCCGAAGCGCTGCTGCACGGCGATATTCACAGCGGCTCGATTTTTGTCGCCGAAGGCAAACTGAAAGCGATTGATGCTGAGTTTGGCTATTACGGCCCGATCGGATTTGATCCCGGTTCGGCTATCGGTAACCTTCTGCTGAACTATTGCGGTCTGCCAGGGCTGGTGGGCGTGCGCGAGGCGGCGGACGGGCGTGAGCAACGCCTGAAAGATGTGCGCGAGCTGTGGCTGAGTTTCACCGAACGTTTCCTGCAACTGGCGCGCGAGAAATCACAGGATCCGGCACTGGCGGAACCGGGCTACGCGGAGATTTTCCTGCAGGACGTCTGGCGCGATGCGGTCGGCTACTGTGGCGCGGAGCTGATCCGTCGCACCATCGGGCTGGCGCACGTTGCCGATCTCGATACCATCAAAGACGACGCGATGCGTGCCGATTGCCAGCGCCATGCGCTGAGCCTGGGGCAGTGGTTGATCCTGACCGCAGCACAAATCACCGATGTCGATTCCTTCATCGCGCGTATTCGCCAGAACGGCTGATGTCGTTGAAAACAATAAAGGCCGGTGCGTTTCCATCGGCCCTTTTCATTTTTAACGCGCCGGAGTACCAATGCTTATCTCCGGTATGCTCACATCATTCAATAATGACAGGGTGATCGTAATCAGCTGCTGGCCACGGCGGGCGGAAATCTTCAGTGCTCGCCCGTCATCTGCAAAGGTCACTTTCTCCAGCGGCGTATCCCCGGAGAGGTCATACAACGCGACCAGCAAAATATGTGGCCTGCAGCTGCGTGCAATCAGATAACTCAGGGCATGCTGCGGCGGATTGCCAGGACCGGTGCCCTGAAAAACGTCCCCCGTGCCATAGAGATAAAGCGAAAGCGCGCCCGCTTGTGTGGCAAAAAGATGCGGCAGCATACCGCTGAGCGGCTGAGTGCTGACATCGGTCAACGCCTGCAACGGCCCCTGGCGCGCAAAATGTTTGCAGGGTTTGGCGTAACCCGTCAGCGCCCTGCCATCAACGTGGAGCGTCCAGTCCACCTGTTGCAGGTGAGGATTGGCGACCTGCGTGACGTCGAGGATCAGGTCTTCGGCCATGAGCAAGCGGCGGCGATACTTCACATCGCGGTAGGCTTCCTCATCCCATTTGACCTGCGTAAAACTGTCGGGAATTTCCCCTGGCTGGGACCAGTCCACGCTCGCGTCAAGGTACTGTATCAGCGGTGTGTCCATCCGGTTCAGTACCTTTGGCGTGGCGGGCGGCTGATTGGCATGATTGATACACAGCGTATTGTGCGTGGCGCTGTTCTTGTAATAACCCTCATGCAGCGGCACGCCATAGCCGGTAGTGCCCAGATCTGGAAAGATCTCATGCCCGCGATCGAACAATACAATCCCCAGCCGGTCGTAGTGATCGTGTTCTCCGCCATAGGGCGTGTGTTTGATCAGCAGCGCCCGCTGACGACTGGCGTCGCGCATTACGGTCAGTCCGATGCCAGGATCGTTGAACGATTTCGACGGCGGAAAACTTCCCTGAGGCGCGGGCAGGCTTTCCTCGCCGTAAAGCAGCGCATCAAGATTATCCCGCGATTTGTGCTGATAAATGACGTGCAGCGCGTCCGCATACTCAGAATTGCCATACAGGCGGAAGGCAAATTCGTAGATATCGCTCTGGCTCAATACTTCCTGCCCCATGATGCAGTCATTTAGCCGTGGCGCGGTGTTATCGGGCATCAGCAGAGCCAGCGGCAGCGACAGCATTTGCCGGTAATACGGCAAGCCCAGCAGGCTGTATGGAGTATTTCTCGCCAGCTTTTCGAAAGCTAAGAAGCCCTGTAACGCATAGAAGTGATAGTGCAACGAGCCTTCGAACCACAATCCGCCGGGCAGCAGCGCGTGTTCGAGCTGATAGCGCAGCCCGTACGCACCGTTAACCGCGAACTCCAGATAGCGTGGTTCATCAACGATGATGCCGATCACGCCGATGGTTGCGCCGATTTTCACTTCATGATTATGCAACTGCGCGTGACGGTGACGCATCAGGAAATCCGCGCCTTCGCGCAGCAGCCGGACTTCAATTTCATTACGCTGATCTGCCGTCAGCGCATCGCGGATGAAGTCATACCCCAACGCGAATTGCAGATGGCAGTTGGCTTCACACAATGTTTGCGCATTGGCTTTGCCGGGGCCGTTATACGGAATGTCTCCATGCTCCTGATAATCCGGATAATATTTCGCGTAGTTCAGCAGGAGTTCGCGGACTTTCTCCAGATAGCGCACGTCGCCAGTGAGTTGCCACAGCAAACCGAGTTCCTGACAGGCTTTAGCATTCAGGCCGTTGAGCCAGCGCCACCATGCACCGTCATAAGGTTCGCCGCGAAAGACATGGCCGTCAGCCGGGCAACGGTGCGCCCTGGGCGAATTATATTCCCACTCCAGCCTCACCGCGTGCTGCGGGCAAAAATAGTAATGATTCCAGGTAGCGATGCCGGTTTCCGGAACCCGAGCCGGGTGCAACAGCACCACGGCGTTGTCGTGTTCGAGGGCATTAATGAGCTGTGGCGTGGCACGTAACCGCTGCCGGATATGCTGCATTTCATCCGCAGTGAATTGCTTCATGGTCGTAAGACTCCTCGCCTTAAGGCACCAGTGGCGCAGTGACGGTTAACAGATTAATGTTTTCAGGATATGCCAGCGTCAGCCGTTGTGCCTTTTCCTGGAACACGGCATCTTTCGGATAGGCGCGGCTGGCGGCGAGCATATTGCCGACGGCCTCTTCTTCATCAAATTTCAGCTCCGGATAGGTCCAGTCAGCCGGTTTACCGACCGGTTTGGCTGCCACCAGCAGCGCCTGTCTGAGCGTATGATCGTCAATATTCGACTGCCATAAATCCACGCCTGTAAGTTCGCCATAGCGTGCCAGACGTTGATAGGCTGAAAGCGCAAACTGTGTGTAATGCCACGAACGGGTACGTTCTATTTCTGCCGTGAGATGACCTTCGCGGTCGACCTGCGCCGTCAGGTGGCGCAGCTGCGCGACGCGCATTTGGCGTTTGGCAATATCAGGATGATCGCTGAACAGTGAAAACGCCACCACTTGCGCATCGAAGAAAGCGCCGTGATTATTGTGCCAGTTACCTTCTTCAAAACCGTTATCGCTGGTCAGCAGCCATTGTGAAAACTGCCCGTACCAATTTTTTATCGCCTGATAATCGGCGTCTTTCAGCGTGTCCGAGGGACGGATCAGCTCGATGGTATCCATTACATCAATCAATACCCGGCTGTCGATGATCCCGATCCCGCGCCCGTCAACCACGCCAGGGATCGCTTGTGCATGTGCCATATTCGGATTCATCCGGGTTTGCGGGCGGACAAACCAGACGCGCGCCATTTCTGCGGCTTTTGCCGCATAGGTTTTATTGCCTGAGAAATAATAGGCCAGCCCGAGCGCCCGCATATCGCTGCCAAAATGCGCCATTCTGACGCTGTCGGTCGCGTCGGTTTTGCTCTCAGGATTGGTCTGACCGTCTTTGCGGATGTAGGGCAGATGGCTGGAGGTATCAGGATTCGGCCACCAGTAAGGCCCGAAGCTGTAGTAATCATGTTTATCGCCGGAAGAGGGCGTCAGGAGTTTTTGTGTGACGCTCGGGGCCGGCTGTTTCAACGCGGCGTCCGCCGAGGCCAGCAGGGCACGGTAGGCGGGTTGCAGCGCGCTGTTCTTATCCGCCAGACTGTGTCTGGTTTGCGCCAGCGTCGCGGCCTCATAGGTAAAATAACGCGCGTTCGCCGCCTGGCTGACGCCGCTGAATAATACCAGCAGCACGCAGCTGCTCAGTACAAATATCGGTAATTTTTTCATTGTTCAGTTTCTCATTAAATAAGTGGGAGCATATTAAAGATTGAAAGTAATGCCGATGCGGTAACGGGATTCCGCTTTATCACCTTCGCCGTCGTAAAAACCTGTTTTATCGAGATAATCGTATTCCACATAGTTACTGACGGTGTTATTCCATTTATAACGAACGGAAAAGGCGTTTTCAGTTGACCATTGTTTTCCATTTTTATATTCATAACCATCACTGGCGTGACGATATACCGTACCCTGATAATTCACGCTCCACATGGGAGTGATTTTATAACCTAAATAAAGATCCAGGCGGTTGGCACTGTCGCGATGTGATTCTTTATTGGCATCTTTGGTTTCGTAATCATTGTAGTCATAGCGATAACGTAGACCGGTACTTAAAGTATCGGTGATTTTATAATTAAGGCGTATATAAGGGCGTAATTGTGTGCCGTTGCTACTCCAGTGAATAATGCCGCCAGGTTGAAAATTCCATTTATCACTGAGTTTATACGTATAGTTGGTTTCGATTTCATTATAATCTGCAGAAATGTCGCCCAGTGAATGTGAACTGTCACTTTTATCTGCTCCGTTAGCACCCCGGCCATTATTTTTATTGTTTTTATTATCTGTTTCCATACTGGCCCACCAGCCATTTTTCCAGCTGTTACTCACTTTAAAACGTGACTCATAAACGTGACTGGCAGCTTTATATCCGCCGCGTACATCAAATGTGACGGCATGGCTGATTAACGGCAACAAGGCGAGTAAACCACAGGCAAGACGCAGTGGCGTGTTATTCTTCATGCGGAATGTTCCTTGTGAATATTTTTCTATTTCAGCGTGACTTGATACGCTGTGATTAATTTAATTCAGGCTTGGAATGCGGCGGCAGCGGTGTGCTGATTTTTTTTGGATCACGGACCAGCATCCACAGGAAGAATGCGCCGATGAGGTCAAAGAAACCGAGCCCGACAAAGAAGGCGGTGTAGCCCAGCGTAGCAACGGTTGCCCCGAGGAACAGCGAGAACAGGAAGTTGCCTGTCCCGCCGGAAAGGGCAGCAAAACCGGTGACGGTACCGACTTCATTTTTGTTAAATAAATCCGCAGACATGGTGATGACGGTAATCGATAGGCACTGATGGGCAAATCCGGCAATACAGAACAGGCCAATCGCTACATACACGTTGCTGACCAGCCCGACGCCCGCCATTGAAAGCATCAGTAATGCCGCGAAGGTAAAAGTGATGCGGCGCGCGTTGATTATTGAGACACCGTGGCTGTTGAGTATGCGGCACATAAAGCCCGAGAACATGCAGCCAAAATCAGATGCAAGAAAGGGCAGCCAGGCAAAAATCGCAATTTCATGCAGATTCATATGGCGCACGGTAACCAAATATAACGGCATCCAGTAATGTAATGTGCCCCATGCGGGATCCGCCATAAAGCGCGGGAGAGATATTCCCCACAGATTACGGTTTCCCAACATTTCTTTTAATGGCGTACGGCGAGGTTTAATAGTCTTCGTATTGACAGCTTCCTGCCCCTGATGAATGTAGTTAATTTCTTCCTGTGTAATGGATTTATGTTTTTCCGGCGACTGATAAAATGCCAGCCATAAAAATACCCAGATCAACCCGACCGCACCGGTGATAACAAACGACATCTCCCAGTTATATTCTACTATCGCCCAGACCACTAGCGGTGGCGCCAGCATGGCACCCAGAGAGGTGCCGGTACTGTATAATCCACAGGCGATGCCGCGCTCTTTTGCCGGGAACCATTCGGCGACAACTTTCATTCCTCCTGGGTTAGCCGTAGATTCTGCCACGCCCATTAATCCGCGCAGAAACGCTAAAGGCTGCCAGGAACCGGCAAAACCGTGTGCCATGTTAAATACGGACCAGGCAACGGCAAATATCGCGAAGCCAACTTTTAAGCCTATTACGTCGATGATGTAACCGACAATCGGTGCGCCCAGTGCGTAAGTCGCCTGAAATGCACTCACGATGTAGGAATATTCTTGTTGGCTAATGCCCAGTTCTTTAATCAGGGTCGGTGCAGCGACACCCAGCGCACTGCGAGATAAATAGTTAGTGATAGTACCTAGCGTGACTAAAGCAATAATCCACCAGCGGAGTCCTTTAATTTTCATACATTACCTTCTCTCGTAGAATAATTTATAAAACACATTTAAATTAAAAATGAAACGATGTTTTATTATGCTTTTTATCTGGGGGTTAATAATGTGATTGATCTCAAATTAAATTAGATCTATATAATTAATGCATTTATGGGGATATATTCATATTTTGTATGAATACTGAATGGCATCGGGGAGCACCGGACGGGCAGACAGAGCGAAGAGGCGGCTTGGAAGGGATTCAGGGTACAGGTTTCATGATGGCAGGCATTTTCCTGACACTTTGCCACAATTAACAGGCGACCCGCGCGCTCAGGCTTGTATAATGCCCGCCTTCGAGGTGCGTAGGGGTAAACCCGGTGGCATTTCCTCGGTTTACTTTTAACAGGAATACAGAATTATGATGCACAACCATGTCTTACGCAGCGTCCGCTACATGCTGGATATGAGCGAAGGTCAACTGATTGAGATCCTCAAGACAACGGGCACGCCGGTCAGCCCTGACGTAATGTCCCGTTATCTGAAAAAAGAAGACGAAGAAGGTTATATGGAAGTGCCTGACGAAGTGATGGCCAATTTCCTCAATGGCCTGATTACCTTCAAACGTGGCAAAGACGATCGCTTCCCGGCGCCGGAAGTGGAAAAACGTCTGACCAATAACATCATGCTGAAAAAACTCCGTGTGGCGTTTGAGCTGAAAACCGAAGATTTGATCGCCGTGCTGAATGCGGCGGACTTCAAAGTCTCTGAAGGTGAACTGAGCGCGTTCTTCCGCAAAGAAGGCCACAAGAACTACCGTCCGTGCGGCGATCAGGTTTTGCGCTATTTCCTCAAAGGTCTGACTGCGAAAGTCCGCCCTAAAAAAAGCTGAGTATTGTTGATTCAGCCGATAAATAATTAAATCGTATTTATCTAAATAATCTATTAACGGGGCGCTTTGAATAAAGGCGCCCCGTGTTACGTTTATTGGTTTTGTAGGTACGAAATTTCGTTATACCAGTTTTACTTCACGTTTCATCGGATAGTATTTTGACAGTTTATTCCTCCCGCCTTTATCTTCTCATCTCGCCAATATTCCTCTGGCTTTTATTCATATAAATATTACAGCTCAATTTAATTAATTGATGAACGTCAATCTGGGTATAAGAAAAGGACATCAACACATGAGAAGAATTAAGCCGATTGCATTATTGATTGGTCTTGCTGTGTCGGGTTCCGCGCTGGCTTCTGGTTCGTCCTCCAGTCTGGAAGCCCGAATGGCACTGCTTGAGCAACGTCTTCAGCAGGCTGAGGCTCGGGCAGATACAGCAGAGAAACAGATCCAACAGTTGAAAAAACAAGATGTACAACGCGAGCAGGAAATAGCCAGCGTAAAAGAAGCCACGCCTGTCGAAGTAAAATCTGATGGTATTTCCACAACCAAACCTTTAACGCTTAACGGTTTCGATAATTTGAAACTGTATGGTGACGTGGAATTTAACGTAGACGGCGCAAGCCGTACCGGTCAATTAATATCGGCTAAAAGCGGTGACGGAAATAAATGGGCGGGCAGCAATGAACGCTGGGATGTTAACGGCCGTTTGTTGATTGGCCTTGATGGTTACCGCCGTAATGACAACGGACAATTCTCTGGTTTCTCCGTGCAGCCGACTGCGGATCTCAACGGGTCGACCAATGTCGATGATGCGGCATTCTTCTTCGGTGAAGAGAAAAACTGGATGGCGAAAATTGGACGCTTCGAAGCGTACGATATGTTCCCGCTGAATCAGGATACCTTTATCGAATACTCCGGTAACACCGCCAACGATTTGTACGCTGATGGCTACGGCTATGTGTACATGATGAAAGAAGGGCGCGGACGTAGCGACAGCGGCGGTAATATTCTGCTGAACAAAAATATCGGTAACTGGTATTTCGAGCTGAACACGCTGATGGAAAACGGCACCTCGCTGTTTGCCGATCAAAATTACCACGGCAACAAACTCGAACAGGATAAAAACGTCGCGTACCTGCGTCCGATCATTGCCTGGAAAGGGGATGCGTTCTCCATTGCGGCGGCAATGGAAACCAACGTCGTCAATAATGCTTACGGTTATAAAAACGATCAGGGTGAAACCATCGATCAGTCCAAACGTAACGGTTACGGTATGACGATGACGTGGAACGGTCAGAAAGCCGATCCGCAGGATGGCATTGTGGCGAACCTGAGTACGGCGTACATGGATGCTTCCGACGAGAAAGACTTTACCGTCGGCACCAATGCGCTGTGGAAGAACTTCGAACTGGGTTACATCTTCGCGCATAACCGCATTGAAGAGTTCAATGCCAACGGCCTGCGTCCGGTGGATAACGATAACGCCGGTGATGACTGGTTCAGCGAACCGGGCAGCTACGATATTCATACTATCCACGCGAGTTACCTGATCCCGAACGTGATGGACATGAAAAACTTCAACGTCTATCTGGGCGCGTATGTGTCGATGCTGGAAGCAGATAAAAACTACAGCAACGATAACGACAGCGATCAGCGGTATGGCGGGCGTGTCCGCTTTAAATACTTCTTCTGATTACCCGTCAGATTTCGCGCTGCCGCCTTTCTGCAACCCGAATTATTTAGGGTAATCCTCAGAAAGGTTGAAAACAAAAAGCCTGAGTGTGTGAACACCCAGGCTTTTTTGATCCGTTACTCTTTGGGATTACGCGGCTTCGGTATGACGCGGTTTCGCTTCATCCTTTTTTACGCTGGCTTCCTCTTGCTTTGGCTGGTGTGCGGCCAGTTCGTGCGGTTCGAACTCGTCAACGTTGATAGACCGCAGACGGCTCTCTTCCGCGCGACTGAGAATACGCGCATCGTCGGCGCTCAGATGACCGGCATCCAGACCTTTTTGCGCCAGAATATCCAGACGGGTGAACGGCAGCTTTTTCCCCATCGCCTCGCACAGGCGTTTATGAACCGGTTCGGCAGCCAGAATATCTTCCAGCGCCTGCTCCAGCAGACCGACCGGGTTGTGCTCGCTTGGCGTCAGATACTGACCGCGACCGATGCGGCTGCGGGTCGCGGATGGCACTTGCAGAATACGCGCCAGCTCGTGATCCAGACGGTCGGACGGTGCCGCGTGAGCGCCGCCGAGCGGGAACACCACCAGACGCATCACGCCTGCGACAAAGCGGTTAGGGAAGTTACGCAGCAAATCGTCAATCGCCACTTCTGCCTGATGCAGACAATCCTGCACGCCCCAGTGAACCAGCGGTAAATCAGCTTCGTGACAACCTTCTTCATCAAAACGTTTCAGCGTGGCGGTCGCCAGATACATCTGGCTGAGGATATCGCCGAGGCGCGCCGAAATACGTTCACGACGTTTCAGGCTGCCGCCGAGCACGCCCATCGACACGTCGGCCAGCAGCGCCAGGTTGGCACTCAGACGGTTGATGTGCTGATAGTAGCGGGCAGTGGCGTCGTTCACCGGCGTATCGCTGGTACGGCCGCGGGTCAGGCCGAGCCAGAAACTACGCATCGTGTTGCCGCCGACGTGGCCAAGATGTCCGAACAGTGCGCGGTCAAAATCAACCAGATCGTTTTTCTCTGCCGCCGCCATTTCACGCAGAACGTAAGGATGACAACGGATCGCGCCCTGACCGAAAATAATCATGCTACGGGTGAGAATATTGGCACCTTCAACGGTAATCGCGATTGGCGCGCCCTGATAGGTACGGGCCACAAAGTTGCTTTTACCGAGCATAATGCCTTTCCCGCCGGTGATATCCATTGCATCCATCACGGCGCGCTGGCCACGGTGCGTACAGTGGTATTTCACAATCGCCGACAGCACCGCCGGTTTTTCGCCAAGCATGATGCCGTTGGTGATAAGCGTCGCCGCAGCGTCCATCACGTAAGCGTTACCCGCAATGCGCGCCAGCGGTTCTTCGATACCTTCCATTTTGCCGATCGGCAGTTTGAACTGACGGCGGATATAGGCGTAAGCGCCGGTCGCCAGCGCCAGTGATTTCAGGCTGCCGGTTGAGTTGGATGGCAGCGTAATGCCACGGCCAACCGACAAACATTCCACCAGCATACGCCAGCCCTGGCCGGCCATTTTCGGGCCGCCGATGATGTAGTCGATAGGCACGAAGATGTCATTACCACGCGTAGGGCCGTTCTGGAACGGGACGTTAAGCGGGAAGTGACGATGGCCGATTTCTACGCCTTTAGTATCCGTTGGGATCAGCGCACAGGTGATGCCCAGTTCTGTATCATTGCCGAGCAGGTGATCGGGATCTTTCAGTTTGAACGCCAGACCGAGCACGGTGGCAATCGGGGCGAGCGTGATGTAACGCTTATTCCACGTCAGGCGCATGCCGAGCACTTCTTTGCCCTGCCACTGGCCTTTACAGACGATACCGAAATCCGGGATCGCACCGGCATCAGAACCGGCTTCGGGGCTGGTCAGCGCGAAACACGGAATTTCCAGACCTTCGGCCAGACGTGGCAGATAGTGATCCTTTTGTTCTTCAGTGCCGTAATGTTGCAGCAGCTCGCCCGGACCGAGGGAATTCGGCACGCCGACGGTGATCGCCAGTATCCCTGATACCCCCGCCAGTTTCTGTAAAACGCGCGCCTGAGCGTAAGCGGAGAATTCCAGACCGCCGTATTCTTTCTTAATGATCATCGCGAAGAAGCGATGTTCTTTCAGATACGCCCAAAGCTCCGGCGGCAAATCGGCCAGTTCATGGGTTATCTCAAAATCATTCGCCATGCGGCAGGCTTCTTCCACCGGCCCGTCGATAAAGCGCTGCTCTTCTTCGGTCAGGCGTTGTTCCGGGTAATCTTGCAACTTTTTCCAGTCTGGCTTACCGCCAAACAGATCGCCTTCCCACCACGTCGTACCGGCTTCAATGGCTTCTTTTTCCGTGCGGGACATGGCGGGCATGACCTTGCGGAAGGTGCGAAGCGCCGGTCCCGAGAATAATGCGCGGCGTACGGCAGGGATGTTCAGTGGCAATAAAATGATCGCCAGCGGCAGCAACAGCCACAGCGTCCACAGGTTGATTGCGCCCATCACGGCGGTAAACGCCAGCAAAATCAGGCTGCTAAGCGGGAGATTGACGCGGTGATAGAACAGCGCGCCCAGGATAACGATAAATGCAACAATGCTAAGAACCATCATAGTAAAGCCCCTGAGTAGTAGGAGGTCTGACCTGTTGTAGGGATATAATGGTTTTAGTCCATGCTCATTTCTTTATCAATGTGTTTACATACTAATTACAACACAGCTCACAAACCGGCCGCACGAAGCGTCAAAAATGGAAACTATCGGAATCATTACCGCTTCATTGCTTCTCGGCGATCCGCCGATCCGTTACACTGCACAGCGGAAAGTTTTATTGCTATCGGCCGCGTACAACACGGCTGCAAATGGACATAAAAGAGGTTGCTATGTACCAGGACATTATCCGTACTGAACTGAACGAAGCTGCTGAAACGCTGAATAAATTTATCAGCGATCCGGCAAATATTGAGTCTATTCAACGTGCAGCAGTACTGCTGGCAGATTCCTTTAAAGCGGGCGGGAAAGTGATTTCCTGCGGCAACGGCGGTTCCCACTGCGACGCTATGCACTTCGCGGAAGAACTGACGGGCCGCTACCGCGAAAACCGTCCGGGCTATCCGGCGATTGCGATTTCCGACGTCAGCCACATCTCTTGTGTCGGCAACGATTTCGGTTACGAATACATTTTCTCCCGCTATCTTGAAGCCGTAGGCCAGAAAGGCGACGTGCTGCTCGGCATCTCGACTTCAGGCAATTCCGGCAACGTGATTAAAGCCATCGAAGCGGCCCGTGCCAAAGGCATGAAAGTCATTACCCTGACCGGTAAAGACGGCGGTAAAATGGACGGTTCTGCCGACGTGGAAATTCGCGTTCCGCACTTTGGTTTTGCAGACCGTGTGCAGGAAATCCATATTAAAGTCATTCATATTTTAATTCTCTTGATCGAAAAAGAGATGGCGAAGGCATAAGACCTTTGTTGTAAAGGAGGCGGGAGATGTGCGAATTGCTCGGGATGAGCGCTAACGTTCCTACTGATATTTGCTTTAGCTTCAGTGGATTAGTGCAGCGCGGTGGCGGGACAGGCCCGCATAAAGACGGTTGGGGCATTACCTTTTACGAGGGGAATGGCTGTCGTACTTTTAAAGATCCGCTGCCGAGCTTTAATTCGCCCATCGCCCGCCTGGTTCAGGAATACCCAATCAAATCTTGTGCGGTGATTTCCCATATCCGTCAGGCAAACCGTGGCGAAGTGGCACTGGAGAATACCCATCCGTTTACCCGCGAACTGTGGGGCCGCAACTGGACCTATGCGCACAACGGTCAGCTGCGCGGTTATCGCCAGCTCGATACCGGCACGCTGCGCCCGATAGGTCAGACCGACAGCGAATATGCTTTTTGCTGGCTGCTGCACAAGTTGACGGAACGTTATCCGCGCCGGCCTGCGAGCTGGCCGGCGGTATTTCGCTATATTGCGTCGCTGGCGGATGAGTTACGGCAGAAAGGGGTGTTTAACATGCTGTTGTCGGACGGGCATTTTGTGATGGCCTATTGTTCGACAAATTTGTATTGGATCACCCGCCGCGCCCCGTTTGGCAAGGCCACGTTGTTAGATCAGGATGTGGAGATTGATTTTCAGCAGCAGACGACACCCAATGATGTCGTCACCGTGATTGCCACGCAACCGCTGACTGCAAACGAAACCTGGAACAAAATTGCCCCAGGCGAGTTCGCGTTATTTCACCTGGGTGAACGCCAGCTGTGAGGACAGCGGGGTATTGGACAGCGGCTGAAGCACTTCATATTTACCGTCAGTCACCACCACGTTCGGTGCCTGATGGTGTTTCTCAAAGTACGCATATCCCGGCTGAAGTTGACGCCAGAAGTTAATGTAGCTTGAGTTTTTATGTGCCTGCATGTTGGCATCCGTCATACGGAACGGGTAAATGCTGATCTGCAGATTACGCTGACCATACTGGAAAGCGGCCTGAACATAGGTGAAGATTTCATCCATGTAGCCGTCGGTCATTGCATAGCAACCAATGGATTTACAGTTACCGTGGATCATCAGGTACTTGCCTGAGTAACCCTGGGAAATGTCATAGGCGTTCGGGAAACCGATATTGATCGCGCGATAAAAGCGGCTGTCTGGTTTCAGGTGGTGGATATCCACATTGTAGAAACCTTCCGGGCTTTTGAAGTCGCCTTCACGACGTTTATTCCCCAAACCACCAGAAAAGTCACAGATACCATAGCTGCCGATCAGACGAAATTCGCCGTCGAGCTGGGCGTACAATTCGAGTTTACGTTCTTGCTTGAAAATCTGGATATATACCGGAGCGCCTAACAACTGCTTTTTAAGCGCAGCGTTAACCGGGACAGGTTCGCTGGCCACGGCGTAATTTGCTGTAAATAAAGGCAAACTGAGGAGCATCGCAAGGAACAGCGCGATTCTGATCATTCTAAATCCTGCTTAATAATAATTCTGATGTTTTGTCTGAAGATGTCACCATCTTTAAGACCGCCACTGATTGATTCTTATGTACTGACTGTCTGAAACGTTGCCATATTAATACTGATTAAATTTTTAGCAATCACCAAATAATGAATAATAGATTTCTTAATGTTAATTGTTTGTACTTGCCATCAGGCCAGATTCATTAAGTGAAATTAACCATTATTTTCTGTGTTTGAAATTGCATCTCTTCACTGTATACTTATACAGTTATCAGGGGAGGGCTATGCGTAAAATCATTCACGTGGATATGGACTGCTTTTTCGCGGCCGTTGAGATGCGCGATGATCCGTCCCTGCGCGACATTCCGATCGCCATCGGCGGCAGCCGCGATCGTCGTGGTGTGATAAGCACCGCCAACTATCCGGCCCGTAAATTCGGCGTCCACAGCGCGATGCCCACCGGGATGGCGCTGAAACTTTGCCCGCACCTGAAAGTCATCCCTGGCAGAATGGAAGCCTATAAAGAAGCCTCTAACCACATCCGTGAAATCTTTGCGCGTTATACGCCGCTTATCGAACCTTTGTCCCTCGACGAAGCCTATCTGGATGTCTCCGATGCCACCCAGTGCAACGGCTCCGCCACGCTTATCGCCGCAGAAATTCGTCAGGCGATCTCTGATGAAATCAATCTGACCGCTTCGGCTGGTATCGCGCCCATCAAGTTTCTGGCGAAAATCGCCTCTGACCTGAATAAACCCAACGGCCAGTTCGTGATCACGCCGGATAAAGTCGACGCGTTTTTACAAGATTTACCGCTGAGCAAAATTCCCGGCGTCGGAAAAGTGACCGCCCAGCGCTTGCAGGAACACGGACTTATTACCTGCGGCGATGTGCAACGCTATGATCTGGCCGCGTTGCTCAAAGGTTTTGGCAAGTTTGGCCGTGTCCTGTGGGAGCGCTGTCAGGGTATCGACGAGCGTGAAATTTCCGCTGAACGGCTGCGGAAATCGGTGGGCGTCGAGCGGACGCTGGCGGAAGACATACACAGTTGGGAAGAGTGTGCGGCGTTGATCGAACGCTTATATCCCGAACTGCATACGCGGCTGAGCAAAGTCAGTCCTACTCTTCGCATCGCGCGCCAAGGCGTAAAACTCAAATTTCATGATTTTCAGCAGACCACGCAGGAACACGTCTGGCCGGTGCTCAATAAAGAAGATTTACTGAAAGTGGCACGTGAAGCCTGGGATCAACGGCGGGGCGGGCGTGGCGTCAGGCTGGTCGGGTTGCACGTAACGTTGCAGGATCCGCAGATAGAGCGGCAGTTGCTGTTGCCCTGGGAATAATGTTAGCTCCTCCCCCTTCGCAGGGGGAGGAGCTAAAACAATTACTTACGCTCAGGAATCGCTTTCAGCAACGCCGTCAGCAGTTTCCAATACAGTTCAACGCTTTCGATTTCAACCTGCTCATCCGGCGAGTGCGGGCCGGTGATGGTTGGCCCGATGGAGACCATGTCCATATCCGGGTACGGTTTTTTGAACAGACCGCATTCCAGACCGGCGTGGATCACCATGATGTTCGGAGTTTTATTGAACAGCGTTTCGTAAGTTTCACGCACCAGCGTCATGACCGGTGAGCTTGGCTCTGGTTTCCAGCCCGGATAGCTGCCTTTTGCCAGACTTTTCGCGCCAGACAACGCGCTGAGTGAGTTCAGCATGCTGACCACGTACTCTTTCCCGCTGTCGATCAGCGAACGGATCAGGCTGTTGATCGCCACTTCGTCCTCTTTCATGGTGACAACGCCGACGTTCAGGGAGGTTTCGACCACGCCTTTCACGTCATCGCTCATGCGGATCACACCGTTTGGTGTGGCATTGAGCAGTGCGAGGAATTTGTCCTGTGAGTCGACAGTCAGCACTTTCGCCGGGCTTTCAGCCGGTTCAACCACCAGCGCGATTTTCTTCTCTACCGCAGACAGTTCGAACTGGATCGTCGCCAGGAATTCCTGCGCAGCCGCTTTCAGCGCGTCAGCTTTGTCAGAAGCAATAGCCAGCGTGGCGATGGCTTCGCGTGGGATCGCGTTACGCAGCGTGCCGCCGGTGAAGTCCAGCAGGCGCAGACCGAGGGATTGCGCGTGATCGGCCAGGAAACGGGCCAGCAGTTTGCTGGCATTGCCCAGACCCAGATGAATATCAGCGCCTGAGTGACCGCCTTTAAGACCTTTCAGGGTCAGTTTCAGCGTGCTGAAACCGGCCGGAACGGCTTCGCGGCTTAATGGCAGCGTGGCAGTGAAATCGATCCCGCCCGCGCAACCCATGTAGATTTCGCCTTCGGTTTCGGAATCGGTGTTGATCAGGATTTCAGACTGTAACCAGTTTGGTTGCAGGCCGAATGCGCCCGCCATACCGGTTTCTTCAGTCATAGTCAGCAGCACTTCCAGCGGGCCGTGTTCGACGCTTTCATCCGCCAGAACCGCCAGCGCAGAGGCCAGACCAATGCCGTTATCAGCACCCAGCGTGGTGCCGCGTGCTTTTACCCAACCGTCTTCGATGAACGGCTGGATGGGATCTTTAGTGAAATCATGAACGGTATCGTTGTTCTTCTGCGGCACCATGTCGAGGTGAGCCTGCAGGGCGACGGCTTTGCGGTTTTCCATGCCCTGGGTGGCCGGTTTGCGCAGCAAAATGTTGCCGACCTCATCACGCTCAGCGTGGATACCTTTTTCCTGTGCCCATTCAACGATGTGATTTGCCAGCGCTTCTTCATGATAAGAAGGGTGCGGAATTGAACATACTTTGGCAAAAATATCCCACAACGGTTGTGGCGAAAGCTGAGACAGTTCAGACACTATAAGTCTCCTGTAACAGTCAGCTCATTCAGGCTCCATGTGCAGGCGAACTGATTGAGATGCTGTAGGTTTAAGGTTAAGTAATCCCCGCCAGACGTTGTGGCGAGTGGCCTGACAGAATATCACTTAATCTTACGCTGTGCGCGTATGCGGGCAGAAAATCCAGGGTTTTTGGGCACCTGATGCCAGATAATCGCTGGTTTTTGTGAGCCAGAATCTCTATAATCCCGCGCAACCTTTTTTCCCCCGAATACATTCTTAGAAGCCGTCTTTTCACTGGCTGGGACACCTTTATGAGCGAAAAATACGTTGTAACCTGGGACATGCTGCAAATCCACGCCCGCACGATGGCTAAACGCCTGCTGCCGGCAGAACAATGGAAAGGCATTATTGCAGTCAGCCGTGGTGGTCTGGTTCCGGCAGCGTTGCTGGCGCGTGAACTGTGTATCCGTCACGTAGACACCGTCTGCATCTCCAGCTACGACCATGACAATCAGCGCGAAATGCAAGTGCTGAAACGCGCAGAAGGCGACGGGGAAGGCTTTATCGTAATCGACGATCTGGTAGACACCGGCGGCACCGCGAAAGCCATCCGTGAGATGTACCCGAAAGCTCACTTCATCACTATCTTTGCTAAACCCGCTGGCGCACCGCTGGTCGATGACTACGTGATAGACATCCCGCAGAACACCTGGATCGAACAGCCGTGGGATATGGGCGTGGTGTTTGTTCCTCCTTTAGTGGGAAAATGATTTACTGCGCTTGATAAAAGACGCCTGGCTCATTGCCGGGCGTTTTGCTTTCATTGACTTGAAATCCCTTCTGTTTGACCTCACTCCTGTCTTGTCGCACCGTTAACACGTTATAATGCCGTCATGAAAGGGTGGCCTGCGGGCGACCATCTGCTTGCTAACGGAGGATTACGCATTATGGCGCCAGTCAATCTCACGGAAAAACTGTTCAAACCTTCCTTCAAATACCCGGAAACCTCGACGCTGGTCCGTCGCGTTCATCATCACAATGCCAACCCGCCGATGCACTCTGCGCTGGAAGGGGATACGGTGAATTGCTGGTACCGGACCATTAACCGTTTGATGTGGATGTGGCGCGGCGTAGATCCGCTCGAAGTGGAAGAGGTGCTGTCGCGCATTGCGGTGTGCAAAGCCGAGCACAGCGATCCGCTGCTGCTCGATACGGTCATCGGCTATCGCAACGGCAACTGGATTTATGAATGGTCGAATCAGGCCATGCTCTGGCAGAAGAAAGCCGCAGAAGAGCAGGATGCGGATCTGGCCAGCGAATACTGGCTGAAAGCCGCCAACCTTTACAGCATCGCCGGTTACCCGCATCTGAAGGGCGATACGCTGGCAGAACAGGCCGAGGCGCTGGCGAACAAAGCGTTCGAGAAATCTTCCGAGCATTCGCCTTATGAACTCAAAGAGCTGGATTTTGCGATCCCCGGCGGCGCGCCGATCACCGGTTTCCTGCACCTGCCGAACGAAGGCAAAGCGCCGTTCCCGACGGTGATGGTTTGCGGTGGTCTGGATACGCTACAAAGTGACCATCAGCGCCTGTTCCGCTCTTATCTCGCGCCAATGGGCATTGCGATGCTGACTATCGACATGCCATCGATCGGGTTTTCCGCGAAGTGGAAACTGACGCAGGATACCAGCTTCCTGCATCAGCAGGTGCTACAGCAGTTGCCGAATGTTCCTTGGGTGGATGCCGGTCGCGTCAGCCTGCTTGGTTACCGTTTTGGCGCCAACGTTGCCGTGCGTCTGGCGTATCTCGAACCGCGCCGCGTGCGCGCTGTCGCCACACTCGGCGCGCTGGTGCACACGCTGCTCAGTGACCCAAAATGTCAGGAGCAGGTGCCGGATATGTACATGGACGTGCTCGCCAGCCGCATCGGCATGTCCAGTGCGTCGGACTCGGCGCTGAAAACCGAATTTAATCGTTATTCTCTGAAAATGCAGGGCCTTCTGGGGCGCAGAACGCCGACGCCAATGCTGGCTGCCTACTGGGAGAACGACGTGTTCAGCCCGAAGAGCGAAGCCAAGCTGATAGCGGATTCCTCCTCTGACGGCAAGCTGATGGCTATCCAGAGCGAGCCGCTTTATCAGCATTTTGATCGTGCATTACATGAGATTTGCGGCTGGCTGCAAAAGAGAATGCAATAACTTAATGGTTGCTTATTCTTAACGTTTTGCTAAAAAGGAGCGTCTATATATGGAGGTTGTACTATGACGTTACCAAGTGGTCATCCTAAAAGCAGGCTAATGAAACGTTTCGGTACGTTAGGGCCGTACATTAGAGAAGGGAAATGCGAGAACGACCGCTTTTTCTTTGACTGCTTAGCTGTCTGTGTCAACGTGAAGCCCGCGCCAGAGAAGCGTGAGTTCTGGGGCTGGTGGATTGAGTTACAGGCCGAAGCCGAACGTTTTACCTATGTGTATCACTTCGGTTTGTTCGACAAAGAAGGCGACTGGAAGGCTCAAAACATTAAGGATGCTGAAGTCCGCGAGAAGCTTGAGACGACGTTGGTAGGGTTTCACAAAAAACTCAATGCCATGATCGTAGAGATGTCGCTCAAACTGGAACCCGCTGATGATTTCAGCGAAGAACCGGTGAAGCTTTCCGCCTGATCTTTTGCACCATTGCGTACTACCCATTCCCATCATGAATGCTGCTATTATAGCGTTATGCCGGTTGGCATAACGCTTCTCTCCTGATACAAACACATCAAAGCAAAGCGTTTCATTTCAATCAAACACACTAATTAAACGGCAGATGACTATGAGTGGCAGCCAAACACTGGTTGTAAAACTGGGCACCAGCGTGCTCACTGGCGGTTCCCGCCGCCTCAACCGGGCTCACATTGTTGAGCTTGTCCGCCAGTGCGCGCAGCAACATGCGGCAGGGCATCGGATTGTGATTGTGACCTCGGGCGCGATAGCCGCCGGGCGCGAACACCTTGGCTACCCCGAACTCCCCGCCACCATTGCTTCCAAACAGCTGCTGGCTGCCGTCGGGCAAAGCCGTTTAATTCAGCTCTGGGAGCAATTGTTCTCTATTTACGGTATCCACATTGGCCAGATGCTGCTGACCCGTGCCGATCTGGAAGACCGTGAGCGTTTTCTGAACGCCCGCGACACCATGAATGCGCTGCTCGATAACCATATTGTACCGGTGATTAACGAGAACGATGCGGTTGCGACGGCGGAGATCAAAGTTGGTGATAACGATAATTTATCGGCGCTGGCGGCGATCCTGGCCGGTGCAGATAAACTGCTGCTGCTGACCGATCAGCGCGGCCTGTTCACCGCCGATCCGCGCACTAACCCCGAAGCGGAGCTTATCCGTG
Source organism: Rahnella sp. 1L-D-7-B-C2 (assembly GCF_057290995.1). NCBI lineage: Bacteria > Pseudomonadati > Pseudomonadota > Gammaproteobacteria > Enterobacterales > Yersiniaceae > Rahnella > Rahnella sp. 1L-D-7-B-C2. Next base: position 97,217 of record NZ_JBXAVQ010000013.1, on the reverse strand, counting down.
AGATCACTACCATCGATGACGCCCTGCGCGGCATCGCCGGTGACAGCGTCTCCGGCCTCGGCACCGGCGGTATGGCCACCAAATTGCAGGCGGCGGACGTCGCGTGCCGTGCGGGTGTTGATACCATTATTGCCGCCGGGAGTTTGCCGGGGGTGATCGCGGATGTGATCAACGGCGTGTCCGTCGGTACACGTTTCCATGCGATGGAGACGCCGCTGGAGAACCGTAAGCGCTGGATCTTCGGTGCTCCACCTGCCGGTGAAATCACCATTGATGATGGTGCGGTTGCGGCGATGCTTGAGCGCGGCAGTTCGTTGCTGCCCAAAGGCATCCGCGAAGTGAAAGGTGATTTCTCGCGTGGTGAGGTGATCCGCATCCGTAATCTGAACGGGCGTGACCTGGCGCACGGCGTCAGCCGCTATAACAGCGATGCGATGCGCATGATTGCCGGTCATCATTCCCAGCAGATCAGCGAAATTCTCGGTTACGAGTACGGCCCGGTGGCCGTTCATCGTGACGACATGATTGTCAGTTAAGGAGTTACCATGCTTAACGAGATGGGCAAGGCCGCGAAAGCCGCGTCCTGGCAGCTTGCCACCCTCAGCACCGCGCAGAAAAACCGCGCGCTGAGGCTGATGGCCGATATGCTCGAGGCCAACAGCCAGAGCATTATTCTTGCCAACGAGCTCGACATGTCCACTGCACGTGAAAGCGGCATGAGCGAAGCCTTATTAGACCGCCTGTTGCTGACGCCCGCCCGTTTATCGGCGATTGCCAGCGACGTGCGCGACGTCTGCCGCCTGGGTGATCCGGTCGGGCAGGTGATCGACGGTTCATTGCAGGACAGCGGTCTGCGCCTTGAGCGCCGCCGTGTGCCGCTCGGCGTGATCGGCGTGATTTATGAAGCGCGCCCGAACGTCACCATCGACGTCGCCAGCCTGTGTCTGAAAACCGGTAACGCGGTGATCCTGCGCGGCGGTAAAGAGACGCATCACACCAATCAGGCGACGGTCAAAGTCATTCAGCAGGCGCTGGAAGAGTGCGGATTGCCGAAAGCCGCCGTTCAGGCTATCGACAGCCCGGATCGCGCGCTGGTGGCCGAGCTGCTACGTCTGGATAAATACGTCGACATGCTGATCCCACGCGGTGGCGCGGCACTGCATAAGCTGTGCCGCGAGCAGTCGACCATTCCGGTGATCACCGGCGGTATCGGTGTGTGTCATACCTTCGTCGATGAGATCGTTGATTTCGACAAAGCGCTGACCATCATCGAAAGCGCGAAAGTGCAACGTCCGAGCGCCTGTAACAGCCTGGAAACCGTGCTAGTGCATCAGGCGATTGCCGCGCGTTTCCTGCCGGAACTGAGCGCCAGAATGCACCGCGCAGGCGTGACGCTGCACGCCAGCGACTCCGCTATGGCGCATCTGAAAAACGGCCCGGCGAACGTGCTGGCGGTGACAGAAGAGGATTATCAGGATGAATGGTTGTCGCTGGATCTGAACGTCACCGTGGTCGCCGATCTCGATGCCGCCGTGGCGCATATCCGCACCTACGGCACCGAACATTCGGATGCGATCCTCACCCGTTCGATCAGCAGTGCGGACCGCTTCGTGCGTGAAGTTGATTCCTCGGCGGTGTACGTCAACGCCAGCACCCGTTTCACCGACGGCGGCCAGTTCGGTTTAGGCGCAGAAGTGGCGGTCAGCACGCAAAAACTGCACGCCCGCGGCCCGATGGGATTAGAAGCCCTGACGACCTACAAATGGATTGGTTACGGCGACGATTTAGTGCGTCCGTAATGCCGCTGCACCGGTGGATTTTTGTTCATGAAACCGGTGCAAATTCATTAATTTGCGCAGAATGACGAGAAAACCAGCAAACGCACCTGTGGGGGCTTGACTGCGGCATCAAATTTCAATAATTTATCACCCCGTAGTTCCCCGGTAACACCTCAAAATGCCGACTTAGCTCAGTAGGTAGAGCAACTGACTTGTAATCAGTAGGTCACCAGTTCGATTCCGGTAGTCGGCACCATTTTAGTTATTCCCAATCTTCTTTTTAAGTTCATCCGGTATAAAGGGTGGCGTTTTCTTGTGCGACAACGCATGGCATTTCGGGCATACAGATATTAAATATTTGGTGGATCGATTTGGTCACTTTCTTCAATTTCTATTTCATCGCGGCACTTCGCAAGAAAGGGACTACGCTGGCATCAGTTTGACGCGCTGGGGGCTAAGTTCTTCAACGCATCTCCATGCTTTAGCAAGGCCCTGGCCGAAAGGTGAGGCATTATCTGTCAGGCAATCGGTATTGCGCCGCACAGGATCTGGCCGGGCCGTTACTATGACGAGCCTGGTAATCTGATTGCCCGGCCGCCGCGCGCGCCGAACAAATCATAATCATGCTTACAGGTGACCAATTCCCTCCGTCGCCTGTCTCCCAATTCCTTAAACACGTTTTTACCCTCCCGTCACTCGATCGCACAATAAGTTAACACTCATTAAACAAATTACTTGCGTAAACTTCCCGCACTCTCTATTATTTACTTATCGAACGTTAATTAATAACTAGCGTTGACCCGAAACCGGGGTTGCTGAAGAAGGTAACCCGCACAACATTGACTGACAGGACAAAACATCATGAAAACCATCGCAATGACAATCGCCGCTCTGACACTGGCTACCGCTTCATTTTCTACTCTGGCAGCAACTGAAGTTCAGTCTGCTCCGGCCGGTCAGCAGGCAATCGGTGTGGTAAGCGCATCATCAGTGGGTGATCTTTCTGGTCTGCAATCAGAACTGAAAGCCAAAGCTAATGAGGCGGGTGCAAGTTCATACCGCATCATCGGTGCTTCCGGTAACAACCAGATGTACGGTACCGCTGAGCTGTATAAATAAGCTCAAATGAGTGATTTAACGAAGTAAGCAGAAGAGGCGGCGATTGCCGCCTTTTTCGTTTTTAGTGGAATTTATGAAAGTAATTATTTTGGATCTTGCGGTTGATAAAGGCGTGAAGTCCGCTGCCGGATTTTGCCATCGCCTTCATCAGGGTGACGTCTGTCTGCCCTGGCCGGACGGCGTTGTAGATGTAATGCCAGCCATCTTTAAACTTCAGTGTGATTGAATCTTCCGTTATAGCGAAAGCGACGATACCTGAATTTCCTCCCCGATTTTGGTACCTTTCCATATCATCCCTCCCAAATTCATGACGTCATTAAGACAAAATCATCATAGCCCTTAAGTGGCTGCGGATTTGTGAGATGAGATGACTTTTGAAATGTCCGCACTTTCTGATGAGAGATGCAGCCGGTACGCAGGTACCGGCTGTGAGGAAGGGATCAGAAAGAGGAGCGTTTGTAAGGCAGATAGGTAGCCTGCCAGAATTCGGAATCCAGCCGGGTTTGCAGCGTTTCTTCTGAGACCACCGGCGCAACGCCTTCGCGCTGAGCCGTGCGGGCGACTTCCACTGCAATCACTTTCGATACTTTCTGAATATCCCCGAGCGCAGGTAACAATGAACCTTCACCGGTGGTCGCCAGCGGCGAGAGGCTTGCCAGCGCCTGACTGGCGGCCAGTAACATGCCGTCGGTGACGCGGCGCGCTCTGGAGGCCAGGATCCCCAGCCCCAGTCCAGGGAAGATATAGGCATTGTTACACTGCGGGATCGGGTAAGTGCGATCCTGATAATGCACCGGGGCAAATGGGCTGCCGGTGGCCATCAGCGCCGCGCCTTCGGTCCACGCAATCACATCCTGCGGACGGGCTTCGGCGCGGGACGTTGGGTTAGACAGCGGCATGATGATCGGGTGATGGCAGTGGTGATGCATCTCACGGATGATCTCTTCGGTGAACAGGCCCGGCTGCCCGGAAACACCAATCAAGATGGTTGGTTGGGAATGTCGCACCACATCGAGCAATGAGATGTTTTGCGCATCCACCGGCCACTGGCTGACTTTTTCTTTCGGCGTGACCAGTTTGCGCTGAAAATCGAGCAGGTTCGGCATGTCATCGGTCAATAAACCAAAGCGATCTACCATAAACACCTGACTGCGCGCTTCGTCCTCGGTGGCACCTTCGGCAATCATCTGCGCGATAATCTTCTCGGCGATCCCGCAACCGGCAGAACCAGCCCCTAAAAACGTTACGCGTTGATCGCGCAGCTGCGTGCCCGCCGCGTGGCTGGCGGCAATCAGGCAGCCCAGCGTGACCGCCGCCGTTCCCTGGATATCATCGTTAAAACAGCAAAGCTGGTCGCGATAACGCTCGAGCAGCGGCATCGCGTTGGTCTGAGCAAAATCTTCGAACTGCAGCAGCACGTCCGGCCAGCGCGTTTTCACCGCCTGAATGAACAGATCCATAAACTCATTGTATTCGCCGTCGGTAATACGCGGATGACGCCAGCCCATATACAGCGGATCGGCAATGCGCTGGGCATTGTTGGTGCCGACATCCAGCATAATCGGCAAGGTATTGGCCGGATTGATGCCGCCGCAGGAAGTGTAGAGCGACAGTTTGCCGATCGGGATCCCCATGCCGCCAATCCCCTGATCGCCGAGCCCGAGAATGCGTTCGCCGTCGGTGACGACGATCACACGGATATCGTTTTTGGAAAAGTTTTGCAGCATCTCGTCGATATGATCACGATCCGGATAGGCGATGAACAGGCCGCGCGCGCGACGGTAGATATCTGAAAAGTGCTCGCACGCTTCGCCGACGGTCGGGGTGTAAATGATCGGCAACATCTCTTCAAGATGGGAATTCACCAGGTTATAGAACAACGTTTCGTTGGTGTCCTGGATATTACGCAAATAAATGTGCTTGGAGATATCGCGTTTGAAATCAGAAAACTGAGAATAGGCGCGGTCAGTTTGCTCGCTGATGGTTTCAACCTGATTTGGCAACAAACCGTTAAGATTCAGCGCCAGACGCTCTTCGTGGGTGAAGGCGGAACCTTTGTTCAGCAGCGGATTTTCCAGCAACAGCGAGCCAGTGTAGTGCGTGTAGAGTGGGCGTTTTTTTAACATCATTTAAAGCCTTTTTGAGTATGAACTCAGTGATTTCCCGGAGCATGATTTTTGGTCTCCGGATCCCTCGCAGTAAAACCCCATGATCAATTGAAACAATGTGCAGATAGTTAATGCCGCATAGCCGACTGTTATTTTATCAGACGTCTTTTAAAAACATGTCTGTTCGATTTTTTATAACACGCGGCAGGTTGATATTTCGATTACTTAAATTACAAAAGTGTTTTAATACTTACTTAGTGATTATTTACTACAGTATGTTGTTGGATTTTTCAGGATGTATCTGCGCCGATGGTTATATTTTACAATCTTAAGGTAAATTCACTTAAAAAATTTAAGCTATTGATTTATATTACAATGATGATTAAGTAATTATTGTTATTTCGGTTGGTTAAGTGGATGTGATGATTATCACAATTGCCTGGTATGTTAATGGATATAAATACTCGCCACTTTGTTCGCCCGATCAATGATAAAAATTAAAAAGGTTATATTATGCCAACGTTACTCTTATCCTCATTATTTCCTTTAGTTTTTGTAATGCTTTTAGGCTGGTTGAGTGGAAAACTCGGATATATGAAGCGTGACGACGCGACGGTATTAGCGACCGTGGTGATCCGCTTCGCCTTGCCTTTACATCTTTTTATCGGCGCGCTGCACACCGATCCTTCCAAATTACAGAATTTATCTTTTATGGCAGTTCTGGTCATCGGCCTGATGGGCTCCTACCTGCTGACGCTATGCATCTCCCGTTTCCTGTTCCGACACGATATTAAGACTAGCGCGATCCAGTCGCTGGTCTGTGCGTTTCCTGATATGGCCTACTTTGGTGCGCCTGTTCTCGCGGTGCTTATCGGGCCGGAAGGGTTCCTTGGCGTGCTGATTGGCAATCTGATCACCAGCGTGCTGATGATCCCACTGACCATTGTGCTGATCCGTATGGGCGATAAAAACAGTGAGCTGGCGGAGCAGGGTAGTCTGGGCAACATGATCCTGACCAATCTGTTTAAAGCGGCACGTAATCCGATTGTCTGGATCCCGGTGCTTGGCGTGGTGATGAGTCTGGCAGGGATTAAAATCCCTGAGCTGCTCTCCTCCTCCGTTGAAATGATGGGCAAAACCGCTGGCGGGATTTCACTGTTCGCGCTGGGGCTGCTGTTCTTTGGGGAACGCCCGTCGCTAAACATTCACACCTTCACTAATATCGGCATTAAGAACCTGATCCAGCCCGCGATCATGGCCGCCGCCGGGCTGGCGTTTGGTCTCAGCCACACGCTGATGCAGCAGGTGGTGATCATCGGCGCGACGCCATCGGCCATCGCCGCGGGTATGTTCGCGGTGCGTAGCGATACCTATGTGGAATCCGCCTCGTCGTCGATCCTGATCGGCACCGCCGTCGGGATTTTTACGGAAGGGGTGATGATTTATATGATGTCGTAGCGGCAGTTTGAAGGCTGGAGCTCAGATGAGGTCTTTTACCGGCACGTAAACGCTCTGCTGCCCGTTTGTTTTCTGCTCGTCAGCAATCTTTTCGCTCACCAGCACCCGCAGGTCGTTTCTGGCGGTGTTGTCCGAAACCCCCAGTTTTTCACTGATTTCTGCCGCAGTAAATTCTTTATCGGGCTCGGCCAGCATGATATTGACCAGCGTCACCTGACGCTGGCTCAGCCGTTGTAGTGCGCCGGACTCAAACAATTTTCGGTCTATGAACGCCCGACGATTCACTATCTTCGCGATGTATTCTTCGAATTTATCCAGCGCGCGTTTCACAATCCCCATCTGATATTCCAGAAAGTACGTCAGATCCATTTCGTCGTTTTCTGTGTACTGATAGCTATGGGCATATTTCACTGGTGCGGCGTAGAGCAGGCTGCTGATCGATATATAGCGGAAAGCCTGATAGCCTGATTTCAGCATAAACCAGTAAAACAGCGCCCGGCTGGTGCGGCCGTTTCCGTCCCTGAAAGGATGTTCATGGGCTACCATAAAATGCAGAATGCACGCGCGCACCAGCGGATGAATATAGGTGCCTGACGCCGCATTAACCCACGAACAAACCTGTTCAAGCCGTTCAGTTATCAGCTCTGCCAGCGGCGGCTGATGGACGATGTTACCGTCGTAATCGGCGATTACCACGTTATCTGTTTTGCGGAACTTACCCGGCTGATACTTTCTGTCGTTAATGCCTGCCATACCGACGGCGTGAAAATGGCGGATCAGACCGATAGTCAGCGGTTCATCCAGATGCGCGGAAATCTCAGTCATCAGCCGGGCGTTTCCGGCAATCATCTGCTCGCCTTCAGTGCGCGGTTTCCGTCCTGATTCGAGCATTGCCCGCGCCATCAGCGTGGTGGTATTAGCGCCTTCAAGCTGCGAGCTGGTGATCGGCTCATCGAGCTGTAACTGGCTGAGCGTCGCGCCTATGCCCTGCAGCCTTTCCCGCTGTTGATTTAACGCCTGAGTGGTCGCGGTTTTATCCACCCGCTCGCAGGCCTGCGCCATTAACGGTGTTTTATTGAAGCCGGCCTGCTGGCCCTGAGCGTTAAAATACTCAATGAATTGCATCGCGAAAGCGCGCGTACGGCGGGTAAAACTCCAGGCCATCACTGGATCTGCGCCTTTGACAACGCGATACTGGAAATCGTCCCACGGCAAATAGCGCCCTTGCGCATCCACTAACCGGGAGTAAGTCAGGTATTGCTCGAACAGCTCACCGCTGATTTGATTCAGAGGGATTAACGGAGGGGGCGGTTTGATACTCATGGGTAAACTATCTCAAAAATAGAAATTATTGAGATAGTTTACGCCGCATTTTAGTGACGTCAAATTGTACACTCGTAAGTAAGGGCATAAAAAAAGCCCGCCGTTTCCGGCAGGCCTTTTGTTTAAATCAAAGACTGACTTCTACTTTACGCACTTCGCGCAAGTATTGGCATGGATCTGCTCGAAGAAGTCATTACCTTTGTCATCCACCAGAATGAATGCCGGGAAGTCTTCCACTTCAATTTTCCAGATTGCTTCCATCCCTAATTCAGGGTATTCCACGCATTCCAGGCTCTTGATGCTTTGCTGTGCCAGAACCGCTGCCGGGCCGCCGATGCTGCCCAGATAGAAGCCGCCGTGTTTTTGACACGCGTCCGTTACCTGTTTGCTGCGGTTACCTTTCGCCAGCATGATCATGCTGCCGCCGTTAGCCTGTAGCTGATCCACGTAGGAATCCATGCGGCCAGCGGTGGTCGGGCCGAGGGAACCGGATGCATAACCTTCAGGCGTTTTCGCCGGGCCGGCGTAGTAAATCGGGTGATCTTTGATGTACTGCGGTAAACCCTCGCCGTTATCCAGACGCTCTTTCAGTTTGGCGTGCGCAATATCGCGACCCACGATGATGGTACCGGTCAGGGAGAGACGCGTAGACACCGGATACTCAGACAGCTGAGCGAGAATTTCAGGCATCGGACGGTTAAGATCCACCTTCACCACACCGGCTTCGCCTTGCTGACGCAATGCTTCAGGAATGTACTGGCCCGGATTATCTTCCAGTTTTTCGATCCAGATGCCGTCGCGGTTGATTTTGGCTTTGATGTTACGGTCTGCGGAACAGGAAACACCCATGCCGACCGGGCAGGATGCGCCGTGACGTGGCAGACGTACGACGCGGATGTCGTGCGCAAAGTATTTGCCGCCGAACTGTGCGCCCAGGCCGAGATTATTCGCCTCGACCAGCAGCTCCTGTTCCAGATTCACATCGCGGAACGCCTGACCGTGTTCGTTGCCTTCGGTTGGCAGGCCGTCGTAATAATGCGTGGACGCCAGTTTAACGGTTTTCAGCGTGGCTTCAGCGGAAGTCCCGCCGATCACAAATGCGATATGATACGGAGGGCAGGCCGCTGTACCGAGCGTGCGCATTTTCTCGACCAGATAGCCTTTCAGCTTCGCCGGCGTGATCAGCGCTTTGGTTTCCTGATACAGATAGGTTTTGTTCGCGGACCCGCCGCCTTTAGCGATGCAAAGGAATTTGTACTCGTCGCCATCGACGCTGTAGAGGTCGATTTGCGCCGGCAGGTTGGTGCCGGTGTTCACTTCTTTATACATATCCAGCGCGGCATTCTGCGAGTAGCGCAGGTTGTCTTCGATGAACGTGTTATATACGCCTTTCGACAGGCTGGCTTCGTCGCCGCCACCGGTCCAGACGCGCTGGCCTTTTTTACCCATGATGATCGCGGTGCCAGTGTCCTGACAGGTCGGCAAAATGCCTTTCGCGGCGATCTCAGAGTTTCTCAGAAATTGCAGCGCAACGTATTTGTCGTTTTCGCTGGATTCCGGATCGTGAAGAATGGACGCCACCTGTTGCTGATGCGCAGGGCGCAGCATGAATGAGGCATCGTGGAAGGCGTGTTGTGCCAGCAGGGTTAGCGCTTCAGGTTCGACTTTTAACACATCCTGGCCGTCAAAGTTGCTTACGGAAACATGATCTTTGGTCAGCAGGTAGTATTCGGTCGTGTCTTTGGTAACGGGGAACGGGTCTTGATAATGGAATGGTTTGTTCGACATTGTTTTCTCACTTTATCCGTTATTGCCGCCACTAGCAGGACTTCTCGTTTCGGGTGAATCAGGGATAAATCGGGCGACGTTTATATGCTTTCTCTATGTTGCCAGCCTTATACACAGGCTGGCAACGTGGTTTATATGTTTTCTTCCAGTAAATGTTCTGTTAAAGCTTTGTAGGTGATTTTATCCCCTACTTCAGAACATCATCATCATCCACGGATAACCAATCAGCAGCAGCGCGGCGAGGAAAATCGCACCAAAGATAGTACCCAGACGCCAGTAGTCTTTGGTTGGCAGATAGCCGCTGCCGTAGTAAATCGGGCTTGGGCCGGTGCCGTATGGCGTGATGATCCCCATGATACCCAGCGATGTGACCATCAGCAGACAGAACACTTGCATGTTGATGCCCGGAATGGCGGCACCGATGGTCAGCATGGCCGGTAACAGCGCGGTGGTGTGCGCCGTGGTGCTGGCAAACAGGTAGTGCAGCAGATAAAACGCCAGCAGCAGCACGATAGTCGCGGTACCCGGCGAGATACCGCCCATAGTAGCCGCGCCTTCTTTACCCAGCCAGGCGATGAAACCGGTGCGGGACAAGCCGTCAGCCAGTGCTACCAGCGTGGCGAACCAGGCGAAGGTGTTCCAGGCCGGTTTGTTGCTGGTAATATCGTTCCAGTTGAGAACGCCGGTCCATAACATCAGAACCACTACCAGCAGTGCTGCCATGGCCGGTTCGATAAAGCTGGCGGCAAAAATCCACATAGCTAATGCACAGCACACGAAGACCAGCAGGAGAATTTCGTGACGGGACATTCTGCCCAGTTTGGCCAGCTCGGCGGTCGCCCAACGCGGCACTTCATCATTGATTTTCACTTCCGGCGGGTAGAACCAGTATGCCAGCAGCGGCATGGTCAGCAGCAGCAGCAAACCGACCGGCAGGAAGGCGAAGAACCAGGTACCCCAGGAAATGTTGATCCCGGTGATGCTGTTCACGATGCCCAGCGCCAGCAGGTTAGGAGCCAGAGCAGACAGGAACATGGAGCTGGTGATGCACGCGGCGGTGATCGCCACCCACATCAGGTATGAACCGATTTTACGGGCACTCGGGTCATTCGGCTTGGAGCCGTACAGCGGCGGCAGGTTAGCGATAATCGGGTAGATTGTACCGCCGCTGCGCGCGGTGTTAGACGGGGTGAACGGAGCCAGCAGTAAATCGGCAAAGGTAATGGCATAACCCAGCGTCAGGCTGCGGCGGCCAAGATATTTCACCAGAATCAGCGCCAGACGGCGGCCGAACTGGGTCTTATCGTAGCCTGCGGCAAACATGAATGCGCCGAAGATGAGCCAGACCGTGGAGTTACCGAAGCCGCTCACTGCCCATTTAAAGGACTGTGCCGCCATTTTGAATTTAGGGTCAGCGAGTTCCGCCGGGCTAAACAGCAACCACTGGCTGAATAACGCAATGACAACCACGCCGGTCAGGCCGATCACCGCGCCGGGTAAAGGTTCGAAGATAAGGCCCACGATCACACCGACAAAGATGGCGAAGAAGTGCCATGCATGGGGTTCTAAACCGTTGGGGACAGGAGCGAGTAACAACAACACTGCAACCAGCACAGGTAAGAACATCAGAAGAAGGCGGTTTTTCTTGCCTCCAGCTGGTTTGTTCGCCTGCGGTGTAACCGTAGTTTTTGAAATATCTGTCATTTTATTTGTCTACAAGTAGTTGAGAATAGGTTTGCTGATACATAGGTAAGATGATTATGCTTTTTTTAGTTACTCAAGTTTCTTTAGTTATTTAATGGTGGCATTTAAATTGCTCCATTATTGTTATTTGAGTTTAGTTATTCTCATTCCCCTTAAGAGGGAGGATATTTTTATATAATGCGTTTTTCGTAGTTATTACTGTTGATCTCGATCAAGAAAATACGGAGCTGTGTAAATTTAAGAAAAGATAATGAGAAAGGATGCCGTATTTGTTTTTATCAATTAATTCCCACTGTCTGGCAGGGTTATTTTCAGTGTCTACGCCCTGTGAAAAAAATGAGTAGTAAAACGGCCTTGAAATGCCACTTCTGACCGCACGGATCCACCAAGAAACAGCCTCGGTGCGCTGTGCCGTGATGTCAGTTGCTCCTGCCTAAATGTAATATTTCAGCTTTTAATGACAGGTAAAACGGTTCGTAATTTAAATTAATGTGATCGTTTAATAACATGGTTAACATTAATTTAATAATGCGGGTATTCCATTAATGGATAAATAGTTAATAAACTAACGTTACACCTTTTGAAAGTAAAGATATCGTTATATTACTCCTATGACATCGGCCGCAAATAAAATTAATAAAATAAATCCGATAACGAATTCACAGATTATTAAATATTTCTAAATTTGGAGCTGGATATTATGAGCCATAACCCGCAATTATTGAGCCCGTTCACTCTGCCAAATGGCACCGTGCTGAAAAACCGTGTGCTGATGGCACCGATGACCACCTGTACCGGTTTTTTCGACGGCACTGTGACCAGCGAACTGGTCGAATACTACCGCGCACGTGCCGGCAGCATCGGCACGGTGATCGTCGAGTGCTGCTTTATCGATGACAAAGGGCTGGCGTTCCCTGGTGCGATTGGCATCGATAACGACAGCAAAATTGACGGTCTGGCAAAAATCGCCGACGCCGTGAAATCTCAGGGTTCCAAAGCGGTGTTACAGATTTATCACGGCGGCCGCATGAGCGAACCTAAACTGATTGGTGGCCAGACCCCGGTCGCACCAAGTGCACTGGCCGCGCCGCGTGATGGCGCAGCGATGCCGGTCGCGCTGACCGCAGAAGAAGTGGACGGCATGATAACCAAATTCGGTGAAGGCGTGCGTCGTGCCATCGAAGCCGGTTTCGATGGCGTGGAAATCCACGGTGCCAACACCTATCTCATTCAGCAGTTCTTCTCACCGAACTCCAACCAGCGCGACGATAAGTGGGGCGGCAGCCGCGAAAATCGGGCCCGTTTCCCGCTGGCCATTCTCGATATCACCCACAGCATGGCGCAGAAATACGCCGATTCTTCTTTCATCATCGGTTACCGTTTCTCGCCGGAAGAGCTGGAAGAGCCGGGCATCCGTTTCGCAGACACGATGTATCTGCTGGAGCAACTGGCGGCGCGCGGTCTGGATTATCTGCACTTCTCTCTGGGCTACTCGCTGCGTCCTTCTATTGTCGATACCACTGACCCGACGCCGCTTATCGACAAATACGTCACGATGCGCTCTGACACACTGGCGAAAATCCCGGTGATGGGCGTCGGCGGAATCGTTAATAAAGCCGACGCTGAACTGGCGATGGCCCACGGTTACGACATGATTGCCATCGGCAAAGCCTGCATCGCCTATCCCGACTGGACCGACCGTATTGCCAGTGACCAGAAACTCGAACTGTTCATCGACAGCACCCAACGCGAGGCGCTGACCATTCCTGAACCGCTGTGGCGCTTCTCGCTGGTGGACGCAATGATCCGCGACATGAGCATGACCTCGAAGAAATTCAAGGCCGGTGTGTTCCGGGAAAAAGTGCAGGATCCGGTCAATGAACTGGCGATCAACGTCAGTCTGGAAACTGACCGCATTGCCGATATCGAACTGCAAGCCGGCGCCGACGTTGACGTTGAATTCACCACCAGTTTCGACATCATCCGCACGCGTATTCTTGATGCCAACAGCCCGCACGTTGATGCGGTCACCGGTGCAACCGAGCAGAGTGAAGCGGTGAAAAAAGCCGTCTCCAAAGCCATCGCCAAATCATGCAAAGCGCAGCTGCTGGAAGAGGGCGGCAGCCTGTCTGAACCGCAAAGCTACGACGTTGTGGTCGTCGGCAGCGGCGGTGCCGGTCTGGCAGCGGCGATTCAGGCGTGTGATGAAGGGGCGAAAGTGCTGATCGTGGAAAAAATGTCGACCATCGGCGGCAACACCATCAAGGCGTCGGTCGGCATGAATGCTGCGGATACCCGTTATCAGAAACTGAAAGGCATCGAAGACAGCAAAGAGTTGTTCTATCAGGAAACCCTGAAAGGCGGCCAGTTCAAGAACAACACCGTGCTGCTCAAAGAGTTCGTCGAGCGCGCTCCGCAGGCGGTCGAATGGCTGGCTGAGCACAACATTGAGCTGAGCGACATCACCATTACCGGCGGTATGAGCATCGACCGCACGCACCGTCCGGCAGATCGTAGCGCCGTCGGCGGCTTCCTGATCAGCGGTCTGGTGAAGAATCTCAACAAACGTAACATCGACGTGATGCTCGATACGTCCGTCACCGAAATTCGTTATCACGAGGGTGCGGTGCAGGGCGTGGAACTGCTGAACGACGACAACGACGTGCTGATCGTCAACGCTAAAAGTGTGATTGTGGCGACCGGCGGTTTCAGCGCCAACAGTGAAATGGTGGTGAAATATCGCCCTGAGCTGGACGGTTTTGTGACCACCAACCACAAAGGCGCGACCGGCAGCGGCATCGCAATTTTGCAGAAAATCGGTGCAGGTACTGTGGATATGGGCGAAATTCAAATCCACCCGACCGTGGAGCAAACCACGTCCTACCTGATTTCCGAAGCCATCCGTGGCGGCGGTGCGATTCTGGTCAGTCAGGCGGGTAAGCGGTTCTTCAATGAAATGGAAACCCGTGACAAAGTGTCGGCGAACATCATCGCCCTGCCGGAGAAATTTGCTTATGTAGTCTTTGATGAGCAGATTCGCCTGAATAACAAAGCGGCGGATGAATACATCGCGCGCGGTTTCGTGATCAGTGCAGCCTCACCGGTGGAACTGGCGGCAAAACTGGAAATGGATCACCACGCGCTGCTCGCCACGCTGGAAAGCTATAACGTGGCCGTTGATAAACAGGACGACGTCGAATTTGGCCGTAAAACGGCGCTGCGCCATCCGATCAATCAGGGGCCGTTTTACGCGATCCGTATTGCGCCGGGCGTGCATCACACCATGGGCGGTGTGACCATCAACACCGACACCTGCGTGCTGGATGCCAACGAACAGGTTATCCGCGGTGCGTTTGCGGCGGGTGAAGTGGCCGGCGGGATCCACGGCGCGAACCGCATCGGCGGGAATGCCGTTGCAGATATCATCATCTTCGGTATTCTGGCGGGACGTAATGCCGCCATCCATGCTCTGCGGTAACGGTTAACAGCCTGCGTTGCGCCCTGTGGCGCAGGTTTCACTTCTTCAGTTCAGAGACTTTCTATGACGCCAGACGCCCGTATTTATGCTTATTCCGCTGTTTTGATGGGTTCCCCCATTCTTCTCAAGCTGTTTGAACATAATGAGGGTCTGGCGTCTCGCGTTTTCCGGCTCATCAAACAGCAGGAAAATATCTTCACGGTCAACCGGCACGATTCCGAGGTCATGGCAATCAACCATGCGGCGGGCAGCCATGCGGTGGCGGTCAGTCAGCCGGTGTTTAACCTGATCCGCTGCGCGAAGGCGGTCAGCGAGTTGCCGGACAGCAGTTTCAACTTCACCATCGGCCCGCTGGTCAAACGCTGGAAAATCGGCTTCAGCGGTAACAGCGTGCCCGACGCCGCCGATCTCCGTGCGCTGCTCCCGCTGACAAATCCTCATGATGTGGTTCTTGACGGATCCACACGCTCGGTCTTTCTGCAAAAAGCCGGAATGGAAATCGACCTCGGGGCGATCGCCAAGGGCTATATTGCCGACGTGGTGCGGGATTTTCTGGTGCAGGAAAAGGTGGAGAATGCGCTGATAAATTTAGGCGGGAATGTGCAAACGCTGGGCACAGGCGGGGAAGGGGCGTGGGCAATCGGCCTGAAAACGCCGTTTTCAGCACCGGATGCGCTGATCGGAGTGATTAATGTGAACGGTAAATCCGTGGTGACGTCCGGCATTTACGAACGATATTTCGAATGCGATGGCCGCCGCTACCACCACATTCTCGATCCTAAAACCGGTTACCCGCTGGATAACGAACTGCTCAGCGTGACGGTTATTTCTGATGACTCCATCGACGGCGACATTTACACCACGCTGCTGTACGGCATGGGCGTCGAAAAAAGCCTGCGGTATCTGCGGAATATCCCGGATATCGAGGCCATTTTCGTCACCAAAGATCAGCAGGTGATTTTCTCCTCACAGCGTCAGTTTAGCTTCACGCTGCTGGATAACGCTTTCCGTCCGGTTTACTGACAGTACTGTTTCAGCAACGAATAATGCTCCGCCTGCAAACGGTAGCGATACACCGGTCGTCCGGTCACGCCGTAATGAATGCTGGTGAACAAAATGTGGCTGTCAGCCAGCCAGATCAGGTATTTACGGCAAGACACGCGCGAGATATTCACGGAGTGTGCCAGCTCATCCGTTGAGAATTCCGTCTCCGGATGGGCATCAATCCACAGGCACAGCGTGCGCAGCGTCTGCGGCGTCAGGCCTTTTGGCAACTTTTTGGTGTCCGCTGTCGCCTGATTATTACCGTGAATTAACCGGTCAACGTCGGACTGCTCGTAATATTGCTGATTATCCATCAGCGCTTTCTTCTGCTTCCAGCCAGTCAGTGCCTCTTCAAAGCGCGAGAACTGGAACGGTTTGATCAGATAATCTACCACGCCGTAATTCAGCGATTTCTTGATAGTTTTAGCATCTGCCGCAGATGAAATCACAATCACATCCACCGGACGCCTGGCGTTTCGCAGCTCCGGCAGCAAATCCAGCCCGTTGTCCTGCTGCATATAGACATCCAGCAGGATCAGGTCGATCGGCAGCTGATTATTCAGCACCATGTCTTTCGCCTGCTGTAACGTCGAAGCCGTTCCGCAGCACGTAAACCCGGCAATCTGGCCCACGTAGCAGCGGTTGAGCTCTGCGACCATGGCGTCATCATCGACTACCAGCACATTGATCATGCAGTTTTCCTCTCACCATCCCACGGAAGTTGAACAAAAAATTGAGTGTAAACGTCAGGTTCAGACTCAACGGCAATCGTTCCGCCCAGGTTTTCTAATTGTTGTTTTGCCAGGAATAACCCGACTCCGCGATCAAAGCCTTTCGACGAGACCCCTTTTTCGAAAATAGCCTCAAGGTCATCTGGTGGGATGCCGGGACCATCGTCGCTGACCACGCAGGCCAGCCAGCCATTCTGATAATGCAGTAATACGCTCACTTCTCCGTCCGGCTGTTCCGCCAGCGCATCCAGCGCATTCTCAATCAGATTGCCGAGCACGGTTATCAGCGCTGCCACCTGATTTTCGTTAGTGTTGTCGGGGAGCAGGCTGTCATCGCTCAACGTCAGTAAATGGCGCGTGTCCGACGCACGGTTAATCTTGCTCAACAGAAAGCCCGCAATCACCGGTGATTTGATTTTCAACAGCAAGGAGCCAATTTCTGCCTGGTAGTTATTGGCCGTTTTGAGAATGTAATCTTCCAGCTGCGCATAGCTTTTCATGTGCAGCAATCCAAGAATCACATGCAGCTTATTCATGAATTCGTGTGAGCGTTCACGTAACGAATCGGCGTAGTTTACCATGCCGCTCAGACGCTGCATCAACTGGCTGACTTCGGTCTTATCCCTGAAGGTACAGATGGCCCCGATAATCACGCCATTGCTGCGCACCGGCACGGTATTACTCAGCAGATAGCGGCCTTTAAAGTTGATCTCTTCGTCGCGGCGCGGAATGCCGGTGCGTAACACGTCGCACAGCGCGATCAGCAGCGGCTGCGGCTCGCGGTTGTCCTCCGGACGGGTGCTTAACTGCGTGCCGGTTTCCAAAAACATCTGTCGGGCTTCCTGATTGATAAGCGTGACCTGCGCGCCGTCATCAATAGCGATCACCCCTTCCTTGATCGACTGCAACATTGCCTGACGCTGTTCAAACAGCGTCGAGATTTCATAGGGTTCCAGCCCGAAGAGAATGCGCTTGAGCATTTTCACTAAAATCCAGGTGCCCAGTCCGCCGACCATCATGCCGAACAACACTGTCCATAAAATGCTCCAGCGGCTTTTGTCGATCTGCTCGGTCACTTTCACCAGCGAAATGCCGATCGCTACCACGCCAATCTGGTGATGATTCTCGTCATAAATCGGCGTGAACACCCGCAGCGCTTTATCCAGCGTGCCTTTATTGATCGAGACGTTCTCTTTGCCCAGCAGCGCCGGATCGATATCGTTGCCGATAAAGTGATGGCTGATCACGTCCGCATTTGGATGTGAATAACGGATGCCGTCCATATTGGTCACGACCACGAACAGCAGATCATTACGTTTTTGCACAGCGCTGGCGATGGGCTGAATAATGCCACTGTCGGGCGACAGAGAGAGTGCGTGTTTGATTTCAGGCAAATCCGCCAGCGTGCGCGCCACGGCCAGCGCTTTATCTTTCACGCCGTCGCGGGTGGTATCACTGACCTGAACAAAGTACAGAAAATGCACCACCAGCAGGACAGAAATGATCACGGCGCTGATCATCAGGCTGACAGATGTGCTGAGTTTCATGGGGTGCTTACGCACGGGATGCGGCGAGTCGCTCATTGAAGCCCCGGTAACCATAATTGATGGCTTATGGTCTATGTTTGCGCCCCCGGCGTCTACCCCAATGCGGCATTTATCCCGCTGCTTTGACATCCTTTTTCGCCATTGCTTTCACGTTTATCTGTTCACGCGCGAATGTGATACTTTGAACCAGCATATTGCCGCTGAGCGACTCGCTCCGGCAGGAATTCAGATCAGCACAGAGGGTTTATGGCAGTCATTTCCCGAGAGATTATTGAGCAGGCGAAAATCTGGCGCAGGGATTTCCACACCCGCCCCGAACTTGGACTGAAAGAATACGGCACTGCCAGAACCATCAGCGAACTGTTGTTGTCGTTCGGCCTTGACGTCCATACCGGCATTGCTGAGACCGGGATTGTCGCGACGCTTCGAAACGGCGAAGGCCCGTCGATTGGCCTGCGGGCAGACATCGATGCACTGCCGATCCAGGAACTCAATGAGTTTGACCACATCTCCCAGCATCCCGGTCTGATGCACGCCTGCGGGCACGACGGCCATACCGCCATTCTGCTCGGCACGGCGCGTCACCTGAGTGAAAACCGTCACTTTCGCGGCACCGTCCATTTCATTTTCCAGCCTGCTGAAGAGAACGTCGGCGGCGGTGAGATGATGGTCAAAGAAGGGCTGTTTGAACGCTTCCCGATGCAGGCGGTTTACGCGCTGCACAACTGGCCGGGTCTGCCGGTCGGCGAAGTCGCGGTCAGTCAGGGGCCGATGATGGCTTCGCAGGATAATTTCTACATCACGCTGACCGGAAAGGGCTGCCATGCGGCGATGCCTGAACTGGGCGCGGATCCGGTCGTGGCCGGCGCACAGCTGATTTTATCGCTACAAAGCCTGATTTCCCGCCGCCTGTCGCCGCTGGAACAGACGGTGATCAGCCTCACTCAGTTACAGGCGGGCGAAGCGATTAACGTTATTCCGGAAACGCTGCACATGTCAGGCACGTTGCGTTGCCTGAGCCGCACGACGCGGGAAACCTGCTGGCGGCTGATTGAAGAATATGTTCAGGCCGTGCCGCAACCCTACGGTGTGAAAGGCGAGGTGCGCTGGGAGTTTGGGTATCCGGTGACGCAAAACCATCCGGCGCAGGCGGCGATTTTGCGTGATGCAGCACAGAACGCGCCGGGCATTACACAGGTGCATTTCAACAATGCGCCGTCGATGGCCGCCGAAGATTTTGCTTATCTGCTCGAAGCCTGTCCGGGTGCCTATTTCTGGCTGGGCGCTGATGGCACCACGCCTTCCGCCTCACTGCACAGCCCGCGCTACGATTTTAACGATGACATCATTCCGCTGGGCATCGGCGTGCTGGCTACCCTGGTGGAGCGGGAACTTAAAGCCTGACCGTCAGTAAGCCGGTTGCCGGTTAATTATAACTGGCAACCACTTCGACAATACTTTTGGCCGGGCTTTTAGCGTACGCGCAATTGAGTTGAATCGGCGTAACGACATTATTGCTGTTTTTATAACCTCGCCAGTTCTTGGGCGATATTCATCATTTTATACTGATGTTTACTTATTTCACCACGGGCTATTTTTTCTTCCATCTGTTGGATGAAATAAAGAATGTCATCCGACTGACTAACATCTGGCAGATCGGTAATTTTATAATCCCACCATTCAATCGCCTGAAGGCGTTCGATGATTTCTGGCGCAAAGCGGTATTTAATGATCTTAGCCGGAATACCGCCGACGATGGCGTAAGGCGGCACATCACCGGTGACCACGGCATTGGCCGCAATGATTGCGCCATTACCGATAGTGATGCCGCCTTTTAATACGGCGTGTTCCCCCACCCAGACATCATGACCTAATATCGTCGCCGGCGGCATATAGTCGAACCCGGCAATGTTCAGCGTTTCCCCGAATTGCTCCTGTGCCACTTTCGAGAAAAAATCATGATACGTCAGCGGGCTGGTGGTAAACCGGTGTATGGGATGTTGCGGCCCCATCACCCGCACGCCTGCCGCCAGGCTGCAAAATCGGCCGGTTTTGAGGTTATTAGGTAATTTACTGCACGCGTAAGAATACGCGCCCATCGAACAGAAACTTTTTCGCGGCATTGAGGCATATTCTTCGACCCAAACATCCGCGGTAAATTTTAGTTTCTCCCCTTTTTTTAAAAGGAATAAATTTCTCTTCTTATATATCCCTTCCACCATTTCCGGGAATTTAAGATGGACCTTATGTCGTAAACAATAATCCTCATGTTTTTGAGTCCATCGAAACTGAACGGGATACTTCATTCCTTATTCCTCAAAGGCTAAACGCTGTCTTTATATATTCTTATCGCAATTCTAGCATAAAACAGACGTAACAAAAATCTGAGGTCGGCCGGAATAACCTCAGGAGGGCGAAGAAGTAAAGCCAAAGCCCACCGGAGAATAAGGTCCCGGGGCTGTGATGATCGTTTCAGGCAGGCGGCGTGATCAGACCCTGAAATGCCCGACCGCGATGGCCTGACTGTTGTATTTATTGGCAACGCGGTAACTGAGGAACGCATTGACAGCCAGCGAGCAAATCACAATTGAAATGCTGGCCACGAGGATGCGTCAACAGAGGGGCTTAAGCAGGAAATGGGTTGTATTCTAATCGCTTAAGGAAACAGGTAAATAATTGAATTTTATGGTTTTGTTGTTCTTTTTTTATTTTGGGAGTTAAATAAAGACCACTTTTTTAATGTGACTTTATTCAATTACGGAAAACATCATGCCTAAAACGGACTTTTCCCAAACGGCCGCCTTTATCTGGTCGGTCGCTGATTTGCTGCGCGGTGATTTCAAACAATCCCAGTATGGCCGCGTGATCCTGCCCTTCACTTTGCTTCGTCGTCTTGAATGCGTGCTGGAAAAAAGCAAAGCGGCGGTGGTGGCGCAGGCCGAAAAAATTATAACCATGAACCTGCCGGAAGAGGCGCAGGAAAAGCTGATACTTCGCGCCACCGAAGGGCTGTCGTTCTTTAATACCTCGCCGATGAATCTCGGCAACCTCGGGCAGAAAGACATCAAAGATAATCTGGCGAATTACGTTCAGAGCTTCTCCCGCGACGCCCGCGAAATCTTCGAGCACTTTAACTTCAGCGAATTCGTCGGTCAGCTGGACACTGCCAACCTGTTATTCAAGGTCGTCCAGAAGTTTGCCACCACCGATTTAAGCCCGGCCGCCGTGTCGAATCACGGTATGGGCGCGGTATTTGAAGAGCTGATCCGCCGCTTCGCCGAGGGTTCGAACGAAACCGCCGGGGAACATTTCACGCCGCGTGATATCGTCCGCCTCACCACCGCGCTGGTGTTTATGCACGACGACCAGGCGCTGACAAAAGAGGGCATTATTCGCACGGTTTATGACCCGACGGCGGGCACCGGCGGATTCTTATCGGCGGGGATGGAATACGTCACCGAGCTGAACCCTAACGCCGTGATACGCGCTTTCGGGCAGGAGCTGAACCCGGAATCCTACGCCATCTGCAAAGCCGACATGCTGATCAAAGGGCAGGACGTCAGCCTGATCAAACTCGGTAATACGCTTTCCAGTGACCAGCTTCCCGCTGAAAAATTCGACTACATGCTCTCCAACCCGCCATTCGGTGTGGACTGGAAGAAGATCGAAGGTGACATCAGCGACGAACATACGGTCAAAGGCTTTGATGGCCGTTTTGGCGCAGGTCTGCCGCGTGTGTCTGACGGTTCGCTGCTGTTCCTGCTGCATCTCATCAGCAAAATGCGCGACGGCAGCCGCATCGGTATTATCCTCAACGGTTCGCCTCTGTTTACCGGCGGAGCGGGGAGTGGCGAAAGCGAGATCCGTCGTTATATCCTCGAAGCCGATCTGCTCGAAGGTATCATCGCGCTGCCAACCGACATGTTCTACAACACCGGCATTTCCACCTACGTGTGGATTTTGTCGAACCGCAAAGACCCGGTGCGCAAAGGCAAAGTCCAGCTGATCGACGGCTCCAGCCTGTGCGGCAAAATGCGCAAATCTCTCGGCTCGAAGCGCAACCTGATGGGCGAAGACGATATCCGCCTGATCACCCGCACTTTTGGCGATTTTGAGCACATTGCGCCGACGCCGCTGGGAGAATTAGGACTGGAGAAAGCGCCGGAGCAAAAATACGGCCGTGGCCGCCAGTCCGCGACAGGTAAAACCGAAGCGCCGAAAACTTTCGCCAGCAAAATCTTCAGCAGCACCGATTTTGGCTATCGTCGTCTGACCATCGAACGCCCGCTGCGCCTCTCGGCACAAATCACCGATGCGGCCATCAGTGCGCTGCGTTTCGCACCGAAGCCGTTTAATATTCCGATGGAACGCCTGTATCAGGATTTCGCCGCCCCCTGGGATACGCGGACATACGGCAATTTTACGGATGTCGAAACCGAGGCCCGTGCCATTATCAAAGTTGATTTCCCTGAGCTGAAAGAAAAACAGATCAAAGATCTGCTCGATCCGAAAATCTGGCTGGCGCAGCGTTCGCTGATGGAAAAAGCCCGCGAAATTCAGACAGCCTTTGGCAGCACGGCAGGCGGAAAAAACACCGCGAGTGATGATTTCAATCAGTTTGAACAGGCGCTTAAAAGTGCGCTGAGCATTGCTGATGTCAAACTTGATAGCAAAGAGAAAAAGCAGTTCACCGAGGCCGTGACCCGCAAAAATCCTGCCGCTGAGCCGGTAGTCAAAAGGGTTCTGAAAGAAAGCGAACAGCCGCTCTATGGGGCGTTCCGTTATAAAGACAAGGTTGTCGAATTTGAGCAGGACGGCGATTTACGCGACAACGAAAACGTTCCGCTTAATCCTTCCGTCGTAACCAGTCAGCTAATCGAAAGTTATTTCGAACGGGAGGTAAAACCGCACGTCAGTGACGCCTGGATTAACGCCGACAAACGCGATGCCAAAGACAACGAGATCGGCATCGTCGGCTACGAGATCCCGTTCAACCGGCATTTTTATGTCTACCAGCCTCCGCGAGACCTGAAAGAGATTGACGCCGATCTTGACGCCATCAGCGCCGAAATCATGAAGCTGTTGCAGGAGGTGCACTCATGAGCGGGCGTTATAAGGCGTATGGAGAATATAGGGATTCTGGGGTGGAGTGGTGTAAGAAACTACCGCTGAAATGGGAAGGATCGAATCTTAGGTGGGTATCACATATTTATGCGGGCGGAACACCGTCTAAAAATATTATAGAGTATTGGGAAAATGGTATTGTTCCTTGGATAAATTCTGGTGCAGTAAATCAAGCTTATGTAGTAACGCCCTCAACATATATTTCTAGAGCTGCATTTGAAAATAGCAGTGCTAAATGGATACCAAGGGAGGCATTAGTTATTGCGCTGGCAGGGCAGGGAAAAACCAAGGGAATGGTTGCACAGCTAAGTATCGACACGACTTGCAATCAGTCAATGGCTGCTATTGTTTTAAATAAAATGGCTCATTCACGGTATGTGTTTTGGTGGCTAACATCCAACTATCAAAATATACGTAATATGGCTGGTGGAGATTTAAGAGAAGGATTAAACCTTGAACTTCTTGGAGATATACAATGTCCTCAACCTTCTGATGACGAATGTTTGAAGATTTCTGCTTTCCTCGATCAAGAAACCGCCAAAATCGATATCCTGATCGAACTACAACAGCAACAGATCGAACTTCTAAAAGAACGCCGCACTGCCCTAATCTCCGCTGCCGTCACCGGTAAAATCGATGTGCGCGACTGGCAGGTACCTGTCACGCAAACGGAATCCGACGAGGTGATGGCATGATGGCGGATCCTACCAAAGAGCGTATTTTTCAGGATGAGATTGTGATGCAGCTGTGCGAAAACGGCTGGATCACCGGTAAACCGGGCGGCTACGATCGCCAGCGTGCGCTGTATACACAGGACGCGCTGGCCTTTGTACAAACCACGCAGCCGAAAGAATGGGAGAAGCTGGCGCGGGTATATCCGCAGGATACCGAACGGCATTTCCTCGACGCGCTGGTGGTGCAGTTGCAAAAAGCCGATACCCACGCCACCGACAAACTTTCCCGTACATACGGCACGCTGGGAGTGCTGCGCCACGATTTAAAAATCCGTAATGCCTGCTTTTCGCTCTGTCAGTTTAAGCCTGAACATAGCCTGAACCCGGAGACGCTGGCGCGTTACCGGCAAAATATCTGCCGCGTGGTGCCGGAGCTGGTGTACAGCCCTTACGCCAGCGCGGAGCATTTCGCGATCACCGGGACGAAAGCCAAAAGGTGGCGCATCGATCTGGTGTTGTTCGTCAACGGCCTGCCAGTCGCCACGCTGGAGCTGAAATCCGAGTTTAAACAATCGGTACAAAGCGCTATCGCACAATACAAAACCACGCGCCTGCCGAAAGATCCGCTGACCAAAAAGACCGAGCCACTGCTGACCTTTAAACGCGGCGCGCTGGTGCATTTTGCCGTCAGCCAGTACGACGTCTTTATGACCACCCGGCTGGCGGGTGATCAGACCTGTTTCCTGCCATTCAACAAAGGCACGCCTGACGGCGGAAAGGGCAATCCGACGCCTGCCGATCAGACCCGTTACGCCACCGATTACCTGTGGAATGAGGTGCTGCTGCCCGATAATCTGCTGACGATTTTAGGCCGTTACGTGCATCTGCAAATCGAAGAAAAAGAGGACTGGCAGGGGCTGAAATACAAAAAAGAGACGCTGATTTTCCCGCGTTATCATCAGTGGGATGTGGTGAACAAACTGCTACGCGCCGCGGTGGAAGAGGGCTGCGGGCATAAATATCTTATCCAGCACAGCGCCGGTTCCGGCAAATCCAACTCGATTGCCTGGGTGGCGCATCAGCTTTCTACACTGTATTGCGCCAGCGGCGAAAAGCAGTTTCATTCGGTGATTGTCGTCACCGACCGTACGGTGCTCGACGACCAGTTGCAGGACACTATTTACCAGTTTGAACATGCCGAAGGCGTAGTCGGACGCATCAATAACAAAGAGGGTGATGGCTCGAAAGCCGAGAAACTGGCCGCCGCGCTGGAACATTCCCAGCCGATCATTATCGTCACTATCCAGACTTTCCCGTTTGTGCTCAAGGCCATCGAAAACAACCTGAGCCTTAAAAAGCGTCAGTACGCGGTGATCGCCGATGAGGCGCACTCCTCGCAAAGCGGGTCGACGGCGCGACAGCTGAAAGAAGTGCTGATGCTGGAAGAGGCGGACGATGATTCGGAACTGAGCCCGCAGGACATTATGGAAGCCACCATGGCGGCGCGTCGCGGCAGCGATAATCTCAATTACTACGCTTTTACTGCCACGCCTAAGGCCAAAACCCTCGAGCTTTTTGGCCGTTTACCGAACCCGCAAGAACCGGCGTCGAAAACCAATAAACCGGCAGCGTTCCACGTCTATTCTATGCGTCAGGCGATTGAGGAAGGCTTTATTCTCGATGTCCTGAAAAATTACGTCACCTATTCCGTGGCTTATAAACTGGCGCAAAAGCACGCCGATGCGGATAAAGAAGTCGACAGCAAAAAGGCCCGGAACCGGCTCAGTCATTGGGTGCGGCTGCACGATTACAACATTTCTCAGAAAGTGAAAGTGATCGTCGAGCACTACACAAAACACGTCATGAACCTGCTCGGCGGGCAGGCGAAAGCGATGGTGGTGACCAGTTCGCGTAAGGAAGCCGTTCGCTACAAACTGGCGTTCGATAAATACATCATTGAAAATAATTACCAGAAAATCAGCGCGATGGTGGCGTTCTCTGGCGAAGTGGAATTTCACGAGAATGACCCTGACAGTCTGCCGTTCCTCAACCATAAGTTCACCGAGATGAATATGAATCCGGGGCTTAAAGGGCGCGATATGCGCAAAGCGTTCGACAGCGATGATTATCAGGTGATGTTGGTTGCCAACAAATTCCAGACCGGTTTTGATCAGCCAAAATTGTGTGCGATGTACGTCGATAAACCGCTCGGCGGTGTCGAGTGTGTGCAAACCCTTTCGCGCCTGAACCGCACGTATCAGGGGAAAACGGACTCCTGCACCTTTATTCTCGATTTCTACAACCAGCCGGACGATATTTTACAGGCGTTCCAGCCCTATTATCAGACGGCGGCGCTGCTGGACGTCAGCGATCCGGCGCTGGTGTTTGAGCTGTTCGAAAAGCTGCGTGCCAGCGGTGTTTTCCTGTGGAATGAGGTCGAACAGTTTTGTACTGCGTTTTATGCGCAGAAGAAATCCAGTGCGGCGCTGAGCAATATCTGCAAACCGGCCGTCGACCGCTGGGAAAAGCGCTATCTTTCGGTCATTGACGCCTTTCTGCAGTCTAAAAAGATGTTCGAGCTAACCAAGGCTACGCACCAGCCGGTACTGATCGCCAATGCGGAAAACGCATTTAAAGAGTGCAAGCTGGAGAAAGACCGGCTGGAGATCTTCAGAAAAGATCTCGGCAGCTTTGTGCGTTTTTACGAGTTTATTTCGCAAATCGTCGATTACGATAATAAAGATCTGGAGAAACTTAGCCTGTTCGCCCGCCATCTGCGGCCATTGCTTAAAGATCAGAATGTGCAGGAAGATGACATCGATCTGAACGATGTGGTGATGAGTCATTACCGGCTATCGAAAATCCGCGAACAGCACATCAAACTGCAAGCTAACGGCGAAAATCAGGGGCTACAGCCCGGCAACGACGTCGGATCGGCTAAACCCAAAGACAAGAAAGAGGATTTTCTGTCGCAGGTTTTGGCGCGGCTGAATGAGCTGTTTGTTACTGAAAATTTGACGGATAAAGACCTGATCAACAACTTACAAGCTCATTGCGACAAAATTTCTGAAAACCTGACGGTTATGACGCAACTTGCCAATAACACGTCTGAGCAGGTCATGCTGGGAGATTTTCCGAAAGCGGTTGATGAGGCAATCATGGATTGTAACGTGGCCCAACAGGAAATGATGATGCAATATCTTTCCAATCCCGCCATCGCTAAAGGTTACGCAAGAGTCATTCTGGATATGCTGAAAGCAAAGTAAAACGTCCCACCACCGGAAGGCGTTTCACATCAGGCATAAAATCTGAAGGCAGGGCATTCCTGCCTTTTTCAATCACTCCGCCTGTCCAGCCTCAGAGATTTTCTTCTTATCAACGTGCCCAAGCGACCGCTCCGGAAAACAGATATCGCGCACCCGCTGTTTTAGCGCCGCCGCTTCCGGGAATCCGCCATCACGCTTGCGTTCCCAAATCAGTTCATCATCCACCTTAATTTCATAAATCCCGCCAGTGCCCGGCACCAGCGTCACCGAGGCCAGATCGGTACTGAACGAGTTCAATAGCTCCTGCGCAATCCACGCCGCACGCAGCAGCCAGTTGCATTGAGAACAATAAGTGATGGTGACAGCCGGAAGTTTTTCCATGATGAAGCCCTTTTAGACAAGTTTTTAGATTTGTAGAAAGCAGATGATGCCCTGAAAATACCATGATGTGGTGCGATTTACTGCAATCTGCACCCGTCCGCCAACTGCGGTCGCAGCCGCCCCTCATCCTCTTGATTCTCGGGGCAGGGGTGAGCATTGAGTTTAGCGTTACATCGTTTCCGTTATCCAACGGTTGCTGGCCGTTAGATCCAGTTACATACGGCCAGCAGTTGCTCACCCTGGTTGAGAAGCAGGGAGTTGCGCGGTAATGTCAGGTTTGTCTGCGTACTAAAAATTTACCTGAGGGAAAGATGCTGCTCAGGAAGAAAGGCGCAGCGGGTGATATATCCACATCCAATATTAATATTTGATATACCCTGCATCCGTCGGGTAATTTTATTCATGCCTGACTCCAAGCCAGTAAAAGCGGTTTTTAATGTTATTTAGCACTGGCGGATAAAAGTACGGCCTGATTGTTATTTATGCGGTAAACAACTAATACCGACTTTATATCAGTTAAGTTTTCATTACACAAAATGTGTTTTCTGAAATGGGGATAAATTCGGAAATTTATTTCTATTAAACAGAAAGTCATTGAGTATTAGAATGATAATGTAAAAGTTTTAATTAAAACTAATTGATTGGCTAACGAAATAGTCGGTGAAGTGATAAATCCGTATCTTTCACTGTCAGGCATTCAGTCTCCGCCGTCCCGGCCTCTTTTCCTTCCAATCCTTTCCAAATCAACGCAAAATCTCTCTCCTCAACCGGCGATAACAAGGGATGCGAGCGTGAATTCAGGTTTGATGGTGTTACACGGCAATCACTCAGAAGCGCTGAGGGACGTGCTGATCACGTGGATGGCGGCGCATCCGCTTCCGCCGCTGGAAAATGAAGTGATTCTGGTGCAAAGCAACGGTATCAATCAATGGCTGAAACTGGCGCTGGCCCGTGACCCGGAGGACGGCGGCTGTGGCATTGCGGCGGCGCTGGACATCAAACTGCCCGCACGTTTCTTCTGGCAGGTTTATCGTGCTGTGCTCGGCAAAGAGCAGGTGCCGGAATCTTCGCCGTTCGATCGCCCGTTGCTGACCTGGCGGCTGATCCGCCTTTTACCTCAGTTACTCACTGAACCGGTTTTTGCGCCACTGGCGCGTTTCTTAAAAGACGACGGTGACATGCGAAAACTGCACCAGCTGGCGCAGCGTCTGGCGGATTTGTTCGATCAGTATCAGGTGTACCGTGCCGACTGGCTGGAAGACTGGGGTAACGGGCAGGATGTGCTGCGCACCAGCCGTCAGGGTAGCGAGCCGTTGCCGGAAAACCTGCTGTGGCAGCCGCAACTGTGGCGCGCGCTGCTGGACGACGTTGATGAAAGCGAGCGCAACACCAGCCGTGCCGCGCTGCACCAGCGTTTTCTGCAACATGCGCTGACTATCCCGGAAAATGAGCGTCCGGCCGGTCTGCCTGCGCGGCTGATCGTCTTTGGTATCTCTTCATTGCCGCAACAATCTCTCGAAGTGCTGGCGATTCTTGGCCGCTGGACCCACATCTTTATGTGTGTGCATAACCCATGTGAGCACGACTGGAGCGATATCATCGCCGATAAAGATCTGCTGCGCGCTGAACGGATCCGTCAGCTGCGTAAGCCGGGCATGCCGCAGGTGATCGCCGAAGATGAACTTCACCAGCACGCCCATCCGCTGCTGGCGGCGTGGGGCAAGCAGGGGCGGGATTACATTGGCCTGCTCAATGAATACGATAATCACGAATCCTATGCTGCGCAGCTCGCGCCGGTGATCCCGCGCATCGATCTCTTCACCTCGAACGGTACCGATACGCTTTTACACCAGTTGCAGGAAGATATTTTGCAGCTGCGCCCGCTGGCGGAAACCCAGGTTCACTGGCCGCAGCTGGATGCGCAGGATGATTCCCTGCGTTTTTACATTACCCACAGCGCCCAGCGTGAAGTGGAAGTGCTGCACGACAGGCTGCTGGCCGCGCTGGCTGCGGATCCGACGCTTAAGGCGCGCGACATTATCGTGATGGTTCCGGATATCAACGGCTACGCGCCGCACATTCAGGCCGTGTTTGGTCTGATGGAGCGCAGCGATCTGCGCTATATCCCGTTCACCGTCGCCGATCAGGGGCCTCGCCAGAATAACTCGCTGCTTGGCGCGCTGGAGCGATTGCTGAATTTACCGCAGTCGCGGTTTGCGGTCAGCGATCTGCTGGATTTACTCGACGTGCCGTCGGTACGCGAGCGCTTTGCCATTGAAGAAGAACAACTGCCGCTGCTGCACCGCTGGATAAGCGCCGCCAATGTGCGCTGGGGGCTGCACGCGGAACAGCGTCAGAGCCTCGAACTGCCGCTCTCACCGGAGCAAAACAGCTGGTTCTTTGGCCTGCAACGCATGCTGCTGGGGTATGCCGTGGGCAGCGGTGAGGCGTGGGAGAATATCGAACCGCTGGATGAAATCGGCGGGCTGGATGCAGCGCTGATTGGCCCGCTGTCGCATCTTTTAAACTGCCTCGATGAAACCTGGCGTCAGCTGCGCGAACCGGCTGCACCGGCGGTCTGGGGCGAACGCCTGCGCGACATCCTTTCCCGGTATTTTACCGGTGATGACGGCGAAGACGGCTTTATTCTGGTGCGTCTGCACACCGAGCTGGAAACCTGGCTGGAAGCCTGTGAAAGCGTCAATCTGCAAGCTGAACTGCCGCTTTCCGTGGTTCGGGATCACTGGCTGGCGCAGTTCGACCAGTCCGGCCTGACGCAGCCCTTCTTCGGCGGCGCGGTCACTTTCGCGACGCTGATGCCGATGCGCGCCATACCTTTCCGTCACGTTTATCTGCTTGGTATGAACGACGGTGATTATCCGCGTAACCGCGTGCCGATGGATTTCGATCTGATGGGGCGCGATTACCGTCCGGGCGACCGTTCACGCCGCGAAGATGACCGCTATCTGTTCCTCGAGGCGCTGCTTTCCGCGCGTGAACGTTTACATATCAGCTGGGTTGGCCGCAGTATTCACGACAATAGCGAGCGGCCGCCGTCGGTGCTGGTGGCGCAGCTGCGCGACCATCTGGCGGCAGGCTGGAAACTCAACGACGACGGGGATTTGCTGCACGCGATGACCGTCGAGCATCGTCTGCAACCGTTCAATCGCGATTACTTTACGAAAGACGGCGCGTTGTTCAGTTATGCCCACGAATGGCGCGCCGGACTGGACGCCGATGCTCCGGTTACCGCAATCGCGCCGCTTGAACCACTGGAGCAAGAGAGTGCGCTGACGCTGCGTCAGTTGTCTGATTTTCTGTCGGATCCGGTGCGCAGTTTCTTCCGCCAGCGGCTGAACATCTATTTTGAGATGGAAGATCCGGGAAGCGAAGATCAGGAACCTTTCGATGTGAATGCGCTGGAAAACTGGCGATTGCAGGATGAACTGATCCGCGCGCAGAAGTGGGCGCTGGAGGCGGGTGTTTCGCGTCAGGATATATTGCGCCAGCAGCTGGAACGCATCGAACGGCGCGGCGAACTGGCGCCGGGCGAATTCGCTGCGGTACTGAGTGAAGATCTCGCCGAACCGATGGACACGCTTTTCGCCAGTTATCAGCAGGTGCTGGAGGCGTGGCCGCAGGCATTGGGCAACGAAGCGCTGTCGGCAGATATCGGCGGCATCAATGTCTCCGACTGGCTCAGCGATCTGCGTGCTAATCACAACGGCGAGCGCGCGCGCGTGGTGCTGGAAAGCGGTGGTCTGATGACCAAAGAGCGCAGCTACCGGTTCGACAAACTGCTGCCGTACTGGGTGGCGCATCTGGCCGGACACCTTAACGGGCAGCCGATGCACAGCATTATCGTCAGTAAAAACGGCACCGCTGAACTGCCGCCGCTGGAGGTTGCGCAGGCTCAGGCGCTGTGGCAAACGTTGATCGAGGCCTGGCAGCTGGGGCAACGGCGACCTCTGCCAATGGCGGTGAAAACCGCGTTCGTCTGGCTGAAAAAGGACGGCAAAGAACACAGCGCGCCGGACAGCGACGCGTGGTTTGCGGCGCGGGATGCTTATGAAAATCACGATCCGGCCAACATGAAATTCGGCGAGCGCGACAGCAACCGCTATCTGGCGCGCGCATGGCCGGACTTCGCGACGCTGTGGTCTGACGGCGAATTCGCCGTGCTCGCGGACAGCCTGCTGGCACCGCTTCGCAATCATCTTTCCCGCAGTAAGAAAGGAGGCAAGGAATGATGGATCGCACTATGTCCTCTGCCGGGACTCGCCCATCAGCGCTCAACGTGCTGAATTTTCCGCTGACCGGCAGCCGCCTGATTGAAGCCAGCGCCGGTACCGGGAAAACCTTTACCATTGCCGCGCTGTACGTGCGGCTGGTGCTCGGCCACGGCGGGGAGAATGCTTTCAACCGTCCGCTGACGCCGCCTGAAATTCTGGTGGTGACCTTCACCGATGCGGCCACCAAAGAGTTGCGCGATCGTATCCGCGTGCGTCTGTCGCAGGCAGCGGAATACTTTTTAAATCTGGACGGGTCCTCTTCTGAGGGCGACGAATTTTTGCAGACGCTGCGCGCTGAATATCCTCCTGAACAGTGGCCGGGATGCGCCCGCAAGCTGCAACTGGCGGCGGAATGGATGGATGAATCGGCGGTCTCTACCATCCACGGCTGGTGTAACCGCATGCTCGGCGAGCACGCGTTCGACAGCGACAGCCTGTTCACCCAGACGCTGGAAACCGATCAAACCGAACTGCTGATGGAGGTGGTGCGCGACTACTGGCGCAGCTTCTATTTTGCGTTGCCGGAATCCGATATCCGCACCCTGCGCGCATGGTGGCGGACGCCGGAAGAGTTACATAGCAAAGTCGCGCCGTTGCTGGAATACGCCGAAGAACTGGGCTCAGACGAAACACCCGCGCAAATCTGCGAAGCGGTCAGTCAGCAGAAAGCCGCCGAACTGTCGGCGTTGAAACAGGGCTGGCCGGAATGGACGCAGGAACTGCGCACCCTTCTTGAAGGCGCGGTGGCAGCGAAAGTGGTGGATGGCCGTAAAATTCAGGCGCGGTATTTTCTGCCGTGGCTGGAAAAACTGCACATCTGGGCGACGACCGATGAGGTTGCGCCGGATCTGAAAACCGGCTGGGAACGCCTGACGCCGGAAGGCTTAGCGGAATGCTGGAAGCAGGGCGAACCCCCTGCGCATCCGGCGATCACCGCCATGGAAACCCTGAAAGCGCGGCTGGAAAATCTGCCGGATGCCCGCAGTGGTTTGCTGCAACACGCCTGCCGGTGGATAGAAAACCGCTTCGACGCCGAGCAGCAAAAACGCGCACAGATGGGTTTTAACGATTTGCTGACCCGCCTCGACGCCGCGCTGCGCAGCGACAATGGAGAACGGCTGGCGGAGATCATCCGCACTCAGTTCCCGGTGGCGATGATCGACGAATTTCAGGACACAGATCCGCTGCAATATCGCATTTTCGACACTGTTTACCGTGTGGCGCAAAACGCCCCTGAGCAAGGGCTGATCCTGATCGGCGATCCAAAACAGGCGATTTATGCCTTCCGCGGCGCTGATATTTATACCTATCTGCGCGCCCGCCGCGACACCGGCGGACGTCACTACACGCTGGCCACCAACTTCCGTTCTACGCGCGGGATGGTGGCTGCGGTGAATGAAGTCTTTGGGCTTGCCGAAAATCGTCCTTCCGGCGAGGGGGCTTTCCTGTTCCGCCGTGGCGATGAAAATCAGGTGCCGTTCCTGCCGGTAGAAGCCAAAGGGCGTGCCGACACGCTGATAATTGATGATGCCGAAGCCGCCGCCATGACGCTGTGGTATCCGGAAAATCAGGCCGACGTGCTGCCGAAAACGCAGTATATCCAGCTGATGTCCGACGGCTGCGCGACAGAAATTGTCCGTCTGTTACGGCTTGGCCAGCAGGGCGTGGCTGGCTTCGGGCTGCCCGGCGAAACGCTGAAACCGGTGATGCCGGGCGATATCGCGGTGCTGGTGAATACCGGCCGTGAAGCCACGGCTGTCCGCACGGCGCTGTCCAAACGCGGCGTGCGCAGCGTTTATCTGTCTGATAAAGAATCAATCTTTCAAAGTGCGCAGGCGGGCGAATTACAGTACTGGCTGGCGGCCTGCGCTGCGCCGGAAAACGATCGCCTGCTGCGCGCTGCGCTCGGCACGCCGTCGCTCAATTTAAGCTGGGAAGCGCTCGATCGCCTGAATCAGGACGAGCAGGAGTGGGAGCGCTACGTTCGCCAGTTTCAGGAGTACCGCATTTGCTGGCGCAAACAGGGCATTCTGCCAATGTTGCGCCGCCTGATGTGGGAATTTGACGTGCCGCGTCGTTTGCTCGGACGCGGTGACGAACGTGCGCTGACCGATCTGCTGCATCTGTCCGAGTTGCTGCAACAGGCGAGCGTTCAGCTTGACGGCGAACACGCGCTGATCCGCTATCTGGCGGAGCAGCGTCAGGACGAACATCAGGGCGGCGATGCGCGCAAACTGCGTCTGGAAAGCGATGCCGAACTGGTGAAAGTGGTGACGGTGCATAAATCCAAAGGTCTGGAATATCCTCTGGTGTTCCTGCCCTTTGCCTGCGCCTTCCGCGCAGTGAAAAAACAGGACTCGCCGCTGAAATGGCACACGCCGGAGGGCGAACTCGAAGTGGCGTTAAGCGCCACCGACGATCAGCTGGCTCTCGCCGATCGCGAACGGCTGGGGGAAGATCTGCGTAAGTTTTACGTCGCGCTGACCCGCTCACGTTACGCGCTGTGGCTCGGCATGGCACCGCTGAAAGAGTTTGAGAAGAGCGCTCCCGGCTATTTATTTTATAAGGACAGCTTACCCGACGGAGAAACCCTCGCGGCCGACGCGCTGCCTGCCTGTTTACAGGCGCTGGAAACGGCGAATATCCGCGCATGGCCGCTGCCTGCGCCGGACGGCGCGGTGTTCCGTAATGAACAGGCGCTGCCTGCGCTCGGGCCACGTCCGCCGTTGCGCACCCATAAAGCGCCGCGCTGGTGGATATCGAGTTTCTCCGGCCTGCAAATTGCGCCCGCCGGGACGTATATCGCCTCCGACGTGGCGACCTATGAGCCGCCGGTGGAAATCGAAAGCGCGGCGCAGGATACCTATTTAGAGAGTACGGGGCTGGAAGATCTGGAACTGGCGGAAGGCGTGTTACAGCCGATGACCGGCGCGGATCAGTATGCGTTTCCGCGCGGCCCGGCACCGGGTAATTTCCTGCACGGTTTGCTGGAATGGGCGGGGGAAGAAGGGTTTGCCGCACTGACGTCGAAGCCGGAAAAAATCGCCGATCAGGTAGCGCGGCGCTGTAATACGCGCGGTTGGGAAAAATGGATCACACCGCTGACGCAATGGCTGACCGCGTTGCTTACCCAGCCGTTACCGCTGCCGGCTGGCGACGCGTTTACGCTGGCAGGACTGCCGCCGTATCAGGTGGAGATGGAGTTCTGGTTCTCGCTGACGCAGGTATCGACCCGCCGCCTCGACAAACTGGTGTCGCAATACACGCTGGACGGCGCACCGCGCGCGCCGCTGCTGGCGGAAGATCTCAACGGGATGCTCAAGGGCTTTATCGATCTGGTGTTCGAACACGACGGGCGTTATTACGTACTCGATTACAAATCCAACTGGCTGGGTAGCGATGCCAGCGGATACGATCATACGTCGATGATCCAGTCGATGTTGGATCACCGCTACGATCTGCAATTCACGCTGTACCTGTTCGCACTGCATCGCCTGCTGAAATCCCGTCTGGCGGATTATGACTACGACCGCCATATCGGCGGCGCAGTGTATTTATTCCTGCGCGGCAGCCATGCGCCGGGTAACGGCGTCTGCGTTCAGAGGCCGGATAAAGCCTTAATGGAAGAACTCGACCTGCTGTTTAGCGGTAATCAGGAGAAACGCGCATGAAAATCAACAGCCGTGAAGATATCGCACACCTGCTGGCAAGCTGGGTAGAGTGCGGCTGGCTGCGTGAGCTGGATCGCGCACTGGTGACATTTCTGGCGAAGCAGACGCCCGACGCGCATCCCTTGTTATTGCTGGCGACGGCGCTGACCAGTTATCAGCTCGGGCGCGGCCATGTGTGTCTGGATTTGCAGGCCACGCTCGACGACAGCGCCTTTTCGCTCTCGCTGCCGCCGGAGGGCGATCACGCCGACGGTGCGGTGATCCGCCCGGCTGCAGTGCTGGAAAATCTCAGCCTGACAGAATGGATGGCAGCGCTGGGACACCCGCAGCTGGTGGGCCACGGTGAGGGAAATTCGCCGCTGGTGCTCATCGGCCATCGCCTGTATCTGCGCCGTTACTGGCAGTATGAGCAGAATGTACGCGGCGCGATTGAACAACGTCTGGCGCGCAGTCAGCCGGACGCGTTGCCGGTGGCACCTCTGCGCGCGGCGCTCGATGCGCTGTTTCCTGCCAGCGGCAATAGCGGGCAAGCCAACTGGCAGAAACTGGCCTGTGCACTGGCGGCGGGCAGTGCGTTCAGCATCGTGACCGGTGGCCCCGGCACGGGGAAAACGACCACTGTGGTGCGTCTGCTGGCGTTGCTGCAAACGCTGGCGCTGGAAGACCACGGCCAGCCGCTGCGCATCCGTCTGGCGGCACCGACCGGTAAGGCGGCGGCGCGGCTCAATGAGTCAATTGCCGGTGCGGTATCTCAACTGGATTTGACCGCGGTCGGCAACGGCGACGCCGTGCGTGAAAGCATCAATACTGACGTGGTGACGCTGCACCGCCTGCTCGGCAGCCGCCCGGACACGCGGCACTTCCGCCATCATCCGGGCAATCCGCTGATGCTCGACGTGCTGGTGGTGGATGAAGCGTCGATGGTCGATCTGGAAATGATGGCTGCGCTGCTGGCGGCGTTACCGGATCAGGCGCGCCTGATTCTGCTTGGCGATAAAGATCAGCTGGCATCGGTGGAAGCGGGCGCGTTGCTCAGCGAACTTTGCCAGCGTGCGGCGGGCGGCCATTATTTGCCGAAAACCCGCGACTGGCTGCAAACCGTCACCGGGGAGAACATTCCGGATGCTCTGGTCGATGCGCACGGAACCGCGATGGATCAGGCGGTGGTGATGTTACGTCACAGCTACCGTTTTGATGCACAAAGCGGCATCGGGCGGCTGGCGGAAGCGGTCAACGATGGCGATGTGAAAGCGCTGAAGCAGGTGTGGAAGCAGGGGTACGGCGATCTGGCGCAACTGACGCTCAGCGTGGCCGACGATCAGGCGCTGCGCGACTGGGTGATTAACGGCGCGGCGGGGCAGTTTCCTGCTGCCACGGCGCGGGCAGGCGTTTCGCCGCCGGTCGGTTATCGTCACTATCTGACGATAGTGAAAAATGAGCGGCCTGAAATCGACGAACCGATGGAATCCTTCCACCGTTGGGCAACCAAAGTGCTGCTGGCCTACAGTCAGTTCCAGCTGTTATGCGCCCTGCGCGGCGGGCGGTGGGGTGTTGAAGGGCTGAATCTGCGCATTGCTGAAATTCTATGGAAAGAAGGGCTGCTGGAGGCTGCGGCAGGCTGGTATCCGGGGCGTCCGGTGCTGGTAACGCGCAATGATTACGGCCAGCGGCTGATGAACGGCGATATCGGCATTACGTTGCAAATTCCGCAAACGCTGGCGGATGGATCGACGGTGTGGGTATCGCGCGTTGCCTTTCTGGCTGGCGACGGCACCCTGAGTATCCGCTGGGTGATGCCAAGCCGTTTGCAGGCGGTGGAGACGGTGTTCGCGATGACGGTGCATAAATCGCAGGGCTCTGAATTCACCCATACCGCGCTGCTGCTGCCGGAGAATCTCAGCCCGATCCTCACCCGTGAACTGATTTACACCGGCATTACCCGTGCGCGTCACTGGTTCAGTCTGGGCTTTGTCGGAGGAATGAATGCGGTGCTGCCGGATGCGGTACAGCGCAGGGTACTGCGGGCGAGCGGACTGATTGAAACGGTGTGATCGCCTGAAAGGCAGGATCAGTAATCGTACTGCGGGATGCGGGAAGTTTTAGCGATGGCCCGGGTTTTGGAACCGGGCACTTTGGTGGCTTTGAGCGGGTCACCGGCGACAAATTCCAGCGTCGGGGAATAGTAAAACGGCAGCCAGCCGCCATAGCCATTCTCCCACTCCCAGCGAACCGGGCAGGGCCACAGAATGTCTTCGTACATAATGTAGTAGGTCCATCGCCCATGGGGACGACGCGGTTTTGGGGTTTTCATAGGGGCGTCAACTTAACTCAAAATAGTATCGCTAACAATATCAGCTCAACCCCAAATCATGGCCGCCCAGCGGAGTAACAGCAGGCCGCCGCAGATGCATAACAACACGACGACCATTTTCCAGTGTTTACTCATCATCCTTTTGGTGACCATCGGATCCTCCCTGTATTGAGCTTAGGTGTTATTGAATCCACGCTAACCGGTGATGTGCCGGTCAACGTAGTGAACCACATGTTCCTTTAACTCGGGAACGGTCTGATCGGCAAGCCACTCGAAAGCCACCAGCAGTAAGGCCGTAGTGGCGAGTACAGTCAAAATTATAGCGGCTTTTTTATGGGCTTCCATGGATCTCATCGTCTTTGCATTGCCTGTTTTTTACTCTATCAGAAAGGGCTCCCTCTGAGGAGATTTCAGGCGTTTGGTTCTGAAAGGGTTTAGGAAATTATACCCGCTCAGACGCTGCGAAACTTTGATCCTGTCCCTCCGCGACCGGATCCTTAGGATTTTATGCATATCGGGCACCTGGCTTAAAACCGTCACGTTTCGCGCACCAGGCAATTATCAGAGCAGCCAGCAACAGAATCAGCATCGCCCACGGGAAAATGCCGATCCCTGTGGTGTTAAGCAGAATGCCGCCGGACAAGCCGCCGCCGGCAATCGCCAGATTCCACGACACCACGACCAGCGATTGTGCCATATCACCCTGCTCGCCGGTGGCGTCAGCGATGGCAGTTTGCAATAACGTCGCCGCACCGCCGAAAGTCAGCCCCCAGATGGCGACGCACAGCGTCACCATCAGCGGTGAATCGCCGTCGAGCGCCAGTCCTAGGGAAATCAATGCAAACAGTGCCAGGCTGGCCAGCAGGGTTTTCCGCAGGCGTTTATCCACCTGCAAACCGGTGAAACAGATACCCGCCAGCGCGCCGATGCCGAACACCAGTAATATCTGGTCAGCCCGTTCTGCCAGGCCGGAGAGGGCAAGGAAAGGCACGATGTAGGTATAAAGCAGGTTGTGCGTCAGCATCCATAATAAGATCACCGCCAGTATGCTGCGCACGCCCGGCATTCTTATCACGTGACGCAGTGACTGGCGCTGGCCAGCCGCCTGTCCCGGATAATCTGGCACTTTGCGCATCACCCATACGACCAGCAGCAACGTGATAGCGGACATCACGCCAAACGCCATCCGCCAGCCGAGCAGGGTACCCATCCAGGTGCCGAGCGGGACGCCGACGGACAGCGCCACCGGCGCACCCAGCATCGCCACCGACAGCGCGCGGCCCTGCTGATGCACCGGCACCATGCGTCTCGCATAGCCCGCCAGTAATCCCCATGCCAGACCGGCGGCCGCACCGGCCATCCAGCGCGCGAACAGCGTCACGAGGTAATTCGTTGAAAACGTGGTGAGCGTGTTAAACACCAGAAAGCCGAGGATCGCCGTGAGCAGCGCGGTGCGCCGGTTCCAGCCGCGCGTCATCGCTGCCAGCGGGATCACCGCCATCAGCGAACCCGCAGCGTAAAGCGTGATCAGCTGTCCGGCCATTGCCTGCGAAACATTAAGTCCCGCAGCAATTTGTGGTAATAGCCCGGCGGGCAACGTTTCGGTCATGATGCCGATAAAACCGGTCATCGCCATCGCCAGCAGGGCGGAAAGCGGCAACGGTGAGGCGGACTGGGGGGAATTCATAGTGATTTATCAATGAAAGAATGTGTTCGATCACAATAGAGATCTCCCCGGTGCGGAAAAAGTAGGGTAGATTTCCAGAGTATACGGACGTTGGTGTCCGTAATCGGAGGTGGCGGTGGAAAGTCTGAGCAGTCTGAATGTGTTTGTGCACGTCGCGGAAACCCGCAGTTTCGTCGCCGCAGGGCGAATACTGGGCGTGTCGGCATCGGCGGTGGGTAAAAGCATCGCGCGGATGGAGACCAAGCTGAAGGTGCGTCTGTTCCATCGCAGCACCCGCAGCGTTACGCTGACGGCGGAAGGCGCGCTGTTTCTCGAGCGCAGCCGCCGGATTGTTGCGGAGCTGGAAGCCGCGGAAAGCGAGCTGTCGCAGCTCTCAGAAAATCCGCGCGGCAGGCTGCGTATGAGCCTGCCGCTGCTCAGTACGCTGCTGCTGCCGGTGCTCGGCGAGTTTATGCGCCGTTATCCGGACATCGAATTGGATCTGGATTTCACCGATCGCGTGGTCGATGTGGTCGAAGAGGGATTTGATGCGGTAGTGCGCACCGGGCAGATGGTGGATTCACGGCTGTCGATGCGCAAGCTGGGCACGTTCCATCATCTGCTGGTCGGGTCTCCAGGCTATTTTGCAGAGCACGGCTGGCCGCGCGAGCCGCAGGATTTGCTTACGCATCGCTGCCTGCATTTTCGTTATCCCAACAGCGGTAAGCTGGAGCCGTGGCCGGTTCCGGCGCATGTAGATGTCGCGCTGCCAGTGTCGATGGTTTGCAATAACATTGAAACGCGTCTTTGTTTTTCGGTACAGGGACTGGGAATCACCTGCCTGCCGGATTTCAGCGTCCGCAAGGAACTGGCGCGCGGACAACTCGTGACCGTATTAGACGAGCACGTTAAACGCAGTGCAGATTTTTATATTCTGTGGCCGTCTGGCGGTTACATGACGCCGAAGCTTCGGGTCTTTATCGATTTTATCAGCGAAAGATTGTTCCCGGAAAAGGCGGAGCTGGCGCTGGTATGCCCGAATATCTAGAGGGGAGTCAGGGTGGGGGAATATAAGGCTCAGAGTGCGTCTGAGCCTTTTGATGTTTTCACCAATTAACGGCTGCCCGGCAGCAGAGATTCGGTGCATTTAAATACGTCTTCGCGGAATTTGCGGGAAGCGTCGTCCAGATCGGTCTGGTTTGCCACATCGGCGCGGTTAGCTTCAAGAGCCTGATTCACGGCTACCGTGAAGGCATTTTCCTGGCTGGCGTTCAGCACGTTGCCCACGCTGCCAAACAGCAGGCGCATGGCGGAAATTTGTACCAGAAGTTCACGGTTTACGCGCTCAAGCTGGTCCACGCGTTTGGCAAGAATTTCGTCACTCATCGGTGTCTCCTTAGTTAAGTGCCGCACACCATAACAAAAGCGCCGTCATGAAAAAACCGCCTTGCGGCGGTCTGAACGTTCGGCTGGTGGTTTAGCGTACCATTTGCTGCATCTGGCGGCTGAGCTGCATCAGCTGCGCATTCAGCGGCACCAGCTGTTGTTGGATCGCGTTGTATTTATCCAGTTGTTTCTGGTTGGAGAATTGCAGACGGTTTCCGGTAATGGTGACCTCTTTCCCCTGATTCTTGATGAAATCGGCTTTGGCGACGATTAGATTCAGCACCTGCGGCAGCAGATCGAAGACCTGTTCGGTGATTTCAGAGGGTTTGATCACTGTTTTCTCGTAAGCCTGATCGTAAACCTTTTTCAGATCATCCGGCTGTTTCAGCGCCGCGCGCTGGGTATCCGCCTGCGTTCTGAGCGTGATGATTTTCTCTTTCCAGTTCTGGCTGCTATCGGCCATCTTTTTGAGGTCATCGCGCTGTTCGACCAGCGCATTGACGCTGTTGACGCCGTTCATACCGGCAAACACGGGTACCAGCGAGGAATCGAGCTCAGTGTTCATCTGGTGATGGAAACCGGTGATGATCGCGTAATCTTTGCTGTAATCCCCGAACTGTTTTTTCTCCGCTTCCGACAGCTGCGGCACAGCCAGCACCTGTTTGTCGAGAATGCGCGACTGGAGGAAATCCATAAACGCTTTGCGCTGCGCAGGCTCTTTATCACCACAGCCGCTGACGGCAAAAATCATCATCAGCAGCATTAATGGCATCAGGAAAGTGCGGTTGAAGTGAGAGGTTTTGATCGCGTATTGCATAGATTCCTTGCTCCTTTTGCTCCATATTCAGAAGATTAACCTTAGCGTAAAAAGCTGAAATTTTAACTAGAAAGCCGCGCTTATCTTGGTTAACGTCACGAAAGTACACACGTAACTCCCTCTTCAGGAAATGTATGATTTTGAACGGTAAGCGATTTTCCACACCCTGCACGCTCGGTGCGTTAGCGATTTTGATCCTCGCCGGGTGTACGTCGAATAAAAAAAACGACGCGCCGGTGAAAAATCCGCAGGACACCAAAGCGGACATCATACGGCTGATGCCTTCCACAGCACCGGATCGCAAGGGCTGGGCGACGGATATTACCGCCGCGTTTTCTGCGCAGGGCATCGCGCCGACCACCGAGAATATCTGCTCTGTGCTGGCGGTGGCGCAGCAGGAATCTAACTTCAACGCCGACGCGCCGGTACCGGGGCTGGGTAAAATTGCGTGGAAAGAGATAGACCGCCGCGCAGATGCCGTCCATGTGCCGAATTTCCTGGTACACACCGCTCTGCTGCTGAAATCGCCGAACGGCAAATCCTACAGCGAGCGGCTGGATAATGTGAAAACAGAGAAGCAGCTGAGCGCGATTTTCGATGATTTCATCGATATGGTGCCGATGGGGCAGAAGCTGTTTGGCAATCTGAATCCGGTGCATACCGGCGGGCCGATGCAGGTCAGCATCGCGTTTGCCGAACAGAATGCCAAAGGGTATCCGTATCCGGTGGAGAGCTCGATTCGCAACGAAGTGTTTAGCCGTCGCGGCGGCGTCTATTTCGGCGTGAAACATCTGCTGGGATATCCGGCGAATTACACTCAGCCGCTGTATCGTTTCGCCGACTTCAATGCGGGCTGGTATGCCAGCCGTAATGCCGCGTTCCAGAGTGCGGTCAGTAAGGCCTCGGGTATTCCGCTGGCGCTCGATGGTGACCTTATCAACTATGGCACCGATAAGCCTGGCAGCACTGAGCTGGCGGTGCGCACGCTGAGCAAGCGTCTGGATATGAGCCACTCGGCAATCCGCAGGGCGCTGGAGAAGGGCGAACAGCTGGAATTCGAAGACACTAAACTCTACAAACAGGTGTTTACGCTGGCGGATAAAACCACCGGGAAGCGACAGCCGCGCGAGATGCTGCCGGGGATCACGCTGGAAAGTCCGAAGATTACCCGCACGCTGACCACCGCGTGGTTCGCCAAACGGGTAGACGGACGCCGCGCCGATTGTGTGAAAAGAGCCACGGCGCGCTGAGTTTGATTCATAACAAGGTGAGAATCGTCTTAATGCCTGCCTGAATTGGGCAGGCTTAATTATTGATTAATCAGGCTACAGCCGCCGCCCTGCGTGCCCTGCGGGTTATTCTTTTAACAAATATAAAGGCTATAAATAGAGTTGCTTTGAAATAAAGGCTTGCTTAATAAATCCTGCTGTGTGTAAATAGCGTCAACGGTTTGTGGTTAAGACCTATTTATGTAAGACATTTAGTAAAGCAGTTCCTGGTTCAAGTGATATAGCAAATCCTTTCTCCGACGAATTTCCTTCTCTGATGCATCCATAAGTATT
The DNA here is from genome assembly GCF_057290995.1 of Rahnella sp. 1L-D-7-B-C2. Taxonomy (NCBI): domain Bacteria; kingdom Pseudomonadati; phylum Pseudomonadota; class Gammaproteobacteria; order Enterobacterales; family Yersiniaceae; genus Rahnella; species Rahnella sp. 1L-D-7-B-C2. The sequence goes on along the minus strand of NZ_JBXAVQ010000013.1, from coordinate 53,989 downwards.
TCAAATAAAAACAGACCTATATTGCCCTATGGCATCATAAAATAAAAAAGAAGGTATTTTCTATGTCTACTAAAATGACTGGTTTAGTAAAATGGTTCGACGCTGGTAAAGGTTTCGGTTTCATTAGCCCTGCAGACGGCAGCAAAGACGTGTTCGTACACTTCTCTGCAATCCAGAGCAATGATTTCAAAACCCTGGACGAAGGTCAGAACGTAGAGTTCACCATCGAACAAGGCCAGAAAGGCCCTTCAGCGGGTAACGTTGTCGTTCTGTAATGTCGCCTGATATTGAAGGCAAATCACCTGCAATAGCGAAGATGGGTTAAACCCGGAGCAGACAGGAATCGTTGTTTCAATATCGACATTATGAACCACAAAAATAAACCCTGGCCAACGCCGGGGTTTATTATTTAAAAGCTTCCAGAATTATTTCGGGAGCCACAACAGAAAAGCCGGTTTCTTTTTTCTCGTCATGTTTATCGAAATAAAAAAATAGATAATCAGGGAATAAAAAACTCAGCCGTTTTTTCTGTTGTGATAAGGCCGCGCTCAGGCCGCGTAATGTAGGAGTGTACGATGGACGCTTACGCCGCAATATGACGGCCGGGAAAGCACCGGCAAATTCCCTTCATACTTCGAGTTGCAGATGCGTTAGCTGCACTCAGTCACCCGAATCACTTTCTTGAGTAAGCTCATCGGGACTTTTTCCCTTGCCGCCTTCCTGCAACTCGAATTATTTCGGCAATTGGCTTCTGTGGACTTTTATCTGAAAAAAAACAAAAAAAAGCCCGCACGCGGCGGGCAAATAACAGGGTTCTACAGGGGTATTACACAGGGACATCACACAACATTTGATGGACTTACGATACCAAACGCTGTGTATGGTTTTGTCATCGCCCGGTAAGGTTACTCCAGCAGTTGTAAGCCTTATTTGTCTGCGTAATGACCAATCACCTGATCAATTTTGGCGTCCGCCATCGCAATTCCCTTCTTAATCAATGACTCCGAGCCGATGCTTGCCAGCAGAATAACGACAGCCACCACCAGTAATCCCTTGTATGTCATGTTTCTTATCTCAATAAGTGTGATGTTTGGATCAGGTTTTCAGGCAGGCATTATGCGGCGAGACCTTGTGTATCGCCACGGATTCTGAAGACAGGAAAACCTTAAACAGCCAGATGGCCGACGGTGAAGTAGGTCACCAGACCAACGATGACCAGCAGCGCAATGGCCGCAGCAGTATAAAGAATGATGCGCCTGGGGCTGTAAAATGCCATAGATATGTCCTTATCGAAAAGGGCGGAACGGCGTCAGACGTTACAATAGCTCCATCATCAGCGCCATCGCGTAGCCAATCGCTACGGAACCTCCGGCCATGATTAACCAAAATGCAGTTGCTTTCATTTCACACTCCTTGTGTCGGGACGGCGTGTCCCATTGATCAATTTCAAGGCGTAATTATAACAAACATATAAATCGCATGGATAATTACGTGTTCCTATTTTAAGCACTTTGTTTGAAAAAGACCTCCCGTAAACTGTGAACCGCCTCGCTATTCCATCTAAAAAGGGAAAAACCCCTTAATCATCAGTTGTGCTTATGCACATCATTCAATTCATTGATAATGTGAATTAATTGTTGTCGCCTGTCTTTGCGGGTGATCAAACATTGGGCGAGTGCACAATGGCAATTCACCGTGTTCGCTTCTTAAGTAGTGTTGCAGTTGTTCATTATTTCAACGCTAAGGGAACACCATGAACGGTCATGAAAACAAAGCGGTAAGAAGTGCAAACCGCAAATTCTTTGCCCGCACCATTCCGATGCTCATCCTGATGTTGATCATTAACCAAATCGATCGCACCAACGTCGGTTTCATCAAACACAGCCTGGAAACGGACGTCGGCATCAGTACCGCCGCCTTCGGTTTCGGTGCCGGTCTGTTTTTCGTCGGTTATGCGCTGTTTGAAATCCCCAGCAATATGCTGATGGATAAGTACGGCGCCCGCGTCTGGCTGACCCGCATTATGATCACCTGGGGCGCAGTGGTCTTTGCGATGGGTTTTGTTACCACACCAATGCAGTTCTACGTGCTGCGCTTTTTACTCGGCGTCGCCGAAGCAGGTTTCTTCCCGGGGATCTTATTTTATTTCCGCAAATGGGTGCCTAACGTCTATCGCGGGCGTGCCACAGCGCTGATCCTCACCGGTTCGGCGGCGGCCTATCTGTTATCCGGTCCGGTCACCGGCGGATTGCTGGAATTGCACGATTTTATGGGATTACCGGGCTGGCAGTGGGTGCTGTTCATTGAAGGCGCGCTGTCGGTGTTAGTTGGGATCGTGGCTGCATTTTTCCTGGTTTCAAAACCGGAGGAAGCCAAATGGCTGACCGTCGAAGAAAAGCAGGCGCTGAGCACCGCGCTGTTGGAAGAGGCGAGTTCGCGTGACGTCCATACGCAGGGACAGTCACGCTGGAAACTTATCACCGACGGCAAAATGGCCTATCTGTGCTTCCTGTTCTTCGTGATGTGCATGACCGGCTACACGCTGGTGTTCTGGCAGCCGGAAATCATCGGCCGCATTCCGGGGCTGTCATCGTTACAGATCGGCTTGCTGAATTCGGTACCGTGGATTTGCGCGATTATCGCCATCAATATACTTGGCCGCGTCAGCGACCGATTCCGTGGCAACCGGGAAACCCTTCTGGCGCTGGCGCTGATTGTCGCCGCCCTCGGTACCTGTTTGTGTACGCTCGGCAGCCCGTGGTTTGGCCTGTTTGCGCTGTGCGTGGTGTGCATCGGCACGAAATCCAGCGCTGTGCTGTTCTGGCCTATTCCGCAGAGCCAGCTGCCGTCTTCTATCGTCGCGCCGGGCATTGCGCTGATCAACTCGCTGGGTAATCTCGGCGGTTTCTTCGCACCTGCGGTGTTTGGCTATCTGCAACAGACGACCGGCAGTACGACTGCCGGGCTGTATATCCTCAGCGGCGCTTCCGTCTTCGCTGCAATCACACTGTTTTTCACCAAAAACCACCGCACGCCAACGCAACCTGACTATCATGCCCCGCAGGGATTGGAGCCAAAACGCCATGTCTGATACACCAAAAATTGTCGAAATGCAGGTCATCCCGGTTGCCGGTTACGACAGCATGTTGCTGAATATCGCCGGTGCGCATAATTGCTATTTCACCCGTATCCTGCTGGTGCTAAAAGACAGCCAAGGGCACATCGGCGTCGGCGAGTCGCCCGCAACAGGCGTCGTGCTGAAGATCCTCAATGAGGCGATCCCGCATATTGTCGGTCAGGAGATCGGCAAAATGAATCAGCTGGTCAGCGATTTGCATAAACGCGATCTGGAAGAAAACCGTGCGCCGCAGCCCGTCCTGCCCGGCTTTCGACCGTGGGATCTCGAGCGGCACCACAACGCGGTTGCCGTACTGGAAACGGCGCTGTTGGATCTGATGGGGCAACATCTTAATCAGCCGGTTGCACAGCTGCTTGGACCGGGTAAACAGCGCGATGAAGTGCCGGTACTCGGTTATCTGTTTTACATCGCCGACCGGCAAAAAACCGATCTGGCCTATCAGCAAGGGAAAGCACAGCCGGGGCAGCATCCGTGGTATCACCTGCGCCATCAGGAGGCGATGACACACGAGAAAGTTGTGCAACTGGCCGAAGCCGCGCAGGACAAATACGGTTTTAAGGATTTCAAACTCAAGGGGGGCGTGCTGGCAGGAGAAGCAGAGATTGATACCGTGCGGGCTCTGAAACAACGTTTTCCACAGGCGCGGATCACCGTTGATCCGAATGCGTCGTGGTCGCTGGATCAGGCGATTGCGCTGTGCAAAGACATGCACGGGATTTTGTCTTACGTCGAAGATCCGTGCGGAGCCGAGCAGGGATTTTCCGGGCGTGAAACGCTGGCTGAGTTTAAGCGCGCCACCGGATTACCGGTCGCGACGAATATGATCGCCAATGACTGGCGGCAGATGAGCCATGCGTTGCAGCTTAACGCCATCGATATTCCGCTGGCGGATCCGCATTACTGGTCGATGCGTGGCGCGAATACTATCGGAACGTTATGCAATGCGTGGGGGCTGACGCTCGGCTGTCATTCCAATAATCACTTTGACGTATCGCTGGCCATGCTGGCGCATCTCGGTGCGGCCGCGCCCGGTGACATTTCGCCGTTTGATACGCACTGGATCTGGCAGGAAGGCCAGCATCTGACGAAAAATCCGCTGCAAATTAAAGACGGTAAGCTGGCGCTTAACGAACTGCCGGGGCTCGGCGTGGAGCTGGATATGGACGCGGTAGGGATTGCCCATCAGCGCTACAACAATATGACGCAAAAAGACCGCGATGACGCGATCGCGATGCAGTATCTGATACAGGGATGGAAATTTGACGGCAAGCGCGCGACGCTGGTGCGCTGATTACAGGTAATCGCTGCCGGAAGTCAGCGTGCTGTGCGCGCTGGCATCAAGCGTCGTAGACGGCTGATTACTGCTTTCGCTGGCTTTACGGCTCAGTTCTGAAGCGACTTCCTGCGCACTGGAAGGATAGGCTACGGCAAAACTGTTAAAAGCGGTAAGGCTGAGCATCAGGCTGAAAAGAGCGAGGGTGGTGCGTTTCATGGTCGGGTGTCCGGTGTATTCACGTTTGGTCGTAAGTGTTGTGTGAATCAGCCACTGAACAGATATGCTTTACTCATAAGAAACGGGAGCTAATTACGCTCCCGTTCATCATTTATGATGCGCTCAAGTGCTGGTTTACACGTGCTGGAGCGTATTATGACCTGCTTCTGATTTATTCGGTAAGCGAATCGTGGCAGAAAGAACCAATGACACCATCAATAATACTGTGATGATACTGAAGGTCACTGCGAAACCACCGAACAGCGAAGCCACCAGAGAAGCGAAGATGCTGCCGATACCGAAACCGAGATACAGCAGACCGTAGTTTTTGGTCATGTTGTTCAGGCCGAAGAAATCGCTGACCAGTGACGGATACACGGTGATCGTCCCGCCGAAGCTGAAGGCGACACAGGCTACGGAGATAAAGAACATGGTTTCATTCATGTGAGTGAACAACATCATGCTCATCCCGGCCAGTGAGACGATCTGCGCGATGGAAATCACGCGGATACGCTGCATTTTGTCAGACAGTACGCCGAGCACCAGGCGGCCACTCAGGTTAGCAATCGCGATGACGGTGACGGCGTTGGCGGCGGTCAGGGCGTCCAGTTTCACCAGACTTTGTCCGATATCCTTTGCCACACCAATCACATACAAGCCGCTCATGCAGGCAGTCAGGAACATCAGCGCCAGCATCCAGTACTGCGGTGCGCGAACCGCTTCGGCCAGCGTGAATTCGCGGCTGTCTTTGCTGTTATCGTTCAGAGAGTTCTCTTCGCGAGTCACATCGGCGGTTTCCTGTTTTGGCGCATCTTTCATCATCAGTGCACCGGTAATCACCATCACCATCGCCACACCGCCCCAGATCATGAAGGTGTTTTGCAAACCTTCAGTCGCCAGCAGATGACCGCATACGAATTTGAACAGCAGGCTGCCTAAACCGTAGGCACCGATAGCGCAGGCTGAGATCATCCCTTTACGCTCAGGGAACCATTTTACGCAGTTGGAAAGCGTCAGCAGATAACCGGCACCGTCCGCCAGACCGACCAGCACACCGGCGCTGATATACAGCATGATGACGTTGTCAGAATGCGCAGTCAGGAAGAACCCGGCAGCCATCAGCACACCAGCGGCAATAGTGACGTTGCGAACGCCGAAACGTTCCTGAAGTTTCCCCGCGACGGAAGAAGAGATAGCCAGACACAGGCTGAGGATCCCGAAGGTCAGTGCGACGCGACTGACCGGCTCACCCAGTTTTTCAGAAAGCTGACCGTTGAACAGACTCCAGGTGTACACAGATCCCAGCGCGAGCTGAGTCAGAATTGTACCGGCCAGAGTCAGCCAGCGGGTACGGTTGTAGTTCGGCATACCAGATGTGTCACTCATAGTGGGTTCTCCCGAGCGAAGTAGATTCAATTAACTGTGGCTATGATAGTCCTCACGAATATGTGCGGTTCATTTGCGGCGTGAGATGCACGAGTTGCGGAATGAAATGCATTGCTGGCGGTATGAGACGCCATTTTTAACCCAAAAACGCCTCGAAATTCGACTTAAAACGCCTCTGCAGCCCTTGCGGGGCGCGGGGTTTAGTTGATCTGGATCACTAATCGGTTATTTAGTTTTTTGGGCAAGAACGTTCGGGGGGAAGAGGGGGCGCAAGGGGCAGGAAATTGCCCCCTGTTATTCATCCAAACTAAGTGACTCACACTACTTCGGCATTCAGCGCCGTGTTGATCGCCGCGGCCACGCCGGTTGGGTTTTCCCACATCATCGAATGGCCAGCCTGTGGGACAACCGCGGTGTGAATGCCGTGCTGCGGCAGAATCGCGACATCGGGCTCCGGCAGGGAGAACTCACCGAATAATACCGTGGCGGGCATTTCCAGCTGATAAAGCTGCTCACGCCACGAGCGTGCTTCTCCATTGACCAGACCGACGGCCTGACGATGGATTGCCAGCGGTGAAGCGACCGCCATCGAACCCGCCCAGACCTGATCATCACCACGCACCGCGATCTCAATCAGACGCGCATGCCCTTCGTCGAGATAGTCTTCTTCAGAATATTTCGCGACAGCGCGACTGAACGCGCCGCCACCGGCATCCAGATTTGGCTCGGCGACGATCAGCCGCTGAATGAGATCCGGACGCTGGGACGCGACCATGATCGCAATGCTGCCGCCCATGCTGTGGCCGATAAGATTCACCTGCGGTACGGCAAGATTTTCCAGCCAGGCGATTACGCAGTCAGCATGGGCCTGCAGGCTGTAGCTGAAACCCTGTGGTTTATCGCTGAAACCTGAACCGGCTAAATCGAGCAGGAAGGAACGGCGCGGGCGCAGTGATGCATCGGTCGCCACGCGTGGAAAATCGCAAGATGATGCGCAACCCAGACCGTGTATAAACACCAGCGGAACACCAAGCCCTGAGAGTTCGTGGTAACGCAAATAGAAGTTTGCCCCGGGTACTTTGAAAGATCTCATCTCAATCCTTTGTTTTTATAAGACAGTAATGTGCGGATTATAAGCAGGTTTTTTCTTAAACACTGTATAAAAAACGAGTCATTAGATGAGCGTTTAGAAACCCATTATTTATGAGAAGTAATTTGGCTTAAGACATTCTGCATATGAATATTTATTTGCAGGCTCTTCCCACTGGGCGGGCAAGTGTTAGCATGGCGTTCTTACTCACTTTATGGATTTATCTGATGGTCAGGTCAGGCGGTTGTGTGGCGGTGATGTTGGCGCTGGCGTCGTTTTCAGCATCGGCTGTTACGCAATATCAATGTGTTTTAACCCATCATACGCAGTCAGATGATGGCAGCGATGTCTCTGAAGTCGTGAATAAAAACGCGGCGGTTTATGATGCGGGCAATACGTTTAGCTTTTCACCGGATGGTAGCAAACTGATCACCAGCCCTGAACTGACCGACATTATCGGCCAAGACAATCAGCCGATGAAAGCGGGCGCGCAGGATAACCTGATGTATATCCACACGAAAGACAGCTTTGTCGTCGCTACCCAGACCGAAGGTTACGTCTACGGGGATTGTAAACTCAATACCGCCAAATAAATGGCGCTGGCTTTCAGGAAGCAAGTGCGTTGGCTGGATCCGCCACGCACTGCACGATGTCTGCAATAAGCCTGCAATAAATAGAAACACTCCTGCTACTTCATTAGCACACTTCTTATAGTCGCCTGTTGCAGGGCGGGCTATCCTTTCGCACTTTTCCAGACTCCACTCTTTTTCATTTCGCCCGCTTTAAAAGCAGACAATAAAGGTAGTTGCCCGATTATGGCCTTACTTAATGACGAAATTCGCGACCATACCGCCGAGTCCGTCCTTTTCGTCCGCCGCGCCGTGATTGCTTTTATGGTCGTGTTTCTGTTGTCCACCGTGCTGGTGCTCAATCTGTATCATTTACAGGTGGGAATGCATGATTTTTATCAGACCCGCTCCAATCAGAACGACATTAAAATGCTGCCGATTGCCCCCAGCCGCGGGCTGATTATGGATCGCAACGGCGTCATACTGGCGCAAAATATCACGCTGTATCAGTTGCAGATGATCCCCGGAAAAGTCCCGGATTTGCAGGCAACGCTGAATGCGCTTAAACCGATTGTCGATCTGACCCAGGACGATCTCGACAGTTTCCACGACGCGATGATCCACGGTCGCCGCTTTGCGCAGATCCCGCTGAAGCTGGCGCTGACCGATGTTGAAGTCGCGCGATTCTCAGTAAACCAGTTTAATTTCCCCGGCGTCTCGATCAGTACTTATCAGCAGCGACGTTATCCGTATGGCGCGGAACTGGCGCATGTGGTGGGTTATGTCTCGAAGATTAACGATAAAGATGAAAAGCGCCTCGACGCTGAAGGCATTTCCGAAAACTACGCGGCAGACCACGATATCGGCAAGCAGGGCGTGGAAAAGTATTACGAAAATATTTTGCATGGCCGAACCGGCTATCAGGAAGTGGAGGTCGATAACCACGGCCACGTGGTGCGTCTGCTGAAAGAAGTCCCTCCGCAGGCCGGGCAGAATATTTATCTGACGCTGGATCTCGGTTTGCAGCAGTACATCGAAAAAGTGCTGAAAGGCCAGCGTGCCGCGGTGGTGGTGATGGATCCACGCGACGGCGGCATCAAGGCGATGGTGTCCAGCCCAAGTTACGATCCGAATCCGTTTGTGAACGGTATCTCTCGTAAACAGTACAGCGCGCTGCTGAAAAATCCGGATCTGCCACTCATCAACCGCGTGACGCAGGGACTGTATCCACCGGCCTCGACGGTAAAACCGTTTATGGCGACGTCGGCGTTGTTTGAAGGTGTTATCACGCCACAAACCTCTTTCTTCGGCGCGCCGACCTGGACGCTGCCAGGCACGCAGCGCCATTACCGCGACTGGCTGAAAACCGGCCACGGTATGCTCAACGTCACCAAAGCTATTGAAGAATCAGCTGATACCTTCTTCTATCAGGTGGCATTTGAAATGGGCATCGACCGTATTCACACCTGGCTGTCCAAATTCGGCTACGGCAAATCTACCGGCATCGATCTGGACGAGCAATATAACGGCGTCCTGCCAAGCCGTGAGTGGAAAATGAAGGTTCACAAGAAGGGCTGGTATCAGGGCGATACGGTATCGGTGGGTATCGGGCAGGGTTATTGGGTCGCGACGCCGATTCAGATGGTGCGGGCGCTGAGTGCGCTGGTGAATAACGGTAAGCTGGAAACGCCACATCTGCTGTATTCGTCAAAAAGTGGCAAAACGATCACGCCGTATAAAATGCCGCCGACGCAGCAAATTGCCGATCCGAAATCGCCAATCTGGGGCATCGTCAAAAACGGCATGTTTGGTATGGCGAATCTGCCGAACGGCACTGGTTATAAGCTGTTCCACACCGCGCCTTATCAGATCGCAGCGAAATCCGGGACATCTCAGGTATTCAGCCTGCGCGAGAATCAGGTCTACAACGCCAAAATGACCCCGGTTCGACTGCGTGACCATATCTTCTATACCGCGTTCGCGCCGTATAAACATCCTTCGGTGGTGATGGCGCTGATTCTGGAAAATGGCGGAGGCGATGGCGTTGTCGCCGGGCCGACGGCGCGGGCGATCCTTGATCATATATTTATCCCGCAGCAGGCCACTCAGTGCGATCCGGCCAAAGTGGATAATCCGATCGACTGCGAACAGCCTGTGCCGACGCCAAACTCTCTCGGGTTTAGCGAACACTGATCCCAAACTGTCAGTAAATGACGACAATCGCGAAAAAGGGTGTCTCCATTTGGGGACATTTAAATCATTGATTTTAAATAAATATAATAATAAGTGTGGTTAGTGTTGTTTTCTGACGACACCTTGGTCGTTTTTACAACGACTTGCCGTGATTGCTTTTTAAGCATAAAAATCATTTTTAAATAAAAAACAATAATATTCAAAGTGATATGATTATTATTTAAATGTTGGCATGCTTCATGCTAGAATCATGTCAGTTGCTCATTCACCTGATTATGATTGGCTCACGCGAAAGCGTTGATATGCTCATAATGCCCGAATGACGCCTAAGAAACGGTGCCTATCGTTCACCAGACCGATAATCGTTGCGCAAGCACGTTATCAAGCATCGAACGACACGTTGAGTGAGGCACCACCTCTTCCGGTTTGCAGAACATCCTGATGGATGTTCTGCAATACCACCCCTCTGAAATTTCCTGTTTTCTTAAATCCTTAAAGACGATTCGCTGCGGCACTGGCTGTTCAAACCTTTGTCAGCTAGCATGACTTCATCTGTTGAAAATGAGATGAATGCGTTGAAAAGAGGACGTTTATTCCCCGGTTCTTTACGCCAGCTGGTATTGATGGCTTTCCTGTTAGTCCTGCTGCCATTGCTGGTGCTGGCTTATCAGGCCTATGACAGTCTCGACCAGCTCAGCCGTCAGGCTGCCCGGATTAACCGCACTACGCTAAGCGATGCCCGTCGCAGCGAAGCCATGTCCAGCATCGCGCTGGAAATGGAGCGCAGCTACCGTCAGTACTGTGTCCTAGACGATCCGACGCTTTCCCGCCTTTATCAAAATCAACGCAAACAATATTCGCAGTTACTGGATGCCCATTCTTCTGTGTTGCCGGATTTACGTTATTACCAGACGCTTCGCACGTTGCTGACCCAACTGACAACGCCGGTTTGCGACAACAACTCGCCGGATGACGATTCCTCAGCGCGGCTGGAGAATTTCTCGCGCACCAATGCTGAAATGGTACAGGCCACCCGCGAAGTGGTGTTTTCACGCGGTTTACAGTTGCAACGAGAAATTGCGGAGCGCGGCCAGTTCTTTGGTTGGCAGGCGCTGGTGTTATTCCTGCTCAGCGGCGCGCTGGTGGTGCTGTTTACCCGCATGATTATCGGTCCGGTGAAAGGGGTTGAACGTATGATCAACCGGCTGGGTGAGGGACGAAATTTGGGGGATGTTTCGCTTTTTAAAGGCCCGCGTGAAATCCGCTCGCTGGTGCAGCGTATTGTCTGGTTGAGTGAACGACTGGCGTGGCTGGAATCGCAGCGTCATGAATTCCTGCGCCATATCTCTCATGAGTTGAAAACCCCGCTCGCCAGTATGCGTGAAGGCACCGAACTGCTCGCCGATGAAGTCGCCGGACCGTTGACGCCGGATCAGAAAGAAGTGGTGGCGATCTTAAACAACAGCAGTCGCCATTTGCAGACGCTCATCGAACAGTTGCTCGATTACAACCGTAAACTGGCGGATGCGCCAACGCTCAGTGTGGCTGTCGATCTTAAAGCGCTGGTCACCGACGTGGTGGCAGCCAACAGTCTGCCTGCGCGCGCGAAGAAAATCCGCAGTGAAGTGATTATTGATGCGCCACAGTGTCTGGCCGAACCGACGCTGCTGCGGCGGGTGCTGGATAATCTCTATTCCAATGCGGTGCACTACGGGGCTGAATCCGGTACTATTTGGGTCCGCAGCCGGTATGGTGAAGAGCGGGTGATTATCGAGGTGGCGAACTCCGGAGCCCCGATCCCCGACGCCGAGCGCGCGATGATTTTTGAACCTTTTTATCAGGGTAGCCAGCAGAGAAAAGGGGCTGTAAAAGGCAGCGGTCTGGGGTTGAGCATTGCTCAGGACTGTATTCGTCGTATGCATGGAGAGCTGCAACTGGTTGCCGTTGAGGATGCGGACGTCTGTTTTCGTATCGAATTGCCCCTGACGGCTGAGAAGAAAAAATAATGACGATATTTGCTGGCGGGTGCGACCAATGAACGCATTCACCTTACTGACTAAATCTGTTCGCCGATTTTTGTCGATCGGTACCGCACTGGTACTGGCGGGCTGCGTGCAGCACACCGCCGACAACCGCTATTATCAGCAAGTTTCCAGTAGTGTTGTTCCTGAAAGCAAAGTGACTGATTTTCGTATTGCGCCCTGTGAGACCCTCTGGGCGTTGGACGATGACGACGCACTGACCAATTCACTCTACTGGTTGCGTGCGATGGATTGTGCCGATCGCTTGAGCGACGCGCAGGCGCGTTTTCAGGCGCAGCAGATCCCCGCCAGTAGCTGGGATCAGATTTTCAAGCAAAGCATTTTGTTAGCCAGTGCCGAACCTGATCTGCCGCAGCGCCGCGCCTTACTGAATAAAGTCAGTCAGAATCGCGGCCAGATGCCAGGATCGATCCGCCCGCTGGTACAGCTGTGGCGCGAACGTCAGAATTTGCAGGTGGTACTGGGGGATGAAAAAGCCCGCAATCTCCGCCAGCAGTCAGCAAATGAAGAAAAGCTTCAGGCGATGACTGCACAGCAGCAGACACTGGAAAATAGTCTGGCGGATACGCGTCGTAAGCTTGAAAACCTGACTGATATCGAACGTCAGCTCTCCTCGCGCAAACAAATTCAGGGTGATTTACCGGATAACGATCCCGCAACACCGGCGAAACCGGCTTCTGAATCCTCCGTAAAACCGGCTGAGACTTACACGCCGCCTAAGGATCCGAACGCAAAATGACGCTACGAAAAGCTGCCAGTTTATTGCTGGTCGATGACGATCCCAGCCTGTTAAAGCTGCTGGGCATGCGCCTGACCAGCGAGGGTTTCCGTGTCACCACCGCCGAAAGCGGTGCCGAAGCCCTGCGTGTGCTGCACCGTGAACGTATCGATCTGGTGCTGAGCGATTTGCGCATGGACGAAATGGACGGCATGGCACTGTTCGCGGAGATTCAAAAATTTCAGCCGGGTATGCCGGTGATCATTCTCACCGCGCACGGTTCGATCCCAGATGCGGTCGCCGCCACCCAGCAGGGCGTGTTCAGTTTCCTGACCAAGCCTGTCGATCGCGATGCGCTCTATAAAGCCATTGATGAGGCGCTGGCGCACTCCAGTCCGTCGGCGGATGAAAGCTGGCGGGAGGCAATTGTCACCCGCAGCCCGGTCATGCTGCGTCTGCTGGAACAGGCCAATATGGTCGCGCAGTCAGACGTGAGCGTGCTGATCAACGGCCAGAGCGGCACCGGAAAAGAAGTGCTGGCGCAGGCGATCCACGGTGCCAGCCCGCGCGGTAAGAAAGCGTTTATCGCCATCAACTGTGGTGCGCTGCCGGAACAGCTGCTGGAATCCGAGTTGTTCGGCCATGCCAAAGGCGCGTTTACCGGGGCGGTCAGCAGCCGGGAAGGGCTGTTTCAGGCGGCAACCGGCGGGACGTTATTTCTTGATGAAATTGGTGATATGCCGCTGTCATTACAGGTGAAATTGCTGCGCGTATTGCAGGAGCGCAAAGTGCGCCCGCTCGGCAGCAATCGTGATATTGATGTCGATGTCCGCATTATCTCTGCCACCCATCGTGATTTACCGAAAGCGATGGAGAAGGGCGAGTTTCGCGAAGATTTGTTTTACCGTCTGAATGTCGTCAGCCTGAAATTACCGACGCTCAGTGAAAGGGCGGAAGACATTCCGCTGCTCGCCAACCATTTGCTGCGCATCTCGGCGCAGCGGCACAAGCCGTTTGTGCGCAGTTTTTCCACCGATGCTCTGAGACGCCTGATGGCGGCCAGCTGGCCGGGGAACGTGCGTCAGTTGGTGAACGTGATCGAGCAATGTGTCGCGCTCACCTCTGCGCCGGTGATCAGTGAAGCGCTGGTTCAGCAGGCGCTTGAGGGGGAGAACACCGCATTGCCGACATTTGCCGATGCGCGTAATCAGTTCGAGCTGAATTATCTGCGTAAACTTTTACAGATCACCAAAGGTAACGTCACACAGGCGGCGCGTATCGCCGGGCGTAACCGCACCGAGTTCTATAAATTGCTGTCGCGCCACGAACTGGAAGCGACCGATTTTAAAGAGTAAAGACTGTAAAGAATATCAGCGCCATCGGGTACATCCCCGCCCCTGAACTATGATACCTTTAGCCCCTTCGTACGCCACGCGCCTGCGAAGCCAGATTGTGAACCATGCTGCCGCTCAGGAAGGCGGAGAGCAAACGAATGATAATAAGGGTCCGCCATGAAAAAGATCGATGCGATTATTAAGCCATTCAAACTCGACGACGTCCGTGAAGCACTGGCAGAAGTCGGGATTACCGGGATGACCGTCACCGAAGTGAAAGGTTTTGGCCGTCAGAAAGGTCACACCGAGCTGTACCGTGGTGCTGAATACATGGTCGATTTCCTGCCAAAAGTGAAAATCGAAATTGTGGTGGCGGATGACATCGTGGATACCTGCGTGGAAACCATCATGACTACCGCGCAGACCGGTAAAATCGGCGACGGTAAAATCTTCGTGTTTGACGTGGCGCGTGTGGTACGTATCCGTACCGGCGAGCAGGACGAAGAAGCGATCTGATCCGCCGTACGGAGCAGAAACGAAAAAGGCTGACATTGCGTCAGCCTTTTTGCTTTAAAGCCTTTCAGATTCAGATCACTTTGTGCGGGCCGAAACATTCATAGTGAATTCTGTCTTCGCTGATGTTCATCGCCAGCAACTGTTTCGCGGCGAATTGCATGAACCCGACCGGGCCGCACAGGTAAAAATGCATTGCCGGATCGGCCAGTTGCGCGCTGACTTTGCTTAAATCCATCAGTCCCCGATACTGGAAATCTTCGCCCGGGAGATCACTTTCCTGCGGCTGGTTATACCAGACGTGGTTTTCCAGCAGCGGCAGTCGCGCACCGGCACTTTTCACTTCACCGGCGAAAGCATGAACTGCGCCGTTTTCGGCAGCGTGCAGCCACTGGACAGAGGCGTTATGCCCGCGCAGCGCCAGTGTATTCAGCATTCCCAGCATCGGCGTCTGGCCGACACCGGCAGAAATCAGCGCGACCGGCGTGGTTTCGCCAATATCCATGAAGAAATCACCGTGCGGTGCGGCGAGGTGGATGATGTCACCAGGCTGAGCGTGGTTGTGCAGGAAGTTCGATACCGCGCCCTGATCTTCGCGTTTCACCGCGATACGATAGTTTTTTCTGTTTGGTGCCTGCGTCAGGGAATACTGACGAATTTCCTGATTCTCCAGCGAGGCGTCGCGGATATACACCGCCAGATATTGCCCCGGCTGGAAGTCAGCTACCGGCTGGCCATCGACCGGTTCGAGCAGGAAAGAGGTAATCAGACTGCTTTGCGGATGTTTCTCGGCGATACGGAATTCACGAGTGCCGCTCCATCCTCCGGTTTTCTCAGCGCTATCCTGATAGATTTCTGCTTCACGGTTGATGAACACGTTCGCCAGCACCCCGTAGGCTTTGCCCCACGCATCCAGCACTTCCTGACCCGGGCTGAACATTTCATCGAGCGTCGCCAGCAGATGTGTACCAACAATGTTGTACTGTTCCGGGCTGATAGTGAAACTGGTGTGCTTCTGCGCAATACGTTCTACCGCAGGCAGCAGTGCGGCGAGATTTTCGATGTTGGCGGCATAAGCGCAGATGGCGTCAAACAGCGCCTGACGCTGATCGCCATTGCGCTGATTGCTCATATTGAAGATGTCTTTCAGCTCAGGATTATGGGCGAACATACGATCATAGAAGTGCGTGGTGAGCTTCGGGCCGGTCGCGGCAAGCAAGGGAATTGTGGATTTAACGGTTGCGATAGTCTGGGCATCTAGCATAGTGAACTCCGTGTCATTTTGATTTAACTCTATAACATGCATTTTAAATGCATCTTATATAAACCCACAATTTCTGTAAACCCCCCTAAAGGAGTAGGTCTATTATCGGGTGAGGGATGGCTCACAAAGCTGAAATTTGTACATGATCATGTGAATAAAACTCCCTTGATTATGGACAGAGGTTCGCAGATCAAAGCCTTGCTGTATCTGGAGCCAATCGTTTGCCTAAAAACCTCAAACAGCCCCTATCCGAAGCCCGCTTAAACATTTACACTGTGGCGCAGAACCCGTGAGGGGCGTTTATTTTTAGTTTGTTGAGTCAGGAGATGCGGATGTTAAAGCGTGAAATGAACATTGCCGATTATGATGCTGAGCTGTGGGCAGCAATGGAAAAAGAAGTTGTTCGTCAGGAAGAACATATCGAGCTGATTGCGTCAGAAAACTACACCAGCCCGCGTGTTATGCAAGCTCAGGGCTCGCAGCTGACCAACAAATATGCCGAAGGTTACCCTGGCAAACGCTATTACGGCGGCTGTGAGTACGTCGATATCGTTGAACAACTGGCTATCGACCGTGCAAAAGAATTGTTCGGTGCTGATTTCGCTAACGTTCAGCCACACTCCGGCTCACAGGCGAACTTTGCGGTTTACACCGCACTGTTACAACCGGGCGACACCATTCTGGGGATGAACCTCGGTCACGGCGGTCACCTGACGCACGGCTCACCGGCAAACCTGTCCGGTAAACTGTACAACGTGGTGCCTTACGGTATCGACGAAAGTGGCGATATCGACTACGAAGATGTGAAACGTCAGGCCGAAGCGCACAAACCCAAAATGATCATCGGGGGCTTCTCCGCGTTCTCAGGTGTCGTTGACTGGGCCAAAATGCGTGAAATCGCTGACAGCGTTGGTGCCTATTTCTTCGTCGACATGGCACACGTTGCTGGTCTTATCGCCGCAGGCGTTTACCCTAATCCGCTTCCACACGCGCACATCGTCACCACAACCACACACAAAACGCTGGCTGGCCCACGCGGTGGTCTGATCCTGGCGAAAGGCGGCAGCGAAGAGTTCTATAAAAAACTGAACTCCGCCGTCTTCCCTGGTGGTCAGGGCGGCCCGCTGATGCACGTGATTGCCGGGAAAGCGGTAGCACTGAAAGAAGCGATGGAACCTGAATTCAAGGTCTACCAACAGCAGGTGGCGAAAAACGCACAGGCGATGGTTGCCGTGGTTCTGGAACGTGGTTACAAAGTGGTTTCCGGCGGTACGCACAACCACTTGTTCCTGATGGATCTGGTTGACAAAAACCTGACCGGTAAAGAAGCTGATGCCGCTCTGGGTCGCGCCAACATCACCGTGAACAAAAACAGCGTACCAAACGATCCGAAGAGCCCGTTTGTGACTTCTGGCGTACGCATCGGTACTCCGGCTGTGACCCGTCGCGGCTTCAAAGAAGCCGAAGTCCGTGAACTGGCTGGCTGGATCTGTGACGTGCTGGACAACGTGAACGATGAAGCAACTATCGAGCGCGTGAAAAACAAAGTTCTCGACATCTGTGCACGCTTCCCGGTTTACGCATAATATTGCGGTAACCGTCAGGTGCTAAAACCCGCTTCGGCGGGTTTTTTTATACGTATGAATCAGAATTTGTGAGCTGGCAGACATTCTTTTGTTATGGAGAGGTTTGCGGATTGCTAGCGATTGTGAGCTCTGTCAAAGTATTGGCCTCACACCGGAGGATCTATGGAATTGCGTTCCACACGCTGGCTGTCACTCAGTTATTTCACCTATTTTTTCAGTTACGGTATTTTTCTTCCCTTCTGGGGGTTATGGCTTAAAGGCGAGGGGATTTCTTCCGAAAATATCGGCCTGCTGCTCGGCGCAGGATTAGTCGCACGCTTCCTTGGCACGTTAATCATTTCTCCTTCCATCAAAGACCCCTCTCATTTGATAACCGGGCTGCGCATTCTGGCCTTGCTCACACTGGCTTTCGCCGTCGGCTTCTGGTTCGGCAACGGCTGGGCGTGGCTGATGATCAACATCGCCGGTTTCAGCCTGTTCTTCGGGCCGCTGGTGCCGCTGACCGACGCGCTGGCGGGCACGCTGCAACGTCAGATCAATATGGATTACGGCAAAGTGCGCGTCTGGGGCTCGATTGCGTTTGTGATTGGCTCGGCGCTGACCGGAAAACTGGTAGAAGTCTACGGCCATAACGCAATTTTATACACGCTGACCGCAGGCGTGGCGGCGATGCTGCTCGGGATGTTACTGCGTCCGAGCGTGAAGCCGGTGGGGGAGCCGCGCCAGAGCGGCGCGGCGACCATCACCTGGAAAGCGCTGCTGGGCGAAACGCCGGTCTGGCGATTCCTGCTATGCGTCACATTGTTGCAGGGGGCGCATGCAGCCTATTACGGCTTCAGCGCCATCTACTGGCAGGACGTCGGCTATTCTTCGACGACTATCGGCTATTTATGGTCGCTTGGCGTGGTGGCGGAAGTGCTGGTGTTTACCTTTAGCAAACAACTGTTCAGCCGCTGGTCGGCGCGCGATCTGCTGCTGCTGTCGGCGGTGTGCGGCGTGGTACGCTGGGGGCTGATGGGCGAATTTACCGCGCTGCCGTGGCTGATTGTGATTCAAATCCTGCACTGCGGCACGTTCACTGTCTGTCATCTGGCGGGAATGCGTTTTATTGCAGCACGGCCGCGCGATCAGGTGATTCGCTTACAGTCGGTGTATTCTGCACTGGCAATGGGCGGCGGGGTGGCGATTATGACGATGGTGTCCGGCTTCCTGTTTGAACACCTGCATGCCGGATTGTTCTGGGTGATGGCACTGCTGGCGGTGCCGGCGATTTTCCTGCGCCCTAAAGTCACGCCTTCCGCACCGGCCGCACCTGTCCGTTAAGGCGCTTCGAGCAGCGAGCGAATACGTTTTCGCTGCTCTTTCGCCAGCGGCAGCTGGGTGTGGATCACCAGCGGATCGGCGTCGGTGCTGCGGGTGGCGTAGGGGGTGACAATCATCGCCACGCCGCTCGGAGCACCGAATTTATAGAAATCAGCCAGCGTCTGATATTTGATGTTCAGCGGCAGCAGCGTTGCCTCACGGATTTGCTGCTCGACCGCCTCTTCCAGCGCCGGATTATCGTGCGTCAGTAACAGGATCTGCTTTTCCTGCAACGCATTACCCTGCATCAGCCAGGCACCAAACGTGATCGCGACCAGCCCGATTTCATCTTCAGAGAGCTGAATCAGATATTCCTGCTCAAACCCTTCCAGCGCTTCGCGGGTGGTTCGTACCAGACGCGGATACATCCGGTTCACTTCTTCCTGCATTAAATTGTCGATACCAATACCGAAATGACAGCGCTCGATGGCCGGGCCGAGATGGGCGAAAAGCTGGCCGACCAGACCTTCGTGACTGCTAAACTTCATGCCAGCGACATCCTGAAAGCGCGCCACCAGATTTTCGATTTGCAGCAGCAATCTCCGATCTTCAGTCGAGCCGGAACTCTGGTAGCTGTGCGTTTTCAGCATGCGTAGCATCAGCGTGAAAAACTCACACTCGCTGTCATCGAGCAGGCCGTGACTCAGGGTTTGCAACTGCGTAAACAGCGTTCGCGCCGCCGGATACTCCGCTTTTTCGCGCAGCCACCGACGCTGTTGTTCGGTGAACCGTAGGCCGCTGGACGGCGCGCTTTGCCATGCACCGTTCTGCCACAGACAATATTGCAAACAAATGCGTATCAGCTGGCAATCGTGCTCGCTCAGCCCTTTCGGCAACAGCGAGGCGCAATCTTCGATCATGATCCCCAGAATATCGGTGCGCAGTACCACCTTTGGGCAAGGCTGGCCTTCGAACGCAATATGTAACCAGGGCAGAAAATGACGCGGCACAAAATCTGGGGAAATCCGCAGGGTGCGGCGTAATCCCTGAAACAGACACAGGCGCTGGGCGAGGGTGTCACCCTGAATGCGGCACTCTTTTTCGCTGTATTGCAGCACGTCCAGCCGGTGTATCCGCTGGATCTCGCAGGTGACTTCCGCCAGATCGTCCCACGTCGTTTGCAGGTCAACCCGGTTGATTTCGCTGATAATCTCCAGTTGCACAGCCGTCAGCGGCGCGTACAGCATCAGCAACACGTGGCAGCGACGTTGCGAAGCGGAAAGCGCGGGAGCAGGTTGTGGATCCAGAGTCATATCACCTTCTGTAATGGTGTCACTTGAAATTATTAGTCAAGCATAGCAAACCGCCCGCCCGCGACAGGTCGCGGCCATCGGGTTTTACTCCGGCTTACAACTCAGATCACAGATATTTTTGACGACCGCTTAAATGCACAGCAAAATACTGTTACTAAGTAACAATTTAATGATGCTTTACAGGAGAGTGACGTTGCAAAAAACCAGGGACAGGCTCTCAGGACTCAGTATGCGCTGGCTGGCGCTGGCGCTTTTTTGCCTGCCGGGCACGGCGTCTGCGCACCCGCACAGCTTTATTGATATGCAGACTACGCTGGTCGCCGACGAGACTTCGTTAACCGGTCTGAAAATGGTCTGGACGATGGATGAAATCACCTCGGCAGATTTGTTGTATGACGCGCAAAATGCCAAAACCGGTTCAGATATCTGGAAGAAGCTGGCAGCAGAAGTGATGGCGCGCGTGCTCAGTCAGCATTATTTCACCAACTTTTATCGTGAGGGAAAACCGGTGAAATATCTGGACTTACCGAGTGAATATCAGCTTTCCCGAAAAGGCGATCAGGCGGTGCTCGAGTTTGTTCTCCCGCTCGCCCGACCTCAGCCACTGACCGGGAAACCGATGGAGTTTATGACGTTTGACCCGTCCTATTTTGTCGATATGACCTACAAAGATAAAACCGCGCTGCATTTGCCGCCGGCGCTGGAAAATCGCTGCACGCTGGTGCTGTTTACGCCAAAGCCAAATGCCTCGCTGCAAAGCTACGCGCTGTCGCTCGATAAAGCCGATGCGCCGCCGGAAAGCATGGATCTCGGTCAGCAGTTCGCTCAGAAGGTCACGCTGGAATGTCATTGATCTCAACGTCGTCGAAAACGATTTCCTGGCGCGATCTGTGGCCGCTGGCGGTCTTTCTGATTCTGCTGGCGGCAGGCGGTTTCCTGCTGATGCATTACTGGCCGCGCATATTGCTCAGCAGCATTATGTGGCAGCGGGATTTACATCAGGAACTGGCGGGGCTATTGCGCCAGGTAAAAGAAAATCCGATGCGGGCGGGTTTGACACTGGCGGGCTTTAGCCTGATTTACGGCGTTGTCCACGCCATCGGGCCGGGGCACGGAAAAATCGTCATCACCACCTATCTTGCCACCCATCCTTCCCGGCTGAAAAGTAGCCTGAAACTGACCTTCGCTTCGGCGATAGTGCAGGGACTGGTGGCGATATTGCTGGTCAGCGTGGTGCTCGGCGTGTTGCAACTCTCTTCCCGTCAACTGCATCAGAGTAGTTTCTGGATGGAGCAGGGGAGTTTCATTCTGGTGATCCTGCTCGGTCTTTTGCTGTGCTGGCGGTCGCTGAAAGGCGTTTATCACACGCTGAAAAGTCTGCGGCCAGTACCCGCGATGAAGATACGCCGTATTTCATCGCCGGGCGCGCTGCCGCATGTTCATGACGATCATTGTGGTTGCGGGCATCAGCATGTGCCGAGTGATAAACAGTTGCAGGCGGGTGGCGATCTGCGTACACAAATTGCGATCGTGCTGGCGATGGGGCTGCGGCCATGCTCAGGTGCGATCATGGTGCTGTTGTTTGCCAAGGTGATCGGCGTATACAGCTGGGGCGTGATTTCTGCTATCGCGATGGCCATCGGCACCTCGCTTACCGTTTCCCTGATTGGCGTGCTGGTATTTTACAGCCGGGCGCTGGCGGTGAAGCTGAGCGCCAGTCGGACGCCAGCGGTCTGGCAACGCATTACGTGGTCTCTGCTGGCACTGGGCGGAGGAGTTGTGCTGCTGGTGGCAGGCATCCTGCTTTACTGCGCGGGGGGCGGAGAGGCTTCATCGGGGCTGGGCGGCCCGTTCGGTCGCTAAAACCATAAAAAAACGGACGCCCGCAATGGACGTCCGTTTTTTTTAACTGATAAGCAGCGGAATTAACGCTTCAGCGCTTCGCTCAGTTCTTCACGCATGGTATTGAGAATACCTTTAACAACGCGCGGGTTACCGGCAACGATGTTGCCAGAAGAGTAATGGTTGTGGCCGCCAACGAAGTCAGTCACTACGCCGCCTGATTCACGTACCAGCAGCTCACCACCGGCGAAATCCCATGGTTTCAGGGCCACTTCGAAGAAACCGTCAACGCGACCCGCGGCGACATACGCCAGGTCCAGCGCAGCAGAACCGGTGCGACGGAAATCCGCACACTCGGTGAACAGCTTGCCGATCACATTGATGTAGCTTTTTGCGTGCTGTTTGGCTTTGAACGGGAAGCCGGTCGCCAGAATGGTGCCGTCGAGGTCTTTGGCGTTGGTGCCGCGCAGGCGATAGCCGTTCAGCTGTGCGCCCTGACCGCGGGTCGCGGTGAACAGTTCGTTACGCATTGGATCGTAAACTACCGCGACTTCAGTGCGGCCTTTGATGCGCACGGCGATAGATACAGCGAAATGTGGGAAGCGTTTAACGAAGTTGGTGGTGCCATCCAGCGGGTCGATAATCCATTGTACATCTTTGTCTTCGCCTTCCAGTTCGCCACACTCTTCACTGATGATGGTGTGTTTTGGATAGGACTTGCGAATGACGTCGATAATCATGTGCTCGGCTTCGCGGTCTACATTGGTAACAAAATCATTGGTACCTTTTTGAGTCGCTTCTACAGAATCTGGCGTTTCGTAATGTTTGGCAATCAGGTTACCGGCCTTGCGCGCAGCGCGCACGGCGATGGTGAGCATCGGATGCATGGATATCTTCCAACTAGGATGTTAAAGAACGGGAATACGGGAAACGGCGCGCAGTATAGCAGGGGTTCTGAAAATTAACTACCGTTGTGATAGGCTGTTGTGATTTTCCGCCACGCTCAGAGTTTGTATGCTGCCCAATATCCGTATTGTATTAGTTGAAACCTCCCACACTGGCAATATGGGCTCTACCGCCCGTGCCATGAAAACCATGGGATTATCCAGCCTGTATCTGGTCAATCCGCTGGTGAAACCTGACTCTCAGGCCATCTCTTTGTCTGCCGGTGCCAGTGATGTTATCGGGAATGCGAAGATCGTTGATACGCTGGACGAAGCCCTGGCGGGCTGCAGTCTGGTGATCGGCACCAGCGCCCGTTCGCGCACGTTGCCATGGCCGATGCTGGAACCGCGTGAATGCGGCGAGCACAGCGCCATCGCGGCACAAACCGCGCCGGTCGCACTGGTGTTTGGTCGTGAACGCGTTGGTCTGACCAATGAAGAACTGCAAAAGTGTAACTACCACGTCTGCATCCCGGCGAACCCTGAATACAGCTCGCTGAATCTGGCGATGGCTGTACAGATCATCGCGTATGAAGTGCGCGTGGCGCACCTTGCCTTACTGGAAGCTGCGAAGCCGCAGGTAGAGTATGAAGAGTCACCGTATCCGCTGGTCGATGACCTCGAGCGTTTCTATCAGCATCTGGAACATACGCTGCTGGAAACCGGCTTTATCCGACAGGCACATCCCGGTCAGGTAATGAGCAAATTGCGTCGGTTATTTACCCGTGCGCGACCTGAATCTCAGGAGTTGAACATCCTGCGCGGCATCCTGACGTCGATCGAAAAGACTAAGAACAGCAAGGAATAAGCCTCGCTTTCTGATAATAAAGGCAGTTTTTAGTCTGATTATCATGGGGTTGCGTTTTCTCTTCTACATCGTTCTTACGGCTCTGTAATACTTGAGTAAATTACTAGGTTAAATAGTTGACTGTTTTACTCGGGAATGGCAGACTCATTTGCATATTCCGAACCATTGTATTTTTAAGTAATTCAACACAGGTAACCATGCTATGAGACTGACATCCAAAGGCCGTTATGCCGTGACCGCTATGCTTGACGTAGCGCTGCATTCACAGGAAGGACCGGTACCACTGGCTGACATTTCTGAGCGCCAGGGCATCTCCCTTTCTTATCTGGAGCAGCTGTTCTCGCGTCTGCGTAAAAACGGTCTGGTTGCCAGCGTTCGTGGTCCGGGCGGTGGTTATCTGTTAGGTAAAGATTCAGCGGATATCGCTGTTGGCGCAGTCATCACTGCCGTTGATGAATCCGTTGACGCAACCCGTTGTCAGGGTAAAGAAGGGTGCCAGAACGGCGAACGCTGTCTGACTCATACTCTGTGGCGTGATCTGAGCGAGCGCATCAGCGGTTTCCTCAACAACATTACGCTGGCAGAGCTGGTCAACAACCAGGAAATCCTGGAAGTGGCCGACCGTCAGAATGGTGAAGTCCGTCGTCAGCCAAATGGCCGTCAGATGGAAACGATCAATGTGAATTTAAGAGCGTAATCTCTTTTTCCACTGATGATCGACGCTTAAAAAAGCCCTCGGGAAATTAATTTCCGCGGGCTTTTTTCTTTTACTGACGTCAATTCTTACCGATTAGTGCCCGCAAAACGTCATTTCCCTTTTAAGAATCCGTGAAGCCGTTTTAAACTGGCTGTCGTTTTTAATTCTTTCGTTCGATAACGAACGCGCAGTCCGGAGCTTGCCTGCCATGAAATTACCTATCTATCTCGATTATTCCGCCACCACGCCGGTCGATCCGCGTGTTGCGCAGATGATGATGCAGTGTCTGACACTGGACGGTACTTTCGGCAATCCGGCCTCCCGCTCGCACCGCTTTGGCTGGCAGGCCGAAGAGGCCGTGGACGTGGCGCGTAACCAGATAGCTGATCTGATCAATGCCGATCCGCGTGAGATTGTCTTCACCTCGGGCGCGACAGAATCTGACAATCTGGCTATCAAAGGCGCAGCCCATGCGCAGCGTGCGAAAGGCAACCACATCATCACCAGCCAGACCGAACACAAAGCGGTGCTCGATACCTGTATTCAGCTGGAAAGTGAAGGTTTCGAAGTCACTTATCTGGCTCCGCGCAAAGACGGTGTGATCACTCCAGCGGCAGTGGAAGCGGCGATGCGTCCGGAGACGATTCTGGTGTCAATCATGCAGGTGAACAACGAAATCGGCGTAATTCAGGACATCGCGACGCTGGGCGAACTTTGCCGCAGTCGCGGCGTTTTATTCCATGTCGATGCGACCCAGAGCGTGGGCAAGATAGCTATCGATCTCAGCGAGTTGCCGGTCGATCTGATGTCGTTCTCCGCACATAAGATTTATGGCCCGAAAGGCATCGGCGCGCTGTACGTGTGTCGCAAACCGAAAGTGCGTATCGACGCACAAATTCACGGCGGCGGCCACGAGCGCGGTATGCGTTCCGGGACGCTGCCGGTGCATCAGATTGTCGGCATGGGCGAAGCGTACCGCATTGCCAAAGAAGAGATGATCGCTGAAGCAGAACGTCTGACCGTACTACGGGATCGCCTGTGGAAGGGCATTCAGCAACTGGATCAGGTGCATCTGAACGGATCGCCGCAGCACGCGGCACCCAACATCCTCAACGTCAGCTTTGCCGCCGTGGAAGGGGAGTCTCTGATCATGGCGCTCAAAGATCTGGCAGTGTCTTCCGGTTCCGCTTGTACCTCCGCCAGCCTTGAACCTTCCTACGTTTTGCGTGCCATAGGATTGAGCGAAGAATTGGCACACGGTTCCATCCGCTTCTCGCTGGGGCGCTGGACCACCGAAGACGAAATTGATTATGCCATTGCGCTGGTGGTGAAATCTGTCCGCCGCCTGCGTGAACTGCCACCGGTTTATACGAAATGAAGTAACCCCTATAAAAGGGCGATTTACCTGTCATCATTGAAGATAAAAACAATCAGGAGTGCTGTTATGAGTTCCGAAGTAACGACCAATGAAGCCATGCCCGTTTTCCTTTCTACTCAGCCAGCCGATGCGCGCTGGGGCGAAAAAGCCGCACTGAGCACCGATTCTGCGGGCATGACCATTCATCTGAATGGCGGCGACGCGCTGACGGCAATCTCCCGCGCGGCACGTCGTATCGACGGTCAGGGCGTTAAAAATGTTAAACTGGCCGGTGAAGGCTGGGATCTCGAAAACAGCTGGGCATTCTGGCAAGGCTTCCGTGGCCCGAAAGGCACCCGTAACGTCGAATGGGCCGAATTATCAGATGATGATTCGAACACGCTGAAACAGCGCCTGAAAATCATCGACTGGGTGCGCAACACGATCAATACCCCAGCAGAAGACTTGTCACCAGAGCAACTGGCAACGCGCGCTGTGGATCTGATGTGCGAATTTGGTAACGACAAAGTCAGCTACCGCATCACCAAAGGTGACGATCTTCGCCAGCAAAATTATAACGGTCTGCACATTGTTGGCCGTGGTTCAGATCGCGCTCCGGTTCTGCTGGCGCTTGATTACAACCCAAGCGGCGACGCAGAAGCGCCGGTTTACGCCTGCCTGGTCGGCAAAGGTATTACTTTCGACACCGGCGGTTACAGCCTCAAACCGAGCGGCTCTATGGATTCCATGAAAGCCGACATGGGCGGCGCAGCCACCCTGACCGGTGCGCTGGCGCTGGCCGCGGCCAACGGCCTGAATAAACGCGTGAAGCTTTATCTGTGCTGCGCGGACAACATGGTCAGCGGCAATGCGCTCAAACTGGGTGATATCATTCGCTACCGCAATGGCAAAACCGTTGAAGTGATGAACACCGACGCGGAAGGCCGTCTGGTGCTGGCCGATGGCCTGATCGACGCCTCTGCACAGAATCCCGAACTGCTGATTGATGCGGCAACGCTGACCGGTGCGGCCAAAACGGCGCTGGGCAACGATTACCATGCGCTGTTCAGCTTTGATGATGCCCTGGCCGCCGAGTTGCTGGAAAGCGCCAAAGCCGAACACGAACCGTTCTGGCGTTTGCCGCTGGAAGAGTTCCACCGTTCCCATCTGCCGTCTAACTTCGCTGAACTCAATAACATCGCCGGTCCTTCCCACACCGCCGGTGCAAGTACGGCAGCGGCGTTTCTGTCTCACTTTGTGACGGATTACAAAAAAGGCTGGTTGCACATCGACTGTTCCGCAACTTACCGCAAAAGCGCGGCTGACCAGTGGTCTGCCGGTGCCACCGGTCTGGGCGTGCGTACTGTAGCTAATCTTTTGTTAAACAAAGCCAAATAATCCAATATTGTTTTCGTTGTAAGTTTACGGGGCGCTCACGGGCGCCCCGTTTTATACCTTTACCGGAGTAAAGAACCATGAGTGTCCCACACGATCATCTCCCTGCGGGTAGCGCTGCGACGGAGGGTGAAAACGAGCTGGAGCGACTGCTCCGTCTGTCCGTGACCGCTGCCGCCTGGCGTCCGGCGTTTTACCAGATGCTGCTGGATTCCACCGTGTTTGTTCTGGGTGATGCCGGTCAGGATAATGCGCAAACGCAGGGCAGTGTGGCGATCACTGCGGGCAGCGAACTGAATATCCTGCACTGGGAAAAACAGGACGGCAGCTCGATCATTCCTTTCTTTTCTTCCGTCGACGTGCTGGAAAAAGCCAGCGCCGGCGAAAGCCCGGATGAGCAGGCCTTTGTGGCACTGCCCGCCCGCGTGCTGTTTGAAATGACGCAGGGCGAGGAGCTGTTTCTAAATCCCAAGTCTGAATACGGAAAAGAGTTTTACCCGAGCGAAGTGACGCAGTTGCTGAGCAACGGCGGGCTGAATGCGCCATCAGAACTGGTGCTGGATAAAGAAAGCCAACTGCTGATCGGCCAGCCGGAAGAGTATCCGTCGGCGATGATTGACGCACTGACCACGCTGTTCACGCAGAAAAAACCGGTGCGCAGGGCATTCATGGCACTGATCCACGATAAAACTGTCGACGATCAGCCCAACTTGTTGATCGGCGTGGAAGCCGACGGTGATGAACACGAAATTGATGCGTTGATCCGCGAAGCGGGCAACGTGGCCGCCGAAACCTCACCGGACGACCGTCCTGTGGATTTCTGTATTGTTTCTGAAAAGGAACGTGGCATCAGTCATTATCTGATCAGTCACACGCAGCCGTTCTATCAGCGTAAGTGGGGAAGCTGGCTGCGTAATATTATTCCTTCGTCCGGACAGGCCTAAAACCGCAAGGGGATCTCGACGTTAATCCCCTTATTGCCCCTGTTTTGTTTAAGGGGAATAGGCAGTTTGTGCATGATCGTGAATCAATGCCGCATTTTTTTAATTAAATGTTGTGATTCGGGTAGGCAATCTTAACTTCGCTCCCTATAATCACCGCCATTTTACGGCAGGTATAACATTAAATTAACCGGCCCTACCTATAAAAGTCAGACAGAGGTTTTTCCATGACTATCCAACGTACTTTCTCCATCATCAAGCCAAACTCCGTTGCTAACAATGACATTGGCGCTATCTACGCTCGTTTCGAACGCGCAGGTTTCTCCATCATTGCTTCTAAAATGCTGAAACTGACCAAAGAGCAGGCTGAAGGTTTCTACGCTGAGCATAAAGGTCGTCCATTCTTTGACGGTCTGGTTGAGTTCATGACTTCTGGTCCGATCGTTGTTCAGGTGCTGGAAGGCGAAAACGCAGTTCAGCGTAACCGTGACATCATGGGGGCAACTAACCCGGAAAACGCACTGGCCGGTACCCTGCGTGCAGACTTCGCTGACAGCTTCACTGCCAACGCCGTTCACGGTTCTGATGCAGTAGAATCCGCACAACGCGAAATCGCTTACTTCTTCGACGAAAGCGAAATCTGCCCGCGTTAAGATTTTCGGGCGTCATTGCCGGAAGACAGACCGCAAATTCGCAAGAATTTTGTCAGCGTCACCTTCCAAACATGGCAACTCTGCCCTAAAATTTGTACAATGTTGCGCCCCGAATGAGCCAGCCTCTTCGGGGCGCAATTTATTGCAGGCCACCTGAATGCCGCTTGTGCGGGCAGACAGTGACGGTTCTGCACTTCCCTGGCGCCATAACGTGTAACAACGAGGCCATATTTCATTATGTTAGAATCAACAACTCCCGAGCAAAACGTGTCTGAAACCTTCCCGATTTCTGCAGAGGAAGTGAAAACTGTTGCTCCTGCTGCCGCAAAAATTAACCTTCTTGATCTTAACCGCAAACAAATGCGTGAGTTCTTTATCAACATGGGCGAGAAACCGTTCCGTGCTGATCAGGTCATGAAGTGGATGTACCACTATTGCAGCGATGATTTCGAGCAAATGACCGATATCAATAAACCGCTGCGTGACAAGCTGGCGCGCGTGGCTGAAATCCGCGCTCCGGAAGTCGCTTCCGAACAACGTTCTACCGATGGCACTATCAAATGGGCGATTCAGGTCGGCGGGCAACTGGTCGAAACCGTGTATATCCCGGACGGCGACCGCGCCACGCTTTGCGTCTCCTCCCAGGTCGGCTGCGCGCTGGAATGTACTTTCTGTTCCACGGCTCAACAGGGCTTTAACCGTAACCTGCGCGTGTCCGAAATCATTGGTCAGGTCTGGCGTGCGGCGAAAATCATCGGTGCTGCCAAAATTACGGGCATCCGTCCCATCACTAACGTCGTGATGATGGGCATGGGCGAACCCTTGCTGAACCTGACCAACGTCGTTCCGGCGATGGAAATCATGCTTGATGACTTCGGGTTTGGCCTGTCTAAACGCCGCGTGACGTTGTCTACCTCTGGCGTCGTGCCTGCGCTCGATAAGCTGGGCGACATGATTGACGTTGCGCTGGCTATCTCCCTGCACGCGCCGAACGACACTATCCGCGATGAAATCGTGCCGATTAACCGCAAGTACAATATCGATACGTTCCTGGCCGCCGTTGAACGTTACATCAGCAAATCCAACGCCAATCAGGGCCGCGTGACCATTGAGTACGTTATGCTCGACCATATCAACGATGGCACCGAGCACGCGCATGAGCTGGCTGAGCGTCTGAAAAATACGCCGTGCAAAATCAACCTGATCCCATGGAACCCGTTCCCTGGCGCGCCGTATGGCCGCAGCTCAAACAGCCGTATTGATCGTTTTTCTAAAGTGCTGATGGAGTATGGTTTTACCGTCATCGTGCGTAAAACCCGTGGTGATGACATTGATGCCGCCTGTGGCCAGCTGGCCGGTGACGTCATTGACCGCACCAAACGTACGTTGAAGAAAAAGATGGCGGCTGAGCAGCAGATTTCCGTTAAAGCCGTTTAATCGTCAGAAGGTCAGCGCAGGGCCTGGAGGTATCCCTCAAAGCCCTGCGTTTTATTGTCGGTGGCAGAATAAAGGGAATTAAGCATGGCAATGAAAGACAGTACGAAAATGCTGATGGCTGCCGGTTTGGCGGTTTCTCTGTTGACGGGGTGTTCAAGCTCCCCGAAAGAGACGCAGGCAGCAACCGGTGCATCCCAAACGCGTCTTGAACTGGGAATGGCGTATCTTTCTCAGGGGAATATGGATGCGGCGAAACAAAATCTGCAAAAAGCCTCAGACAGTGCGCCGGATGATTATCGTACTCAGTTGGGCATGGCACTTTACGAGCAAAAAACCGGCGATCAGAAAGCTGCTGAAAGCCGCTATCAGCAAGCGCTGAAGCTGGCTCCTCAAAATGGGACCGTCTTAAATAATTACGGTGCGTTTTTGTGTAGTTTAGGGCAGTATGTACCGGCACAACAGCAGTTTAGCGCCGCAGCCAATGCGCCTGATTACGGTCAGGTGGCAGACAGTCTCGAAAATGCAGGCTACTGTTTTCTGAAGGCAAATCAGAATGAGGAAGCGCGAGTGTTACTGAGCCGGGCATTAAAAACCGATCCCGATAAAGGCGCACCCTTGCTGACAGAGGCAACCAAAGAATTTGAAGAAGGGAATCGCGCTCAGGCGAAACTTCTACTGGATATCTACCAGCATGTCCTGCCAGCCACGGCTGACAGCATTATGTTACAAATTCGATTCGCTGCGTTAGCGGGCAATCCGGACAGCGTTCAACGCTTCGGTAAGCAGCTTGCGCGAAGTTATCCACAATCCAAACAGTACCAGCAGTTCTTAGCTAATGAATACTGAAGCCTCCCAAGAAAATAAAGTTAAATTGACCGCAGGCCAACGCCTGGGTCAGGCACGTGAAGAGTTAGGGCTCAGCCATCAGGCCGTTGCAGAACGCCTGTGTCTGAAAGTCTCTACGATTCGCCAAATTGAAGAAGATGCGACGCCGGCCGATCTCGCGCCGACTTTCCTGCGTGGTTATCTTCGTTCCTATGCCAAACTGGTTCATATCCCGGAAGAAGAGCTCTTAAACCTGATTGGTAAGCAAGCCCCGATTAAAGTGCCGAAAGTCGCTTCTATGCAGGGTTTCTCTCTCGGTAAGTCTCGCAAAAAACGCGATGGCTGGCTGATGGGCTTTACCTGGCTGGTGGTATTTGTGGTGATTGGCCTGACCGGTGCATGGTGGTGGCAAAACCATCAGGCGCAGCAGGAAGAAATCGCGACAATGGCCGATCAGTCTACGGCCCAACTGAATCAGGATAACGGCCAGGGGCAAACTATACCTCTGGGCGGTGGTGACAACGCTAATTCTGCACCGACGACAGAAGATCCCTCTTCTGCGCCTGACGCAGCAGCGACGGCACCACAATCACAGAACTCAATTCCTTTGAACACGGCGCAAACGCCAACGGATAACAGCGCACCGGCTTCCTCCGGAACGCCTGCAGCACAAGCACCTGCTGCGGTATCCACCAGCCAGCCAGCAACGGCTGAGAATGGTCTGCCAACCGGTGATGCACAAACTGCTGCTGCAGGTGCTGATCCGCAAGCTGTCGCTTTGACATTCAAAGCCGATTGCTGGTTACAGATCGATGACGCGTCAGGTAAAACCTTGTTCAGCGGCATCAAAAAAGGCGGCGAAACCCTGAGCGTGAAGGGAACTGCACCTTATAAGCTGAAAATCGGCGCACCGGGTGCAGTGGATATTCAATTCCAGGGCAAGCCGGTTGATTTAAGTCGTTTTGTAAAATCAAGCCGTGTTGCGCGCCTGACTATCGCTGCCGAGTAATCGGCAGCTTGTCGGACGATTGCAACGATGGAGAGTGAAGTAATGCATAACCAAGCACCCATTACCCGTCGCAAATCAACCCGGATTTATGTCGGCAAGGTGCCTGTAGGTGATGGCGCGCCGATTGCTGTGCAATCGATGACCAACACCCGCACCACAGATGTCGAGGCGACGGTCGCCCAGATCAAATCGCTGGAACGCGTGGGCGTCGATATTGTCCGCGTTTCTGTGCCTACCATGGATGCCGCTGAGGCGTTCAAGCTTATCAAGCAGCAGGTGGATGTTCCGCTCGTTGCTGATATCCATTTTGACTACCGTATCGCGCTGAAAGTGGCTGAATACGGAGTTGATTGCCTGCGCATTAATCCGGGCAACATCGGTAATGAATCACGCATCCGCTCCGTGGTGGACTGCGCCCGTCACTACAATATTCCTATCCGTATCGGTGTGAACGGTGGCTCTCTGGAAAAAGATATCCAGGAAAAGTTCGGCGAACCTACGCCGGAAGCGCTGCTGGAATCTGCGATGCGCCATGTCGATATTCTCGACAGACTTAACTTTGATCAGTTCAAAGTCAGCGTAAAAGCCTCTGATGTGTTTCTT
The DNA here is from genome assembly GCF_057290995.1 of Rahnella sp. 1L-D-7-B-C2. Taxonomy (NCBI): domain Bacteria; kingdom Pseudomonadati; phylum Pseudomonadota; class Gammaproteobacteria; order Enterobacterales; family Yersiniaceae; genus Rahnella; species Rahnella sp. 1L-D-7-B-C2. Next base: position 21,537 of record NZ_JBXAVQ010000013.1, on the reverse strand, counting down.
GCCGTCGAGTCTTATCGTCTTTTGGCGAAGCGTATCGATCAGCCTTTGCATTTGGGCATCACGGAAGCCGGCGGTTTACGCGCCGGTTCGGTGAAATCTGCCATCGGTCTCGGCCTGCTGTTGTCTGAAGGTATCGGCGACACGTTGCGTATCTCGCTTGCCGCCGATCCGGTCGAAGAAGTCAAAGTCGGTTTTGATATTCTGAAATCGTTACGCATACGTTCCCGTGGGATCAACTTTATTGCCTGTCCGACCTGTTCGCGCCAGGAGTTTGATGTCATCGGCACCGTCAATGCATTAGAGCAGCGTCTGGAAGATTTGATCACGCCAATGGATGTTTCCATCATCGGTTGCGTGGTGAACGGTCCGGGCGAAGCGCTGGTTTCTACGATTGGCGTCACTGGCGGTCATAATAAAAGCGGTTTCTATGAAGACGGCGTTCGTCAGAGAGATCGTTTTGATAACGAACAGATGATCGATCAGTTAGAAGCCAAGATCCGCGCCAAAGCGGCGATTATGGATGAGAGTAAACGTATCGTTATCAATCATCTTGAAAAGTAACATCGGTTGCGGGCGTCAGAGTAAGCCCGCATTATATTGAACCCGACAGGGGTGATGGCGTCTGTGCGTTGAACCGCAGACCACAAACCCCCTATAATCGGGTTCATTTTTTATAAAACGATAGAGAACTGACGTGGCAAAGAATATCCAGGCCATTCGCGGCATGAACGACTACCTGCCGGAAGACACCGCGCTGTGGCAGCGTATCGAAGGTACTTTGAAACAGGTACTCGGCGGTTACGGCTACAGCGAAATCCGTATGCCGATTGTAGAGCAGACCCCATTGTTTAAACGCGCTATCGGTGAAGTGACCGATGTCGTGGAAAAAGAAATGTACACCTTTGAGGATCGCAACGGTGAAAGCCTGACGCTGCGCCCTGAAGGGACGGCTGGCTGTGTGCGCGCCGGTATCGAGCATGGTCTGCTGTACAATCAGGAACAACGTCTGTGGTACATCGGCCCGATGTTCCGCTACGAGCGTCCGCAAAAAGGACGCTATCGTCAGTTTAATCAGTTGGGTGTCGAAGTCTTCGGTCTGCAAGGCCCGGATATTGATGCGGAACTGATCCTGCTGAGCGCCCGCTGGTGGCGTGCGTTGGGCATCTCCGAGCACGTAACGCTGGAACTGAACTCTATCGGTTCACTGGAAGCCCGCGCGAACTATCGTGACGCACTGGTGGCTTTCCTTGAGCAGCATAAAGACAAGCTGGATGAAGACTGCAAACGTCGTATGTACAGTAATCCTCTGCGTGTTCTGGATTCCAAAAATCCGGACATTCAGACGTTATTGAACGATGCGCCAGAGCTCGGTGACTATCTTGATGATGAATCAAGAGAACACTTTGCAGGTCTGTGTGAACTTTTAGAGCAGTCTGGTATCCCATATACGATTAATCAGCGACTTGTGCGCGGTCTAGATTATTACAACCGCACCGTGTTCGAGTGGGTAACCAGCAGTCTGGGCTCACAGGGTACCGTGTGTGCGGGTGGCCGTTACGACGGGCTGGTAGAACAATTGGGCGGTCGTGCGACACCTGCCGTCGGTTTTGCGATGGGGCTTGAGCGTCTGGTATTACTGGTTCAGGCCGTAAACCCGGACTTCAAAGCACCTGCGACGGTAGATGCTTACGTTATTTCTTCCGGCGCGGGTACACAAGGTGTAGCCATGAAACTGGCTGAAACGCTGCGTGATGCCATGCCGGAACTGAAAGTGATGACGAATTACGGTGGCGGCAACTTCAAGAAGCAATTCGCCCGTGCTGATAAATGGGGTGCGCGCGTTGCCCTGGTATTAGGCGAAGATGAAGTCGCTAACCAGCAGGTTGTAGTCAAAGACCTGCAAACTGGAACACAAGAAACGCTGACGCACAGTGAAGTTGCTGGGCGTCTGGCTTCGATGTTGGGTTAAGGAGAAGGACACTGTGGAAGTCTATACCACTGAGAATGAACAGGTTGATGCTGTACGTCGCTTCTTTGCCGAAAACGGTAAAGCGCTGGCCATTGGCGTTGTTCTGGGTATTGTAGCTCTGGGCGGCTGGCGTTTCTGGCAGAGCCATCAGGACTCTGCCCTGACGGAAGCTTCTGCGTCTTTCCAGAAAGCTAATCAGGCAATGGCCAGCAAAAATGCGCAAGGCGTGGCCGAGCTCGAGAAGTTTGCTCAGAGCAATGACAACAATTACGGTGTGTTTGCCGCTCTGCAACTGGCCGATCACTTTGTCGAAACGAAAGATTTCGCCAATGCTGAAAAGCAGTTAACGCAGGCGCAGGGGCAGGCCAAAGAAGACAATTTACGTTCGCTGGTGAATTTACGTCTGGCACGTGTCCAGATGCAGCAAGGCAAATTTGATGATGCACTCAAAACGTTAGACGGCGTGAAGGGTGAAGGCTGGGCAGCAATGCAGCAAGGCATCCGTGGTGATGTTCTGCTCGCTAAAGGCGATGCGAAAGGGGCTCGTGATGCCTTCAGCAAAGGTCTGGAATCTAAACCCTCTCAAACGCTGCAAACGATGCTGCGTATGAAATTGAACAACTTAGCCAGCTAAGGGGAACCCCGATGCAATTGCGTAAAACACTCTTGGTAGGATGGGTTTCTGTTGCCCTGCTGAGTGGCTGTTCATTGTTTAACAGCGAAGAAGATGTCGTCAAAATGTCCCCGCTGCCAAAAGTTGAGAATCAATTTACTCCGACGAAAGTCTGGAGCAAATCCGTAGGCGATGGCGTAGGTGATTTTTACTCCCATCTGCGTCCGGCCTGGCAGGACAGCACCATTTACGCAGCCGATCGTTTTGGCATCGTGAAAGCGCTGGATGCTGACAGCGGTAAAGAAAAATGGAGTGTTAACCTGTCTGAAAAAACTGGTTTCCTCTCCAGCAATCGTTCGGCACAGCTTTCCGGCGGCCTGACCGTTTCCGGCGGCCATGTGTACGTCGGCAGTGAAAAAGCGGTGGTTTATGCGCTGAATACTGAAGATGGCACCGTGGCATGGCAGACCAAAGTGGCGGGCGAAGCATTGTCCCGTCCTGTGGTCAGCGATGGTTTAGTGCTGGTACACACTGGCAACGGTATGTTGCAGGGTCTGAGCGAGTCTGATGGTAAAATCCAGTGGACCGCTAACCTCGATATGCCGACGCTGTCTCTGCGCGGTGAATCTGCCCCGGCGGTTGCCTTCGGTGCAGCCATTGTCGGCGGTGATAACGGCCGCGTCAGCGCCGTGCTGATGAAAGAAGGTCAGCTGATCTGGCAGCAGCGTATTTCACAAACCACCGGTACGACTGAAATCGACCGTCTGAGTGATGTGGATACCACACCGGTTATCGTTGATGGCGTTGTTTATGCGCTGGCTTACAACGGCAATCTGGTGGCGATGGATCTGCGTTCTGGTCAGGTGATGTGGAAACGTGATGTCGGCTCTGTGAATGACATCATCGTCGATGCGGGTCGTATCTACATGGTCGATCAGGATGACCGTGTGATGGCGCTGGATACGCAGGGCGGCGTGAGCCTGTGGCGTCAAAGCGATCTGTTGCACCGCAATCTTACCGCGCCAGTGCTGTATAATGGGTATATCGTAGTCGGTGATTCAGAAGGCTATCTGCACTGGATCAACACCACGGACGGTCGTTTCGTTGCTCAGCAGAAAGTCGACAGTGATGGCTTCCTGAGTGCGCCGATTGTGGCAAGCGACAAGCTGGTGGTACAAGCGAAAGGTGGCGAAGTCTACTCCTTCACCCGCTAAAACCGCGCCCGGCGTCTGGCCCTGAGATCGTTTGATCGCGGGCTTAAAAACGGCTCCTGAATTGCTCAGGGGCCGTTTCGTATTCTGAAAACCGTGCAATTTGAAATCTGGATTGCGCTGTAACAAATTGAATTATAGCTGTTTGTCCGAAACAGAAGGGCAACAGACTATTTGCGTTTAGCTATAAATAAAAACACTGAGGCTTCAAAATGATACCTGTCGTTGCGCTTGTTGGGCGCCCGAATGTGGGTAAATCCACTTTATTTAACCGTTTGACCAAGACGCGTGACGCGCTGGTTGCGGATTTCCCGGGGCTAACGCGTGACCGCAAGTATGGTCGTGCTGAGATTGAGGGTAATGAATTCATCATCGTGGATACCGGCGGTATCGACGGTACCGAAGATGGTGTTGAAACCCGTATGGCTGGCCAGTCTCTGCTGGCTATCGAAGAAGCGGACATCGTTCTGTTCATGGTCGATGCGCGCGCGGGCCTGATGCCTGCCGATCAGGGCATTGCCCAGCATCTTCGCAGCCGTGAAAAAGCGACTTTCCTGGTGGCGAACAAAACTGACGGTATTGACCCCGACAGCGCCATCGGTGACTTCTACTCACTCGGTTTAGGCGAAGTCTACCCTATCGCGGCCTCGCATGGCCGTGGTGTGGCACAATTGATTGAGCACGTACTGGTACCGTTCGTTGGGGCTAAACCTGAAGAAGTCGAACTGACCGAAGAAGAGGCTAACGCCGCTTACTGGGCAGAGCAGGAAGCCACCGGTGATGAAATCCCGGAAGATGAAGAAGACGATTTCGATCCGCAATCTCTGCCAATCAAACTGGCTATTGTCGGGCGTCCGAACGTGGGTAAGTCCACACTGACTAACCGCATTTTGGGCGAAGAGCGCGTCGTGGTTTACGACATGCCAGGCACCACCCGCGACAGTATTTATATCCCGATGGTGCGCGACGAACGTGAATACGTTCTGATCGACACCGCTGGTGTGCGTAAGCGCGGTAAAGTTACTGAAACTGTTGAAAAATTCTCCGTCATTAAAACCCTGAAGGCAATTGAAGACGCGAACGTCGTGATGCTGGTGATTGATGCCCGCGACGGTATCTCCGATCAGGATCTTTCGCTGTTAGGCTTCATCCTCAACAGCGGGCGCTCACTGCTGATTGTGGTGAATAAGTGGGATGGCATGAGTGAAGAAGCGCGTGCTCAGGTGAAAGATCAGCTGGATCTGCGCCTTGGCTTCGTCGACTTCGCGCGTATTCACTTCATCTCTGCTCTGCACGGCAGCGGCGTGGGTAACCTGTTCGAATCCGTGATTGAAGCCTACACTTGCGCGACCACGCGCGTCAGCACTTCTATGCTGACCCGTATCATGCAGATGGCTGCTGACGATCACCAGCCTCCGCTGGTAAACGGTCGTCGTGTGAAGCTGAAATATGCCCACGCCGGGGGTTATAACCCGCCAATCGTGGTGATCCACGGAAATCAGGTGAAAGATCTGGCTGATTCTTACAAGCGCTATCTGATGAACTACTTCCGTCGTTCACTGAAAGTGATGGGTACGCCGATCCGCATCCAGTTCAAAGAGGGTGAGAACCCTTATGAAGGCAAGAAAAACACGCTGTCACCACATCAGCAGCGTAAGCGCAGACGCCTGCTGCAGCACCTGAAAAACAAATCCTAAAACTGATGGGGTGCATGAAAATGTACCCCATTTTTTTGTCTCAATTTTGCGCGAGGAGTTGGCTGGATGTTCTGGCAGACCTGGAGTTTTGCATTTGGCGTCACGGTACCTAATTTATTAATTTTGTTGTTGGGCATGGTGCTGCGCCGTACTGGCCTGATGGACGATAGTTTTAATGAGAAAGCCAGCCGGTTAGTTTTCAATATCGCGTTACCTTGCCTGCTCTTTTTCAGCGTGGCGCAGGGGCATGATTCTTCAGGTTCCAATCTGCCGCTGGCCATTTACGGTGGTGTCGCGACGGTTATTTCTTTCCTGCTGCTGGAACTGGTGGCGCTAAAACTTGTGAAAGATCCGCGTGAGCGTGGCATTTTTGTTCAGGGAGGATTTCGCGCTAATACCGGAATTGCGGGGCTGGCTTACGCTTCGCTGGCGTTTGGCAGCGAAGGGATCGCGCTCGGTTCGATGTACCTGGCGGTGACGGTGATTCTGTTTAACGTCCTGTCGGTGATCACGCTGACGCGCAGCCTGAAGGGCGGGCAGGGCAAACGTATCGGGATAAAGCCGATTTTATATGGCGTAGTAACCAATCCGCTGATCATTGGTCTGGTGCTCGGGCTGATCTTCCAGCATAGCCATTTGCCGATGCCAGCTACCCTTGCCAGCACTGGCGCGTTTATCTCCGGCATGGCTCTGCCGCTGGCGATGTTGTGCGCGGGTGCCAGCCTCGACTGGCGGGCAATGTTTCGCAGTTCAAACGTCGCAGCCTGGTCATCGGCTTCGCGTGTGATATTCGTTCCGGCGCTGATGACTGCCGGCGCCTGGGCGTTTGGTTTTCGCGATGCGGCGCTTGGCGTCATCTTTCTGTTTTCCTGCACACCAACGGCGGCGGGCAGTTATGTCATGACCCGCGCGATGGGCGGCAACGCGACGCTGGCGGCGAACATTATTGCCGTCACCACGCTGGGATCATTTTTCACCACCGCGCTCGGCCTGTATTTATTGCGAACGCTGGGCGTTATTTAGAGGAGAAATACGATGGATGCCTGTTGTCCGGTTTGCGACCAGCCGATGAGCTGGGTGAGCGGTCACTTTCGATGTGAAACATGTCAGACAGAGTATCAGCAAACAGCGTTATGCCCGGATTGTCAGCAGCCGTTGCAGGAACTAAAAGCCTGTGGTGCGGTGGATTATATCTGCCAAAACGGGCATGGGATGATTTCTAAAAAGCGGGTGATATTTACGTACACCCCTTACTCAGAAGGGTGATCGTCGGGCCGGGCCTGTTTCCATAAATTCACCAGTTCTTCCGGCGCTTCGGTTTCCGGAATGATCACCACCAGACTGGCCGTATGCTCCGCCGACGCAAAGTAAATCTCGATGCGGAAATAACGCTGGTCTCCATGACCGGCGTTTTCTTTTTCCTGGGCATAGGGCATCGCCTGGTTGATAAGTTGACAGAGTTGCTGCCGCTTATCATCGCTCATGTCTGAAAGCTCAACCCTTCGCGGCCCGCTGAGTTTAGGAATAAACGCGATACCACCTTCACGGTAAATCTCGATAACCGCATTACTTTCCAGCGACTCTAAAGGTTTCATTTACATCACTCCGACTTGCTCCCAGGCTTCACGGACGGCCTGCGCGACGGAGGCATCAAACCGTTTTTCGGCATGCTGAACCGTCAGTTGGGCAAACGTCACAAAGTCTGCATTTTTAGGCAACGATTTGTCACACACCGTATCGTACCAGGCATATCCTGCGCGTTCCCAGGCGTTACCGCCCAGTTTAGTCGCGGCAAGGTAAAAGGCACGGTTCGGGATGCCGGAATTGATGTGGACACCGCCGTTGTCATCGCGGGTATTCACATAACCGCTCATGTCAGCGGGCTGCGGATCTTTGCCGAGCAGCGGATCGTCGTACGCAGTGCCGGGGTGCGACATTGAGCGCAGTCCGGTGCCGTGAATGCCTTTGGCCAGCAAGCCCTCGCCGATGACCCAGTCCGCTTTCTCGGCAGTTTGTTTCAGGTGGAACTGTTTGACCAGCGAGCCGAATACGTCAGACAGTGATTCGTTCAGCGCACCGGATTGAGCATTATATTCCAGCCCGGCTTCGCTTTCCGTCACACCGTGCGAAAGCTCATGACCGACCACGTCGATGGCAATCGTAAAGCGGTTGAAGATCTCGCCGTCACCGTCACCGTCGCCAAACACCATCTGCTGACCGTTCCAGAAGGCGTTCTGATAGCCTTTGTCATAGTGAACGGTGCCGGCCAGCGCCAGACCTTTTCCGTCGAGAGAATTACGCTGGTACGCTTGCCAGAAGAAATCATAGGTGACGCCGAGATAATCATAGGCTTCATCCACTGAGATATCGCCGTTACTTTTCTGGCCCTCTTTACGCACCGATTCGCCCGGCAGACGGGTAGTGTTTTTCGCATCATAAATATTGCGCTCCACCTGTCCGGCTTTGGCGGTTACGATCTTTTGCGGTTTGGCGTAAGGCTGTGCCATCAGGATGTTTACATGCACCAGCGTTTGCCGGGCACATTTGCGCTGAGGTTCTGAGCCGTGTTCGATAATGCGGTTGAGCATGTAGGGTGGAATGACGCTGTTGTAACGCTTCGCTGAACTGTGATTCATCATGAATCTCCTTATCAAGGGTCACCCGCAGGTGAAAGAAAGGTGTTCTGAATGTCTGATACTGAAAAGCGGCTAATGAATAGTCGTCACAACTCAGTATAGAACCGCGTCACGTTCCTCCCGTCAAAGATGAGATTTATCTGTCCAGCTGCCGCTCTTACAACGTGTGATTCATCAGATTTGTTGATCATAAAGCTGATGGGCGCGGGGCGTGACTGCCCGGCCAGAAGCCTTACGTACCGAATCCCGCACCACTAGTTTTCCCTGAAGGAGCTGGTTAGTGCAGGGGGCGTCAGGGCGCAGCATACGCCGTTGCAACAGCGCGATGGCTTCGGTTCCCAACTCATCACGCGGCACGTGGACAGCGGTCAGCGGCACGTCGTGGATTTCCGCCAGATTAAACCCGTCGGTACTGAGCACGCTGATATCGCCCGGCACTGAGAAGCCTTTTTTGCTGAGCGCCGCCACGACACCGGAGGCCATAAAATCACCGCCCGCCAGAATTGCCGTTGGCAGCGGCTGACCCGCAGGCAAGGCATCCAGATAGTTGAGCATTGCCTGCTCGCTTTCCTGCGCGCCAAAACCCGAGGTGTTCAGCAGATGATGGCTGTCGCTGAAGGTCTGATGATGACGGGCGAATGCCTGTCTGATGCCACTCAGACGTAGTTCCATGGTATGACGACGCAGACATTGCAACGTCACGATGTGCTGATGCCCCTGAGCGAACAGATAATCGCAGGCGAAATCGCCCATGGTCTGATGATCGGGGCTGACGCTGTCGTGGCGCATATACCGGTCATGGCAGTTCACCAGCACGCAGGGCTTGCCCATTTCGGCGGCGAGCTGATGGATATGTGGATCGTCGATGCCAACCAGCAGCGCGGCTTCGGTCAGCGGGTCGGTCATTTTGGCGATAAAGAGTGCGGCGTCGGCGTTCTCTTCTTCCATCGCGCAATAGCGCACGCGCACTTCATGATGGGCGGTTGCCGCCAGAATCCCCTGCACCACTTTGTAATAGAAAATATCGCTGCGAACATCGAAGGCGCGGGCCGGGGCGAAAATCATGATGTTATTGAGCATCAGGCGGCCGGTCGAAAGTCCGGTGAAAATGCCCTGCGATTTGGCACATTCCATCACCCGCTCGCGGGCCCTGGTGCTGGTATTATTTTTCCCCGCCAGAACCCGTGAAACGGTGCTGATCGACAGCCCTGTCTGGTCGGCAATTTGCTGGATATTTAACTTTCCTTTCAAACTGTGATCTCCTTCAAAATCGCCTGTGCAAAATTTTTCACCTCATAAGATGAAGAGCGCACAAGCTTCTGCCTGCCGTGATGCCGCTAAGCAGTTATAGCGTGAAAGCTTTTGCAAAAAATCACGTTTCGCTCACAGATCCGTCTGCCTACTCTGCCGAAGTACCTTACATAACACATCATCTGCGGCAATGGCCGACGGGTGGGAGAACAGGCATGACAATTCAAATCAGCACTGAGAAGACTGCGGTAACAGGGCGCAGGAAAATAAAAGCGTTACGCTGGTGGATGCTGGCGCTGTTTTTACTCGGCGTGACGGTGAACTACATCACCCGTAACTCGCTGGGATTACTGGCTGCGGAACTCAAAACCAGCCTGAACATGACCACCGAACAATATTCTTACATCGTCGCGGCCTTTCAGGCGGCGTACACCATTTTCCAGCCGCTGTGTGGCTGGCTGATCGACGTGATCGGCCTGAAGCTCGGTTTCCTGATCTGTGCTTCTGTCTGGGCAGTCGTGTGTATGCTGCACGCCGGTGCAGGAAGCTGGATCCAGCTGGCGATTTTGCGCTTTTTCATGGGCAGCGCAGAAGCGGCGGCCACACCGGCCAACGCCAAAGCGATTTCCGACTGGTTCCCGCGTAAAGAGCGGCCGGTCGCCGCAGGCTGGGCGGGTGTGGGTTTCTCGATTGGCGCGATGCTGGCACCCCCGATTATTCTGGTGGCACATCTGTCTTTCGGCTGGCGCGGGGCGTTCCTGTTCTGCGGTGTGCTCTCGATGCTGTGGGTTTTGCTGTGGTGGAAGTTTTACCATTCACCGGAAACCCACCCTAATCTGAGCAAAGATGAACTGGCGCTGATCCGTCAGGACAATGAACCGCAGCAAACGCGTCTGCCGTTTATTCAGTCGCTGAAAATCGTCTGCAAAAACAAAAAATTCTACGGTATCGCCATCCCCGCCTTTCTGGCCGAACCCGCGTGGGCGGTGTTCAGCTTCTGGGTACCGCTGTATCTGGCCAACGAACGCGGGATGGATTTGAAACACATCGTGATGTTCGCCTGGCTTCCGTTCCTGGCCGCCGATCTCGGCAGTATCGCCAGCGGCTATCTCACCACGCTGTATCGCAAAGTTTTCGGCTGCACCCGTATCAACTCCATCGTCGCCAGCTCCGTCACCGGCGCATTCATGATGCTGTCGCTGGCGCTGGTAGCGCTCACGCAAAGCCCGTACGCAGCGATTGCGCTGATCTCCATCGGCGGCTTCGGCCATCAGGTAATTTCCTGCATGTTGAGCGCAGTGGTCGTGGAGACCTTCGATAAAAATCAGGTAGCGACAGTAAACGGAATGCGCGGTTCTTCCGCGTGGATCGCAAGCTTCCTGTTTTCTCTGCTGATCGGCGCCGTTGCCGACACAATCGGTTTTAACCCGTTGTTTATCGCCATGGGATTCTTTGATTTGATCGGAGCGGTCTTCCTGATTGCTTTGATCGCTGAACGCCGCAATCCGGCAAAAAGGGAGCACGTATGAAGACGTTGAAATACTGGGAGCTGGCCGGGCAAAATGACGCAGGTGTGGATCTGTGTGTCGAAGGTAAACATCTGTTTTGTCTGCGGGTGCTGGAGCACGGCTTAATCCGCGTGTTTATTCAGCGTCACGGCAAGCTGGCACTGGATCGCACCTGGAGCATCGCACCGCAAAATGATGTGCCGTGGGAAGGGCGCGACCGTCTGAGCAATGAAGGGTTTACGCTTCCGGGTTATCAGATGACGCAGGGCGAAAATACCCTGATCGTTACGACCGAAGCCCTGCGCGTGACCGTCCATCAGCCTCTCTGGCTGGAATGGGAACATAAAAACGCGGCGGGTGACTGGTTGCCTTTGGTCAGCGACCGTAAAACCGGTGCCTATATGCTCTCGGTGCAAGGCGACGCGTCGGCGCACTATCAGCGGCGTGAGGCGCAGGACGGCGTTTACGGACTGGGCGAAAAAGCCGGTGATCTCAACCGCAGCGGCCGCCGCTTCGAAATGCGCAATCTGGATGCAATGGGATACAACGCGGCCAGCACCGATCCGTTGTACAAACATATTCCGTTCACGATGACCCGCCGTAACGACGTCAGTTTTGGCCTGTTCTACGATAATCTCAGCAATGTCTGGCTGGATCTTGGCAAGGAACTGGATAATTACCATCTGCCATATTGTCGTTTCAGCGCCGAAGCGGGCGATCTGGATTACTATCTGTTTATTGGCCCGACCTCACTGGACGTCACTAAAAAGCTGGTCAGGCTGACCGGTAAAACCCTGTTTGGTCCGAAATGGAGCCTGGGTTACAGCGGCTCGACCATGTATTACACCGATGCACCTGACGCCCAGCAGCAGCTGATGAAATTCATCACACTGTGCCAGCAACACGAGATCCCCTGCGATTCTTTCCAGCTTTCGTCGGGTTATACGTCGATTGGCAATAAACGCTACGTCTTCAACTGGAATTACGAAAAAGTGCCACAGCCGGAAGTGATGTCACAGGCGTTCCTCGACGCCGGTATCCGTCTGGCCGCTAACATCAAGCCGTGCCTGTTGCAGGATCACCCGCAGTATCAGCAGGTGGCGGAGCAGGGGCTCTTTATCCGCGACAGCGAAAATAATGTGCCTGAACGATCGGTGTTCTGGGATGACGAAGGTTCACACCTCGATTTCACCCATCCGGCCGCCGTACGCTGGTGGCAGAAAGGCGTCACGCAGCAGTTGCTGGAAAAAGGCATTGGTTCGACGTGGAACGACAATAACGAATACGAAGTCTGGGACAGCGACGCGCGCTGCCACGGATTCGGTAAATCTATCGCCATTAAACACATTCGACCGGTGATGCCGTTGCTGATGATGCGTGCGTCGTTCGAAGCGCAGCAAAGCTTTGCACCGGAAATCCGCCCGTATCTGATTTCACGATCCGGCTGTGCGGGCATGCAGCGCTATGTACAGACGTGGAGCGGCGATAACCGCACTAACTGGCAGACGCTGCGCTACAACACGCGTATGGGTATTGGCATGAGCTTATCGGGGCTGTACAACGTCGGGCACGACGTCGGCGGTTTCTCCGGCGATAAACCCGACGCCGAACTGTTTGTACGCTGGGTGCAAAACGGCGTGATGCATCCGCGCTTTACCATTCACTCGTGGAATGACGATCACACCGTCAACGAACCGTGGATGTACCCGCAGGTGACGCCGCTTATCCGCGATGCCATCCGTCTGCGCTACCGTCTGCTGCCGTACTTCTACACGCTGCTCTGGCAGGCACACGCCGATGACGAACCGATGCTCAGGCCAACGTTCCTCGATCACGAGCATGATAAAAACACCTTCGCCGAAACCGACGATTTCCTGATGGGCCGGGATTTACTGGTTGCCAGCGTGGTCGATGAGGGGCAGCGCGAGCGCGCGGTCTATCTTCCGGACAACGGCATCGGCTGGTGCGATTTCTATAGCGGAGAATGGTTCGCAGGCGGTCAGACGATTATCCTCGATGCGCCGCTCGATCGCCTGCCGCTGCTGGTTCGCGCCGGTGCTGCATTACCGCAGTCTGCGCGTCTGGCATACGTGGACAGCAACAAGGACATGGCGCGCGAGTTGCACGTTTATCCGGCGCCAGGAGCGGTGACATCAGCAGGCATGTTGTTCGAGGATGACGGCGAAAGCCACCGCTGGCAGCAAAATCAGGCGCTGTGGCTCAACTGGGACATTGTCAGCGGCACGCAACGTATCGATATCACGATCACTCAGCGTGGCGAATTCAAACCAGCGTGGAAATCTCTGGATATCGTTCTGCCGGAAGGTGAAGCGCGTGAGGTGTGGATAAACGGGGAACGGACAAAAAGTTACTTAATCTGATAGTAAACCAGGGGCCTGTTTCAGGCCCCTTTCACTGCCCGTTTACGCGCCTTCTTTTCCACCACGATCGATTTCACTTCGCTTTCAATCCAGCCATCGGCCAGACGTGTTTTGAGCGTATCGCCCGGTGCGGTCTGCGTGGTTTTCTTCAACAATGCACCCTGCGGCGTCGTCGTCACGCTATACCCACGAGCCAGCGTCGCCAGCGGGCTGACGCCCTCAAGCTGCGCACAAGCTTTGCCGAAACGTTCACGGTGTTCACCCAGTTGCTCAGACATCGCCTGTTGCAGACGGTATTGCAACTGCTGAACCCGCTGTTGCGCACGGTGAATGCGCGGCTGTGGTTGTTGTTGTGTCAGACGTTGCTGCAGCCGGTCGGTATGGCGAAGGATCTGGCGCAGCTGATTTTGCATCGCTTCATCCAGACGGCGGCGCAGTTTGAACAGCGCCGTCTGCTGACGCGCCAGGCGCAAATGCGGATGCTGCTGTTGCAGACGATGGTTGAGACGGCTAAAGCGCTGCGCGAGTTGCGCGAGGTAATAGTCCATCGCCATTTCAAGACGCTGCTGCTGAGACTGGATCTGACGCAATAATTCCAGCTGATTGCGGCTGATAAGTTCTGCGGCGGCTGATGGCGTGGGGGCGCGCAAATCCGCAACAAAATCGGCAATAGTGACGTCGGTTTCGTGGCCGACAGCGCTGACGATAGGAATGCGGCTGGCGAAAATGGCCCGCGCCACGCGCTCGTCGTTAAAGCTCCATAAATCTTCCAGCGAACCGCCGCCGCGCCCGACGATCAGGACATCCACCTCTTCGCGAGTATTCGCCAGCTCAATAGCCCGGACGATTTGCATTGGCGCATCCACACCCTGAACGGAGGTGGGATAGATAATCACCGGGAGTGATGGATCGCGTCGCTTTAATACGTTTAACACATCATGCAATGCCGCACCGCTGGCGGAGGTGATCACTCCGACGCATTTCGCAGGCGAGGGTAGCGCTTGTTTGAACTGAGTATCGAACAGACCTTCGGCCGCCAGCTGTTGCTTAAGCAAATCGAATTTTTGCTGCAACAGACCGTCACCGGCTTCCTGCATACTTTCGGCAATCAGCTGATAATCACCGCGCGGTTCATACAGCGTAATGGTCGCGCGCACTAAAACCTGCTGGCCGTTTTGCGGGCGGAACGTCGTGCGGCGGTTGGTATTGCGGAACATGGCGCATTTGACCTGCGCGCGGTCATCTTTGAGGGTGAAATACCAGTGGCCGGAAGAGGGCTGAGAGAAATTTGAGATCTCACCGGAGAGCCAGACCTGACCCATTTCGTTTTCCAGCAACTGTCGGACCGTCTGATTCAGGCGGCTTACGGTAAAAATAGGAGGCGAAGAAGGGAGCGACATGTGATCCAGATCAAATTCAAAAACAGAGACTTAATCGGACGATACTACATGCCCGAAAAAGGTAATCAAGAAGTTTTTGAAATAGTTCTGGTCGGAATACCTACTCACCTGTATACTCCCGCTGCAATATTTTATCTTTTCCGCATCCACCTTGGTGAGATATTGCCCATGCTACGTATCGCAAAAGAAGCACTAACGTTCGACGACGTTCTCCTTGTTCCAGCCCACTCCACAGTTCTGCCTAATACTGCCGATCTCGGTACTCAACTGACCGCTAAAATCCGTCTGAATATCCCTATGCTGTCCGCAGCGATGGATACCGTGACTGAAGCGAATCTGGCGATTGCTCTGGCGCAGGAAGGCGGCCTCGGATTCATCCACAAGAACATGTCTATTGAGCGTCAGGCGGAAGAAGTCCGTCGCGTGAAGAAGCATGAAAGCGGCGTTGTTGCTGACCCTAAAACGGTTACGCCACAAACCACTCTGCGTCAGGTTAAAGAACTCACTGAAATTAACGGTTTTGCCGGTTATCCGGTTGTGACCGAAGAGAACGAACTGGTCGGTATTATCACCGGTCGTGACGTGCGCTTCGTGACCGATCTGGAACAGCCTGTCACCGCAGTCATGACGCCGAAAGAACGTCTGGTTACCGTGAAAGAAGGCGAAGCCCGCGAAATCGTGTTGCAGAAAATGCACGAAAAACGCGTAGAAAAAGCGCTGGTTGTTGACGCGCAATTCCATCTTCTCGGTATGATCACCGTCAAAGACTTCCAGAAAGCCGAACGTAAACCTAACGCATGTAAAGATGAGCAGGGCAGCCTGCGCGTCGGTGCTGCGGTTGGCGCGGGTGCTGGCAACGAAGAACGTATCGACGCACTGGTTGCGGCGGGCGTTGACGTCCTGTTGATCGACTCCTCTCATGGCCACTCCGAAGGCGTTCTGGAACGTATCCGCGCTACCCGCGCAAAATACCCGGATCTGCAAATCATCGGCGGTAACGTCGCAACTGGCGCAGGTGCTCTGGCACTGGCGAAAGCGGGCGTGAGCGCGGTGAAAGTCGGTATCGGTCCAGGCTCAATCTGTACCACGCGTATTGTGACCGGCGTAGGTGTTCCACAGATCACTGCCGTTTCTGACGCGGTTGAAGCGCTGGAAGGCACCGGTATTCCGGTTATCGCCGACGGTGGTATCCGCTTCTCCGGCGACATCGCTAAAGCTATCGCTGCCGGCGCAAGCTGCGTGATGGTCGGCGGGATGCTGGCAGGGACTGAAGAATCACCGGGCGAAATCGAACTCTATCAGGGCCGCTCGTTCAAATCCTACCGTGGTATGGGCTCTCTGGGCGCGATGTCCAAAGGCTCTTCTGACCGTTACTTCCAGACCGATAACGCCGCTGACAAACTGGTGCCGGAAGGTATCGAAGGCCGCGTTGCTTACAAAGGTCGTCTGAAAGAGATCGTTCACCAGCAAATGGGCGGTCTGCGCTCCTGTATGGGTCTGACCGGTTGTGCTACCATCGACGACCTCCGCACCAAGGCTGAGTTTGTTCGTATCAGCGGTGCCGGGATCCAGGAAAGCCACGTACATGACGTGACCATCACCAAAGAGTCACCGAACTACCGCATGGGTTCCTAATCCCTTAAGACAGCGAGCAACGAGCTCGCTGTCTGCTTTTAGTGCATTAAGAAAAAATTAACCTGTTGTTTTAACGCTTTTATTGCTTTCTGGAAAACGCCCCTCATGAGCGAAAATATTCACAAGCACCGTATCCTGATCCTCGATTTCGGCTCCCAGTACACTCAACTTGTTGCACGCCGCGTGCGCGAGCTCGGTGTCTATTGCGAACTCTGGGCCTGGGACGTAACCGAAGCCCAAATCCGCGAATTCAACCCGAACGGGATCATCCTGTCCGGTGGTCCTGAAAGTACCACCGAGCATGACAGCCCGCGTGCGCCCGACTACGTCTTCGAAGCCGGTGTGCCGGTGCTGGGCGTGTGCTATGGCATGCAAACCATGGCAATGCAATTAGGCGGCCATGTTGAAGGTTCTAACGAACGCGAGTTTGGTTATGCACAGGTTGAAGTTCAGACTGAAAGCGCGCTTATCCGCGACATTCAGGACGCCCTGAGCGATAACAGCAAGCCGCTGCTCGACGTCTGGATGAGCCACGGCGATAAAGTAACGGCCATTCCGTCTGACTTCGTCACCGTTGCCAGCACCGATACCTGTCCGTTTGCCATTATGGCGAACGAAGAAAAACGCTTCTACGGCGTGCAGTTCCACCCAGAAGTGACGCACACCCGTCAGGGCCTGCGCATTCTGGAACGTTTCGTGATGGACATCTGCCAGTGCGAAGCGTTGTGGACTCCGGCTAAAATCATCGAAGACGCCATTGATCGCCTGCGCGTACAGATTGGCGACGATCATGTGATCCTCGGCCTGTCCGGCGGTGTGGATTCTTCCGTGACCGCGATGCTGCTGCACCGCGCCATCGGCGACCGTCTGACCTGTGTCTTCGTTGATAACGGTTTGCTGCGTTTGCACGAAGCCGATCAGGTGCTGGAAATGTTTGGCGACCGTTTCGGTCTGAACATCGTTCACGTGGCAGCGGAAGAGCGTTTTCTCTCTGCGCTGGCGGGTGTTGATGAGCCGGAAGCGAAACGTAAAATCATTGGCCGCGTGTTTGTTGAAGTCTTCGATGAAGAAGCCTGCAAGCAGGATGCGGTGAAATGGCTGGCGCAGGGCACCATCTACCCTGACGTGATCGAATCCGCTGCTTCTGCGACTGGTAAAGCGCACGTGATCAAGTCCCACCACAACGTGGGCGGTCTGCCAAAAGAAATGAAACTGGGTCTGGTTGAGCCGCTGAAAGAGCTGTTCAAAGACGAAGTGCGTAAAATCGGTCTGGAACTCGGCCTGCCGTACGACATGCTGTACCGTCACCCGTTCCCTGGGCCAGGGCTGGGCGTGCGCGTGCTGGGCGAAGTGAAGAAAGAGTACTGCGACCTGCTGCGTCGTGCGGATGCTATCTTCATCGAAGAACTGCATAAAGCCGACCTGTACAACAAAGTCAGCCAGGCGTTCACCGTCTTCCTGCCTGTCCGCTCCGTTGGCGTGATGGGTGATGGCCGCAAATACGACTGGGTTGTTTCACTGCGCGCAGTTGAAACTATCGACTTCATGACCGCGCATTGGGCGCACCTGCCGTACGATTTCCTCGGCCGCTGCTCCAACCGTATTATCAACGAAGTTGATGGCATTTCCCGCGTAGTGTATGACATCAGCGGTAAACCACCGGCGACGATTGAGTGGGAATGATTTGACGTCTGGCACTGGCTGCTACCACAAATACAGACCTTATAAGCCCGCGTAATCGCGGGTTTTTTTATTTTAACTCCCCTCTGCTGGCAGGCGTTTTTCAGCATCGCCAAATCTCCCTTTTCCGTGATATGTTCATCTGTATTATTTGTAAGCGTTAATGCAAAACAATGTGGTGCTAATGGGCGGCGGATATCTCTCAGGAACGCGGTCGTACTCCCTTTTCTCTTCAGGCCTTAATTTCTCTATGGAACCGAATCCTCACGCGCCGTTGGCCAGTTTTATTGACCTCATGATGGATGCTGTTTTTGCAGTGGATGCCGAAGCCCATATCGTTTTTGCGAGCGCTTCGTGCGAACGTATTTTCGGGTATACGCCGAAAGAAATGATCGGCAAAAATATGTTCGACCTGATGCTGCCTGAAGATCGCGAACTGACCCGTAACTCGGTGGTGGCGGTGATGGCAGGCCAGCCTCAGCTGCATTTTGAGAACCGCTATCTGCACAAGAACGGGCACGTCGTCCACATCATGTGGTCAGCGCGCTGGTCACCGGCCGACCAGTTACGTATTGGGGTTGCGCGCGACATCACCGAACGCAAGCGATCCGAGTCCTTGCAGTCTGCGCTCTATTCTATATCCGAAGCCGCGCATACCGCCGAAGATCTTCTCAAGTTATTTCAGCGTATCCATCAGATCGTCGGCACACTTCTGCCAGTAGAGAATTTTTCCGTAACGCTCTACGACGATGAAACAGACCAGCTCAGCTTTCCCTATCACGTGGATGAATATCTGCAAACGCCAGAACCTTTCAAACTGATCCCGGGGACGCTCTACGCAGAGATTATTCATTCCGGTCAGCCGCTGCTGCTGACGCCTGAGACGATGGTCGATCGTCTGAAAGCGCTGCGCGTCTCCTTTGGCATGAACCCCTTTTCCTGGCTGGGTGTCCCGCTCAAATCCCACAAAGGCACGATCGGCGTGCTGATGGTCAAAAGCTATCCCGGAGGAGTCTGCTACAGCGAACAGGATCAGGAGTTACTGCAGTTCGTCTCAACGCAAATTGCCACCGTCATTGAGCGTCAGCAAATGCAAGTCCGACTGCAATACATGGCACAGTATGATCAGCTTACCGCGTTGCCTAATCGTGGTTTTTTGCACGATCGTCTGAACGTTGCGCTGGCGGCTGCACGACGAGATCATGGGCAATTGTCTTTGCTTTATCTTGATCTGGATAAATTTAAACAGGTGAACGATACGCTGGGTCATGGGATCGGAGATTTATTGCTGCAAGAGGTCGCCGCTCGCCTGAAGCAGTGCGTACGTGAATCGGATACTGTCGCGCGCGTTGGTGGTGATGAGTTTGTTGTTCTGCTCCGCGGCACGTCATTGTCAGAATACGTCGCGCGGGTGGCGGAAAAAATGCGTGACGCTTTTCATCATCCTTTTATCCTCGACGGCCACAGTCTGCACATCGTGCCCAGTATTGGGATTGCGCTTTACCCTGAGCATGGTGAAGACGAACGTCAGCTTCTCGAACATGCCGACAAAGCCATGTATTTTGCCAAGAACATCAAAGGGCATTGACGGGAAAATACAGTAGCTTTCGTTGAGCATGATGAAATGCAGCATTTGGGATGACTAAGTGCTTACCATTTTTGGATGAAGTCTGAGAGCCGGATCCATGAAAACGCCAGTGGGATAGCGATATCCACTGGCTTTTTTTATGCGATTTTCTCTTTGTCCGCCAGGCAAATTGGCGCATTTCATTAAGTGTGCGGGTTACCCCGGTGAGTCAGAGAGGGATAATCAGGCCATTAACCAGGCAACGCCGGCGGCTTTCATGTCTTTTTCTAACTCGCTCCCGCGGGTGGCAAAAATACGTTTGACCGGGAAACCGCTTTTTTCCAGCATATAGGCCAGCGCGGCATATTCACGTGGATATTTCGCCACGACGACGCTATCGATCTCGACCGGCCCCATCGGGAAGGTGAAAGTCGCCATATCGTAAATGCTTTGGCGGTGCAGGAGTTTCCAAATACCTTCACGCTTTTCCACCAAATCGTAAAAACGGTTATGGCCGACACAGCCTACATCCAGTGTGACGTTCTCGCCGATGATCATGGCATTGGTCTCAACGATCGCTTTCGTCGCTGTCTGATTGAAGGTCACAACGGGTGTGCCGATCAGGTGTTTAGTGCGGGCATCTGACGCACCCATTTTCATCGATCCATCAATAAACTCGCTGGCGAGTCCTTCAAACCACGTCACTTCGATAGTGCCGTCAGGGTGAAAAAGCTCGCGAAGGGCATCCCACTGGCCCAGATCGCGATGGATCCAGCCGGTCATCAGGTCGGTTATCTGGAGACGATCTTCAAGATGATGTTGCATGGCAAAGTCCTTAAGCAGAAGGCATCACATGTGCCGATGGAACAGAGCATCCTCTTTAACTTTAATAAATTCCAATGTGTTAATATTACCGATTAATCATTTAAAATGATTAATGAGGGTGTGATGGAATTGCGTCATCTGAGGTATTTTCTGGCGGTTGCTGAAGAGAAGCATTTTGGGCGAGCCGCAGAGCGCCTTCATATCGTGCAACCGGCCTTGAGTATGCAGATCCGTGCGTTGGAGGAAGAGTTAGGTGGACCGCTGTTTGAGCGTACCAGCCGCCGGGTAGAGCTGACCGAAGCGGGCCACTTACTGCTTGCCCAGGCACGTAACACGCTCGCTCAGGCTGAACATGCCAAATTGACTGTCCAGCGCGCCATACGTGGTGAGCTGGGGAGCATACGGGTGGGGTTTGCCGGGAACGCCGTTTTTAGCGGCAAGCTGATGCGCGATTTACGTGCCTTCCACAAAGCCTATCCTGATGTCGAATTGATCGTTCGGGAACTCCCCCCGCAGCAGCAGGCCGACGCGATTCTGGCAGGGCAGTTGGACATTGGGTATACCCCCGATCACGGCAAGTTGCACGATCGGGCGCTGTTGGCTGAACGAATCGGTTACTGGGAAAGACGGGTGGCCATGGCTGACGATCATCCTCTGGCCAATATTCCCCGGCTCAAAGTGGCGATGCTCGCGACAGAACCCCTAATTTTCTACGATGCACACGATGCGGATGAGTATTTACTTCACAGGCTTATCGAGATGCTGGGGCATCCACCTAATATCGCTCATCGTACCTCCAGTACACTGAGCGTTCTGGCTTTGGCAGCGGCCGGACTGGGTATTGCATTAGTGCCTGAGCCTTTGGAACAGGTACATATACCGGGTCTGGTATACCGCGTGCTGGATGAACCCGATCTGGCTGCCAACCTGATGCTGGTGAGCCGCGCCGGTGAAACCAATGGCGCCGCCTGTGCTTTTCTTGCAATGGCGCGAGAGGATGAGGGTAGTGATAAGTCTATGAGTCAAGAGGTATGAGTCAGCGGGAAGGAAAGAAAAAAGGCAGCCCTCTGGCTAATGCCGGTCACTTAAGGTGACCGGCATTGTTTTTTAAGGGATATTTCGACCTTTTTTCTCTCACTTCCCTTGTATATTCCCGCTCGCGCC
>NZ_JBXAVQ010000012.1:0-127578 GCF_057290995.1 Rahnella sp. 1L-D-7-B-C2 | reverse complement strand
CTGACCCCATGCCGAACTCAGAAGTGAAACGCCGTAGCGCCGATGGTAGTGTGGGGTCTCCCCATGCGAGAGTAGGGAACTGCCAGGCATCAAATAAGTGGAAAGCCCTGTACTGACGTACAGGGCTTTTTGCTGTCTGGAATTTGGTGAAACTGACCGCAGATAAACAGTAATTTACTTTTTTTGCAGCTAAGTATGGAAGTATTGCAGTAAAAATCATCAATAATGCGTCAAATGATAAGCACTATACCCCACTGCCGCCCCGGCAATATCCCAACTGAAATCTTTCCAGCTCCATCCACTTCCACCTTCCCTGCTGTCATAAAGTTCTTTCGCTGCGCCCAGGCTTACCGAAAACAGCAAGCCAAAAGAACGACTGCGTGCTTCATCCCATCCCTGATTATCCCCATAAGCGGTGGCTGTCGCGGCTAACACGGCCGATCCCACAAAGTGTTCTGCTTTGTCTTTACCGGTCCATTGATCGTTGGCGAAGTGAGTGCAGCCATTACTCATTAATATCAGGGCGATTAAGGGGAGTCTATAGGAAGGGAGAGGTGAGTGTGCCATTTGTATTATTCCAGATATAAAAAAGCCCGATCAAGTTGATCAGGCTTTCAGTATAGCCAATTACAGAATTCGGCTGATTAATCTGTCGATACGTATACGCCGTAAACGGCGAATAAGTTTACGTACTTTAACCGGATAATTAGGGATGCTTTCCAGTTCCATATAATGAGAAACAACTTGCGTGTACTGACGAATTTCATCCAGCTCTTTCTGACGCTGCTCCGCCATCTCTTTATGGGGATCGTGGATTAAAATCGCATTCTCAAGATCCAATCGCCATGCACGGGGATTTAGGTTATTCCCGGTGATCAGCTGCCAGCGGTCATCGACCCACATGCCTTTCAGGTGGTAACTGTTATCCCCATCTTTCCATAAACGCACAATCAACTGACCGCTGTCGACAAAACGCTGTAGACGGCTCAGGAAACGGCGTAGATTAATTTCGTAGAGATAGGGCAGGGCACCGATGATCTTAAAAGGCTGATCCTGTGGAATATAGAAATCGTTGGCTGTCTTATCGCCAACAATAATCTCTACCTGCTTCCCGCGGCGCAGCAGATGAATAATATTGCGCGACAGCATCGCAGGCATATTGAAATAAGGAGTACACAGCGTCAGCTTCTGATCCGTACTGGCCATCAGATGATGAATAGTCCGGTTCAGCTCGTTCTGCTTGCCCAGACCAACAATAGGCGTCACCGCCAATTCATCATTTCCGGCGCTGTCTTTGAAATGATATCCGCTGGAGCGCAGGCTTTGGCGGAACTGACGCGTTTCGTTTTTGATCTCAATGCTTTTCGGACGATCTTCACGATCGAGGCGCTGCACGGCTGCGGCAGTAATGATCGATTTCTTCATAAAGTCGATCATGGTGTTTGCCAGCGCCGCATTGCTCAGCAACTGGTAGCGGTCATAGCGATATTTCTCATGGCGATGTAGATAGACATCATTGAGGCTTGCGCCGCTGTAGATCACCTGATCGTCAATCACAAAACCTTTTAGATGCAGGACACCCAGTGCTTCACGCGTATTAACAGGAACACCGTACACCGGCACAGAACATTCAGGATGCTCCTTCGCCATGCGACAATACCAGTCAGCATTGGTGTCAGCCGCAGCGGCGCCAATACGCCCACGCTGGGCACGGTGCCAGTCTACCAGCACGCAAATCTCAAGCTCAGGTCGTTGCTGTTTAGCCGCATAAAGTGCCGACAATACGTCGCGACCGCCGTCATCATTCTCTAAATAGAGAGCGACCAGATATATCCGTTGGGTAGCGTTGGCAATTGCACTGAGCAGCGTCTTACGGAAATCTGTTGGGCAGTAGAGCGTTTTTACAGCATCAACCGTTTGGGGGAGTTTGGGTAGCTGAGCAAGGTGTTGTTGATGTTTATTACGTTTGAATTTAGACAACATCACAGTGCGCTTCTTCTCTCTTCATGTAATGGCTTTCGCGGCACAAGCAGACAGTGGTAACCGCACAATCGGTCGATAATACCATTAGTCCTCTCCGATGTGCGCATCTTTTGCCTGTTCATGGCTGAGGCTCACGATTTTCTGCGAGGTTATTCGGCTCTTTTTAAGCACAAGCGACAGGTTCACAATGCCGTCCTGAATCTGGATGTCGACGTCGAACCCTAGCTTTCTGGCTAGCATGATCATGCCCTGATTGTTCGGCATGGTGATCCCCGTCAGACGTTGCAGCCCATGCTCTGCAGCGTAGTTGATCATTTTATCGAGAAGTCTGCGCCCAAGCCCCAGTCCTTTCAGATCCGAGCGAACCAGCACGGAGAATTCAGCATCGATATTGTCCGGATCTGAGACAGCTCGCGTCACTCCAATAATTTCATTTTCATCATTCACCGTACGTATGGCTACGAAGGCCATTTCACGGTCGTAATCGATCTGCGTCATGTTGGCTAAATCTTCATGAGTGAATTCATTGATCTCATTGAAGTAGCGGTAATAGAGGTCTTCTTTTGTAACTTTAAGGATAAATGCTTTTAGCAGCGGTTCATCCTCGGGGAGGATAGGGCGGAACAAGGCCTGTGAGCCATTTTTAAGGACAACGCGCTCTTCCAGTTCGCGCGGATAAGGCCGGATTGCCAGACGTGATGGCGCATTAGCCGTTTGGGCAGATAGCTGCATCGATACGTCCAGCAGACTAAGCTCGCTTCCTGAGACCAGCAGCGGATGAATATCAAGCCGTTCGATTTCAGGGCAATCAATGATCAGGTTCGATACATTCACCAGCAGCTGGCTGAGCGCGGAAATATCGAGAGGATGTAATGCATTGCGCCCACGAATTTTGCCGCTTTTCAGCGCCTGAACCACCTGATAGCGGGCCAGCGTCATATTCAGCGGCGGCAACGCTACCACCGCCTGACGTTCGGGCTGCCAGTCAGAACCGGCCTCAGCCAGCATAATCAGCGGACCGAAGACCGGATCCTGCTCTACTACCACCCGCAGCTCCTGCGAGCCCGGGCGGTTAGCCATTGTTTGTACCAGCAGACCCTGAATTCTCGCCTGAGGAAAAGCCTGCCGGGCGCGATCGAAAATGGCATTCGCCGCCTGTTCGACTTCGCTGGCTGTGCGCAGATAAAGCATCACGCCCTGAACTTCGGAATTATGCGGAATATCCGGCGAGCGTAATTTCAATGCCACCGGATACCCCACCTGGCTGGCGATATTGACGGCTTCGGTACTGTCGCTGGCAATCCACGTCGGTAATACGTTCATCCCGTAGGCCTGTAAAATCGCGCGGACTTCATGCGTATCTAACTGCGTTGTGCCCTCAGCCAGCGTCTGAGCGATAAGCCGGTGAGCCTGATCGGTGTTCTGTTCAAGATCCGCAGGCAGTGCCGGGGTTTCTTTCAGCTGTTTCTGATTACGTCGATATTCCACCATATGCATAAACGCTGTGACTGTACCCTCTGGCGTGCGGTAAGTCGGAATTCCCGCCTCGGTAAAAAGTTTTCGTGCTTCCTGCGAAGAGAATTCGCCGCACCAGTTGGTCAGCAGCGTGACGTATTTACCGCGCGGATGTTTACGAACAGCCTCGATAAGATGTCTGGCGGTGACTGTTCCATGCGCAGCGGCACTTGGCGCGTGGATCACCAGCAGTGCATCAAAATCTATGCTGTCGAGTAGCGTCGTCATGACCGCCTGATAGAGCTGCGGTGTGGCGTCATCATGTAAGTCCAAAGGATTCAAGGCTGAAATCGTGCCCGGCAGAACGGCGCTCAGTGCCCTGCATGTCTCTTCGCCGAGCTCCGCCAGTTTCCCATTGCGCGATAGCAACTGGTCCAGCGCCATCGCGGCAGGAGCAGCGCCGTTGCTAATGATAAGTAAGCGCTCACCTTTTAGCGGGCGCATGTGACTGAGGGTTTCTACTGCCGAAAACAGTTCGTGCGTATCCTGTACGCGCAGTAAGCCAGCACGCTGAATGGCGGCATCATAGGCCGCGTCAAGGCTCAGCGGGCTGTTGAGTAGCTTCTGCGCCTTTACGCTCCGCCCGCTTTTGATCACAAGAATCGGCTTATTGCGTGAAGCGCTCCGCGAGGCAGAAAGAAAACGCCGCGCGTCGCTGATATGTTCGAGATAAAGGAGGATAGCGCTGGTTTTACTGTCGCGGGCGAGGAAATCGAGCAGATCATCTACGTCGATATCCAGACTGTCGCCGAGCGAAATGAAATAGGAAAACCCGACGGCGCGCTGCTGTGCCCAGTCGAGAATAGTATTGGCGACGGCGGCGGACTGAGAAATAAACGCCAGTTTGCCGGGAAGGATCGGCACCGGTGAAAAGCTGGCGTTCAGGCGCTGCCAAGGCGCAAGAATGCCCAGACTGTTTGGACCGAGCAGGCGCATTGAAAAGCGCTGGGCGCAGGCCTTCAGTTCAGCGAATTGTCCTGGCTGTGAGGAAAGGACGATAACCGTTTTACAGCCGCGCTCGCCGAGCTGCTCAAGCAGCGCAAGATTACGATCGGCGTGCGTGCAAAGAATGGCTAAATCAGGTGACATCGGCAGGCTGATGACATCCCGCCAGGTCAGAACGCCACACACAGCACGATATGCGGGGGTGACCGGTAGTACCGGGCCGTTGAATCCGCTATCGAGCAGATTACGCATCATCAGGTATCCGGCACGTCCCGGCTTGTTGCTGGCACCGACTACCGCGATAGATTCAGGTCGTAACAGGGCTTCTAGTCCGCGCTGGCTCATCACTACTCCAATCAATCATCCTGAACTGATTCTAGAGGCTTTCCGCGTTCTTTGCTGTGAGCTGATGCACCGGGTGATGGGGTTTTCCTGCCAGATATTGGGTACGGAAATTATTGAAGTGCCGTGACAGCCCTGCAGAAGCCTCCAGATCCCCGGCTTTTTCCAGCAGGGCTGCGGCTACTTCTACGGTGCAATGCAGCTCCGGACGTGAGGCTTCGCGCAAGATATAGCCGGAGCTGGCGCTCACATCCAATGAGAATACCGGCAGATTATCGAGATATGGGCTTTTGCGAAACATCTTGCGCGCTTCGTTCCAGGTGCCGTCGAGCATAATAAACAGCGGCGGCTTGCTGCCCGCAGGCACTTGGGTAAAGACCTGACGCGGCGGCTCGGCGAATGAGGCTGGGAACACCACGTATGCCTGACGGGAGGGATCCGAAATCGCTTCAATCAGTGCAGGATCGGTTTCTGTACGCGACCACATAAACGCCTGTGTGTCAGGCAGAACGTCGGCTATCAGGCGCCCGGTATTACTAGGTTTCATCGGCTCTGTGTCAAACATCACCAGACAAAATCGGCTGGCGGCCTGATGGATTTCGCGCGTCGCACAAATACAGTTACGTACGGGTAACAGGCATGACTGACAGCGGATCGCCCGTGAACCGCGCGCGAGAAAAGGGCGGGTAGATTTGGCAAGGCGTTCTGTTCGCAGGCGAAGGACGGCGTTGTCTGACATAAGCATTCCGGTAATCGAAAAACGGCTATTCTAATCACCCCTGTGGGGCTGGCAAGCGAATCTGTTGCTGGCGGGAGGTTTACAAAAAAAAGCCCGCACAGAAGCGGGCCATCGGCAGGGCTTTATACCGGCTTATGCGTTACAATGACTCATTAAGCCAGTCATTGAACGGGGCTTTAGGCACCGCGCCGCTCAGCATATCGACCATTTTGCCTTCATTAAAGACCATAATGGTGGGAATGCTGCGGATCCGGAACCGCGTACTCAGTTCTGGTTCTGCTTCGGTATTAACCTTGATGAACCGGATTTTACCGGCGCGTTCCTGAGCCACATCTTCAAAGATTGGCGCGAAGTTAACACACGGGCCGCACCATGGAGCCCAAAAATCGATGACAACTGGCAGGTCATCCTGCAGGTATTTATCCAGCGTGGCAGCAGTAGCATGAACCACATCGCCTTCAAAAAGTGAATGACCGCAGCGGCCACATTTTGCGCCGTCGTCGATACGATCCTCTGGCAGGCGGTTGGTGGCCTGACATGATGAACAAATCGTATTCATAAAATAGCCTCTACATTGCTTAACGTGAGAACGGTATCAACCTTAATGGGTCCGGTACTAAAGATGGCTGATATGTTACTTGTATGTTGTAAGTATGAGGGCGCAGCATTCCGTTAACAACGCGGTTTATTCAATGAATACGATAGTTTTAAGCTTTTGGTCCAAAGCATGTGGCTTAGCTCACAGACATCAGGTAATCTTCGCGCCCTGCGCGTAGGTGGAGAGAAAAATGAACGATTCATTCAGTGGCAAGAACGGCAAAGTCAAAGTGATGTTCGTCCGTAGTGACGACGACGGCGATAACCGCAATAACGATAAACGTCCTTCCAATAACAGAGGACGTCCGGGCGATAAACCTCGCCAGGGTTCCCGTCCAGACGATGCCCGCCGCAATGAGCGTCGCAGCAGCGATTCCCGTGGTGATTCACGCGGTGCAGATACACGACGTGGTGACGATCGCCCACGCCGTCCGGCCCGTGATGACGACGGCCCGTATTCTTCGCCGTGGAAAACCGTTTCACGTGCGCCCGCGGATGAATCCGTGCCCGATCACGGTGGCATCAGCGGTAAAAGCTTTATCGATCCTGAGCAATTGCGTCGTCAGCGTCAGGAAGAGACTCGCGTGTACGGTGAAAACGCCTGTCAGGCACTGTTTGCCAGCCGTCCGGACGCGATCGTTCGTGCGTGGTTCGTGCAATCTGTGACTCCGCGTTTTCGCGAAGCGCTGCGCTGGATGGCGGCAAACCGCAAAGCCTATCATGTGGTTGAAGATGAAGAGCTGGTGAAAGCCTCCGGCACTGAACACCACGGCGGCGTGTGTTTCCTGATCAAAAAACGTCAGGGTCTGGATGCAGAAACTTATCTGCAAACGGCTCGCGCGAAAGACTGTGTGCTGGCGCTGGAAAACGTCGGCAACCCGCACAACCTCGGCGGTATCATGCGTTCTTGTGCGCATTTCGGTATCAACGGGATGCTGGTTCAGGATCCGGCCCAGCTGGAATCCGGTGCCGCAGTGCGTACCGCTGAAGGCGGCGCGGAACACGTTAAAGCCATCAACGCGGATAACTTCCTCGATGTGCTGGCGACCTTCCGTAAAGCGGGTTACACCATCGTCACCACCTCCAGCCATAAAGGGACTGCGCTTGGTAAAGCCGAGCTGCCTGCCAAAATGGTGCTGGTGTTGGGTGAGGAGAGTGATGGTTTGTCCGACAGCGCATGGCAGCAGGGTGACCTGAGCGTGTCTATCGGCGGGACCGGTAAAGTAGAAAGCCTGAACGTTTCCGTCGCGACCGGTATTTTGCTGGCCGAATGGTGGCGTCAGAATCAGGCATAATCCCCTGATTTGCAGCTAAAAAAACGGACGCTCATGGCGTCCGTTTTGCTTTCTGGCATACACCGATTTAGAAAATCAGTGAGCGCCGCCGCCGCCCCCACCGCTGCTAAACGGTGGCCGTGCGAACCAGATTAAGATCAGCAAGAACAGGAATGCCCCTCCCGACAGCCAGAAGATCTCGTTAGCAGAGATGATTAGTCCCTGATTGGTGATCTCACGCGCCATCCAGCCAGAAGCCTGCTGATGACTCATGCCCATACTTTCGAGCTGCTGATAGGTCTGTGTTGCCGCCGGATTAAACGGTGTGATGTTTTCCGACAGCTGCGCGTGATGCAGCGATTCTCGGTTTGACCACATCGTGGTGGTAATCGATGTACCGATCGAACCTGCCAGCGTTCGGATAAAGTTCGACAAACTTGATGCGGCCGCCATACGTTCCGGCGGTAATCCCGACAGAATAATGGTAGTCAGCGGCATGAAGAAGCAGCCAACTGCGAAGCCCTGAATAAACTGCGGCCAGGCCGACGCACCAAAATCCATTCCCGGTTCGAATGTGTACGCGCGCCAGTAGAAGCAGACCGCATACATGATGAAGCTGAACGTCACCAGTTTTCGCATGTCCAGCCGGTGCGCAAAGCGACCGATGATCGGCGACATGATGACCGGCAAAATCCCCACCGGTGCCGACGCCAGACCTGCCCATGTCGCGGTGTAGCCGTATACCTCCTGCAACAGCTGCGGCAGCAGAACGATCGCACCGAAGTAGAGCATGTAGGCCAGGCTGATACACAACACGCCAATGGTGAAGTTTCGCGATTTAAACAGCGATAGATCGACAATCGGATGGTCGTCGGTCAGTTCCCATACGACAAGG
This sequence comes from Rahnella sp. 1L-D-7-B-C2, assembly GCF_057290995.1. Lineage (NCBI taxonomy): Bacteria > Pseudomonadati > Pseudomonadota > Gammaproteobacteria > Enterobacterales > Yersiniaceae > Rahnella > Rahnella sp. 1L-D-7-B-C2. The sequence goes on along the minus strand of NZ_JBXAVQ010000012.1, from coordinate 119,288 downwards.
AAGCAGAGCGCGACCACCGCCACGACCGCCAGCACGATAATTTCCGTCGAGTTAAACCAGTCCAGCTCTTTGCCGCGGTCGAGCATTACCTGCAACGCACCAATCCCCAGCACCAGCAATACCAGACCGACGCTGTCGATCGGGCGGATCTGCGTAGCCGTTTCGCGTCCTTTCAGCGTTTTCAGCGTCAGGAAGACCACGGCGGCACCGATCGGCACGTTGATGAAGAAGATCCAGCCCCAGTGGTAGTTATCACTGATGTACCCGCCGAGGATCGGCCCGCAAATCGGAGCGACAATCACCGTCATCGACCAGAGCGCAAGGGCGGTACTTCGCTTGGCCGGCGGATAGTTATTCAGTAACAGACTTTGGGATAGCGGGATCAGTGGACCTGCCACCACGCCCTGCACTACACGGAAGAAGATCAGCATTTCCAGACTGTTGGACATGCCGCACAGCCACGATGCAATGGCAAACAGTACCGTAGACCAAAGGAACAGTTTGACTTCGCCGATGCGTTTTGCCAGCCAGCCGGTGATCGGGATTGAGATGGCGTTCGCCACCCCGAACGAGGTGATCACCCAGGTGCCCTGTGAGTTCGAGGCACCCAAATTCCCGGCAATGGTCGGGATCGCCACGTTGGCGATCGTCGAGTCCAGCACCTGCATGAACGTGGCCATCGACAAAGCCACCGTCATCCAGGCCAGCGGTGCGCCTACCAGCGGTTTATTTGCCACAGAGGCCTCCGGAGGTTTTAGCCTGCATTTGCATGAATAACGTCAGCAATGATGGCGTTCACCGGCGCGAGATCCAGCGTCAGCGCGGTGGTCTGGTACAGCGGTTCGGTACGCACTTTCTCGGCCAGCACTAAACCGTCGCGGTTTTGTGTATCGACCGTGACCAATGCGGATAAACCGATACGCAGCGGATGTTCTTTCACTTCCTGATCGTTAAGCTCGATACGCACCGGTAAGCGCTGAACCACTTTGATCCAGTTACCGGTGGCATTCTGCGCCGGTAGCAGCGAGAACGCGCCGCCGGTGCCCATGTCCATCCCCACGACTTTGCCGTGATATTTCACGTCGTCACCGTACATATCACTGACCACGGTCGCAGCCTGGCCGATACGCATATTGGCCAGCTGCGTTTCTTTAAAGTTGGCATCTACCCAGATGTGATTCGCAGGAACGACGGCCATCAGCGCGGTGGAAGAGTTGATCTGCTGACCAATCTGTACCGCACGGCGGGAAACAAACCCGTCGATCGGGCTGCGTACTTTGGTTCGTTGCAAGGCCAGCCAGGCATCGCGCACCTGAGCAGCGGCCTGAAGAACCTGAGGTTGCTGATCCACCGGCGTGTTAAGCACCATCGCCTGATTGGCGTTGTATTGCTGAACCGCAACATCGTATTGCGCTTTGGCGGTGTCAACGGCATCACGGGCGTGTTGCAGTTCTTCACGGCCAATCGCATCGACATTGCCCAGCACGACGCGGCGTTTCAGGTCAGTCTGCGCCTGTTGCAACTGAGTCTGACGCAGAGCGATATTCGCCTGATACTGTTTCCCGTTGATGATCAACTGATGCGTCTGACGCACGCTGTTGGCCAGTGCGGTTTTAGAACGTTCGAACGCCTGTTCGGCATCCGTCGGATCAATCGTGACCAGTACGTCACCTTTTTTCACAAAGTCGGTGCTGTCGAAATTGACGTCGGTCACGCTGCCCGAGACCTGCGCCATGATCTGTACCTGGTTACCTGCTACGTACGAGTCGTCCGTTGACTCAAAATGACGCAATACCAGCAGCCAGTAAAACAGGTAGGCAATAGCGATAATAATGAAAATTCCGGTTAACAAGAGCATCGCGGTTTTGCGCGTTTTCTTCTTATTTCTCGGAGCTTGCGGCGTTGCTGCCTGAGTTTCGGCATTTGCGCTCATGGTCTTCTCCACGCTGAGTCTGTGTAATTATTATGATTTTTGGTCCGCCGCCGGGGCCTGATAGCCACCCCCGAGCGCACGGATGAGACTAATTTTTGCCTGCATCACCTGACTGCTGGCATTAAGCTGCGCCTGCTGCTGTTGCAGCAGTGCTGACTGGCTGGTTAACAGCTCATCCCGTCCGATGATGCCAGCGTTGTATCTTGCATCCGAAACGCGATACACCTCGGAAAGCGACGTCGCAGCAGAAGAAGCCTGCTGCAATTGTTCGACGCTGCTTTTGGCGATGGTGATGGCATCCGCAGTTTGCTGGATGGCGTTCAGGATGGTCTGGTTATACGACTCAACGGACTGGTCATATAACGCGGACTCTTCGCCCAGTTTGGAGCGCAGCGCACCGGCGTGGAAAATCGGCAGCGAAATCGCGGGCGTGATATTCCAGGCTTTACTGGCGGCTTCCAGAAGATTCGGGCTGGTGCCGCCGTAGTTGGTGGTGGTCAGACCGCCAAAGGCACTGATGGAAAGACTTGGGTAGAACTCTTTTTTCGCGGCGCTGACGCGCTGGGAATAGGATTCCACCAGATCGCGCTGTGCGGCGATGTCCGGGCGTTTACCCAGTAAATCGAGGGTCAGTTCACCTTTCGGTGCCAGCGCCTCAGGCGGCGGCAGTGCAACCGCGTGCAGCCCGTTCATCGCGTCCGGGCCACGTCCGGCCAGCGAAGATAACTGATGGCGCAGCTGTTCGGTCTGCGATTTCAGCGTAATGATTTGCTGTTTCGCGCTGTCGGCCTGAGCCTGCGTCTGTTGCGGGATCTCTATACCGTATACGCCTGCTTTGTACTGCGCTTTACGCAGATCCGCCAGACGCTGGTTGTTATCCACCTGATGTTGCAGGACGTCCTGTAAGGCCAGATTTGCCTGCAACTGGTAATAGGCTGACGCGACCGAACTGGTCAGCGTCAGAGCGGCTTCGGCCTGTTCAGCGCGGGCGGAATCCACCTGCGCTTTCGCGGCATTCACCTGATTGCGGTATTTTCCCCACCAGTCAAACTCATAGCTCAGATTCAGCCCGAGGCTGTTGCTGCTGTCATAAATCGGCGCTTCGGGATAACTGGTCAGGAACGGCGGGATAGTATTTTTCGCCACACGTTCACGTCGTGTAGAACCGTTCAGATCCAGATACGGGCCATTAGCAGCATCTGCTTCACCCATCACGCTATGGGCTTCGCGCACGCGCGCGGCGGCCTGACGCAACGACGGCGAGTTTTGCAACGTTGCGGTCATCAGGGCGTCAAGCTGCGGGTCATTGAGACTGCGCCACCACTGTGGGCCGATGGTCAGAGAGCTGACTTTCGCCTGTTGCAGATGAAGCTGTTGCGTATCCAGCAGCGACGACTGCGGAGCGATATTATTACTGGAGGCACAGCCGGCCAATATCAAAACGGCAAACAGCGGTGTAAGCCTCCAGCGAGCTTGGAGTGACATGTGTGGTTTACCTGACAGAAATTTAGATTTGTTGTAGTGCTGTCGCATCCATCTGATCAAGGCGAGTTAACAGTTTGCGCGTCAGGGTTTCTAACTGCTTCTGTTCATCAGCGTCTAACGTCGACCAGAGAAAATGCAGGCTCTTATGTTGAGGTGGCAGTAACTTTTGAATAAAAGCTTCACCGTCGGCGGTCAGATGCAAATGCAGGCATCGACGGTCGTTGTCACTTTCACGGCGTTCAATCCATCCACGCTTTTCCAGCTCATCCGCAATGCGGGTGGCGTTGGTACGGGAAGAACCCAGCGCGGCACTCAGTTCGGAAGGCTGAATGCTGTGGCTTTCCTGCGCATCGAGCGTGAGCAACGCCATAAACAGCGTTTCGTTGATCCCTTGTGCTTTCAGCATTTTGTTGCGGTTTTCCAGCAACTTACTTTGCATGTGCATACAAAGACGGGTCAGCAGAATTTCCTGATAAGGAAAATCTTTCTGCTTTTTAGCCCGGAAATTTAACATGTTTTCAATTGGCGCGAACGAACTGTCCATATGAGAAGCCTCATTAGTTACAGATGACATAGTAACGATGGTAATTAATAATATCAATGTTATGAAACCCCAATTCTTTAGCAATTAGTGTTATTCATAACTCCAGTGAATTATTCGATGTTTAAAGCATTCAAGAAACTTTGTTTTTCTGTGCCTGTGCATAAAGAAACGCGCTTCAGCCCGCCAGCAGCATCACCTTGAACACCAGGCCGTAAACTACGGCGCCGGTAAGTGTGGCAATAATGATGCTTTTGGTTCGCCAGAACATCAGCGCGATCAGCACGAAACCGGCCAGCGACGGCAGAAGTTTCTGCGAGTCACGCAGAATTTCCGGCACGCCTGATACCACCAGCAGCGCACAAATTGAGGCGATACCAATGCTGTCGAGCACGCGGGAGAGTGGACCGCTTTTCAGCCGCCCTGACGTTTGCCGCGCACCAAGGCGCAGTGGCAAATATCGAAACAGATAATTGACCGTGCCGACCAGCAGGCACACCAGAATGACGTTAGTACTCATCGGGCGTGACCTCCGTCGCAGACAGGGCGAAAGGGCGTTGTCGCAGGGCGGCGAGACAGCCCGCGGCCAGACCGCAGCCGATAGCGGCGGGGATCGACCAGAACAGCAAGCCGCCCAGCGCACCGGCCAGCGAGGCGATAAACACCAGGCTATGCTGGCGCTTAAAGGCAGCGAGCAGGAAACTCAGGAACAGCGCAGGCAGCATAAAACTGAGAGCCGCCTCCACGGCGGGATAATTTTCCAGCGGCCCGTTACCAAACAGCGCACCGATGGCTGTGCCGAAAACCCAGGAGAGCCATGAGGAGAGCGCAATGCCGCACATCCAGTTCTCGCTCCAGCTGCGTTTATCGCGGATAAGTTTGGTTGTGGCGGCGGCGAACACTTCATCGGTCAGGCCGAACGCCCACAGCGCCGTTTTCCGGCCATTGAGTTTTCCAACAAGACGGTTGCGCAAAGAGGGGCCGTATAAAACGTGTCTGACATCCATCGCCATCACGGTCAGCGCAGAAACCCACAAAGACATCCCGGCACTGAGCAGCGCCGTGATCACAAACTGGCTGGCACCAGCGTAAATCAGTATGGAAAACAGCAGGCTTTCAACAGGCGTAAAGCCAAGTTTGACGGCGCTGAGGCCGAAAGCAAAAGCGATAGGGAGATAACCGATGACGACAGGCAGGCTATCGGTAATACCTTGTTTGAAGGTTGAAACACGGACGGGGTCAGGTGTTTCGGGCTCAGGATTGCTTTGCATGGATGTATAAAACATTGTGAAACCGGAAGGTGACCGGCGAATAATTTATGACGCAAACATTACCAGACTGTAAGTATTGTTAACACCCTTTGGTACAAATAAATTTCATCAATGATTATTCGCAAGCTAATCAGGAGGAGTGATGATTCCCTCCTGATTCTATTTTAATCAGACGATTTTCAGGCCAGTTTGTACTTATGCCCTTGCCACCAGACCAGCAGATTCAACACACACATCACGGTCCCGGCAATGGAGACGCCGTACCATCCCGCGGTCTGATAGGCCGACGCAGATACCAGTGATCCGACTGCGCCACCGATAAAGTAGGTGGTCATATAACCGGCCGTCAGTCGGTTTCGCGCTTCCGGCATCGATTTATAAATCACACTCTGATTAGTGATATGCACGCCCTGAACCGAAAGGTCCAGAATGATGATCCCGACGATCAGCGAAATCACCGAATGCTGCCCGTAGGCAATCGCCGCCCACGAGAGCAACAGCAGAACAAGTCCAACCGTCGTGGTCAGATGGGCTTTGCCTTTATCCGCCAGATGCCCTGCACGGGTAGCCGCCAGCGCACCGGCCGCGCCGACCAGACCGAACAGCCCGATAACGCCTTCAGAATACTGATAGGCCGGGCCCGCCAGCAGGAATGCCATCGAGGTCCACAGAATGCTGAAGTTAGCGAAGCAGAACATGCCGACCAGCGCTCGGGTACGCAGCACCGGCGTGTGGATAAACAGCGAGAAAATGGATTTCAGCAGTTGCCCGTAATTCAGATCGGTTTTCTGCTCATGTTTCGGCAGCTTGCGCCATAGCACCAGCGCCATCACGATCATCAGCGCGCTGGCCACCCAGTACACCGTTCGCCAGCCGCCCAGCGAGGCGAGTGCGCCCGCAACGGTACGCGCCAGCAGGATCCCCAGCAGTAAGCCGGACATGATCAGCCCGACAACTTTACCGCGGCGTTCCGGCTCAGCCAGCGTGGCTGCCAGCGGCACCAGAATCTGTGCGACCACCGAGAACAGCCCGGTCAGCGCGGTCCCGATGAGCATAATGGTCAGCGTCGGCGCCATGGCCGTTATCAGCAATCCGGCGGCGGAGAGCAACGTCATCAACACAATCAGATTGCGACGTTCAAACATATCGCCCAGCGGCACGATAAACATCAGACCACACGCGTAACCGAGCTGCGCGACGGTGACGATAAAACCGGCCTGATTGACGGAAAGGCTGAACGCGCGCGCGATGGTTTCCAGCAGCGGCTGCGGATAATAGTTACTGGCGACCGCCAGTCCGGTGGCAATTGCCATCAGAATGATCAGCCCGGAGCTGAGCGGAGAATGCGATGTGGTATTTTTCATAATAGGAATTAGCAGATCTTATTGAAGAAGCAGGAAAAAGCGTGCGCCAAGTATCGTTAAACTTGAAATATTAAACCAATGTATAGTTTTAATGGCAACTATCTAGTTTTGTAATACCGCTGAGATTTTCTTCGACCACAAAAAAGCGGGCGGAGATTTCTCCCCGCCCGCTGGTCTGAATGCGTTCTGCTACCGGCTTATTTCGCCGCGGCAGCCGCTTCTTTTACCCAGCCATCAAATTCTTCCTGATGGGCTTTGATCCAGCCGTCGGTCTGTGCGGCGATATCGGCATCTGAGTTTTTACCCGCGTGCATCGCGGCGTTTTGCGCATTGATGTCTTTCAGTGGCAGTTTCATGATGGCAAACAGTTTTGCCGCCGCCGGGTTTTTCTCAGCCCAGGCTTTGTTGGCAACGATATGCATCGTGCTCACCGGGAAACCGTAGTTTTTGCCGTTTGGCAGTTTTGTGTCCGCGTTTTTATCGCCTGGCACCACGGAGAACGGTACTTGCATCCACAACACGTCTTTGCCTGGGATCAGCACGTTGCTGACCCAGTACGGCGTCCAGGTATAATAGAAGATGGGCTTACCTTCTTTGTAGCGCGTGATGGTGTCCGCGATCATCGCAGAGTAGTTACCCTGATTGTGCGTCACGGTCGGTTCAAGACCATAAGCTTTCAGCTGTTCATTCAGCGCCGCTTCACAGCCCCAGCCCGGCGTGCAACCGGTCAGATCGGCTTTACCGTCGCCGTTAGTATCAAACAGTTTGGCCAGTTTTGGGTCTTTCAGCTGTTCGATATTAGTGATGTGATATTTCTCAGCGGTTTTCTTATCGATAAGCCAGCCCTGCGCAGCACCGGTCACGTAAGTGCCTTCACGATAAAAGACTTTGTCGCCACCGGCGGCTTTGTACATTTCATCATGCAGCGGCGACCAGTTGACGGCGGTGAACTGCGCATCCCCTGCGGCAAGCGTGGTGTAGCCGACGTTGTAATCGACTTCACGCGTTGGCTGAACATCGTAGCCCAGTTTTTCCAGCGCCTTGCTCACCAGTTGTGTCTGGAAGGATTCTTCGCTGATGGTGCTCTGTACCGGAGTAACGCTGACGCCTTTGCCCGGTAAATCGGCAGCAAATGTTGATGCTGTAGCAAGTGTTGTGAGGGCGGCGAGCGCCCAGATTCCTGTCTTCTTCATAAAATCCTCGAATTTCGTTATTGATTATTTTGCGGCGGCGGCGGCTTCTTTAATCCAGCCGTCGAAGGTGGCCTGATGCGCTTTGATCCAACCATCAACGTGCTGCTGGATATCCGCTGAAGAGGATTCCCCTTCGTGCATTCGCAGGTTTTGTGCGTTCACATCGCTCAGTGGCAGTTGCATGATGGCGAACAGTTTCGCGGCCGCCGGATTTTTCTCAGTCCAGGCTTTGTTGGCGACGATATGCTCGTTGTTCACCGGGAAACCGTAGTTCTTGCCATTCGGCAGGGTGGTATCCATGTCTTTCTGCGAGCCCGGATTCGCCGAGAACGGCACGGTCAGCCAGACCACATCTTTGCCCGGTTTCATTTCGTTGCTCACCCAGTACGGCGTCCAGGTGAAATACAGCACCGGTTTGCCGGCTTTATAGCGGGTCAGCGTATCGGCGATGATGGCCGAGTAGTTGCCTTCGTTCTGGGTGACGGTATCGCTCAGGCCATAGGCCTTGATTTGCGTATTCACGACAGAACCGCAGACCCAGCCCGGATTACAACCGGCCATATCGGCTTTGCCGTCACCGTTTGCATCGAAAAGTTTGGCGAGCTTGGGATCTTTGAGCTGTGATAAATCGTGAATGTTGTATTTGTCGGCAGTTTTCTTGTCGATCAGATAACCCTGCGCCGCGCCCTTGATGTAGGTGCCCTGACGGTAGAATTTCTGGTCGCCACCGGCGGCGTTGTACATGTCTGTTTGCAGCGGTTCCCAGTTCACGGCCATGTAAGTGGAATCGCCGCTGGCGATCGCGGTATACGCGACGTTGTAATCTACTTCGCCGGTCTGCTGGACGTCATAACCCAGTTTTTCCAGCGCGCGGTTAACCAGTTCGGTCTGGAAGGTTTCTTCCGCGATGGTGCTTTGCAGCGGTTTGACGACCACGCCTTTGCCCGGTAAATCGGCGGCGAACGTCGCTGAGGATGTGACGATTGTGCTCAGGGCAAAAGCCCAGATTGGTGTTGTGCGCATGGTGAACCCTTATTCTTGCTTGTGAATACGTAAGAGTGGACTGCGTTGTTTTACTTAGAGAGTTGATAACCCGGCGGCGAACCGCCGGGAGACGTGCAGAGTGTGAATCAGGCTTTCTTCGCGAAAGGTTTCATCACCAGGCCGACAGGACCACGAGTGAACCAGCGGTGACCGCCTTTACTGCGGCTGTCGCGACCCATGGACTGCGTCAGGCGGTCAAGAATAATGGCGAGGATAACGATACCCGCACCACCGACCGAGGCCAGACCCATGTCGAGACGGCCAATACCGCGTAGCACCATCTGACCCAGACCACCAACGGCAATCATCGAGGCGATAACCACCATCGACAGCGCCAGCATCAGCGTCTGGTTAATACCGGCCATGATGGTCGGCATCGCCAGCGGCAGCTGTACTTTGAACAGCAACTGGCGCGGGCTGGAACCGAAGGACTTCGCGGCCTCGATCAGATCTTCCGGCACCTGATTGATACCCAGAATGGTCAGACGAACGACCGGCGGCAGGGCGAAGATAATTGTCACCACGACGCCCGGCACGTTACCGATACCAAACAGCATGACGATCGGCACCAGATAAACGAACGCCGGCGTGGTCTGCATGGCATCAAGCAGAGGCCTGATAATTTTCGCCGCCCGCTGACTGCGCGCCAGCCAGATACCCAGCGGCAAACCTATCAGAATACAGAAGAACAGCGACGTCAGAACCAGCGCCAGCGTCACCATCGCCTGCGACCATGCGCCGATAGCGCCGATCAGCACCAGTGAAACCAGCGTGGCGGCACCCATGCCTAACCCGGCCATCTGCCAGGCGATCAATGCGAACACTAAGATCGCAATGGGCGCGGGCAGCGTTTCGAGACCGTGCTGAAAACCGCTCAGGACGAAATCGACCGGTACGCGGATCCCCTGGAATACCGGACGGAAGTTGCCGACCAGCCAGCCGATCCCTTCAGTCACCCAGCGATCGAGCGGAATAAGTGTGCTGTGGAACGGATCGAGAATATTAAAATGCTGATGCTGCTCAGGCGCGACGCTCAGCCAGTCGTTGGTTTGTGCGGCGGCATGATGCGAGGCATCCGGTGCGCTGGTAGCGGCATCACTGCTGCCACCCCAGGGATCGCTGCTGCCATCGGCAGGCGCTGAAGCTGCCGCGTCAGCCTGCGGTGCGACACCGCCGCTGGCGTTATCAGCACTCCAGGGATCGATTGACGGATCCAATGTCTCAGCCTGAGCGGCCTGTGCATGTTGAACGATAGTGCTATTTATTGAGTTGCTCATTCGTTACCCCCTTCTTTGTCCAGAGCCTGAAGCAGCATGGCTTTGGAAATAATCCCGATATAGTTATTGTCCTCATTGACGACCGGCACGGCGCAAGGCGCGGCGGCGACATGGGAAATCAGTTCGCTGAGTGGCATATCTGCCAACACCGGTGCCGGAGATTCCAGCAGGGCGCTTTCCAGCGGCTGATTGGCTTTCAGCGCAGTTTTCAGCGATTCGATCGACACGACGCCGATGAATTTCTGTCCACGTTCCAGCACATAACCATATTCACGGTCTTCATCTTCCAGCAGCTTGAGCGCTGCACGGGGACCAAAACCGGGGGTTTTACGAATGAGTGCGCCACGACGGCGTGCGATATCTTTGGCGCTGAAGACCTGACTGATGTCCACGCCGCGGAAGAAGGTGCGCACATAGTCATTGGCCGGATTATTCAGAATGTCTTCCGGCGTGCCGACCTGCACCACTTCGCCGCCCTGCATAATGGCGATGCGATCGCCAATGCGCATGGCTTCATCTAAGTCATGGGAAATAAACACGATGGTGCGCTGATGCTGAGCCTGCAACTTCACCAGCTCATCCTGCATTTCGGTACGAATTAACGGGTCAAGCGCCGAGAAGGCTTCATCCATCAGCAGAATGTCAGGGTTGTTAGCCATCGCACGGGCTAAGCCCACACGCTGACGCATACCGCCTGATAATTCATCGGGATAAGAGTTGGCATAGTTTTCCAGACCGACCTGACGCAGCGCATCAAGGGCTTTGGCATTGCGCTCTTCCACCGGCACGCCGGCAAGTTCCATACCAAACGCGGTGTTATTCAACACGGTCAGGTGTGGCATCAGCGCAAAGGACTGAAACACCATACTAATTTTGCTTCGGCGTACCTGGCGCAGTTTTGCTTCTGAGATTTTGGCGATGTCTTCGCCATCGATCAACACTTCGCCGCGGGTGGGCTCTATCAGACGATTGAGAAGGCGTACCATGGTGGACTTACCGGAACCGGATAACCCCATGATGACGAAGATCTCGCCTTCTTCAATGGCCAGACTGGCATCTTTAACGCCAAGTGACAGACCGGTTTTCTCAAAAATTTCTTCTTTACCCTTGCCTGCGTCGATCATCTTGAAAGCGCGATCCGGGTTTTCGCCAAATACCTTATAAAGATTTTTTACTTCGATTTTAATTGCCATGCAATATGCATTCCTTGGATATAAATAGCCGTATCGGCTCGATGTCTAGTTTTTCTGTTGGACCGTATAGGATATTACCTGTAACGAAATAGTGAACGCGTTATACCCTAACACATCGAAATTCTGAGACAAGTCTCAATGTTTCTGAAGGATATTCATGGTTGCGATTCTGGTGGCGTATTTGTACGTGTCATGCGCTGCTAATTATCTGGCTTTCTCGTTGACATTTAATGACAAATTATCGGGTGATAAGATTTTAATCTTTGTGCTAATTATTTCTCCACTAACACCTATCATCAATATACTTAGTACATTGATATTAAAGAATTTAATGACTTTTGTTTTTGTGGGGTTTTATACAGGGATAATTCACTGGTATCAGCGATTTAAATGCAAATTCACAGCGGTGTTTCTTCACTGTAAATAGAGATTTCAGCCTGAGGTGAAAGGCGTGAATTTACCGGTTGTCCGAAAGGTGCCTGATGGATGAAATATTTTCCTCAGGCAGCCGGGAGTGCGGGTGACAGGCCGGTGCTGATACCGGCAGAACGTGGGAAATTGAGCAGAGGAAATGTCCTGAATTGAGCGTCAGGAGTCGGATTTTTCCGTGTCGGATATTTTGCGATACAGGCGCCTCGGATGGCCGATATTTCCGTACTGCATCTCGACGCCGATAAAGCCCATTTCGACACAATATTCCAGGTAGCGGCGCCCGGTGGTTTTGCTGATCCCGACCTCTTCCACTACCTGTTCAACCGACCAGCTGACGTCGGGTTTAGCGTTGAACACCCGCTGCACCAGTTCAAGCGTATTCGGCTCAATCCCTTTAGCGGAAGGGGCGGGCGGCGTATCGCTGGCGGGCAAATTGAATAACCTGTCGAGCGCACGCTGATCGACCACTTTCACATATCGCAGTGTCTCCACCAGCTGCATAAAACGTTCGAGCGAGCTGCGCAGGCGATGGAACGACACCGGTTTGATGATGTAATCGAATGCGCCGCTGCGCATCGCCTGACTACAGGTTTGCATATCGCTGGCGGCGGTAATGAAAATCACCGAGCAGTCGAAGCCTTTCAGCAGCGGACTGTCTATCAGGTCCACGCCCTGACCGTCCGGCAAATAGTTATCCAGCAGGATTAGCCGGGGCTGATGTAAACGGACTAATGAGCGCGCCTGTTCCAGGGTGGCGGCCAGGCCGACCACCCGCAGATTGAAATTTTGTTCGATAAAATCGCGGTGCAGACCGGCAAGATGCGGCTCATCTTCCACGATCACCACATCGAGTACGCTAAGATTATTCATGTTTCTTTCCTGTTAAAGCATCCGCCGGGGACGGAATAAAGACTGAAAATATCGTACCCTGCGGCGTATTGTCTGAGATTTCGATGCTGCCGCCCGCCTGACGGACATAACTTGCTACCAGATACAGGCCGATGCCATGTTCCGCGCCTGTCATATCATCGCCGCTCTGCGGCTTGCTGGTGACGCCCTGCTCAAACAGGTGAGGCTTCAGCACGTCATCCACGCCGCCGCCGCGATCGGCCACCTCAACCAGCAGCTCGTGATTTCTGTCAGAAATATATAGCTCCACCGGTGCAGGTGCGGTCTCTGCTTTAAGTGTGGCGTCCACGGCGTTATCCAGCAAATTGCCAATAACAGACATCAGCTCTGTTTCGCTAATGGCGGACGGGATGCGTGACAACTGACAGGCCGGATCGAATGCCAGCTCGACGCCTTTCTCGCGGGCGCTGACGTATTTCCCCAGCAGCAGCCCGCACAGCGCCGGCGAAGTGAAGCGCGCCGAGACAAAATCCAGCACCGCCTGCGCACCTTCGGACTGCGCCTGAATGTAGCGCATCGCGTCGTCGTAGCGCTGCATTTGCAGCAAACCGGCCAGCGTCGCAGTCCAGTTCAGCTGTTCATGGCGCATGATGCGCAGACTGTCGGCGTAGCGTTTGACCTGGCTCAGCTGGCTGCTGAGCGTATTGATGTCATTTTTATCGCGAAAGCTGAACACCCATCCGCTTTCCCTGCCGGGCTCCAGCTCGATAGGTACGCGGTTGACGATCACCTGCCGCTGATTGAGTACGGTTATCTGATCGTGACGGCTGCTGTTTTTGGCGGGGGGCGCGTCCTGAACGCCGCTTTCGGTAAAGAACGTTGGCGGAGTCTCCAGCACGTCAGCCAGCGGTTTGCCGAGCAGTTCATTTTCCGGCTGGCGGATATCCAGCAATTCACGCGCCGCGCGGTTAATCAGAATCAGCTGCTTCTGGCCGTTAATGGCAAATACGCCTTCATACATCGCTTCCAGCAGCGCTTTTTGCTGACGCACCAACAATGCAATATCTTTCGGCTCCAGCCAGAACATCTGCTTTTTTACGTTGCGGCTAAAGATCCACGAGAAAATAAACAGCAGGATTAAAAGCAGCATGCCATATAAACCCGCCTGCGCCAGACGGCGGCCATTAATATTATCGATATAAGATGTGAGATAACCGACCGAAACAATGCCGATGACCTGATGGCGGGCATTAAAAATCGGTGCTTTACTGCGTAATGAAACGCCGATGCCACCCTGGCGCACCGAAATAATGGTTTTCCCGGCCAGGACTTCAGCGTTATCGCCGCCAATCATCGGCAGATCAATTCTCTCCGGTGATTCGGAATGGTAAAGATGTCGCTCGCGGACATCGCCAATCACAATATAACTGGCATCGCTTTGATCGCGCAGCGGCTGGATCAGGCGCGCAATTCCTGTGACGTCGCGGTCAGCGACTTTTTGCGCCAGTCCCGGCATCAGTGCAATTTCACTCGCCTGAACCCGCGCCCGCTGGCCGAGATCGTGATGCAGTTGCCGGTCGATAACGTGAAACAAAATGGCGCCCAGCAGCGCTAACAGCAGGCAGGAAAATAGCACCAGAGATAAAAAAAGTTTTACCTGAAAAGGCAATCTGCGTTTCATACGACCTGCCACGGGAACATCAAAAGACACATGTGGAATAAGCGTATCACGGCGTAATCACCCTCGTAATCTGCCAAAGGCAGAGTTGTGAACAGGGAATTAAAAACACCTTTATTTCACGCAGTGATTACAAGGTTAATAAGGTTGTTTACTACTAATCTGGTAATCCTTATAAAGGAAGTCGCATTAACACCATAAAAACCATAACAACCTTAATCCCTGCGATTTTAATTTGAACAAACTCACATCCTCCCGACGGCTGTGTTTCTTATGCTGACCCTCTCAATAAAAAAAGTATCGATAAGAAAAGGGCGATGTCATGAGCACAACCGACGATTCCTACATTGTTGTTGAAGACAGAAATAAAACCGGACTCTCTGCCAGACAAAAATGGTGGCACATTCTGGATAATTACAAGATAGGGATTATTCCGCTGCCTTTCTTTTTGCTGGCGGGCGTGCTGATCCTGCTCGATTGCCTCAACGGTAAACTGCCCAGCGACATCGTGGTGATGGTGGCGACGCTGGCCTTCTTCGGTTTTGCCTGCGGCGAATTCGGTAAGCGCTTGCCGGTGGTCGGCAAACTCGGTGCGGCGGCGATCTGTGCCACCTTTATTCCCTCGGCGATGGTGCACTACGGCCTGCTGCCCGACGTCGTGGTCGATTCCACGGTCAAATTCTACAAATCCACTAACATCCTCTATCTCTACATCTGCTGCATCATTGTCGGCAGCATCATGAGTATGAACCGTCAGGTGCTGATCCAGGGCTTTATGCGCATCTTCGTGCCGATGTTGTGTGGTGAAATCGTTGGGATGATAGCCGGCATGGCGGTCGGTACCGCGCTCGGCTTACCGCCGGTGCAAACCTTCTTCTTCCTGATCCTGCCGATCATGGCCGGTGGCGTGGGCGAAGGCGCGATCCCACTGTCGATGGGCTACGCGACTATCTTGCATATGGAGCAGGGCGTGGCGCTTGGCCGTATTCTGCCGATCGTCATGCTCGGTAGCCTCACCGCGATCGTCCTGGCGGGCGTACTTAACCAGATCGGTAAACGTTATCCGCATCTGACCGGCGAAGGTACCCTGATGCCCGCGAAAAAAGGCCATCTGGGCAGTGGCACCGACGAATTCAACGGGAATCCGGGCGTCAATGCGCTGGCCTGTGGCGCACTGCTGGCGATCCTGCTGTACATGGTGGGGATGCTCGGTCAGAAGTGGATAGGCCTGCCTGCGCCGGTCGGCATGTTATTTGCGGCAGTGGTGGTGAAACTGGCGAACGGCATTTCCCCGACGATTCAGCACGGCTCGATGGCGGTGTATAAATTCTTCCGCACGGCGGTGACTTATCCGGTACTGTTCGCAGTAGGTGTGGCGATCACGCCGTGGCAGGAGCTGGTTGACGCCTTTACCGTGCAGAACCTGTTGGTGATTGTCACCACAGTGCTGGCGCTGGTGGCCACCGGTTTTTATGTCGGCAAGAAAATTGGCATGCATCCGATTGATGTGGCGATCGTCTCATGTTGCCAGAGCGGGCAGGGCGGCACGGGTGATGTGGCGATCCTGACCTCCGGCAACCGCATGACCCTGATGCCGTTCGCACAAATTGCTACCCGAATTGGTGGTGCGATCAACGTGTCTGTAGGACTTTTCGTGCTGGCGAAGTTCTTCTCCTAAATCCTGCCTGCGGAAGGGATTGGTTTTATAAGGTAAATAACAGAGAGTCCATTTTCGGACTCTTTTTATGATGGTTATTATCTGTCCGCTGGTTATTATTTACTCACTCAACGACGAGTCACCCGCCCCGTTTGCTGGTTCCCAGGTAAGGAAAAATTATATTTTAAGAAAAGAAATCGCGCATGTTTCGTTTTAAAACTTTCACCTCTGCATTATTAATATCGTCTTCCTTATTGTTCAGTACGCATTCTTTTGCGTTTGATTTACCCAAAGAATTCGCTGCCATCGGCCAGCATCATTATATTCAAAATGAGATTTTTGATGTCAAAGAATCCGCTATTTATGATGGCAATTTCGGTCAATCGAAGACTATCAAAGCGGCCTTACTCTCCCAGTATTCCCGCTGGAAAGGCACGCAGTATCACTGGGGCGGCACCACGCACAGCGGCGTCGATTGTTCCGCGCTGATGCAGCATATTTTCAATGATTCCCTGCACACCGAATTACCGCGCACGACGTTTGAACAAATCAAAAATGGCACAACGGTGAGTAAAAATAATCTTAAGCCGGGGGATTTAGTGTTTTTCAAAACAACGCCTGGCGATCGTCACGTAGGGGTGTATATCGGTGATAACCAATTTATTCATGCATCCAAAATCGAAGGTGTCACAATTTCATCACTGGATAATCAATATTGGGTGGATCACTACGAAACAGCGCGACGTTTAGAACTGACAACATAATGTAATTTGTTTGCAGAAGAGGCGGATAAAACATTTATCCGCCTGCTGTGTGATTAACGCTTTATTTATCCGAAGATGCCTGCCACAGATTCAGTTCCCCATCTGCAACGTGTTTATCAATCGCCGCCAGCTCCTCCGCGCTGAAACGCAGATTGCCCAGTGCCTGCACATTTTCGTCCAGTTGTTCCGGGCGGCTCGCGCCAATCAGCACCGACGTCACGCGGTCATCTTTCAGCAACCAGCTCAGCGCCATCTGCGCCATCGTCTGGCCGCGCTGCTGTGCCATCTCATTGAGCAACCGCAGGCTGTTAAGGTTGGCATCAGTGAGCATTTTGGCATTCAGTCCGCGCACTTTATTTCCTTCGATCTGCATCCTTGAACCGTCCGGAATACCGTTGAGATATTTCCCGGTCAGCAGCCCCTGCGCCAGCGGTGTAAAGGCAATACAGCCTGCTCCATTTTGCTCCAGCGTATCGAGTAATCCGCTCTTATCGACCCAGCGGTTCAGCAAGTTGTAAGACGGCTGATGGATCAGCAGCGGTACTTTCAGCTCGCGTAACAGCTCAGCCATTTTCTGCGTGCGCTCCGGCGAGTAAGACGAGATCCCGACATACAGCGCCTTGCCGCTTTGCACGGCATAAGCCAGCGCGGCGGCGGTTTCTTCCATCGGCGTTTCTTCATCTACGCGGTGCGAATAGAAGATATCGACATAATCGAGCCCCATGCGTTGCAGGCTTTGATCAAGACTCGCCAGCAGATATTTACGTGAACCGCCCGCGCCGTAAGGGCCGGGCCACATGTCATAACCGGCTTTGGTAGAGATGATCAGCTCATCGCGATACGACGAAAAATCCTGACGCAGCAGCTTGCCGAAATTCTCTTCCGTCGAACCCGGAGGCGGCCCGTAGTTATTCGCCAGATCAAAATGGGTGATGCCTAAATCAAAAGCTGTTTGCAGCAGCGCGCGCTGTGATTCCAGCGGGCTGACGTGGCCGAAGCTGTGCCACAGGCCAAGCGAAAGAGCAGGGAGTTTGAGGCCGCTTTGACCGCAGCGGCGAAATTGCATGGTTTCATAGCGGGAGGGTGATGCAGTGTAAGGCATGATGTTTCCTTTTTGATTGCGTAGGGTTTTGAAACACTGTTTCTATACTAACGCTCAGAGCAATAAGGGCAACATCGGAAGCGGTTTTTAGCTCACTCCCCTGCGAAGGGGAGTAAATCCATCAGCAATTATGCGTCAAAAGTCCCAGTCCTCATCTTCCGTATTCACCGCCGTACCAATCACATACGATGAGCCTGAACCCGAGAAGAAGTCGTGGTTTTCGTCGGCGTTTGGTGACAATGCGGAAAGGATCGCCGGATTGACGTCCGCCATGCTGGCCGGGAACAGGGCTTCATAGCCGAGATTCATCAGCGCTTTATTGGCGTTGTAGTGCAGGAATTTTTTTACATCCTCGCTCCAGCCGACGCCGTCGTATAATTCTTCGGTGTAGCGGATCTCGTTGTCGTACAGGTCCTGCATCAGATCAAACGCCTGCTCTTTGATCTGCCGCTGACGTTCTTCGCTTTCCAGCGCCAGGGCTTTCTGAAACTTATAGCCGATGTAATAACCGTGAACGGCTTCATCGCGAATGATCAGACGGATCAGATCGGCGGTGTTGGTCAGCTTGGCGCGGCTCGACCAGTACATCGGCAGATAAAAACCGGAGTAGAACAGGAAGGATTCCAGAAACACGCTGGCGACTTTCTTCATCAGCGGATCTTCGCCGTCGTAGTATGAAAGAATGATCGCCGCTTTGTTTTGCAACGCGACGTTTTCCTCACTCCAGCGATAGGCTTCGTCTACGTCCACGGTGGCGCACAGCGTCGAGAAGATCGAGCTGTAAGAACGCGCATGTACTGCTTCCATAAAGCAGATATTCGAGTACACCGCTTCTTCGTGCTGTGTCACCGCATCTTTCATCAGCGTCGGTGCACCGACCACGTTTTGCACGGTGTCTAGCAGCGTCAGGCCGGTAAACACGCGGATGGTCAGCTGCTTTTCCTGAGCGTTTAGCGTCGCCCAAGACGGAATGTCATTGGAGAGCGGCACTTTTTCCGGCAGCCAGAAATTGGAGGTCAGACGGTTCCACACTTCCAAGTCTTTATCGTCCTGAAGTTTGTTCCAGTTAATGGCTTTGCTTACCGGCTGTGGCACCAGCAGTTGTTTAATTCCACTCATATTTCTTCCTTAAAGCGTGCAGGACACGCAGCCCTGAACTTCGGTGCCTGCCAGCGCCATCTGACGCAGACGGATGTAATAAATAGTCTTGATGCCTTTACGCCAGGCGTAAATTTGCGCTTTGTTGATGTCGCGCGTAGTGGCGGTATCGCGGAAGAACAGCGTCAGCGACAGCCCCTGATCGACGTGCTGCGTGGCCTCGGCGTAGGTATCAATAATCTTTTCCGGGCCGATTTCGTAGGCATCCTGGTAGTAATCCAGATTGTCGTTGGTCATAAACGCTGCCGGATAATACACACGGCCAATTTTGCCCTCTTTGCGGATTTCCACGCGGGACACAATCGGGTGAATACTCGACGTCGAGTTATTGATATACGAAATCGAACCGGTCGGCGGCACCGCCTGCAAATTCTGGTTATACAGCCCGTGCTGCATCACCGATGCTTTCAGTTCCGCCCAGTCTGCGGGGGTCGGGATTGGGATCCCGGCATCGGCGAACAGTTCACGTACGCGCTCAGTTTTTGGCTGCCATTTATCTGCCTGCGCGTCATCGACGTATTTTTCAAAATAGGTGCCGCTGGCGTAGGTCGAATCGGCAAAACCTTTGAAGGATTGCTGGCGCTCGATGGCGATCTGGTTCGAGGCGCGGATCGCGTGGAACGCCACGGCGCAGAAGTAGATATTGGTGAAATCCAGACCTTCTTCGGAACCGTAATAAATCCGCTCGCGGCACAGATAACCGTGCAAATTCATCTGGCCGAGGCCGATGGCGTGCGAATCCTGATTCCCCTGGTCGATAGACGGCACTGAGCGAATGTGGCTCATGTCAGAAACCGCCGTCAGCGCCCGTACCGCCATTTCTACGGTGTGACCGAAATCCGGTGAATCCATCGCTGAAGCGATATTCAGTGAGCCGAGATTACAGGAAATGTCTTTGCCAACCTGCTGATACGACAAATCTTCGCCGTAAATCGTCGGCGAATTCACCTGCAAAATCTCCGAACACAGGTTGCTCATGTTGATGCGACCTTTGATCGGATTGGCGCGGTTCACCGTATCTTCAAACATCATGTACGGATAGCCGGATTCAAACTGAATCTCCGCCAGAATCTGGAAGAACTCGCGGGCGTTGATCTTGGTTTTGTGAATGCGCTTGTCATTCACCATCTCGCGGTATTTCTCGGTGATGCTGATTTCAGACATCGGCACGCCGTAGACTTTCTCGACGTGGTATGGCGAGAACAGGTACATGTCTTCGTTATTTTTTGCCAGCTCGAAAGTGATATCCGGAATAACCACGCCGAGCGACAGCGTTTTGATGCGGATCTTCTCGTCGGCATTTTCGCGTTTGGTATCCAGGAAACGCAGAATGTCCGGATGATGCGCGTTGAGATAGACCGCGCCCGCCCCCTGACGCGCGCCGAGCTGGTTGGCGTAGGAGAACGCATCTTCCAGCATCTTCATTATCGGGATCACGCCGGAGGACTGATTTTCGATACGCTTAATCGGCGCGCCAACTTCACGAATGTTGGTCAGCATGAACGCCACGCCGCCGCCGCGTTTGGACAGCTGCAGCGCCGAGTTCACCGAGCGGCCGATGGATTCCATATTGTCTTCGATACGCAGTAGGAAGCAGGAGACCAGTTCGCCGCGCTGTTTTTTACCGCAGTTGAGGAACGTCGGCGTCGCAGGCTGGAAGCGGCCGGAAATGATCTCATCCACGAAATGCCCGGCAAGCTGGATATCGCCGTGCGCCAGCGTCAGCGCCACCATGCACACGCGGTCTTCGTAACGCTCAAGGTAACGCTTGCCGTCGAAGGTTTTCAGCGTGTAGCTGGTGTAATACTTGAATGCGCCCAGAAAGGTCTGGAAGCGGAATTTTTTGGCGTAAGCCTGTTTGAATAACGCCTTGATGTCGTCGAAAGCGTATTGATCTAACACGGCGGCTTCGTAATAACCCTCTTCCACCAGATAGCGTAATTTCTCCGCCAGATTGTGGAAAAACACCGTATTTTGATTCACGTGTTGCAGAAAATACTGACGTGCAGCCAGCCGGTCTTTATCGAACTGGATGCGGCCTTCGGCATCGAACAGATTCAACATGGCGTTGAGCGCGTGATAATCGGGGCTGGAGGTGTCCGCCTCGGTGAGATTCAGTTCTGTCGTTGCCAAAATTCAGTAACTCCCTGTGTAACCTTTGCAACGTCTTCCGGCGTACCCAGCAATTCAAAGCGGTACAGGTAAGGCACCTGACACTTCTGGGCGATGATGTCACCGGCTATGCAATACGCTGCGCCGAAATTGGTATTCCCGGCGGCGATAACGCCGCGGATGAGTGAACGGTTATGTTCGTCGTTCAGAAAACGGATCACTTGTGTCGGCACTGCGCCTTTGGCCGACCCGCCGCCGTAGCTCGGGACCACCAGAATGTACGGTGAAGTCACGCGCAATTTTTCAGGCTGACGGTTAATCGGAATGCGGATCGCCGGCAATCCGGTTCTGCCGACGAAGCGATGTGTGTTTTCGGAACTGCTGGAGAAATAGACCAACGGATTCATCCGCCGATCCTCAGAACGCGTTCTGGAGCTGACGCAGTTCGCTGATTTTGTCCGGACGAAAACCGGACCAGTGATCGTCACCGGCGACAATGACCGGAACCTGCTGATAACCCATCGCACGAACCTGGCCAAGCGCCTGCACATCTTGAGTCAAATCGATCACTTCATAGGCGATGCCATGTTTATCTAATGCACGGTACGTCGCATTGCACTGGACACAGTCTGGTTTACTGTAAATAATAATGCTCATGATTCGTATTTCCATTTGGTAAGAAATCAGAGACAATTTTTGCCTGACCGCTGCGGCGCTGCTTTTGCCGGGGATCAGGCGCGAGAGTCGGTGCCTTCATGGCGTCCCGATGGATCGAATACTAGATGTGGTAATTAAAATATTCAACCACACAATATGTAGATATTTCAAAAATGCTTATTGCAAAAACGACAAAGCCCGCAGGATGCGGGCTGTGAGGCGAAAACTTTTTCAGATTCAAATAAAGTTCAAATAGTGAGCGATCAGGTTACTGGCGCATACCGACGGCCAGACGGTTGAATGCATTCATTACCGCAATCGCAAAGGTCAATTCTGAGATTTCCACTTCGCTGAACTGTGCTTTGAGCGGCTCAAAGGCGCTGTCCGGTGCGCCGGTCGCCGCCACCAGTGTGATTGATTCTGCCCATGCCAGCGCGGCACGTTCACGCTCAGAATATGCATGGCTTACTTGCCAGCCCGCCAGCTGATCCAGTTTGGTCTGGGCAACGTCCATTTTACGCAATGCCTTCGAATGCATATCCAGACAGTAAGCGCAGCCATTTATTTGTGAAACGCGCAGGAATACCAGCTCGATAATCACATTATCCAGCGGACCTTTTTCCAGCGCGTCGAGTGCTGCGACCATCGGTTCCATCACAGAAGAAGACAGGGTGAAGTAGGGCAGGCGAAGCGTATTCATAGTGATTTCCCGGTTGAAGGAAGACGCACAGCGCGTCTCTATACCCGCCACTTTACGCGGTGTATGGTCTATACTACAGAGCCATAAAATGTCTATTTAAGCAGGTCATGATGAGCCGCTTCAGCCTTGCCTTTCACCTCGACTCAAAGCGTCATGCACCCCTTTACCGGCAGATTTATCAGCGAGTCAAAGCCGCCATCATGGAAGGACAGCTGGCGCACGGCAGCCGCGTGCCTTCCGTACGGGCGCTGGCAAGCGAACTCGGCGTGGCGCGCGCCACGGTGGAAAATGCGTATGGCCTGCTGACCGCTGAAGGTTTTCTGCAAAGCCGCGGTCAGGCGGGAACGGTAGTCAGCGCGCCGGAAAGCTTATCCTCACCGGCGCCTTCGCCGGTTCGCGAAACCAATGCGCGCAGGCCGATCAACCCGATGTTGCCTTCCGTCTCTTCGCTGCCTTTTCAGCTCGGATTACCCGCGCTTGACTCTTTTCCCCGCGCTATCTGGTCACGTATCGTCTCGCGGCAAATCCGTCATACTGCCAGTAACGATCTCGGTCATCCCCCTCTGACCGGCGTTGAATCGCTGCGCCATTCCATTGCGCGTTACCTGCAACTTTCCCGTGGTTTTACCTGCCGTCCGGAACAGATTTTTATCTGCGCCGGTTATGCGCCGGTGCTGGATCTGATTATCGGCAGCCTGCTACAGCCGGGTGAGGGAGTATGGCTTGAAGACCCCGGTTATCCGGTGACGCAGGCATTTTTCCGCGCGGCGGGGGCCGTGCCGATGGCGGTGAATGTCGATGACGAAGGGATGAACGTGCCGCAGGCGGTGAAGGAGCATCCGCAGGCGCGTTTTGCTGTGGTAACACCTGCGCATCAAAGCCCGACCGGCGTAACCATGAGCCTCTCGCGCCGCATGGCGTTACTTGACTGGGCGGCCAGACAGCAGGCATGGATAATCGAAGATGATTACGACAGCGAATTCCGCTATCACGGCCAGCCGCTGCCTTCACTGAAAAGTCTGGATACGCAGGGGCGGGTGATTTACGCCGGAACGTTCAGCAAAGTGATGTTCCCTGCGCTGCGCTGCGGCTACGTGGTGGTGCCGGAAAGTCTGGTGGATAAGCTTGAGGCTTACTGCCCGCTGCGTATCTGCGGCACGCCGCCTGTATTGCAAAGCAGCATTGCAGAATTCATCGAGCAGGGGCATTTTTACCGGCATCTGAAACGCATGCGTCAGCTGTACGCCGAACGTCGGGGCTATCTTGAACAGGCGCTGACGGCGGCCTTTGGAGCAGAGGTATTGCAGGTGACGGAGCAGATCGGCGGCATTCAACTGTGCGCCAGACTCAGTGAAAATTTTGATGATGCGGCGATCGCCAGCAGCGCGCGCGAGCAGGGGCTGGCAGTGCAGGCATTGTCCGACTGGCAGGTTTTACGCCGCGAGCGGGGTGATACGTTACGGCCAAACGGTTTGCTGATGGGCTTTCCGAATATCTCTTCACAGGAACAGGCGCACGCGCTGGCAGCACGGCTGGCAGAGGTGGTTTGCACATTCCAGAAATAGAAAACGGAGCCCGTGGGCTCCGTCGTCTTTTTAGCAATCGCGCCGCAATGAGGGAGCAGCGCTGGTATCTTATGAATCCCGACACAGGAACGGATACCTTAAATTGCTCATTCGTGACTAGCGACGTCCCAGCAGGACACCGATCACAATACCGATTGCAGCACCGGCACCGACGCCATACCACGGATTATCTTTTACATAATCATTGGCCTGGGCGGCAGCATCACGGGCGTGCTGACTGATTTTATCGCCGTTAAAACGGGCGCGTGTATCATGTAATACGCCCTGAGCTTTGCTGCGAAGTTTGTCCAGTTCATCCTTGGATTTACTGCCCGCTGACTGAAGCACTTCATCCAGCGTGTCAGCCAGTAAGGTCACGTCCTGATCAATGCTTTTTTCTACTTTGTCTGTTTTCTTGTTAAACATTCGGTCTCTCCTTGTTGAACGATATTTTTCAGTTTTTTTACTGATGTTTAAAACTGATGCTTAAAGCATAGACCAAAATCCTGTACCGGATGCTTCCTCGAGAACATCTGCCTGTATTTTCGGGGATAAACAGACCATGAGTCGGGTGGAAAAAGTCATGCACGGCGCGGCTTTACGTGACGCGGATCAGATTTTTCCGCAATTGAGTTTGACGTTACAGCCGATAACATTTTTACCCCGTTTTACCGGCAAAACCCGTTTATACTGTTGATTCCACTCTCAGTGTTCACATCCGGTTTGCCCATGTCTTTAAGCACGCTTCGCTCAAATCTCCAGCTCAATAAACGCATTCTGTCGTTTATGCTTTTCACCTTTGTTGTCTATCTGACGATTGGCCTGCCGCTGGCCGTTTTACCGGGATTTGTACATAACACTCTTGGTTATAACTCGGTGCTGGCTGGCCTGATTATTAGCGTCCAGTATTTCTCGACGCTGGTCAGTCGTCCTCACGCCGGACGTTATGCCGACCAGCTTGGCCCGAAACGAGTGGTGATTTTCGGACTGATCTGCTGTGGCATGAGTGGTGTGTTCTATGCGCTGGCATTTGTTTTTGCGCATTCTTCACTGGCGAGTTTACTGCTGCTGTGCGTGGCGCGAATTTTCCTTGGCGTCGGGGAAAGTTTCGGCAGCACCGGCACCACGCTGTGGGGGATTGGCGCGGTCGGCGCGAAACATACGGCGCGGGTGATTTCATGGAATGGTGTTGCAACTTACGGCGCGATGGCCGTCGGCGCTCCGCTGGGGGTGATACTCAATCATGGTTTCGGGCTGGCGGGTGTGGCGGGACTTATCGTCTTCGCTGTAGTCATAGCCGCCGTGGTTGCCTGCGGAAAAGCGGCGATTTCGGTCACGGCAGGCAAGCGGATCGCCTTCAAATCGGTGGTAGGGCGAATTTGGCTCTACGGTCTTGGACTGGGCTTTGGGACGATCGGTTTCGGGGTGATCGCCACCTTTATTACGCTTTACTACGCCGATAAAGGTTGGAGCGGCGCGGCATTCACGCTCACTTTATTTAGCCTCGGTTTTGTCGGCACACGTCTGGTATTTGGCAATGCGATCAACCGGTTTGGCGGCTTGCGTGTGTCTTTGGTGTCGTTTGTCTTTGAAATTGCAGGCTTACTGATGATCTGGATGGGAACCGATCCTATCACGGTGCAGCTCGGCGCACTCCTCACCGGCTCCGGCTTCTCGCTGGTTTTTCCTGCGCTCGGCGTCGAGGCGGTCAAACAGGTGCCGCCGCAGAATCAGGGAACGGCACTGGGGTTGTATTCGGCATTCCTCGATTTAGGGTTGGGGATCACCGGGCCAGTAGCAGGCTTGCTGATCGCGCATCTGGGGACGCCGTCGATTTATCTGGCCGCAGCGTTTATGGTGGTCATTGCGTGGCTGCTGACTCTCAGGCTCTGGTTGCGGACTTCACGTAAACACCCGGTCAGTTAGCCCTTTTGGCGTGTTTAGATAAATCCTAAATGCGCCAAAATTGGGGATAAATGCATTGTCTGGCAGAGTTATTGCGGTAAGGTCGCCTTGCGGTTAAAGAAGCGAGGAGCAACCATGTATTTACGGCCAGATGAAGTGGCACGCGTTTTAGAAACATCAGGATTTGAGCGCGATTATATTGATGATAAAGCTTACGGTTATCGCCGTGGCGAGTTTTACGTGTATGTGAACCGGGAAGCGCGGTTTGGCCGGACTGCCCTGGTAATACACCCGGCGATGAAAGAACGCAGTGAGCGTTTTGCCGAGCCTACCGCGTCGTTTCGTAGCAGCGATGCCTATAAGAATTTCCCGCTGGATGTCTCCAGCGAAAACGAAACCTACTACGGCATTTGCCACGGTTTCAGTTCACGTCAGATCCTGGCAAGTTATCTGGATAACGTGTTCAGATGATCGGTTTCAGGTAACCAGTCACAGATCGATGACGAGAAAAGCCGCTGATTCAGCGGCTTTTTTGCATCTATACCAGATGGATCTGATTATAGGTTTCGTTGTAATCGCGGCGGAACTGCGCGAGTTCGAAAGGTTCGATATCCAGTTCTGCGAAGTAAAACAGCGCCAGCTCGGCGTGTTCGCTGCTCAGCTGCGGCGGAAGATGCGCGCGCACCAGAATATTGCGCCAGCGGATAATATTTTCAGCCGACGCATCTTTGATAAACGTGTGATAGATAAAGACCACGTAAGCCGCTTTGCGGATCTCTTCCGCATACCCACCGCTTATCGAGCGGATAAACATCTGGCTCTGCCGTTTGCCCATTTCCAGCAGCATGGAATCAATGTAAACCGGTTTGATTTTCAACAGACTGGCGAGTGACTCATTCGCTTTACGGGTGTCTGCCGTCATGAACCAATAACCCACAATAAAAACCACAACAATTGCAGCAAGCATAATCCATATCATTCTGGACCCTGGCCTCCGGCCTTTTCTGGCGTGATGTGAAAGGTGCATGCAACACCCGATGCTGCGAGTTTATCTGCTAATGGAAAGAAATACGTGAAGGTGTGACAAAGAATTTGCGCATGCTTCGTAGAATGTCATTGTAGAGGCATGGGTTATTGATTTTTCCGTGTAGAAAAACATGTACTTTTAAGGGAGTGACAGATGGCGAGAAACATTGAAATTAAAGTCAGGATTGATGATTTTTCAGCGATGTATGAAAAACTGGCGCTGATAAGCGACGGCCTGCCGGACATTATTGATCAGGACGACACCTTTTTTATCTGTCCGCACGGGCGTCTGAAATTGCGTACGCTGGCGGCAGATCGCGGTGAGCTGATTTTTTATCAACGCCCTGACCAGGCTGGCCCGAAAACCAGTTTTTACCAGCTTTCTGAAACGCATGATCCCGACAGTCTGCGCGAAACCTTGACGCTGGCGTATGGCGCGGCCGGTCGGGTGATAAAGCAGCGCACGTTGTTTATGGCCGGGCAAACCCGTTTGCATCTGGATCGGGTGAAAGGGCTGGGGGATTATCTGGAGTTTGAAGTGGTGCTCGCGGAGGACGAAACGCCGGAACAAGGCATTGCGATTGCAGAAGATTTACTTGAGCGGCTGGGTATCGATCGTCAGGAACTGGTGGATCAGGCGTACGTCGATTTGCTGAGACAGAAGGGTAAACATCACGAAGCTTGACCGCGCCGGAATCGAAATATTTGCCGCCTTCTTTTCATTGCAAAGATGAAGGCGGCAACGGAGCGTTTTAAGCGGTTACTTAGTGTCTTCCAGCGAGTACGGCAGCGGCTGAATGCTCAACTGGCTGGCCGCATCTTCACGAACGCGAAGATGGGTATCCGCCTCCAGATCGTTATTCAGCACCGCCTGAACCCAAACGGTACCGTCGTTGAGCTGCACCGCCGCTAACACCGTGCCGGTACGGCGCCAGTTCTCACCGAGCTGCATCTCAAGATCGTCCGCCGGAGCCGGTACTTTGCTGGCTTTTCCGGACAGCCAGAACAGCGCACGTTTATTCGCGCCACGGTATTTCGCGCGCGCCACCATCTCCTGACCGGCGTAGCAGCCTTTGGTGAAGCTGATGCCGTCGAGCGCCTGAATATTCGTCGCCTGCGGAATAAACTGAACCGCGTTGGCGCTGTCAATTACCGGGAAACCGGCCTCAATATCCAGCGCCAGCCACTGCTGGCTGTCATTACGCTGCGCCTGTTCACCCAGCTCTTCCACCACCTGACGGGCTTTTTCCGGGCTGGTGATAATAAGAAAACGTTCGGCAGGCAGAGAGAAGTGCAGCAGGGTCGTTTCATCCTGTTGCACCACAGGCTGTTCAGCGGTCGGCAGCGTCGAGAACAATCCGGTCAGCGCGGCGCTGGCCTGAAAACCGGCTACGCCAAGCAGAACCACGTCGTCATCGGCGGTAAAGGTGATTTTGGAAAACACCGCATACTTTTTAATTTCAGCTAACTGTGTATCGCGCAGGTTACGGCGTTCAAGATACGCCATGCCGTCCCCGCGTTTGAACAGGCGCAGGTTGCTCCACATTTTGCCCTTGGCATCACAGTGCGCACAGAGCACATGATGATCGGCAGCCAGCGCGTCGACGTCGGCTGTGACCTGACCTTGCAGATATTTCATCGTATCCGCGCCGGTTATGGTGACCATTGCCCAGTCTTCCAGCGAAATCAGGGTGAGGGGCAGATGGGAAGACGCCGAAGGTTTTTGCGGTGGAAACGGAAATTCGTGAGCCATTTTCTTATCCCGGTCTATGAAATGTGACTGATGCCTCATGGTAAAAGAGGCCACCGCCTTTGAAAACAGTTATTGGTGCCTTTTACGGGATGCCTTCCGGAGAATGTAAACAGAGCGACAGGTTTGCATCAGGTTTTACGGCACATCACGTAGATTGACAAAACAAGGCAGCGAAAAGTTACTTTACAGGCCAAGCGGCTGTTAGAATCGAAAAAATTCCTGTTTCGTCCCTACAAAAGAGTCTCGTTATGGAAAGCAAAAACCAACTGGATATCAATAACAGATCACGAATTCACTGGGCCTGTCGTCGCGGAATGCGCGAGCTGGATATTTCAATCATGCCGTTTTTCGAGCATGAATATGATTCGCTCAACGAGGTAGATAAAACTCTGTTTGCCCGTCTTCTGACCAGTGAT
This sequence comes from Rahnella sp. 1L-D-7-B-C2, assembly GCF_057290995.1. Taxonomy (NCBI): domain Bacteria; kingdom Pseudomonadati; phylum Pseudomonadota; class Gammaproteobacteria; order Enterobacterales; family Yersiniaceae; genus Rahnella; species Rahnella sp. 1L-D-7-B-C2. The sequence continues at coordinate 90,213 of NZ_JBXAVQ010000012.1, read as the reverse complement.
GATCCCGATTTATTTAACTGGCTGATGAATCACGGCGCACCACAAGACGCTGAATTACAACGCATGGTCGCGCTCATTCAGACACGAAATAAAGACCGTGGCCCTGTGGCGATGTGATTTGCGGGTGTCATGGCGCAGTCAGTTGATTTCACTCGGCAGCTACGGCGGCGTGATGTTACTGATTTTGCTGGCACCCTGGCCCGCAGGCTATTGGCCCGCCTGGATGACGTTGCTGTTGCTGGTGCTGTTTGAATGCATCCGCAGCCAGCGGCGCATCACAGCCCGCACCGGCGAAGTGATTTTGCTCGATGAGAATCGTCTTTTATGGCGCGGCCATGAATGGCAGCTTCGCCATCCGGTGTGGATGGTCAGCCACGGCGCGCTGCTTTCTTTGCGGCGTGAAAAACGCAAAGGCGGTCTGGCGCAGGCGATGCGCAGTTCGCGGCAGCGTTTGTGGTTAGCGTCGGACAGCATGAGTGTGGAAGAGTGGCGGCGCCTGCGGCAGATACTGCTCAACAGCCGCCCTCCGGCCCCGGAAAAACAGGGCTGAAGGCGGCGCTGAAACGTCTTAAAGGTTACAGCAGGGCATCCATTTCCAGCAGGATCTGCTCACACCACTGTTGGAGGCGTTCGTCGGTGAGATCGAACTGATTCACATCGTCGAGCGCCAGCCCGACAAAATGTTTGCCGTCCGCACTCAGCGGTTTCGGGCTGGTGAATTCAAAACCTTCCGTCGGCCAGAAACCAATAAACTTAACGCCCATTGGCACCAGCTGGTGGTACAACATGCCGAGTGCATCGAGGAACCATTCGCTGTAACCGAGCTGGTCGCCCATGCCGTACATCGCCACGATTTTGCCACGCAGTTTAAGTGTAGGAAGTTGATTCCAGACGGCTTCCCAGTCTTCCTGGATCTCGCCAAAATCCCATGTCGGGATACCGAGGATCAGGACGCTGTAGTCTTGCATTTTGTCCGGATCAACGTCTTTCAGGTTGTGCAAATCCACCAGTTCTTCGCCCAAAATATCGCGAATTTTCTCCGCGGCCATTTCGGTGTAACAGGTGCTGGAGCCGTAGAAAAGTCCAATCTTCATACTAGTTGCCATTACGTCAAAAGAATACGAATGGCATGGAGTGTAGCAGATTTGGGCTGTATTCCGTCATAATGGCATCGTATGCCCATCGCGCGGTGTGCACTTGCGCAAAAGGAATCAGGATGCCAAAACAAGATAATGTGGCCCGTCATGGGGATAACCCTGAGCCGGCTGACGAAGTGGTCAATCAGGCCGATCAAAGCCTGATGGAACAGTTTCTTGATACGTTGTGGATTGAGCGCAACCTCGCAGAAAATACGCTGGCGTCCTACCGTCAGGATCTGAAATCCCTGAGCGGCTGGCTGCACCATAACAACACGGATTTGCTGAACGTGAGCGCCGAAGACCTGCAATCGTTTCTCGCCGAACGGGTGGAAGGCGGTTACAAAGCGACCAGTTCGGCGCGTTTACTCAGCGCGATGCGCCGCCTGTTCCAGTATATGAACCGTGAATCCGTCCGTCAGGACGACCCGACGGCGCTGCTTTCTTCGCCCAAATTACCGCAGCGCCTGCCAAAAGATCTCAGCGAAGCGCAGGTCAGTTCACTGCTCTCTTCCCCAAGCGTCGATGTGCCACTTGAGCTGCGCGACAAAGCCATGCTCGAACTGCTGTATGCCACCGGTTTACGTGTTTCCGAACTCGTCGGGCTGACGCTCAGTGATATCAGTCTGCGACAAGGCGTGGTGCGTGTCATTGGTAAAGGAAACAAAGAGCGGCTGGTACCGATGGGAGAAGAAGCCGTGTACTGGCTGGAGAATTATTTCGAGCATGGAAGACCGTGGCTGCTCAACGGACAATCGCTCGATATTGTTTTCCCGAGCAACCGCGCGCAGAAAATGACCCGTCAGACGTTCTGGCATCGCATCAAACACTATGCGATCCTTGCGGGTATTGATGCAGAGCGATTATCTCCCCACGTATTACGCCACGCTTTTGCTACTCATTTGCTTAACCATGGCGCGGATTTGCGCGTGGTACAAATGTTGTTAGGTCACAGTGACTTATCGACCACTCAAATTTACACGCATGTAGCGACTGAACGACTCAAACAGCTACATCAACAACATCATCCCCGCGCGTGATGTCGGGAAAAAGGACGAAATGATGAAAAAAGGTTTACTGCTGCTCACCCTGATTGCCGTGTGTATGAGCTCCGCGGTGCATGCTGATGATGCGGCAATCAAAGCCACGCTGAATAAACTGGGCATGAAAAATGCCGATATTCAGCAGACACCGGTCAACGGCTTGCGCGCGATTTCTACCGACAGCGGCGTTATCTACATTACCGAAGACGGCAAACACGTTTTGCAGGGGCCGATGTATGACGTCAGCGGCGCTCAGCCGGTCAATGTGACCAATAAAGCGCTGGTGAAAAAGATGGATGCGTTGAAAAACGAAATGATCATCTACAAGGCCAAAAACGAAAAGCATGTGATCACCGTGTTCACCGATATCACCTGCGGTTATTGCCACAAACTGCACCAGCAGATGCAAGACTATAACGATCTCGGGATCACCGTGCGTTACCTGGCATTCCCGCGTCAGGGACTGAACTCTAAGACTGAGAAAGACATGCAGTCGATCTGGTGTACCGGCGACCGTAATACCACCTTTGATGCGGCCATGCGCGGCGACGACATCGTCGCAGCCAGCTGCAAAACCAGTGATATTGCAAAACACTTTGAGCTGGGCGTTCAGTTCGGTGTGACCGGCACGCCAGCGATTGTGCTGGAAGACGGTACGCTGATCCCGGGCTATCAGCCGCCAAAAGAAATGGCCGCCATGCTCGATCAGCGTGACCCTTCACATAAAACCGGTGGTTGATTTTCCGTGACCTTGCAGACCCAACTTCGCCGCCGTGAGGCCGCGACCGGTGTGGAACTTCCCGCCGAACTTTCTCCGTTATTACGCCGCTTATATCTCTCTCGTGGGGTGAAAGATAGTCAGGAGCTGGAGCGCAGCGTGCGCGGCATGCTGCCTTATCAGCAACTTGATGGCATCGATGACGCCGTGAAGCTGTTGCAAAAAGCGCTGACCGGGCGGCTGCGCATTATCATCGTCGGGGATTTTGATGCCGATGGTGCGACCAGCACCGCGCTCGCGCTGCTGTCCTTGCGCAGTATGGGCTGCGGAAATCTCGATTTCCTGGTGCCGAACCGTTTCGAAGACGGATACGGCTTAAGCCCGGAAGTGGTCGAGCAGGCGGCGTCGCGTGGTGCAGAGTTGATTCTGACCGTCGATAACGGTATTTCCTCGCACGCGGGCGTTACGCTGGCGCACGAGAAAGGCATTCAGGTGCTGGTCACTGACCACCACTTGCCAGGTGATACGCTGCCTGATGCCGACGCGATCATTAACCCGAATCTGCACGGCTGCGCGTTTCCCTCCAAATCGCTGGCGGGCGTTGGCGTGGCGTTTTACCTGATGCTGGCGCTGCGCAGTGCGCTGCGCGACAGCGGCTGGTTCGAACAAAACGGCATCACGCCGCCGAATCTGGCGGAACATCTGGATCTGGTGGCCCTCGGCACCGTGGCGGATGTCGTGCCGCTCGATGCCAATAACCGCATCATGGTTTATCAGGGGCTGAACCGCATTCGTGCGGGTAAATGTCGTCCTGGTGTTCGCGCGCTGCTGGAGGTCGCGGGCCGCGAAGCCCGCACCCTGGGTGCCAGCGATTTAGGATTTGCACTTGGGCCACGGCTCAACGCTGCGGGGCGTCTTGACGATATGTCTGTCGGCGTGGCGCTGTTGCTCACCGAGGACATCGGACAGGCGCGTGCGCTGGCGAGCGATTTGGATGCCCTGAACCAGACCCGCCGCGAGATTGAGCAGGGTATGCAGGTCGAGGCGCTGGCGCTGTGCGATAAACTGGAGCGCGGGACTGATGCCTTGCCGTTCGGGCTGGCGATGTACCACCCGGAATGGCATCAGGGCGTGGTCGGCATTCTGGCTTCGCGCCTGAAAGAACGTTTTAACCGCCCGGTGATTGCATTCGCACCGGCGGGCGAGGGGATCCTTAAAGGTTCTGGCCGTTCGATTGCTGGTTTGCATATGCGCGATGCGCTGGAGCGTCTCGACACGCTCAATCCCGGCCTGATGATGAAATTCGGCGGGCACGCCATGGCCGCAGGTTTATCGCTGGAAGCGTCAAAGTTCGACGAGTTCCGCGACCGTTTTGCTGAGCTGGTGGGCGAATGGCTGGATCCCTCGTATCTCGAAGGCGTGGTGTGGTCGGATGGCGAACTGTCTGCGCAGGAGCTGACGATTGATACCGCTGAAATGCTGCGTGACGGCGGCCCGTGGGGGCAATCGTTCCCCGAACCGACGTTTGACGGCAGATTCCGGATCCTGCAACAAAAGCTGCTGAAAGAGCGTCATCTGAAACTGATGATTGAACCAATTGGCGGCGGTCCGCTGCTTGACGGCATCGCGTTTAATATCGATCCGACGTTCTGGCCTGACAGCAGCATCCGCGAAGTGCAACTGGCCTACCGGTTGGATATCAATGAATTCCGTGGAAATCGCAGCGTTCAGTTGATCATTCAACATTTGTGGCCGAAATAAGCGATTTTTGCCCGCAATAAACCCTGCAAAAAAACGGCTCCTTGCTATAAAAAGACCGCTAATTCCGTTAGAATTGGCGGTTCGAATGGCATTGGGCCAACTCCGAATCTAACGTAAGACGCGAAAAAATCATGTTTGAAATTAATCCGGTAAAAAACCGCATTCAGGACCTGTCCGAGCGGACTGTCGTTCTTCGGGGGTATCTTTGACTATGATGCCAAGAAAGAACGCCTCGAAGAAGTAAACGCCGAGCTGGAACAGCCGGACGTGTGGAACGAACCTGAACGCGCACAGGCGCTGGGTAAAGAGCGTTCCGCGCTGGAAGCCATCGTTGAAACCATCGACCAGCTGTTGCAGGGCGTCGAAGACGTGACCGGCTTGCTGGAACTGGCGGTGGAAGCCGAAGATGAAGACACGTTCAACGAAACGGTGGAAGAAGTCGATCAACTGACGGCCAAGCTGGAACAGCTGGAATTCCGCCGCATGTTCTCCGGTGAATACGACAGCGCAAGCTGCTATCTCGACATTCAGGCTGGTTCCGGTGGTACGGAAGCGCAGGACTGGGCGAGCATGTTGCTGCGTATGTATTTGCGCTGGGCAGAAGCCAAAGGCTTTAAAACGGAAGTGATTGAAGAGTCTGACGGCGAAGTCGCAGGCCTGAAATCTGCCACTATCAAAATCATCGGTGACTATGCCTTTGGCTGGTTGCGTACCGAAACGGGTGTTCATCGCCTGGTGCGTAAAAGCCCGTTTGACTCCGGCGGCCGTCGTCATACGTCTTTCAGCTCCGCGTTTGTGTACCCGGAAGTGGACGATGACATCGCTATCGAAATCAACCCTGCCGACCTGCGTATCGACGTCTATCGCGCGTCCGGTGCGGGTGGTCAGCACGTCAACAAAACGGAATCTGCGGTACGTATTACCCACCTTCCGACCAACATTGTGACTCAGTGTCAGAACGACCGCTCCCAGCATAAAAACAAAGATCAGGCCATGAAGCAGATGAAAGCCAAGCTTTATGAGTATGAGATGCAAAAGAAAAATGCGGATAAACAGCAGCTGGAAGACAACAAGTCTGACATCGGCTGGGGCAGCCAGATTCGTTCTTACGTGCTGGATGATGCACGTATCAAAGATTTGCGCACAGGCGTTGAAACACGAAATACGCAGGCCGTGTTGGATGGCGACCTGGATAAATTCATCGAAGCCAGTTTGAAAGCCGGGTTATAAGGAACCAACATGTCTGAACAACAATCGCCTGCTGAGCAGCAGCCAACAGAGAACGTCCCTGATCTTAACAACGAGCTGAAAGCCCGTCGTGAGAAGCTGGCTTTGCTGCGCGAAGCCGGTAACGCGTTCCCGAACGATTTCCGTCGCGACAGCATTTCTGGCGATCTGCACGCCCAATACGGCGAGAAGACCAACGAAGAACTGGAAGCGTTAGACATCACCGTCACCGTCGGTGGTCGTATGATGACCCGCCGTATTATGGGCAAGGCGTCCTTCGTGACCTTGCAGGATGTCGGCGGCCGTATCCAGCTTTACGTTGCCCGTGACGATCTGGCGGAAGGTGTTTACAACGAACAGTTCAAAAAATGGGATCTGGGCGATATTCTGGGTGCAACCGGTAAGTTGTTCAAAACCAAGACCGGCGAACTGTCGATCCACTGTTCTGAACTGCGTTTGCTGACCAAAGCGCTGCGTCCGCTGCCGGACAAATTCCACGGACTGGCCGATCAGGAAACCCGTTACCGTCAGCGTTATCTCGATCTGATCGCTAACGATGATTCGCGTAAAACCTTCAAAATCCGTTCTCAGATCATGTCTGGTATCCGCAGCTTCATGGTGGAAAACGGCTTCATGGAAGTCGAAACCCCGATGATGCAGGTGATCCCGGGCGGCGCAGCGGCGCGTCCGTTCATTACTCATCACAACGCGCTCGACATCGACATGTATCTGCGTATTGCGCCGGAACTGTATCTGAAACGTCTGGTGGTCGGTGGCTTCGATCGCGTGTTCGAAATCAACCGTAACTTCCGTAACGAAGGCGTTTCTCCGCGTCACAACCCAGAGTTCACCATGATGGAACTCTACATGGCGTACGCGGATTACAAAGATCTGATCGTTCTGACCGAAACCCTGTTCCGCACCCTGACCGAATCTGTTCTGGGCAGCAGCGTTGTGCAGTACGGCGAGCAGACGTTTGATTTTGGCAAACCTTTCGCCAAGCTGACCATGCGTGAAGCGATTTGCAAATACCGTCCTGAAACCAACGTTGCTGACCTCGACGATCTGGACAAGGCGACGGCTATCGCAGAATCTATCGGTATCAAAATCGAGAAGAGCTGGGGTCTGGGCCGCATCGTCACCGAAATCTTCGAAGAAACCGCTGAAGCACAGCTGATTCAACCGACCTTCATCACCGAGTACCCGGCAGAAGTTTCTCCGCTGGCGCGCCGTAATGATGAAAACCCGGAAATCACCGATCGCTTTGAATTCTTCATCGGCGGTCGCGAAATCGGTAACGGTTTCTCCGAGCTAAACGATGCTGAAGACCAGGCGCAGCGTTTCGCCGATCAGGTTTCTGCGAAAGATGCAGGCGACGACGAAGCGATGTTCTACGACGAAGACTACGTGACGGCGCTGGAGCACGGTCTGCCACCGACGGCGGGTCTGGGCATCGGTATCGACCGTATGGTCATGCTGTTCACCAACAGTCATACCATTCGCGACGTGATCCTGTTCCCGGCAATGCGTCCGCAAACTCAGAAGTAAGTTTGTTAAGAAATACAGAAGGGCGCTCCGGCGCCCTTTTTTACATTTATCATTCCTCATCAAAGAAAATGATTGAGTCATTGTGAGATAAATGTGCTCGCTATTTATCGTTAAATCATCAGGTTGGTGCAACGCTGGGTGAAATTCACTCAGGAGATTCACCCCATGTCTGACCCGCAATTTTCCTCTTTACACGTCATCGCGTCTGCCATCGATCCTGACAGCTGGTATCAGTCGGTCACGCTGACATTCACCAACTCAGCCAGCAGCGCCGTGGATCTTAATCAGGCTGTACTAACGTTCTCCGCCACCGGCGCGCCGGACAGCTATGGTGTGATCAGCGGGACGCTGGCCGAAAGAAAAACACCGGTTATCACAGTGGTTGACGGCTGGCCACTGAAAAAGACCCGCATAGATTTCGCTTACGGTGCGCCTGAGTTGCTGGCCGCCGGAAAAAGCGCCACGCTGACGTTTAATATTTCTGCGAGTCAGGTTCCATTCCAGGCCACTGAATGGCTGCTGGTGCTGGCTTCCGGCGAACAGGCCAATACCGGTGATGACAGCGACCCGATCACTCCAACGCCTGAGCCTGATCCAACGCCTGAGCCCGACCCAATGCCTGAGCCTGACCCTGACCCAACGCCTGAGCCTGACCCAACGCCGGAGCCTGATCCAACACCCGCCGTGGCCAGCGTCAGCGCATCCGTCAGTAAACTTGATACCGGAAGCTGGTATCAGATTGTGACGCTGAGCCTGACGAATACCACGTCGCAGACGATTGATTTCACGCAGGCGGTGATCGAGTTCTCCGCCACCGGTCATCCTGACGAATTCAGCCCGTTCAGCGGGTCGCTTATTGGTGGTACGCCAACGCTCAAGCGTGACGGCGGCTGGCCGCTGGAGGTCAATACCCTGACGCTGCTGGCGGGCGGCGATATGCTGGTCGGCGCAGGCAAAACGGGCACAATAACTTTCTCGTTCAGCGCCACGCAGACGCCGGTTACGTTCGGCACTGTCACCGTCAAATTGCTGGCCGACCCGTCACGGCAGGGGGAGCTGATCGTCGTGCTTCCATCCTCACCGGCGGAAGGGATCGGTGCTCCTGCGCTGCTCCTCACCAGCGCAGCCGGCGAGGAGACCTCGCACATCCTGGACTGGAACAGCCGTAACAGCCTTAAAAATCTGAGTTATTCCAGCTACACCTTGCAGATTGACCCGATCGAGAATGCAAGCGTCCGGGTGACGCCGACAAAAACGCAGCAAAAGGTGACGCTGACGGCTGCAAATTCGCCGTGCATCGTAAATATCAATTATGACGCACCGGTGTATTTCGCCAGTGCGCAGATCTCTCTGACGCCGAACGCCAGTATTAAATAAGGCATCATCGATATTATCCTGACCCAGTCCGGCACGACCCAGACCGTTTCCCAAAGCATTGAGCCGGGGAAAAGTACGCTGGTGACCCGGTTGACACATCAGGTCACGTGTCAGGCAAAAATCAACACCACGCGCATCAATAATATTGAATTCAGTGCCGCCGCCGCGGCAAAAAATTTCACGCCGGATAAAGCGTCAACGGTTGCGGTCGCGGTGGATTATCAGACGAAACAGGTAAGCAATGCGGGGCTTATTACCACCACACTTCAGGCGACAGGCTTGCCAGCGGGCAGCCAGAAAATTAATGTCTCAATGGTGAGCAAGGACGGCACGATGCAATACTATTTCACCCTCTACGGCTCAGGCGAACTCACTATCCCTTACGCCGTTGCGCCGGGTGAATATCGCATCAATGCTGATAAACTCAGCATCGGCGGGCGTCAGTATGTTGCGCTGGCGGACACCGTCGTCACCGTGTCTGTAAGTGCTAAACGCCTGATCCTTATCTTTGAAAAAGGGGTGAATTTGCAGGTGCGCGGCTGGCCGGATTATCTGGCGCACGGCGGCGTGACGGTCAACTCCGCCTCAAGTGTCACTGCGTACAAAGGTGTACCTGTCGATGCATTGTTCAAATACGACGGCTTTGACGGCGGCGGTGATCCAATCCCTTCCGCTGAAGTTGACCGTAACGGCGACGGTTATCTGGATTTGGAGACGTTGCCGGTGCATCAGACCTGCTCGGTTGCGCGTCAAATTGAGCTGGAGAATGGCCTTGCGGTAATGCCGGTGATGGTGGTTTACACGGCCAATGCCAGCGGGGGAAGTGCGGTATCCGATCTCGCCGACACTCAGCGTCTGCGCAATCATTTCGGCAGTTTCATCACGCAGTGCGTGGCTGCGCAAAGCTATAAGGATAAAGATCATCCTGTGCCCGCCACCTTCGTCCTCAATCCGGATTTCCTCGGTGCGATGGAGCAGGAACCGTCCGGTTACGCCGCGCTGCGTAAGGCTAACAGCGTTCAGGTCAATACGCTGCTGCAAAAGGCCGTCAGCGACCTTCAGCCAATCCTCAAATACACCTCACCGGTTTTACCGCATTTTGACGACAGCCTTTACGGCTACCTGCAGGCGATAAACTACATCGTCCACACCTTTGCGCCTGACGTCGCATTCGGCTGGCAGACCAACGTCTGGGCAACCGGCGGAGCCGACTGGTTGTTGCAAGATGATGTCGATCCGGGAGAGTACGCCGATCAGGTGGTGGCGTACCTGGATGAACTGGGCGTTTACGAGGGTGCCTATGCACCGGATTTTATCGTATTCGATAAATTCGAACGCGATTGTTTCAGCCCGGATGCTATCGCGCATTACAGCTGGAATGCCTCGAGCTGGTTCAACTACCTGAATCTGGTGAAATACACCGCCAGCGGGCTGAACAAACCGGCAATGATCTGGCAGATCCCTGGCGGCCATATGCCGACAGAATCCGAAGGTACCAGCATGCTTTCCAGCGCCCACTTTGCGTCCGGCGGCACCTTCCTCATGGGAGATTCACGCATTGGTACTGATGCCGATAATGTCCTGAAGACGTTGCGTGATACCGCACTGAATCCGGTGAACTACGGCGTGAAAACCGTTGGCGAGTTTTTGCAGAAAGATCAGGGCTATGACTGGGGGCAGGCGCAGGTCAATAATCTGACCAACTACAATATCTTCTCGATTTTGTGGGGCGGCGGCTCGACGGTCAGTATCACCAGCATCCAGTCCAACGGCACCGACGGCGGCTGGCTGGCACAGAAAATCGTCGAGTATTACAAAGCGCCGAGTTACTTTGGCGACTGAGATCACATCCCTGCAATCTGACTGCTCAAAACACCGCCATCCGGCGGTGTTTTACTGCTTGTCAGTCAGAGAGTTAAGGTTATAATGCCCCTCGCAAACCGATGCGGGTGTAGTTCAATGGTAGAACGGCAGCTTCCCAAGCTGCATACGAGGGTTCGATTCCCTTCACCCGCTCCAAACTCAGTTCTCATCAAGTCCTCTAAAGTCTACTCAAGCCAGTAAAATCAAGCATCGAAGCCTAAGTTCACTCTCTCTACGTCTACAACGGTCTATTGAAATCTACTTATGTTTGGGGGTATATATGGGGGTATTAAACTCCATACCCCCAAAAAGTACCCCCTTATCAGCGGTGCCTAAGTTAAGAGATACCCCCAGATGAAGCTGAACGCCAGACAGATAGCGACTTCCAAGCCCAAAGAGAAACCGTATAAGCTTTCTGATGGTGGTGGCCTGTTCCTTTTGATTAACCCTAATGGCTCACGTTACTGGCGTATGAAATATCGTATAGCGGGTAAAGAGAAGCTGTTAGCGATTGGCGTTTATCCGGATGTGTCTCTGGCTGACGCGCGACTGAAACGAGAAAACGCTAAAAAAACGATAGCGGCTGGTGGCGATCCTGCTTTGAACAAGCAGCAGGAGAAGCTCGCTCGCCAGGGTGGAGCAAGTAACACTTTTGAAGGCATAGCCCGCGAGTGGTACGAACGTCGTTATGATCGCTGGTCTGAGTCCTATCGAATCGAAATGATAAGCACCTTCGAGAGCGACGTATTCCCCTTCATTGGCCATCGTCCAATTGCTGAGATAAAACCCTTAGAGCTGATGGCTGTGCTATCGAAGTTGGAGCTGCGCGGCGCGACTGAGAAGATGCGCAAGGTTCGCCAGCGGTGCGGTGAAGTCTGGAAATATGCCATCGTTACCGGCAGGGCTGAGTATAACCCCGCGCCAGATCTCGCCAGCGCAATGAAGCCCCATAAACGAGAGCACTATCCACACCTGACCGTTAGCGAGATACCGGAGTTTCTGGCAATGCTGACCAGCTACAGCGGCAGCATGTTGGTTAAGCTGGCAATGCGATTGCTAATCCTGACCGGCACACGACCGGGTGAACTGCGCCAGGCTGTATGGTCAGAGTTTGATTTAGACAATGCCAAGTGGGAGATCCCGGCAGAACGCATGAAGATGCGCCGACCGCATATGGTGCCTCTGTCGATTCAGGCCGTTGAGATACTTAGGCAGATACAGCCTATCACCGGTCGCTATCAATTTGTATTCCCCGGACGAATTCAGCACACAAAACCAATCAGCGAAATGACCATGAATGTGCTTATCAGGCGCATAGGCTACGGCGGTCGAGCAACTGGCCACGGCTTCCGTCATACCATGAGTACCATTCTCCACGAACAGGGCTATAACACTGCGTGGATTGAAACCCAGCTCGCGCACGTTGATAAAAACAGTATCCGAGGCACCTACAATCACGCTCAATATCTGGATGGACGTCGAGAGATGCTTCAATGGTACGCCGACTATATGGACAGTCTCGAAGGCGGAGAAAGTGTGGTGCATGGGAAATTTGGGAAAAGCGCATAACTGGATGGATAGACAGTGCTGGTGGTTGATAGTAGACTTCTGTAGACGAACGAAAAACAGGCTATGTCTAGGCTGATCCCCGAAAACCAGTATGCCTCTACTGGCTGGCATAGCCCGATGCTTAGAGGGCTTGAGGTGGTTTTATGGGCGAAATACCGAGCAGTGAAGAAGAATTTAAAGCACAAATGAGAGAAATTGAGAATAAGATAAACTCTTCTAAGGACTTTTTTTCTACGTTAAACGAAAACAAATTAACACCGCAAGGGATTGCGGAAATAATTGATGTAAAAAAATATGATGAGCTAACCAAACACTTTGAACCAATTCAATACTTAGTCTCATTTGAGAGAAGGAGTGAGGTTTTTTACGCTTTAGAATATATAGATGAACTTAAAGCGGAAACCTATGAGGATTATATTGATTCAGGCAGTGATTTTTTAAGCGTTGAGGAATATGAGAGTGAAAAAAAAGAAAAAATATACTCAGAGCTTTTCGATATATCCGGGACAATCACTAGGATTATGGAAGGAGACAATATAAGCATCCGCCATGAGGATCTACAGTACTCACTTGGGTGGCAGCGTCAGATGCCGGTAAAACTCATTGATATGAAGCATATAACGTTTGAGAACCGATTAAACGGGCATTTGGGCGGCATGGAAAACGAAGCTAACAATAAATTAATTTGTGAGATTATCTCAGGGAATCCAACGGGGGCTGACATAAAAGCATTGCGAGAGATTCGTGATGGCTATGGTTGGCCCCGCTATGGTCTTAATCAAAGGGTTTGGGCTGAGGTGGATTTAAATACACCTGACGATATTTTATTTGATAGCTTCAAAAAGTTTGTTACTGAGGCAAGGGGGCTATCAGTGTTTCAAGATGATTCAATACCATATAGCTCATTTTCAGATGGTGTTGTTAAGTCTTCACATATTAATAAATGGTACTCTCTGAGGCTGTTGGCATACTTTGATTTAAAAATAATTTCAACGGTGACGAACACGAAGTTAACGATGAAAAATTATGGTGACATATTATTTTATGATGATTATGACGTTGATACCACAGAGAAAGTTAGGAAAACTGTAATCCCAATGGCAAATGAAGTTATGGGAAGTGGGTATCTTAATAACTTGCTAAAAAAAGTACTTTCGGAAATTTAGCCAAAAAAATATTACCGGAAGAAAATTTTAGAAAAATCTTCCGGTAAGTTTTCTTTTTTTTTCATCCCTTTGTTCATCATTTTCATTGATACAGAATTGCTCCTGTAGACCGCAAACACCGACAGGAGTTATATCAATGTCTCAAAATTTAATCCGCCTCCCTGAAGTACAGCGCCGTACTGGCTATAGCAAGGCGTGGATTTATCGCCTCATCAGTCAGAACCGCTTTCCTCGTTCCGTAAAGATCGGCATACGTGCTATTGCTTTTATCGAAAGTGAAATTGACGAATGGATCACTCAGCGGATCACTGAGTCACGCGGGGAGGCTGCCTAAATGCAAAAGAAAACCCGCACAGAGGCGGGCATTATCGAACAGGTTAGCGCCAACGATAATACCGCTATTCCTTCTATCAGACCAGCGCCTAAGAAATTCCGCGCACGCTGCTACATGATGCGTACCGGCGTTGAGGGCTGGACTGAAAATGATATTCTCCGCTACTGCCGCTTATCGTCTGGCCGCAACTACGCTACTGAATTAGAGCGCCAGCTGGATATTAATTTGGAACGCATTGACGAAAAGAACCCAGACGGCATCGGTAGCCATTTCCGTTATCGTTTCTCCAGCCGCTCTGACGTACTGCGCGTGATCCAGTTAGTGAACTATAACGCCGTTACCGGCGGCTATCGTGGACTCTCTCAGCCTGAAATAAACGACATTCTCAGCCTTTACCCGGACGCCTTCAACGCCGCATAACGGAGCCTAAAAATATGAAAATGAAAAATATGCCCGTCATGGGGCAGGGATTCACTCACTCTGAATCTAGCCAGAGCACTATTTCCGGCAATGAGTTCGCCGCTATTGTTCCGGTTATTTCTGGTCAAATTGGCGGACGTGAAACCAATATCGTTAGTGCGCGAGCGTTGCATAAAACGCTAGGCGTTGGTCGTGACTTTTCTACATGGTTTGGTGATCGAGCCGAAGAGTATGCATTTGTTCGTGGCGTAGATTATTTCACCGAAGATGATCTGACGGCAACATGGTTATCAAACGACCAATACTCCCCCATTTCGGGGAAAAATAAAGGTAAGGGACGACCTCAGAAAGATTACTACCCGACTATTACCATGGCTAAAGAGCTGGCGATGGTAGAACGCAATGAACAAGGCCGCGCCGTTCGCCGTTACTTCATCCAGTGCGAAGAAGCATTACAGATCAGTGCGCCAGCTATAGCGGCCAAATACCGCCACCAGCTCAAAGCCCGTATTGGTGCGGCAAACCTATTTAAACCGATGTGTGCCGCGTTAGAGGCCTATCGTGCCGAGCAGGGGAAGCAGACGTTACAGCACCACTACAACCTTGAAAGCAACATGATCGCACGCATCGTGCTGGGTGGGCTGACAGCTAAACAGTGGGCGAAGGCGAATAGCATTACCGGGGAACCGCGCGACGCTATGAACGCCGTTCAACTGGAGCATCTCTCCTATCTGGAAAGCACTAACACGACCCTGATCGATATAGGCATGGCCTACGACCAGCGTAAAGCCGAATTGATGCGCCTTTCTCAGCGCTGGTTAGCTAAGCACCTGGGGGCTGATCATGACTAATGCGGCCGTCCAGAAAGAAGCCCTTCCCCTGGCTGGCGGGTTAGCAACGGTTAACGTTCAGACCTTAGCCAAACTTAGCATGTTGAGCCTCACAAAACCTGACATCGACATTGCCGGGAATGGAGGGTTACCCCTCGATTCTGGCGCTTTGCGCGTCAGCGAGCCTGACTCACAAACAGACCCGGCTATTTCAGGTCAGTTGCGACTAGTTTTGAGCGAGCTGCGAACTTTGCACAACTCTTACGGAGTTACGCAGTCCCGCCTCGGGCATCTAACGTACAGTTCTCGTTTTGATTATCGCGAAACGCAAGAAATGGCTAACCCATTGATGCGCCATGGTTATAACGATTCGTTAGAATTAGCTGACTGGATGATGCTGTTTAATTCCGGTGAATTGCCGGAATCATCTAACTCTCTGATTTCTTGGAAATCCACCAACGGTGGGCATCGTCCAATCAAAGGCGATTACTGTTCGTGTTCACTTAAACCGGAAAACTATTCCGGTTCGGCTGAACATTACCGTTACTCAGGTTCGACCGAACATAATCATTACTTAGGTTCGCCGGTCATCCGTTGTGGATGTACCTATGTAAATCAGCAACCTATAGGCAAAGAAAAAGGCAGCACTGCGAATGCTGCCCTTGAGATGGTGCCGTTTTTGAATCATGAAGGAAATCAAGAACATCCAGCATTGGAGAATGGCTGTTTTTTCAGTCATCAAGAAAATAAACACCGTAGAAGTATGTACAGTGCTCGTAAGCCAACTCTGGCTTACCTTACAAATCATGAAGTTGCAAAGTCGCAGGATAACCAACCCTCTTTAAGAGGGTCAGCTCGGCATTTGTGCATCGCTAAAAGATACGCGCAAAACCTCCTGTCTCTAAGCGAGTCGGTTAACAGCCTTACCCGGAGTAAGCCTATTCAGCCCTTTGGATCCACACCAAGAGACTTTTCACAAACAGAACGCAATAAATCATGCTCTTTACTTCCACACACAGAAGCGGAGGAAGAACACGATTTAAAAATAATGAGTGCGATTATTATTACTGCTAACCCTAAGACAATTTTTTTCATTGCTCATCCTTTTGGCTCGATGCCGCGTGATTGTAATTCCTTGCGGATGATTCTCTTAATCCAAGCGGATACAGAGGCGTCTCCATCTTGCGCCAATGCTTGCTTGATGCCTTCTTCTAAACCTGGCTCCACGCGCAAAGCGATCTGCTTGTTACCTTTACCTTTGATTTCGATGGTTGACATTTGGTTGACACCTGATTACTTTGAAATGGCAACCAAGTGTATGACAGGTGCATACCAAAAGGCAACGCCCCGGACTGTTCGAGCAGTACCGAGGCGTCTTACCACCAACGATAGAATAAGTATCGAGGCAGCTATGAAAGAGCATACCCAAACTCACCCGAAATATCAGTACCGCTTTCGTTTTCTGGCTCTCTGCGCGACTGGCAGTGCCATTATCCACATCACCGCGCCTGACGAGCACGCAGCACGTGAAATGTCTCCCACTGGTTTTGTGATGGTCTTCACCGCTCGCCTTCCGGTGGAGGTGCGCCATGCATAAAGAAACCTTTGAAGTAGTCACCCATGCTGAAAACGCACTGGCATACGGTAATCAGGCCATCGCAGTACTGGATATGTGGATGGACACCCTGACGATAAACGACAACTACGAAGCTAATCGTGTGGCCGCTGTGCACAGTCTTATGCATGAAGCGCTATCACACCTTCAAAAAGCCACGGAGGTACGCCATGCGTGAGCCAATTGCTTTAGACGTTGCCGAATACCGCGCCGGCCTTGCCTGTTCGCTTTACGAAACCATTATGGAAAAAGCCTGCAACGAGTGTTCGCCGCAGCTTATCGACCTGATTAGTCTCGCATGCGATATCAACCAAGAGGTTCATCAATCCCTGAGGGCAGCAACGGGGGTAAGCAATGTCGCATGAAATCACAATCCAGCAGGCAGCTAATCGCGCTGACCAGGCGAATGTGACCCTGTTGATGCTGCGCAAGGCAATCGACGACATGGACACTTGCGATATTGAAACCGCCGTAGTTATGGCCTGCGATCTGGTGGGTTCAGTTGCGGCATGGCTTATCGAAGAGCAAGCACAAAGGAAGAAAGCCCATGCATGAGCCTATGCCAAATGAACGCTATCAGGATAAACAGGGCGACGTGGTGACAATCCGCGCTGTGTCATTCGGTCGTGTGACATTCGTCCGCGAGGGCTATACCAGCCCGGCATTTATGCTAGTCCATCACTTTACTGAACAATACACGCTGATCCCGGAGGTCAAATGAAGAGCAAATTTATCCACATTAAAGCAACCCCGGCCAGTATCAGCATTGTGTTACGCGCCGACGCAGTCAAGCAGCAGATCGGATACTCAGCGGCTATCTGCCAGCTTGACGAAGGTCACTATGACCTCTGCCTAGCTGATGGGCTGCGCGTGGTTTCAGAAATCGCTCAGGCGAGTAGAAAAGGCTGGTTTAAGCAGTCTGACGAGCAGGCGGTCACGGTCTGGCGCTGGCTGGTTGCCTGCCTGTTTATCAGTGAGCAACTTGCGCGAAATGGCACCACTGATGCCGTTCAAAAAGATGGAACGACAGTAAAGGCAGCGGTCTATCTCGGACAGTACGGCGGCGTTGTGCTCTACCCGGCAAGTGAACGACTCGCGTTGGCAAACTATATCGAGGACTTAGCTTTTGAGAGGTTCGGCGCTGATAAAGCCAATTACCAAATCGTGAAGCTCTATCAACACATGGCCGAGGCCGATCCCCTCAACGGTAATTTGCGTTTGTCTCAGTGGGGGCGTGAGTCGTTGACAATTTTACATGACGGCTTCATTCAAAAAGTCAGCGTCGAAGGCTGGCCTAAATCGCCAACGGCTCACTAAGGTAATTGAAATGAGAAATATCGACCTAATTCGCGAAGTGACCGTCGCAGCAGCTGGGCGGTGGCCTGACGTTTTGTCATTGGCTGGCATTACCGTTCCGCAATCACCTCGCCAGCACTCAACTTGCCCGGCGTGTGGTGGAAATGACCGTTTCCGCTTTGACGACGGCGGTCGCGGTTCCCACTTCTGCAATCAGTGCGGCGCAGGCGACGGGCTGGACTTAGTGGCAAAGGTAAACCACTGCGACACCACGGAAGCGGCTCGAATTGTTGCTGGTGCGCTGGGGATTGATTACCGGGTAGCAGAAACTGCCCCGAATGCGGCCAGCCAGAGACGTGAGCAAATGGAAGCTGAGCGTCAGCAGCGGGCGGACACAGACACAGCGAAACGCCGTAAAGTTTTCACAGAAAAATATCAGGCAATCGCAACGCAGGCACAGCCGGATGAAAGTGCATACCTCCTTGCTAAGGGGCTGGATGGCTTCACATATCCGGTTCTGCCTGACGGCTCGCTATTGCTGGCGCTGCATGACGTATCCGGCGCGGTGACCGCTGCGCAGACTATTACCCCAATGGGGGAAAAGCGTCTATTAACTGGTTCTGTGAAGAAAGGCGCTTTTCACGCCGTCAACGCTCAGGAGAAGCCACAGAGCATAATCATTGCCGAAGGGTTAGCCTCAGCACTGACGGCGCACCTGATGCGGCCTGATGCCCTCACCGTGGCAGCAATCGACGCGGGCAATCTGCTACCCGTGGCTCAACTCATCCGCCAGCAACACCCAGACGTGCAAATCATCATTGCCGGTGACAACGATTGGCATTCGCCGGGAGAACTTGACGAAAATGGAAAAACAAAACCAAATATTGGGCTTATCTCCGCCGAAAAATCCGCAAAATCGGTGAACGGGTGGGTATCAATACCACTAACAAAGTTTAAGGCTGATTGGGATGATTACCGCCAGCAAAACGGGCTGGACGCCGCTATAACCGTTTTTAACGAGTCCATGTATCAACCGCAGGGGGAAGTCGTGACCGTTCAACTTAAAGCCATTGAAGGCGGGAAAAAAGACCATCAAGGCACAGATCCGCTCAAGCCTCACGTTGTAAGCCGAAAAGATGGCGTTTTCTGGATAACACCCAAGGTTGATAAGGATAGCGGCGAAATTATCAACAATGAAGCTTGGCTGTGCTCTCCACTGGAGGTCATTGGTACGGGGAGAGACGACAAAGACCAATATCTGATTATCCGCTGGCTACCAGTAGGTGAGAATTCGCAGACCACCGCCGCCATACCCCTGGCAGATATTGGGGAGCGCGAAGGTTGGCGCACTCTGAAAGCGGGAGGCGTGAACGTGACCACAAAGAACGCGCTCAGGGCTACGCTGGCAGACTGGCTACAGCGCAGCGGTTCCCGTGAGATTTGGCGTGTGGCTCAAGCTACGGGCTGGCAGTGTGGTGCGTATATCATGCCAGACGGTGAAATCATCGGAACGCCTGAAAAACCGGTGTTATTCAACGGTCGCAGCGCCGCCGCTTTGGGTTATACCGTGAAAGGGACGCCGCAGAGCTGGCGCGAGTCCGTGGCGCGATTAGCGCGGGGGAATCCCTCTATGATGGCAGGTGTTGGGGCGGCGCTGGCCGCACCGCTGATTGGTCTGGCCGGTGTCGATGGGTTTGGTATTCACTTTTACGAGCAGTCGAGCGCCGGAAAGACCACCACGGCCAATATTGCCAGCAGCCTGTACGGAGATGCTGACGCTTTACGCCTGACGTGGTTCGGTACCGCGCTTGGTATTGCCAACGAAGCCGCCGCGCACAATGACGGCCTGATGCCGCTGGATGAAGTGGGTCAAGGTGCTGACCCTGACAGCGTGGCTAAATCAGCCTATACGCTGTTTAACGGCGTGGGCAAGTTGCAGGGTGCCAAAGAGGGGGGAAACCGTGATTTAAAGCGATGGCGCACGGTGGCACTCAGTACGGGTGAAATGGACATTGAAACCTTTATCGCCAGTGCTGGCCGTAAGGTTAAAGCGGGGCAACTGGTGCGCCTGCTTAATATCCCTCTGGAGAAAGCCCAGCAATTCCATGAAACCGCGAACGGCAAAGCACATGCGGACGCCCTCAAAGATGCGTACCAGAACCACTATGGCGCAGCGGGCCGATACTGGATAAAACACCTTGCCGACCACCAGCAACAGGCTGTAGAAGCTGTCAGGGAAGCAGAGAGCCGCTGGCGCTCACTGATACCGTCAGACTATGGAGAACAGGTTCACCGCGTGGCGGCACGATTTGCCGTTCTTGAGGCGGCTTTATTACTGAGCCGGGCGATCACCGGCTGGGATGAGCAGGAATGTCGTGATGCGATACAGCACAATTTTAACGCATGGATCAAAGAGTTTGGCACCGGCAACAAAGAGCATAAGCAGATTGTTGAGCAGACAGAGGCGTTTCTCAATGCGTTCGGGCTTAGCCGGTTTGCGCCATTGCCCTATAGCCCGCAGGATTTGCCTATCCGCGATTTGGCAGGGTACAGGGACAAGGGGAAGCATGAGTGTGACCCAATGGTGTTTTATACCTTCCCTGCGACCTTTGAGGGGGAGATAGCGAAGGGTTTTAACGCCAAGCACTTTGCAAAGGTACTGGTTGAGTCGGGCATGTTAACCCCACCAGCCAGTAACAGAGGTTTCCAAAAGAAATCACCTCGTATTGATGGCCGTCAGATTAATGTCTACGTGATCCACCACGTTCCGGAGAGTGAAGAAACAGAAGAATAGTTTTATTCACATACGAGGTTTATGTGTTGGTTCAGTTAGTTCAGTTGGTTCAATATGTAAAGATTGTTGTTTTAAAAGGAGATTGTTTCTGGTTTTGAACCAACAGTGAACCAACAAACGGCCATTTTGAACCAACACCGGTTTCTCTCTGGCTGGTGGGGTAATTTCTCATTTAGCGACTGAACCAACAAAAGTACCGACTGAACCAACAAAAAATCGCGCGTGTTGGTTCAGCAAAACTCAGTACTGGCGAGGCCTGCAGCCCGGTGAACCAACTGAACCAACTGAACCAACACCTTTTTACTTATATAGAAGCATTGAGTCGGTTTTGATCTTAGGCAACTGACGGATAATAAGCTGCATGCTAGGATTAATCCGAACATTACTAATGGGAATAGGGATATGAAAAAGACAATATTAGCGTGCGTTATTGCTGCCACTCTTTTGACCGGGTGCGGCCCAAAGGAATTAACCCCTGAGCAAAAACAGGAAGTGAGCGGCCTCAAGAGCGAACTTTCCCAGACGGAAAAAGAAATAGCCGAAGCAACAGAGCAGCAGGGGCAGTTCACGGGTGGATTAATCAAAAATCTCACCACCGCCAGGCTTGAAGTGCTGGGAACTAATAAAGCGCTTTTAGAGCAACGTATCAACGCTATCGAGTCGGGTGCTAAGATTGATTTAGCCATTAGCGGTGTTAAACCAGACCCGGAGGCGGCGGCGGCATTAAAAACTGAAATTGATAAGCTTACTGTTCAAATCAGCGAAGCAAAAAAGGAAGCAAGCCAATACAGCGGTGGTCTGATCCAAGCGTTGAAGCTTTCTACGGTTGCGACTCAGGAACAGACAATGGCGATGCTACAGCAACGCTATCTTTCGGCGATGTATGGATTGGCTGAGGTTAAAGTTCCCAGTGAGCAGGCCAATACGGTTGTTACTGCAAAACAAACTCCACAACCTGCGCCAGCAGCCACAAACCCACCATTGTTGCCGCCGGGCGAAGGGCCGTTTGGTTTAGACGTAGGTTTATCTAAAAAGAACATTGAAGATATGACCGGCGAAGAACTCAAGCCTGTGGAAAATAGTGCTGACCTTTACACATCTGAATCGTTGCCGAAAAAGAATGCTGACTTCGAGGCTTATGGACTTTTAATCTCCCCAGATGCTGGCCTATGTCAAATCAGGGCTGTAGGCAAAAGCATTGATACTGATAGCTTTGGCATTGCTTTAAAATCCAAATATGAGGAACTCAGCGACTCTCTATCTTCTATCTATGGAAAAGCTGATAAAAATGATTTCTTGATATCTGGCTCAATCTGGAAAGACCCTAAATACTGGATGATGTCCTTGGATAAAAAGGAGCGATTCCTGTCAGCGCAATGGAAAGGAACTAAAGAAAAACCACTGAAAAATAACCTGATTTCCGTATCTATCGAAGCTAGAGCGGATGGTTCTGAGAAGGGATATATTTTCCTTCAGTATAACTTCAGCAATAACGAAGTTTGCAAAGCAGAGATTGAAGGGGCGAAAAAAAGCTCGCTTTGAAATCAAATAACTCAATTAGCAAGACCCCGTTTACGCGGGGTTTTTATTTGAAATAACTGAATGTGATAAACATATTCCACCGTTATCACCAAGTTGGTCTGATTACCGCGACTGAGTCCGAGCTATGTGGGGAGAATTGCACAAAGCTGGCGCTTAGTGGCAGAGCCGCATCACGACCTTTTGCACTTTTATAAATCTCGCGGAAGAACTGGACGCTTTCATTAAGGATGCCGCATGAAAATAGAATTAAAAGATGATGGCGAAACAGCAGTGATCGCCGTGACTTCATCCTGGCTGAATGCCACCAACGTGAATGGCGCTTTGGAAATGGTAAAGTTGCTGGCCGATGTTGAAGTAAAGCGTTCGGGGATACTTATGCGCACAACGACGATCAGCGGCTCGAGGGAGCAGGTATTGGCAGCTGAGAAAACACTTAACCGACATATAGGTAGAAAATAGTAAACACAGCTCAATACGCTGTTTTTTATTTGTACTGAGCCACAGTAACCACCCTTTTTTGATCTGGCCCGGAGCAAGACATGACAATAGCCCCGTCATTGGTCCACAGCTTCAGGACGTAAAGGATATCAGTATCTACCACTATCTGAACCGGATAATCCCCTACTACTTGACTGTACATACTGAGCGCTCCACTTTTACAGTCTTCAAAGGACATTGGATTTGCACTTTTGGTAACCGCATCTTCTTGCTCAGGATAATTCCCTGATGAGGCCATACTATTAAGCTGCTCCTTAGTGTAGTTGATACCTGCGAAACTTGAGCAAGCTACAAAAATACAGCAGCCTATAATAATTTTAATTTTTTTCATGTGTGTCCCTAGATGGTAATAATTTATTACATTCTAGCATGCAGCCATTCTGCACGAAGTAAGATTTGAAAGCGCCTGACTCGACTTGCCCAACTTGTCCAGAACGCCGCCCATAATCCACGCTGTTTTATCCTTTGCTGAAACCCTTACCGCCAGCTCTAACTCCTCGGCAATATCTGCAGGTATCCTGAAAGAAAAAACTCTACTTAGTTTCTTATCTGTCATCTGTAAACACGTATAAAGCATCAGTACATGAAATATTATCATCCCTATTATTGCAATAATCTTTAAATTAATTGCAATTTATGCAATGCTAAGCACTGTGTTTATATCAGGGTTTCGGAGGATTAATGACCAGCAGAGCGAAAGTGAGGCCCATCCTGCTTAGTCAGGAACAGGTGAATTCTTTAGAGCGTATCCAAGCAGAAGAACGGGCGAAATCGCAGCTTGGGATCACGCCCAGCCTCCACGTCATTGCCCGTGGATTGATGGATAAAGCGCTGGAGGGGTTGAAAGTATGAGTCAGAACTGGATGCGTCACTTCGAGTTAAAATTGGTGGATAAGAACGGCGAAGGTATTAGCCTAAGCGAATTCAAAGCTACTTTTGAGATAGAGCGCAACGATAACCGCTGGCCGGCCGTTGCAAGGATAAAAGTTTATAACCTTTCACCACATACGGTAGGCCGAATTATCAGTGGTAAGGAATTCGATAAAATTATCCTGATCGCCGGTTACGACGGCATCGCGCCAGAATACAAAGACAGCGATGTTGGCGTCGCGAAAAAGATTGACGATTCTCAGGTCGGTAAAGCAAACGGCATGAACTTTGGCGTTATTTTCAGCGGGGATATTCGTTTTACCCTGACAGGCAAAGATAACCCAACGGACAGCTGGGTTCTGATTCAGGCCTGTGACGGTGAGGACGCATTTCAAAATGCCTTTATCAGCGCGAACTTGTCAAAAGGTTACACGCAAAAAGATGTTTATGATTTGCTGATGAAAAATCTTGAACCCTACGGTATTACACGCGGTGTGGTGCCTGAATTTCCAACAACGGTTTACCCACGCGGGGCGACATTCTTTGGTCTGGTGAGAAATTACCTTTCAGACCTTGCCAGCCTGTGTGAAGCCACATGGCAATTTAGTTACGGTAAGGTGGATATTATCCAGCAGGACGTAGCCAAACACTCCGCCATTGTGCTGAACAGTCAGACCGGACTCATTGGTATGCCGCAGCAAACTATCGGCGCAGGCGTCAACATACGCTGCTTAATCAACTCAAACATTCAGCTTCATGGCTTGATTCAGCTTGACCAAGCATCGGTATACCGCACTCAGCTCAACGATCAGGATATTTTCAGCGGCAAATTTGGCGAAAAAGATATCAATGGGAACCAGGTTGTAACAGGCCGTGATGCGAATGGTAAATTTGTCGATGCGCCAGCCATGCAGCAGCCGGCCAGCGTGGCGACAGATGGCATCTACATTGTCCGGTACATTTCCTATACTGGCGACACTCGCGGGCAAGCTTGGTACATGGATATGGCCTGTGAAGCTCGCGGGGCGGCTGATGTTTATTCGTCTTCGTTTATGCAAAAGGTTCCATCATGAAAAGCATTATACTTTTATCCGGTCTTTTATTTGCCTCTGCAGCGAATGCGCAGTCTGTCACCTTAGAGTGCGGAAGCTTCCGATACGAAATGATTGAAAACTCGATGGCTAAAATTAATGGTGAATTTGTCACTTCGCAAAAACTATCTGAAATCGGGCAGAATGGGTTGAAAGCGGAAATGACGCTCATGCCAGCCAGAGATGGCAACATGTACGGCTTCGAATATGTCCACCCAGACGGAAGTAAAAGACACTGGCTGAACGTTGAGTTAATTCGCACCAACATGGATCAACCGCGGCTAATTGGCTCGTTTGACTGTCACCGCGTAGCGAATTGAGGAAGCAGCATGGCAACTATCAGACCCGTAGATGATTTTGACGTGATAGACATAACAATTGAACGCGTCAAAAACGAAATGCGCAAGGCGGTGCCGGGTATCATCCAGTCGTTCGACCCGGACACTGTTACCTGCGTGGTTGAGGTCGGAATTTATGGCGGCCTTAACTTCGCTCAAGCAGCAAATTATAACGACAGAGGAAAGGAGGCGTCCGTTCCCTACCCCCTCGTTCTTGATGCTCCGGTAGTCTTTCCTCACGGCGGCGGCTGCACACTTACCTTTCCAATTAAAGCCGGAGATGAGTGTTTAGTCATATTCAGTGATAGAAGCCTCGACTTCTGGTGGCAAAGCGGCGGTACTCAAATGGCTGCGACTAAGCGGAGACACGATTTCTCAGATGCTTTTGTCATTCCCGGCCCACAGTCTCAGACAAAGAAAATCAGCGGGATCAGCACCAGCGCCGTGCAATTGCGCACCGATGATGCTGGCGCCTTTGTTGAGCTGAATCCGGGCAACCACGCTATAAATCTCAAAACATCCGGCGACCTCACAGCACTGGCCGCTGGTAGCATCACCGTTACCGCACCGACCATTACACTCAACGGCGACGTGACGATTAACGGCAATCTCTCACAGGGTATGGGCGATGGCGGCGGTACAGCGACGATGCTAGGGCCGATCACCGTTACCAACGACGTTACTGCTGGCGGCAAGAGCTTACAGAATCATGTTCACAACGGCGTTCAGACCGGCAGCGGACAGACAGGAAAACCGCAGTAAGGGTATTTTCCACTTTCAGAGAAAGTAACCGGGGTAATTCAATTCTCCTCTGTTGCTTACCCTGAGCCGGGTTGAGAGGCGAACCAGTTATGCAGAAAGCTAAAGCGCCAGCAGGTCATGCGCAAGGTTTTAAGGAGTTGGAATGACCCTATCAGATGAACAAAAAACGCTTTTCGATGCCCTGACGCGATTACAGAAGCGCTTCGTTACCCAACTGCTTAATGGCGACAATCAAACGCAGGCATACCGGAACGCAGGTGGCAAAGCTAAAGGCGATACTGAACGCTCTAAGGCTAGCCAGATAGGTTCAAATAGGAACGTGCAGGCCTTTTTGAAAGCCGTTCAGTATGAAACGCTGAATGAAGCCTTCATGACCTACGAAGAGTCTATATCGCGACTCTCAGCTATGGGACGCACAACCATTCAGGATATCGTGACCTGGGGTAATTTTCAGATAGGCGAGGACGAGAACGGCGAGCCGGTCTATCAGGCATCATGGAAATTCAAACCTATCGAAGAAATAAAGCCAGAGCACCTGTCCGCTATCGCTGAACTATCAACGGGCAAAGACGGCATCAAACTGAAACTTCACGACCCGAAGGCGGCCATCAAACAGCTCGCCGAAATGCGCGGTTGGGAAGCACCGAAGAAAACCGAACTTAGCGGGCCGAATGGCGGAGCAATTCAGACAACCAATTTGACCGCTGACGAAGCCGCCGAAGCGTACCGCAAGCTGATGGGATAGATGTAGATGCGAGGTAATCCCGCATGATGATTTCCAGATTAAGAAAAGTACGCATTCTGGTACGCAGCCAAAAGACAGTTCTCTATGCGAACCTTAGCACCTGGCAAGCAGGCATTGCGAAATCACACTACAACATGAGTCCACATCATGCGAAGCCAGCACACGTTAGAACTCGCCATGTTACAGGTAGCCAGCCAGAGCGGTGAGCCGATGGACAGTCAGACGCTATACGATGTGAGGAATGAGATTAGAAATGTTCTGGCGGTGAAAGAGCGCCAGCGTCAACGAATGACCGCGCCGACCTACCAGTGGAAGAAGCCAGTAGCGACACGTCGCTAAATCTTATTGTGTATTCATTCTCACAACATCTGTGATTTTCCCATATATCCATTTCAGGCGATTATCGGTTATGACTGGTGCTGTTCATGCTATGTAGACTCAGGGAGAGGCATAAAGACGCTGTAAGACTCATAATGATGCTGCTGAACGAATGACAACCAGCGGAATGTTATGCCACAATGAACTTGTACCGTTGTGAAAATTCGACGGTTATACCCGAAGACGCCCAGTTGGAGAATTAATCATGGCAATTACAACCCTAAACAGTGTGGCAGATTACTTGCTGTGCTTTGCCCAAGAGCACGGGGATGTCATGACGCCGCTTAAACTGCAAAAAATGGTGTTCTATGCTGATGCTTGGTTCATGGCATTGAATGACGGTAAAGAGTTGATTGATGATAGGTTTGAGGCTTGGGTACATGGCCCAGTAGCGAGAGATTTGTATATCAGGTTCGCCGATTACAAATGGCAACCGATCACCCGTGAAATACCATGCCCGGAACTCCCTAAGGTTGTTTCTGAACATCTGGACGAAATTTATAAAGTCTTTGGCGGCTACTCGGCTTACGAGTTGGAGCAGATGACCCACCAAGAAGATCCGTGGCTATTGGCTCGTGCAGGGATACCGTCCGATGTTCCGTGTCGAAATGATATCGACAAAGACGTCACCGCTAAATTTTACCGCGGCATGATGGATGCCTGAACGTGGCTAAATTAAAGATTAAAGCAAGCAAGATACCGGTGGCGGCTAACCAAATCGTCGCCGGAACGCCCAACCCCACCACGTCAACACTTAGCTTTTCTTTCCAGTACATTGACCCTGCTCATGATAAGTTTGGCTTTTCCGGCCAGGCTGCGGCTTACTTCTGTAAGGTACTGGAACGACTTAAAGATATATCCAGCCTGACCTCGCTTGAGTTTACAACAAACCGAAATGCGGCTCTCAAATCGCACTGTATCGATTGGAGCACAACCTCTGAGCCTGACGGGTTTACCCACCTTAACGAGCAGTTCCAGAGCTATACGCCGTATCAGTTTGCCATATCGCGTAATGAGCATGGCCGCATACACGGCTTTTTCATCGGCAACGTGTTCCATGTTGTCTGGCTTGATCCTGCCCATCAACTTTATCCGGGTCAGTAACCTCTAAACTCAATCCGATACTCACCGCAGCTTATCGGTATTTGCGCTCTGACGCTTCCACGCGCTGTAAATATCCTTATCCCACGCTTTGCCTGTTTTGGTCTGATAACCGGCCTCATTGAGCCGTTCAGCGATAACGCGCCCATTGTCGAACCCTTCCCGTATGGTGCCAGCGACAATATGGATCACCGCTGCCTCATTGTATGGGTGTGGGGGAATGCCTTGCTTACCACCAGCCAGCGCAGCAGCAGCCGTTTCCATTCGCTCCACCAGCGACAGCAGACGCGAGTCAGGATTGTTAACTGGCTGGCTAAGTTTCTGGCGTACAGCTTTTATAAGCCACGCTGTTTTATCATTGCCAGACTCACTCACAGCCGAAGTGAATGACTCGACCAGTTCAGCAGGCACTCGGAAAGTTACAGACAGGGATTTACTCATCAAGACCACCAGTAACAGGAAAGGGTAAGTGGTTATTTTATCATCGTAAGACAGTGTAAGACAGTAATGAAAACTGACTTAAAAATTAGACTGTTTAATACGGATTTAAACCTAAAATCTTCTCTAACCCATACGCGGCAACGCTTTACAGCCCATTGGCAAAAAATCACGTCTTAAATTTTATGTGCCTTATAGCAGTAGGCAACTAAAGGTGATTTGTTTTATTAAGATTGTCATTTCGGCGCAGTGAAAGAAGAGGCAGTCCACGGCCAGCATGGGATTAACAGCAATTGCCACCAGAATCACAGCAAACTAAATTGGTTCGCAGGCGTGAGGTTCGCACAAAGGTTCGCACCGAAACGCATGGTTTCCAGTGGTGTAGTTTCCACAGAGGTTTCCAGCAAAAAGCATAGTTCGCACAACGGTTCGCGGCATAAGTTCGCACAAAGATGATTACTCGAAGTCTTCAATTCGGGAGCAGGTATGGTGATATCACCACGGTCAATCAATGCGTACTACTTCCCCGTCGATTGCTTCATGCTTGCCGCCAGTATCACGCATTAGCGTACACGTCCCACGCAGGCCATAACGCGATACGTTACACCACACGCCTTTGCCACCACCCGATTGAGTAGTGTCCTGCCGTTGCTCGTAGCTGGTGATCTTTTCCAACAAGCCATCACGAACCATTGCTTCCAGCGTTCGCCTCGTCGATTCCAGATGATGCCTTGAGTCGAAGGAGTCTAATCCCTGAACCAGATACGCCACGCCGGATACATCAAAGGGTGGTGCGCCGATTTCTCCCGTAACCCATTCGATGTTATCTGGTTCGTAATAGCTTAGAATTTCTTTTTTGTGGGCTGTCATTCTCATGGCTGGCTGATTCCTTATTGTGGGATACATCTATCCTACAATAAGAATGAACTAAATTTTGGCAGAAATTTACTGCCCTAGGGGCCACCAGCAGGAGGGCGGTATTTGGTCTAAAAAGGGTGGCACAAAATATTCTGGGGGTACATTTGGGGGTATTTATTTTTTAGTTAAAATAAAAGTCTATGTAAATCATGTATATTGCATTCTTGTTATACTCCCTTCACCGCTCCAAAACGTCCTTCATTACTCTCTTCCAATGTCTACTAAACTCAGTAAAATCAGATTCTTAAATTGTTTGACTCCATCAGCGTTTACTCCGCTCTATCAATATCTGAACATATTGGTGCATAGCTTGGTGTATAGCGCTTCCCTACACCGGACGAAGTGACTCACTCCCCGTTGATTGACAAAGTACGAAGTCAATAATGACGGGTTAATAAAGTAATGCATTATAGATCAGGTTCATACACTGAAAATAACCTTCGCAAATATCATGTTCGAACATTACCGCGGATAAAGCTAAACCTTTTTAAAATTCACTTTCTTATTATGCGCAAACATAGTATTTTTTTAACTAAATGAGCATGCTTGTTTTTTTGTTTAATTACAAAATCTAACATATTAAAGTGATAACTCAATATTTAGTGGTCATCATTATTCAGGTATAGTTTAGCAGTTTTTCTATGGTTGTTAATTTGTATGTTAATCACTGCGATTATTCATCTGGTTTATGAATGGTGATTATTATATTGAAATATGAATAAAGCGTTAAGTTTAAATAATGTGAAATATATAAGTAATGATAATTCAAAGTAAAAGGATTTAGTTGTGATTGATAAAAAATTTGAACATGCAATGACGCCTATACTATTAGATGCTGTTAAGTACGCACGTTCACGATTGCCTCTTAAAGCAACGAATAAAATTTATACTGATAAACGTCATGTAAGCAAGATGATGTCCAGTGATCCGAAGCGTTGGAGCCTACATACGGCTGAAGCGGATGCCATTCGACTCAAGAGTCTTCGGAGTTTACGTGACCAGAAGCTACCTCCGCGTGAAGTAGCCAACACGCTTGAGAGGGATTATCTCAACCGGATTCCTCATGCAGGTAATTGCGGCGAAAACGCTGTTCTCGCTTTTTATTACCTGCTCGATAGAGCCAGACGTCTTGATGCGGCTGCCGGAACGCAAGTGCAAATTATGCGAGTTTATATGCCAGTGCCTGTTGATCATGCGTTTGTCTTGGTGGGCACCCGTCCTTATGGTCATTCGAGGTCAATTCTGGATAACACAATGATTTGTGATCCCTGGACGAAGATTGTCTGTCCACTGGAGCACTTTGATCAAGCCTGGCGAATGAAAATGAAAAAATGGTCATCCCGTGGATTAGCCGGTCTCTGCGGTGAAGGGTATTATGATCATTATAAGGACAATTGCTCTCTTAATACTGTCAAGGTTGGAAAAATAGACATAGACCAGCAGAGGATCGAATCTGCAAGACCTTTTGGACAACTCTACCTCGCAGATGGTATGTCTTTCAGGTAAAAGCATATTTGTGTGATTGTAGCAGTCCTGCTGGAGCTCTTTATATTCACCTGGTTTTGACCAGGTGAATGCTCGTCAGAGGTATGAAGTAATTAAAAATTATCCGAGAATAAACTATTCATAAATATGGCCTGTCGGGATTAGTCAAAATAGAACGTATTTTTCAATTCTCTGTTGCTTCGCCTGAATTAATTATCAGCCATGCGTCTGTCATTTTATTATCTGGATGGGCCGCTATTTTTATCCGCAAGCGTATTAATTAATAGAACGCAATATACGCAGTAATGAGTTGTGTGATTACCCAGACAGGCAATGGCGAGTGATTGATGCGGTCTAGATAATGTTTTTAAAGCAGGTCCAGGCGTCTCACCCAAACCTGCTTCATTTTATGCTAACAGCAATTACTTGTTCTTCACCTGCAATCCACGCGGCAGATTATTGTTATCGACCTGTGGTAAACCGGTCGAGGCAGAAGAGGTCAGCAGGCCTGTCTCAACATAATTTTGCAGCTTTTCGCGGGTATCGGTGATATCCAGATTACGCATGGTCAGCTGGCCAATACGGTCATCAGGCGAGAAGACGGAATCCCCTTTCTCCATGGTCAGACGCTCTGGTTTGTAAGTCAGATTCTCAGAGACCGTATTCATGATGGTGTAGTCATTGCCACGGCGCAGTTCCAGCGTCACTTCACCGGTGATTTCGCTGGCGACCCAACGCTGAGCGGAGTCACGTAGCATCAGCGCCTGCGGATCGAACCAGCGGCCCTGATACAGCAGACGACCCAGCACGCGGCCATTCGCATGATATTGCTCGATGGTATCTTCGTTATGAATGCCCGTCAGCAGACGCTCGTAGGCGATGTGCAGCAGCGCCATTCCAGGGGCTTCATAAATGCCACGACTTTTGGCTTCGATGATGCGGTTTTCGATCTGATCGCTCATACCCAAGCCATGACGGCCGCCGATGCGGTTGGCTTCCATCATCAGCTCGACGCTGTCGTCGAAGGTCACGCCATTGAGCGCAACAGGGTAGCCACGCTCAAAACGGATGGAAACTTCTTCCGCTTTCACGACCACATTCTCGTCCCAGAATTTCACGCCCATAATCGGGTTAACAATTTTCACGCCGGAATCGAGGAACTCCAGATCTTTGGCTTCGTGCGTCGCGCCCAGCATGTTGGAGTCAGTGGAGTAGGCTTTCTCGGTCGACATTTTGTAGTCGAAACCGGACTGAATCATAAATTCTGACATCTCATGACGGCCACCCAGTTCATCGATGAAATCGGTATCCAGCCACGGCTTATAAATTTTCAACTCAGCATTGGTCAGCAGACCGTAACGATAGAAACGCTCGATATCGTTGCCTTTGTAAGTACTGCCGTCACCCCAGATATTCACGCCATCTTCTTTCATCGCGGCAACCAGCATGGTGCCGGTCACGGCGCGGCCCAGCGGGGTGGTGTTGAAATAAGTGACGCCAGCGGTGGTGTTATGGAATGCGCCACACTGAATGGCGGCAATCCCTTCGGCAACCAGTTGTTTACGGCAATCAATCAGGCGAGCTTTCTCTGCACCATACTCCATCGCTTTACGCGGAATGGCATCGTAATCTTCTTCATCAGGCTGACCCAGGTTGGCTGTGTAAGCATAAGGAATCGCCCCTTTTTTTTGCATCCACAACAGTGCTGCACTGGTGTCCAAACCGCCGGAGAAAGCGATACCCACACGCTGATTGATAGGAAGGTGCTTGAGAATAGTTGTCATCGGTTCAATCCTGTATGAATTAGGTCTGTCTGTTAAAAGTTTCAATGCCTATATTGATATCGCAAAACGGGGTTCAGGTAAAATACATTTTGCATATTTATGTGAATTTTATTGCATAAATATCTAATTCTCGTGATAGCAAGCCGGTGGTTCATTCAAAATATTATGGCGTTTTGCAAAGCTCCCCGCTGAGCCTCACCTCCTCTCACAAGGGCAGCACATCCAGAGGTTTTACTTCCCTCAGCACAAACGATGTCTGCATCTCTTTAATCCCCGGCAGACGGCGCACCACTTCCATCGCAAAGCTCGAAAAACTATCAAGATCTTTCGCCACGACCTGCAACAGAAAATCCGCATCCCCGGCAATCGCGTAGCAGGCAATCACCGACGGTAACGCGCCGACCTGCTGCTCGAAACGTTGGGCATCTTCTTCGCTGTGGCTGTCGATTTTGACCCGGATAAACGCCAGCAACCCGAGGCCGACTTTTTTCCTGTCGATATTCGCCTGATAACCGGTTATCACGCCGCTGTCTTCCAGCTGCTTTACCCGGCGCCAGCAGGGAGAGGCCGCCATGCCAACTTTTCCAGCCAGCTCCTGATTGGTCATCCGCCCCGAATTCTGAAGTTGCTTAAGGATGCGAAGGTCTGCCGGTAAAATTTCTTCTGTGGACATAATTTGCCTTCATGAAGTCTATTTTGGAAAGGAGTAACCAGATTAGGGCATTTTTCACCAATAAAAGAAAGCACCTTTCAGCAGCGGATGGTTATGCTTTATGTATCACTGATGATGACAAAGGGCGACACAATGACAGACACACTCCGGCTGGCGATTATCCTTAATCCTGACCTTCCGCCGGGATTGCTGGCGAACACGGCGGGCGCAATAGGTATTGGTCTGGCAGCGAAATTTCCGATGCTGGCGGGTAACTCACTGACCGATATGAAGGGGGCGACGATCGATGTCAGTTCAAAATATCCCGTCCCCGTTTTACAGGGCACAACGGATCACCTTAAGGCGCTGATGTTTAAAGCCCTCGATGCGGGCGGCGAGCGAGGTGTGGTGGCGTTCCCGGCGTTTGCCCGGTCCCTTCATTCGTTTGAAGAGTACGAAAATACGTTTGTGCTGCGCGATTTGCATGATGAAGTGATCGACGGCTTAGGTCTGGTCGGGCCGGAAAAGTGGATCAAATCGCTCACCGGAAATCTGAAGCTGCTGCGCTGATACGAACGTAAAAAATAGCTGACCCGTCGCGTCGCGGGTCGGTAATCATCAATAATCCTTCTCCAATTCCAATCCTCTGCGTGTTTATTCATCAATATTATTCCCATTGCACTTTATATAGTTACATAACGTGATATTTCCCTTAATCATTATAACGATCATTAATTAATTCTCCTTACCTGCCGATAATGCAAAGGCTTTAGGTAACACCTGCATATATAAACAAAATAATGGAGCGTTAATTACTATGAGAAAGTTATTAGTTTGTTTTGAAAATGTTAAAGTCGGAAAGAAACTGGCAACCGGTTTCGGGCTTGTTCTGTTACTCAGCGTGGCGGTCGCGATCTGTGGCATTAAAAACCTTAATGATATCTCCGGGCGTGCCGAGAAAATCAGTCAGTTAAAAGTGATCACCGATCAGTTTGCTTTATCGAAAGATGCAAGGCTGCAATATGTCAAAACCCATGATGAAAAGTTCATCGGCATTAACGAAGCAGGATTGAAACAGGTCGATCTCAAGATAGAAAGTTTGCAGGCCTACAAGTGGCGTCCTGAGCAGCTGGAGTTGCTGCGGACATTACCGGGCGCGATGCAGGGCTATCGGGAGCAGCGCGCGGAAACGGTCAGCGAAACCCGCAAACGTGAAAGCATTGTCGGTTCGCTGGGTCTGACCAAAGAAGAGGCCGACGTGACGCGTCTGGCACAGGCGTATTCGCAGGATCCCGCCACGGCGGTCACGGCGAATGCGTTGAATGAAATCGGCAAGCACCTCACCGGCGTAGCGGTGCGCGTCAAACTGCTTGAACTCCAGAATACCGAAGAGGCGCAGCAGGCGTTGGTACGATTCATCGCTGAATCGATTCAACTTATGGATGCAGTGAAACCGCAGCTGAGCGCGGCGGATGCTAATGCGTTAAGCGACGTGGTGCGTTCGGTGGGCGCGAAACAAGAAAGTGCACAGGCGTATCTGGCTTCTTATCTTGCCGAAGAGCAGGCAACGAAAATGCTTGCGAAGTCTGGCATGGCGCTGACGACGGCCAGCAGTTCCCTGTTTCAGGAAGAGCTGAAATCGACGCATTCGGATATCAATCAGGCGATTTTATGGATGTCGATGATCATGGTGGCGGCGGTGCTGTTAAGCATTGCAATCGCGTTCATTATCACTCGCCAAATCACCACGCCGCTGTCCGCGACGTTG
The DNA here is from genome assembly GCF_057290995.1 of Rahnella sp. 1L-D-7-B-C2. Taxonomy (NCBI): domain Bacteria; kingdom Pseudomonadati; phylum Pseudomonadota; class Gammaproteobacteria; order Enterobacterales; family Yersiniaceae; genus Rahnella; species Rahnella sp. 1L-D-7-B-C2. Next base: position 55,146 of record NZ_JBXAVQ010000012.1, on the reverse strand, counting down.
CGCGTTGCACAGCAAATTGCCCGTGGCGATCTGCGTGCTCATCTGGAGACCACACGTCGTGATGAACTGGGTGAACTGATGCAGGCAGTAGGTGCAATGAACGACGAGCTGCGCCGCATTATCGGCGACATCCGCAGCGGTGTGTCGCAGGTCAGTCTTGCGTCGGGCGAAATTGCGGCGGGGAATAATGATCTGTCCGCGCGGACCGAAGAGCAGGCCGCTGCGCTGGAAGAAACGGCGGCCAGCATGGAGCAGTTAACCGCGACGGTGAAACAGAATGTCGACAATATTCACCACTCCAGCCAGCTGGCGCGCAAGACCTCTGAGACGGCCAACAAGGGCGGCACACTGGTCAATCACGTGGTGAAAACCATGAATGAGATCACCGCCAGTTCAGGCAAAATTGGTGAAATCACTACCGTCATCAACAGCATTGCATTCCAGACCAATATTCTGGCGCTGAATGCGGCGGTCGAAGCGGCGCGTGCCGGTGAGCAGGGGAGAGGTTTTGCGGTGGTGGCCAGTGAAGTAAGAAGTCTGGCGCAGCGCAGCGCGCAGGCTGCAAAAGAGATCGAGGAGCTGATTGGCGAATCGGTCGAGCGTATCAGCGCCGGGTCTGAGCTGGTCGAACAGGCAGGCACGACGATGCATGACATCGTGACGTCCATCGGTAATGTCACTGAAATTCTGAATGAAATTGCTCAGGCGTCAGATGAGCAGAACCGCGGGATCTCTCAGGTCGGGGAAGCGATTATCGAGATGGATAACGTGACTCAGCAAAACGCTGCGCTGGTGGAGGAGTCTTCTGCCGCCGCCAACGCGCTGCGTGATCAGGCGCAAAGCCTGGCGGGTTCCGTTTCACGTTTTGTGACTGAGTAATTTTTCTATTGCTCACTGCGCTATTGCGGCGCAGTGAGTTTTTTACCACAGCCGTATGCAATCAGCTGGTGGTTTTTAACTGCGGATAGCGTTTGAAAATCGTCAGACACCAGACAAAGGCGATACAGCCGAGGAATCCGCCGGCGTAGCCGACGTCGCTCATTGCCAGATGCAAACTCACCTGATTGCCGATCAATGCGCCCGCGCCGATCCCGATATTGTAGATACCCGACAGCAGCGCCATTGATACGTCAGTAGCGTCGGAGGCCAGCCCGAGTACGCGAACCTGCATCGCCAGTCCGATAATCATCATCGCCAGCCCCCAGACCACGCACAGAATCGAAATGCTGACCGGGTACGCCGCCGCTACGAACAGCAGCAACATGCTGAGTGTAACCATCAGGATCGGGCCGCTGAGCATCGCTGCCGGGAAGCGGTTGCCGAACACGCTGAAAATAATGCTGCCGAAAATCCCCGCGCCACCAAAAATCAGCAGCAGGAAGGTAGTGAAGTTCTCACCCATATCCGCGACGGTCTGAATAAACGGCTCAATATAACTGTAAGCAGTGTAGTGAGCGGTCACTATCAGCGCGGTCAGAATATACATGCCGACCAGGGCCGGACGGCGGAACAGCATCGGGACGCTTTTCAGGGAGCCGGTATGTTCGCTTGGCAACGGCGGCAGCAGTTTGATCAGGCAAATCAGCGTCAGCAGCGCAACGCCGCCAATGCACATAAAGGTGGTTCGCCAGCCGAGATACTGGCCGATGAGGCGGCCAAGCGGCAGGCCAAGCACCATCGCCAGCGCGGTGCCGGTGGCTAACATACTGAGCGCCTGCGTTTTTTTACCAGCCGGTGCCACGCGGATAGCCAGCGAGGCGGTAATCGACCAGAAAATGGCGTGGGAGAGGGCGATACCGACGCGTGACGCCACCAGACTCCAGAAATCCCAGGCCACGACGGAGAGTGCGTGGCTGACGATAAACAGGCAGAAGATCACGATCAGCAGGCGCTTTCGCTCGACGTTGCGGGTCAGCAGCATCAGCGGCAGCGACATCAGCGCGACCACCCAGGCGTAAATGGTGAGCATCAGGCCGACCTGCGCCGTCTTCATATTGAAACTGGCGGCGATGTCGGAGAGTAATCCGACCGGCACAAATTCGGTGGTATTGAAGATAAAGGCGGCGACCGCCAGCATCACAACGCGAAGCCATGCTGTCCTGCGCAAAACGGTATCTGATTGCATTGAAATTTATGACTTATTAGAAGGTGTAAAGACCAGGCTCGCTTCTCAGGAAGCCTTTTGAGGGCATAGTGTGTTTTATTTGTTCTAAAAATGAAATAGAAAATTGGCCTAACAGAAAAATGTTTTAGTGACAATTTTAGTTATAGAAAGTGAGAGGCAGATCACCCGTTTACGCGACATGGCGTTATTGCGGGTGCCAGCACCAGTGCCACGGTTCGTAGATGAATCCCCACGGGTTGTTCAGCGGAAAAGACATCACGAAGCCAAAGCGCGCGGCGTTGGCTTTCAGCCATGCGAAAGCGTCGGTTTCACCGAACACGCCGGTGACTTCATCACAACCGGGAGTATTGATATCCACGGCGCAGCCGGTGTGATGCTCGCTGCATCCGGGCGGTGCCAGTGAGGTAAAGAAGATTTCGGGCGGAAGTCCGGCATCCTGCTTCGCGCGGATAAGACCCGCCTGATATTCCAGACTGCGCCACGCGGATACCAGATAAATGGCGATGCCTTCGGCGGCGGCCTGCTGTTTCATCGTCCGCCATGCCTGCGCGGCAGGGGAGATCAGGCGGTAGATTTTACCGGTGTCCGCATCGGTCTCTGCGTCCACCAGTAAGTGCTCACTTACTTGCTCGAAGTACGGCAGAGTGCGGTGCGCGATAACCAACGGGTCGATGTTCAGATCCCGCAACATCTGGTCTGTTTTGGTTTTCAGCACCGCCTGATTCATGCCTCTTCTTTCCCTTTGCGCGTCATTGCGTCGGTCATCGCCCGCGCCGAACTGCGCATAGAATGCTTGTAACGCGAAGCCGCTGACACCAGCGCGTTCAGCAATTGTGTATCCTGCTGATGTTGCTGATATTCCGGGTGCCACTGCACGCCAAGGCAAAAGTCATAGCCTTCGCACTCGATGCCTTCGATCACGCCGTCCGGCGCATACGCATTAATGCGGCAACCTTCGCCGACAGATTTCACCGCCTGATGATGCGAACTGTTGACCTCATAGTGCAGGCTGTCAACGCAGCGGCTAAGCAGCGACCCTTCGACGATCTCAACCTGATGGCGAGCGCGCTTTTTGCCTCCGGCATTTTCGGTATCGACGGTGGTGCTGTGCTCGAGCGCATCAGGCAGCGCATCGGGAATATGCTGATGCAGCGTGCCGCCGGTAAGGACCGCCAGCAGTTGCTGACCCCCGCAGATGCCCAGCAGCGGCATGTTGCGCTGCATCGCGCCTTTGACAATGGCTTTTTCGAATTCGGTGCGCCCAGGTTTCAGTCGCACCTGACTGCTGGTCTGCTGCTCATTGAACAACTCGGGTGGGACGTCAAACGCGCCGCCGGTCACAACAATCCCGTCGCACAGCACAAGATACTCATCCGCCAGATCGGCATGATGCGGCAATGCCAGCGGTACAGCCCCCAGCTCTGCCAGACTTTCCATGTAGTTCTGACGTAAGGCGTACCACGGAAAGTCGGCGTAGCCCCCGGCTTCCTCGCTGTCGAGCGTGACCCCGATTACCGGTCTGGATTGAAATTTTGTATGCATTCTCCCGATTCCCTGCCATGAAGATGAAAAACAACCAGAAAATTAACCATATCAAGGGGCGGTCAGCTCAAACAATATAAATTATCAATGAATGCAATTTTCAGGATTTACCTCTACTTTTTTAAACCATTTGGGTGATGTGGTTGTTTATTTTTCATGCTAAATCAGCGTATTCCTGACAAAATTCCGGGCGGCGTTGACAGTTCCTGAAAATTTTCTGCTTCCTTCTTCAACTTTCATTCTCATTTAGTCCTTAACATTGGCTACCTCTAAAGGCTAAATTAGCGGGTATAATTCATCCGGATGATTGAAATACATATTCTTAATTACTCACGAAATCTTTACGTTGTCCTAAAAACAGCCACCCGTGGTTTTCAGGGATAATGGTTTTTTTGCCGAACAATAAAATCTCTGGTTGAAGGTCAATTTTCAGCTGTTTTCTCCTCATCAATACTGCGAAATCAAGAAATTTATGCTGCCGACTGCCTCATCTCGCTCTAAAAAACGCACCTTCGTGTGGGTTATCATCGCCATCATCATTGCGGCGATCCTGGTCTGGTTCTTTGCTTTCCATCAGAGTTCGTCCGAATCCGCGGGTAAAAAAGGACCAGGGCGCGGCGGTATGCGCGCGATGCGCGGCCAGATGATGATGGGGATGGATACGCCGGTGCAGGCCGGAAAAGCCACGCAGGCGGATGTGCCGGTCTATCTGCGTGCGCTGGGTACCGTGGTGGCGAATGCCACCGTGACGGTCACCAGCCGGGTCGATGGCCAGCTGATGAAGGTGTATTTCACCGAAGGGCAGAAAGTCGAGCAGGGGCAGTTGCTGGCGCAAATTGATCCCCGCAGCTATCAGGCGACGCTTGAGCAGTATCAGGGCTCACTGGCGCAGAATCAGGCGCTGTCGAGAAGCGCTGAGCTGACGCTGGCGCGTTACCGAAAACTGTATGCGCAGGACTCTTTAGCGCGTCAGGATCTGGAAAGCCAGATTGCGACCGCCGGGCAGTACGCCGGGGCGATGAAAGCCGATCAGGCGCAAATAGATGCCGCCAAACTGAATCTTGAGTTCGCAAAAATCACCGCGCCGGTCAGCGGCCACGTAGGGTTACGTCTGGTCGATCCGGGCAATATGGTCACCAGCAGCTCAACGACCGGTATCGTCACCATTACCCAGACGCAGCCGATTGCCGTCACCTTCAGCGTGCCGCAAAGCAATCTGCAAACCCTGCTCAAAGCGCTGCGCGGCGGCAATAAACTGCCGACCACCGCCTTTAATCAGGACGGCAGCGAAGTGCTCGATCAGGGCCAGCTGCAATTTATCAGTAATGAAATTGATAGCAGCACCGGCAGTATCAAGCTGAAAGCGCTGTTCAACAATGCGGATGAAAAACTCTATCCAAACCAGTTTGTGAACGCCCGCTTACAGGTTTCTACGCTCAAAGACGCCACGGTTATTCCGGCAGCGGCGTTGCAGTTGAGCAGTAACGGCGATTTTGTGTACGTGATCAAAGCTGATAACACCATCGAGCGCCGCGCGGTGAAATCCGGGCCGGACTTTGGTGACAGCCAGGTAGCGATATTGTCGGGCGTGAAGCCGGGCGAACAAGTGGTGACGACCGGCATTGATCGTCTGACAAACGGCGCGAAAGTGCAGGTGGTGACCGCCAATACCGAGGATGCCGCCGCTGCCGGTTCTTCGAAAGCGCGTGAGCAAGGCGCTGGTGTCGATAAAGCCACGACCGGCAAAGACAGCGGGCCGAAATGAATCCTTCACGCCTCTTTATTCAAAGGCCGGTTGCGACCATTCTGCTGATGGTCGCCGTGCTGCTGTCGGGCATTTTTGCCTACAACATGCTCTCTACCTCGGCGCTGCCGCAGGTCGATTATCCGACTATTCAGGTGACCACGCTCTATCTGGGTGCCAGTCCGGACGTGATGGCGTCGGGGATTACCGCGCCGCTTGAACGCCAGCTCGGCCAGATGGCCGGTTTGAGCCAGATGTATTCCACCAGCGCCAGCGGCTCTTCGATCATTACGCTGAAATTCTCGCTGGATCTCTCTCTCGACGTCGCCGAGCAGGAAGTGCAGGCCGCAATCAACGCCGCCGACAGCCTGCTGCCGAAAGATTTACCCAATCCGCCGACCTATAAAAAAGTGAACCCGGCGGATGCCGCAGTACTGACGCTGGCCGTCACCTCCGAATCGCTGCCGCTGACCAAAGTGCAGGATTTGGTGAACACCCGCGTAGCGCTGAAGCTTTCGCAAATTTCCGGCGTCGGCATGGTGACGCTGGCGGGCGGGCATCAGCCTGCCATCCGCGTCCAGGTAGATCCACGCAAACTGGCGGCGCATAACCTCACGCTGGAATCCATTAACACGCTGATCGGTAACAGCAACGTCAACGGTTCTAAAGGCGGTTTCGACGGCCCGCATCATTCGATCACCATTGATGCTAACGATCAGCTGCGCACCGCGTCCGAATACGCCAACCTGATTGTGACTTACGAAAACGGCGCTGCGCTGCGTTTGCGCGATATCGCCACGCTGTCCGAAGCGCCTGAAAACCAGTATCTGTCCGCGTGGGCGAATAAAGAACCGGCGATCATTATCAGCGTTCAGCGCCAGCCCGGTGCCAACGTGATTCAGGTGGTGGATGCGATTAAAGCCCAGTTGCCGAAATTGCAGGAAGCGCTGCCGGACTCGGTCAAAGTCAGCATTCTGTCTGACCGGACCCAGACCATCCGTGCCTCGATCAGCGACGTTCAGTTCGAATTGTTGCTGTCGATTGCGCTGGTGGTGATGGTGACCTTCCTGTTCCTGCGTAACGTGGCGGCGACCCTTATCCCAAGCGTCGCGGTGCCGCTGTCGCTAATCGGCACCTTCGGTGTGATGTACCTGTGCGGCTTCAGCCTGAATAACTTATCGCTGATGGCCCTGACCATCGCCACCGGCTTCGTTATCGATGACGCCATCGTGGTGGTGGAAAACATTTCGCGACGCCTGGAAGAGGGCGAAACCCCGATGCAGGCGGCGCTGAAAGGCTCGAAACAGATCGGTTTCACCATCATCTCCCTGACTTTTTCTCTTATCGCCGTACTGATCCCGCTGCTGTTTATGGGTGACGTCGTGGGGCGCCTGTTCCGCGAATTTGCCATCACGCTGGCGGTGTCGATACTGGTGTCGATGGTCGTCTCGCTGACGCTCACCCCGATGCTGTGTGCCTATTTGCTGCGCCATACGCCGGAAGAAAAACAGAGTAAGTTCTACCGCAAAGGCGGCGAATTCTTCGATAAGATGATCGCCGGTTATGACCGCATGTTGATCGTGGTGCTTAACCATCAAAAACTCACCCTGCTGGTTGCCGCCGCCACGTTAGTTTTCACCGCGCTGCTGTATGTGATTGTGCCAAAAGGCTTCTTCCCGTCGCAGGATACCGGGATGATTCAGGGCATTACGCAGGCGTCGCAGGACGTGTCCTTTGGCGAAATGGGGCGCCGTCAGCAGTTACTGGCTGCCGCGATTCTCAAAGATCCGGATGTCGAAAGCGTCGCGTCAACCATCGGCGTGGACGGCAATAACACCAGCCTGAACAGCGGCCGGTTGCAGATCAGCCTGAAATCTTTTGATGAACGCAGCGAACGTGCGCCGGCGATCATCGAGCGTCTGAAACAGGAAACCGCCGGTGTGCCGGGTATCGAACTGTATTTGCAGGCATCGCAGGATCTGACCGTTGACGATCAGGTGACGCCGAGTCAATACCAGTTCACGCTCGATGATTCAGACAGCGAAAATCTGGTGGAGTGGACGCCGAAACTGCTGGCGAAACTCAGCGAGCAGCCGGAATTTGGCGATGCGGTCAGCAACCTGCAAAATCAGGGGCAAATAGCCTACGTGGAATTAGATCGCGACGCCGCCGCGCGTTACGGCATTACAGCGTCTGACGTCGATACCGCGCTGTACAACGCCTTCGGTCAGCGTCTGGTGTCCACCATCTTTACTCAGGCTAACCAGTACCGCGTGGTGCTGGAAGTTGCGCCGCAGTTCCAGCAGTCGCCTGCTTCGTTCGATGACATCTATCTGGCGAGCAACGCCACGACATCAGCGACCAGCAGCACAACCTCAAACAGCAACGCGGCGTCCTCAACGACCACCGCATCAGGCAGTTCCACGTCATCCACCAGCACCAGCAGTTCCAGCAATGGCATGGTGAAACTGACGTCGATCGCCAAAATCCACATGCGGACCGGTGCGCTGTTGCAGGCACGCCTTAACCAGTTCCCGGCGGTAACGGTTTCCTTCAACCTTAACGACGGTTATTCGCTGGAGCAGGCGCAGCAGGCGATCAAAACGACCATAGCGGATATCGCGATGCCGGACAACATCACGCTGCGCTATCAGGGGGCGGCAGCCTCGTTTGAAAGCGCGACCGGCAATACGCTGTGGCTGATCCTCGCCGCGCTGCTGACCATGTACGTGGTGCTCGGCATTCTGTACGAAAGCTTTATCCATCCGGTGACCATTCTTTCCACCCTGCCGTCGGCGGCGGTGGGCGCGCTGTTGTCGCTGATCTTTGCCGGAACCGAGTTCAGCCTGATCGCGTTGATCGGGGTGATCCTGCTGATCGGGATCGTCAAAAAGAACGCCATTATGATGATCGACTTCGCACTGGAAGCGGAAAATAAGCAGGGGTTATCGCCGCGTGAGGCAATTCATCAGGCCTGTTTACTGCGTTTTCGCCCGATCATGATGACCACCATGGCCGCGCTGCTCGGTGCATTGCCGCTGATGCTGGCCAGCGGATCCGGCGCGGAACTGCGCCAGCCGCTGGGGCTTGTGATCGTCGGCGGTCTGATCTTCAGTCAGATCCTGACGCTGTTCTCCACGCCGGTGATCTACCTGATGTTCGACAACCTTTCGCACCGCTTTAATCCGCGCCACCGTCGTGCCGCGCAGCGGGCGGACAACCGATGAATATCTCGCGCTTCTTCATCCTGCGGCCGGTCGCCACCCTGCTGCTGACGCTGGCGGTTCTGCTGCTTGGTCTGCTCGGTTACCGTTTGCTGCCGGTCGCGCCGCTGCCGCAGGTGGATTTCCCGACCATTCTGGTCAGCGCCAGTTTGCCGGGTGCCAGCCCTGAAACCATGGCGGCTACCGTCGCCACGCCGCTGGAAAGGGCGCTCGGGCAGATTGCGGGCGTCACGGAGATGACCTCGCGCAGCTCGCAAAGCTCCACCAGCGTGATTTTGCAGTTCGATTTAGATCGTGACATTAACGGCGCAGCGCGTGACGTGCAGGCGGCGATCAACGCTTCCCGCGCGTTGCTGCCGAGCAGCATGCCGTCGCTGCCGACCTATCGCAAAGCCAACCCGTCGGATGCGCCGATTATCATGCTGGCGCTGACGTCGGCCACGCGCAGCAAAGGCGAGCTGTACGATATCGCCTCCAGCCAGCTGCAACAGAAAATCGCGCAGGTGAACGGCGTCGGACAGGTGTCTCTGGTCGGCTCCGCGCTGCCGGGCGTGCGGATTGATTTACGTCCGGAAGCGGTCACGTCCTACGGCATTTCCCTCGACACCATCCGTTCGGCCATTGCCAACAGCACCAGTAACCTGCCTAAAGGCCTGCTGCAAGGCTCGAACCAGTCATGGATGATCGAAGGCAACGGTCAGCAAAGTACCGCAGCACAGTACAAAACGCTGATCATCACCTATATCAACGGCGCGGCGATCCGCCTCAGCGACGTCGCCAACGTCTATGATTCGGTCGAAGATAAATACAACGTCGGCTATTACAACAGCACGCCGTCGGTGATGATCGGCGTGACGCGTCAGGCGGGCGCGAACATGCTGGAAACCATCGAGGCGATCAAAGCCGCACTGCCACTGATGAAAGAAAGCCTGCCGGGCGACGTCCAGCTCAATCTGGCGCTAGACCGCTCCCCGAACGTCTCCGCGTCCCTGCGCGATACAGAAATGACCCTGCTGGAAGCCACGCTGCTGGTGATCGCGGTGGTGTTTGTTTTCCTGCGCAACTGGCGCGCGGTGCTGATCCCTGCGCTGGCGCTGCCGGTTTCCCTGATCGGCACTTGTGCGGTGATGTATCTGCTCGGCTACAGCCTCGATAACCTGTCGCTAATGGCGCTGATTATCGCCACCGGCTTTGTGGTCGATGACGCCATCGTGGTGCTCGAAAATATTACGCGGCATATCGAAGAAGGTATGGGGCCGGTGCGTGCGGCTATCAAAGGCGCACAGGAAGTCAGCTTTACCGTGCTTTCAATGACGCTGTCGCTGATCGCCGTATTTATCCCGATCCTGCTGATGGGCAGCATCGTCGGGCGTCTGTTCCGCGAATTTGCGGTGACGCTCAGCGTCTCACTGATCATCTCCATGCTGGTCTCGCTCAGCCTGACGCCGATGCTCTGCGCACGTTTTCTGAAACGTAAACCGCCGGTGGAAAAACGTCAGCCGCGCATTTATCGCATGATCGAACGCGGCCTCAACAAACTGCTGGCCGCCTATTCTGTGGCGCTCGGCTGGGTGATGCGCCATCAGCTGATCACGCTGGTCGGGCTGTTCCTGACGGTGCTGCTCAACTTTTACCTGTATACCGTGGTGGAAAAAGGCTTCTTCCCGGATCAGGACACCGGCATGTTGATGGGCATGTTGCGGGCGGATCAGAACACGTCGTTCCAGTCGATCCAGCCGCAGGTGCTGAAATACAGCAAGATAATCCAGGACGATCCGGCCGTGGAGGCAGTGATGAGTTCTGCGGGCAGCGGCGGGTTTGGGTCACGCAATACCGCGACGTTTTTCGTGCGCCTGAAAGATTTCGATAAACGCACCGCCAACGCCAATCAGGTGGCTAATCGCCTGATGATGGAAACCGCCAAAGTGCCGGGATCGCAGCTGTTTCTGATGGCGGCGCAGGACTTGCACATCGGTGGGCGCAGCGCCAACGCCCAGTATCAGTACAGCTTACAGGCCGACGATCTTTCCCTGCTGCGCGAGTGGGCGCCGAAAGTGAAAGCCGCGCTGGCAGCACTGCCGGAGCTGACCGGCGTCGATTCGGACTCGCAGACCGGCGGGCAGGAAGTGATGCTTAATATCGATCGCGACCGCGCCACGCAGCTCGGTGTTAACGTGAAGATGATCGATACTTTGCTCAACAACGCCTTCAGCCAGCGGCAGATCGCGACAATCTACAAAACGCTTAACCAGTATCACGTGGTGATGAACCTGACGTCGGATTACACCGGCAATCCTGATGTACTGAACCAGCTGTATGTAGTGACCGACGCAGGTAAGCAGATCCCGCTGTCGGCCTTTACCTCGTTCAGCGGCGCGAATGCACCCCTCTCGGTGGCGCATCAGGGGCAGACGGCAACCACGACCATCGCCTTTAACCTGGCCGACGGTTACGCGCTGGAACAGGCGCAGGCCGCGCTGAAAACCGCGATGGCGAAAATTGGTTTGCCGGATACCATTCAGGGCAGCTATGCCGGTACGGCGCAGGCGTTCCAGGCGCTGGCAAGCTCCATGCCGTGGCTGATTCTGGCGGCGCTGGCGGCGGTGTATATCGTCCTCGGCGTGCTGTATGAAAGTTACATTCATCCGCTGACCATTCTCTCAACGCTGCCGTCCGCCGGCCTTGGCGCACTGCTGCTGATGCTGATGACCGGCACGCAGCTGACGGTGATCGCGCTGATCGGGATCCTTTTGCTGATCGGCATCGTGAAGAAGAATGCGATCATGATGATCGACTTCGCGCTCGACGCCGAACGCCGCCTCGGCCTTTCGCCACAGCAGGCGATCATTCAGGCTTGCCTGATGCGTTTTCGCCCGATCCTGATGACCACGCTGGCGGCGTTCTTTGGCGCATTGCCACTGGCGCTTGGCAGCGGCGGCGATGCAGATCTGCGCAGCCCGCTGGGGCTGGCAATCGCCGGTGGGCTGGCGCTGAGCCAGATCCTGACGTTATTCACCACGCCGGTGGTGTACTTGTACATGGATCGCACAAGCCGCGCGACGCATCGCCTATGGCATCGTCTGCGCCCGCACACTACGTCGCCGGAGGTTAGTTCACATGACCGATAAAACAATGAATTCTTACCCTGAAGCGAATCTGATGACTTTGCAAAAATCCCGTACTATGGCGTTCCGTCTTGTTCCGCTGGCGCTGGCATTATTCGTCAGCGCCTGTACCGTCGGGCCGGATTACCAACGGCCTGACGTCGCCATGCCGACGGCGTTTAAAGAAGCCAAAGGCTGGACGGCGGCGATTCCTAAAGATAACCAGAGCAAAGGTGACTGGTGGACGGTGTATCAGGACCCGGAGCTGTCTTCGCTGCTGAGTCAGGTGAAGATTTCCAACCAGAACGTCGCGCAGTACGCCGCGCAATACCGTCAGGCGCAGGCGTTAGTCACCCAGGCGCGTTCGGATCTCTATCCTTCCGTCGATGCCTCTGTTGGCAGCACGCGCAGCGGCACGTCATCGACCGTCACCAAAAAACAGTCGGCTGAACTCAGCGCCAGCTGGGAGCTGGATCTGTGGGGCAAACTGCGCCGCTCGGCAGAAGAGCAGGACGCCAGCGCGCAGGCCAGCAAGGCCGATCTTGCCGACGCCACGCTCAGTGCGCAGTCCGAACTGGCGCAGGATTACTTTCAGCTGCGGGTGATGGATCAGCAGATCGCCCTGTATCAGCGCAGCATCGAGGCGTATCAGCGTTATCTGACCGTCATCCAGAATCAGTATGAAGGCGGTAACGCCTCACGCGCCACGCTGGCGCAGGCGCAGACGCAGCTGGAAAGCACCAAAGCCTCGGCGCTCGATCTGCAATGGCAGCGCGCCCAGCTGGAGCACGCTATCGCGGTGCTGATCGGTAAACCGCCGGCGCAGTTCAACCTTGCCGCGCGCGATGTCAAACTGACTCTGCCGCAGATCCCTGATGCTTTACCTTCGCAGCTGTTGCAGCGTCGACCAGATATTGCCGCCGCTGAACGCACCATGGCCTCTTCCAACGCCGCCGTCGGTGTCGCGACCGCTGCGTATTATCCGGATCTGACCTTGAGCGCCAGCGGTGGATTCGCCAGTTCAGCGTTCCATAACCTGTTCTCACTGCCGAACCGCGTCTGGTCTTTAGGCCCGGAACTTAGCCAGACGGTGCTGGATTTTGGTTCGACCCGTGGCAAAGTCGCACAGGCCGAAGCTGCCTATGATGCCGACGTCGCCGGTTATCGCCAGAGCGTGTTAACCGCGATGCAGGAAGTGGAGGATTATCTGGTCGAACTGCACACACTGGATAACGAACTCATCGCCCGCCAGAACGCCGCCGATTCCGCCAAAGAATCCGCGCGCGTGACGTACAACCAGTATCAGGCCGGGATGATTGACTACCTTGACGTCGCCAGTACCGAGAACACCAGCCTGACCCAGCAGCAAAGCGTCCTGTCGCTGGTCAGCACTCAGATGGTCACCAGCGTTAAGCTTATCGCCGCACTGGGCGGTGGCTGGGATGGGGATGTGGGGAAATAAATCAAAATTGGATTCCTCTATGTCAAAACTAATTTATCGGTTTTGATGTAGAGAATTCTATTTAATGTAATTGATCTGCTGGAGTGGGTGTACAAGGTTCAAATAATTGGTCAAATGAAGGCGATATAAGTATGGTGTCATAATGATATATAGCAACGACACCATGATCTTTTATCAATGTCGGATGGGAGTTATTATCCTGAAATTCAATATAAGGTTCGTCGAAAAAAGAAAGTCCTAACCTGAATTCCATGTGATTATTATTGTTTTCCAGATACACCACTTTATTTTTTGATATAAAGTATAATGAAATCCCCCTATCCTTGGTGTCATTTTTATTTCCTGTTAAGTGATAATTACGATAAAAATCGTCTGAGTTATAAGGGCCATAGATGATATATAAGTCATCCCATTGTATAGGGATAAGGTCTTTTAATGAAATCCTGGTGTTTTCAATGACACAAGTTTTTTTAATTTTCTTCATGGCATTATAACCATTGTTTTGAAAGTATACTATTGCAGCAATAGATAGAAGCAATAATAAGTATTTCTTTCTGATAATTATATTTTTTATTTTCTTTATCATTTTTAAATTCTCCCTTGAAATCTTGCATGAACGTCAAATGTGTTACCCCGTTGAGATTGAATAATGTCAGCCTCTTTTATTCTGTCGATCCTTGTCATTAGGGTCTAATCCATTTTCTATCAAGTCAATGGCGGTATCATATGTTTCTTGATCAATAGTAACTTTTTTTATTTTATAGTAATGTGTGTCTGCGTAATTTTCTGCAACATATAAACCACTCTCTTTAAATACCTGCAGCAATTTTTTTGCTAATTCGCTATTGTTCAAATTTGAGTTATCACAACCTAATTTACGGCCAATGATATTGTTTTGTAGATCCACTATCTCATCAGCGATTTCAATATCCATGAGATGGCTTACAACCAGTTCTCCACCTGAAACAATTTCCAATTGCCATAATAAAGATGGATTTTCTTCATGAGCACTCCCAACTTTTTCAGAAACATTTTCTCCATACTCACTGCTAATGATGGCTTGCCATAAAGCATGTCTAAAAGCGTTGACCTGAGTTCCCTCTTTTCTTACTGATTTTGGAAGGTTTATGTTGCTGGCAAACAAAACTGCTATCGTAGATATATTATCACCACCTCTTTTATATTCTCCGATAGCATGAGCTTTATAAGGGTTCAAAACCGCAAATCCAATTTCTCGCACCTTAGAGGGCACAGGTGTAACTCTAATAGCTTGCGGGTTTTTATTGATGTATTGCCCTGAATTAATAAATTTGAGTGTACCATTTCCTTTTTTACATTTCACCACTGCATCATCGAGGAGAAAATGGTATCCCCTGGTCTTTACATTAGCTGCCCTTCCTCTTGGATTTAACCATTCATCTAAGACTGGAGTGCAGTTCATTCCTGTATTCATGCAATAAAGCGGGGCTTTGGTAATAAGTTTTTTATCCTCTTCGGTACACACTAACTTGCTTTGGATTTTGACCCTCTCAGTATCAACTCTATGAATATAAAACCCACCATGTATTGATGCTGGCAAAGAGGGTGGAACAATCAAACGTCCTGCACTGCAGGCAGTGCAAGACATTTCTGCGCCATCCACGACATATTCTTTATACGGTCCATGTGACATTTTAATGTTCCATTTAATTATTACTGCATTGATTGAAGTAGTTTGGTTGATTGCAAGTAATTCGATAAGTTAAATGAATAAAGGATGAAAAACTGTGAGGTCGGCGGAATAATAAATATAAGCTATGCGAATTAAGCTAATAAGAAGTAGGAATTTACAGGACCCAAAAGCTCCTTCGTCAAGAAGGAGCTTTTTCACCTTTTTCACCTATTTCCCGGCTTTCCGCGCCTTCGCCACATCCTCCGCAGTAACTTCGGCCGCGTGATTCCCCCAGCTGGCGCGCAGGGTGTTGGTTAACTCTGCAGCCTGCTGGTCGGTCAGTGTCCAGCCGTAGGCGGGCATGGTGTTGGACATATGCTCTGCCGTCACCGGCGTCTGGCCACCGTTGAGGATCACCCTTAACAGCGTTTGCGGATTTTCAGCGTTGACGGTCAGATTGCCCGCCAGCGCCGGGATCGTATAGTCTTTCCCGCCGCCGTTCACACCGTGGCAGGTCGAGCAGTAGCGCATAAAGGTCTGCTGCCCGGCAGGCGTCGCGACGGCAACTTTTGCGGGTTTATCCGGTGTCTCCGTTTTGAGACTCAGCAGATACACCGCCATGCTGTTGAGATCCGCATCGGTCATAAACTGCGTGCTGTTAGTGATCACTTCCCCCATCGGGCCACTGACGGCGTCGTGTGCGTTGCGACCCGTTTTCAGCAATGTGACCAGCTCCGGCTGGCTGATGTTGAGGCCGCGCAGTGAAGGCGCAGACCAGCCATCGAGTTCACCACCGCTTAGAAACGCCGTGCTTTGCTCATCGACCGCTTTCTCCTGCTGCGCCCAGCCGCGTGGTGTATGGCAGGCACCGCAGTGTCCGGCGCCCTGCACCAGATACGCACCCCGGTTCCATTCGGCACTTTGACTGGCCTGCGGTGTGTATTCGCCTTCCTCGAGGAAAATGCTGTTCCACACGTGCAGCGGCCAGCGGATCGACATCGGCCAGCTGATGTCATTGTCGCGGTTGGCGACTGGCTGTGGCTTCACCTCTTTCATCAGATAGTCGTACAGCGCGCGCATATCCTTGCCGCTCATTTTCACATAAGAGGTGTACGGCATAGCCGGATAAAGCGGATGCCCGTCTTTGGCGATGCCCTGACGCATCGCTTTGTCAAACTCTTCAAAGCTGTAACCACCGATGCCAGATTTCACGTCGGGCGTGATATTGGTCGAATAGATCTCACCAAGCGGCGTCGCAAAACGCACGCCACCCGCCAGATCCGCGCCTGTCGATGATGTGTGACAGGCCGCGCAGTCGGCGGACTTAGCGACATATTCTCCTTCGGACATCGCCATCGCAGAGCCTGCCGTCGCCATCAGTGTGGCGAAAATCATCAGCTGTTTCATGCGTTCACCTTCTTCATGGCTGTCAGTTCGTTCACTGCGCGCCAGGCCTGATCCACCGCCGAATTAGCATACGGGCTCCAGTCGGAGTCGGAGTTCGCAATAGTGATGCGCCCGACTGGCTGACGGGCGAGCTGGATGGTTTTCTGCGACTGCTCTTCGTCGTCGAACATCCCGCTGAGGAAGTAGGAATAGCCGTGTGACCAGCGGTTGACGGTGATCGCCATGATGTCCCGCTGATGATCGAAACCGGCTTCGCCGAACATGCCTTGTAGCTGATCGCGGATCATTTTTTCATGCGCATCAAACGACGTACCGAGTAACAGCGCGCGGCCTTTGCGAGACTGTTCGCGTGGGCTGAGGCCGCTGCCTGGCAGCGTCGGCACGTAGACCATATGCAGGCCAATCGGCTGATTCGGATCGCGTGGATGCTGATAACCGCCCATATCCACCGGATAATCCAGCTTCACGCGGCTATAAGGCGCGCCGGGGGAGTAGATTTCATGAACGCCGAGTTTGATAAACGGCTGCCAGTTGCGGATCACCACTTTGGTATACACCAGCGGCGCTTTGACGTTCTCCTTTAGCGCGGCTTTCTGGGCGTCGGCAATTTCCGGCACCAGATAGGGGATCATCATATTGTAACCGGCCATCACCGCCTGTCCGGCGCGGACGCGGTGCAGCTGTGAACCGGTCATGTAAGTCACCTCAACCGCCGGTTTCCCCTCATGTTCCACGTTGGCGACGTGCATGCCGGTGCTGTTCAGACGCAGGCGCACCGGTTGCCCGCTCTTATCGAGCTGGCTGTAATCGAATTTCGCCAGCACGATATCTTCCATCGTATTGCCCGGCGCGACCTGCGGGATCAGATGACGCACCATCAGGCGCGCAAGACCGGCGTTGCCGTCCGGGAAGTGGAAAATGTAAGGCTGATCGAGATCTTCCAGCGATTCTGCGTCCAGCGGCGGTAATCCCATGCTTTCCAGCCCCGGCAGGGCACAGATGCGCGCATCGCTGCATGAGGTGGCATCGATCCCGACCGCCTGAAAATCATTGGTGCGCTGCTGGAAATAACGGATCGCCATCTCACTCAGCCCGACTTTTTCACGCAGGAACTGGGTATAACTGTGCCCGTCCACCCAGGCGACTTTATCTTCCTGACTCATCCCGTGCAGATAATCTTTTTCTTCGGTATGCAGGGCGATAAGCGCCTTACGGTCAGATTCTGGTAGTGGGAAATCATTGATGAAATCGCGGATATCGCGCCCGTTGAGGCGATCCGGTGGGATATCATCGGCCACCGCGCGGCCCGGATCGCCGCTGACGATTTTATCGACGCCAAAGTTTTTGCGATCAAAGTACACGCCACGGCTCAGGTGCAGATCCGGATAGAACGTCTGATCGAAGTCCTTCGCCATCGTTTCTATATCGACGTTCAACGTTTTCAGCAGCCCCATCGCTACCGGGCTGAAGTTGGTGCGCGGCGACTGGAAAGACTCACTGCCGCCGTAACCGAGCAGGGTTTTATCCTCGACATGGAATTCATTGCGCTTGGCGTGCCCGCCAAAATCATCATGGTTGTCCAGCAGTAAAATCCGCTGCTGCTTGCCATGTTGTTCCTGCCAGAAACACGCCGCCGCCAGACCGCTTATCCCGGCACCGACGACCACCAGATCAAACTCATCCTCCACCGGTAAACTGGACGGATCGACCTTTTTACCTTCGCGCCCGAGTATATGCGCCGCCTCGTAAGAACCCTGATGATTACCGCGTAACCCGGTCAGGGAAGGCGGATAATACAGCGTCTGCGCCGCCGTTTGCGGCGAGGCTTTCAGCGCCTCAAACGGCGTCATACCAGCGGTCACGGTAATCGCCACACCATTTAAAAAATCACGACGAGTGATGCCCATATTGTTTCCTTAAATTGCCCACTATCAACCCGCACTGAAGCAGCGCGGCAAAAGTCTTACGCTAAAAAAAATTATCAATGTTTTAACAATTTTAACATAAAGAGCGACTTAGAGCGTGATGGCGGGCGCAAATGAGGAAGGAGGAAATTTTGCCGAGAGGGCTGAACTGATTGGAAGTCGTTGTGCAGGTATCAGGAGCTGAATTTAAGGGTTAGGATGATCAGAGATATTTGCTGGCTTGTTCAGTTATTAAACGTCTTACCCCTTCCTCATCTTCCCGCAAAACTGTGATCTCTTTCATACTCCTGACCATTATGTCTATACAACTATACATTCTGTGACTTAACTCAATGAAAGCGTGTTTTTTAGCCAGTGAATTGAGGGGATACAGATGATGAAACTTGGCAGCAAGATCCACGATCTGGGGAAAGCCCTGATGACGCCTATCTCGGTGATCGCCGCCGCCGGGATTTTCCTGGGGCTGGCCGCGGCGTTGCAGAACCCGTCGGTGACCGGTGAAGCGTTCACGCAGATGAAAACGTTACAGCTGGTGATCGGGTTTATCCGGCAGGTGTCCGGCGCACTGTTTGCTAACCTGCCGCTGTTCTTTGCGGTGGCGACCGCGATGGGTCTGGCCAATGCAGAGAAGGCCACAGCGGCCTTTTCCGCAGTGATCGGCTTTGTCGGGTTGCACGTCGGGGTTAATTATAGCCTGCTGGCGCAGGGGATTAGCCCGGAAACCATTACCGTTGCGAAGCTCACGGCGAAAGGCATGACCGAAAGCGATGCGATGATCTACGCGGCGGAGTTCACCAACACGCTGGGGATTTTCACCTATAACATGAGCGTGCTTGGCGGTGTGCTGGTCGGGCTTATCACCATGTGGCTGCATAACCGGTTCTATACCATTGTATTACCCACGGCGATCGCCTTCTTCGGCGGGCGTCGTTTTGTGCCGATCGTGACCATTCTGGTACTGCCGATCGTCGGGGTGCTGATGTCGCTTATCTGGCCGACCGTCGCGCAGGGGATCCAGTGGGTCGGCGAGTTGATCGGGCGAACCGGGGAAGTTGGCACCTTTATTTATGCCACTTCCGAGCGATTGCTGATCCCGACCGGCCTGCATCACATCATCAACGAAACCGTGCGCTTCACGCCGATTGGTGGCGTGACGACGGTGGATAATCAAAGCATCGTCGGTGCGCTGAATATCTTCAACGCTGCGCTGGCTAATCCGGGCATGATCTCTGACGCCGTAACCCAGCAGGCGACACGCTTTCTGGCGCAGGGAAAAATCCCGGTAATGATGTTTGGCTTACCGGCGGCGGCGCTGGCGATGTATCACTGCGCGCGCCCCGAGCATAAAGGGCGCGTAAAAGCGCTGATGCTGGCGGGTGGGCTGGCGTCGTTTACTACCGGCATCACTGAGCCGCTGGAGTTCTGCTTTATCTTTGTCTCGCCGGTGTTGTATATCCTGCACGCGGTACTGACCGGACTCTCTTTCGTGCTGATGCAAATGTTCCACGTGATGATCGGTAACGTGCAGGGCGGCGCGATCGACTTCCTGATCTTCGGCGTGCTTGGCGGCAGCAAAACGCACTGGTGGTATCCGCTGATCCTCGGGATTATCTATGCACCGCTGTACTACTTCAGCTTCCGCTGGGTGATCCTGCGCATGCAGGTGAAAACACCGGGCCGTGAGGATGAAAATGATGCCGAGGAGCGCGCTAAACCGGCGCAGGGTACCGGTGAAAAAACCAAAAATATTATTATCGGGCTGGGCGGCGAAGGGAATATCACGGCGGTCGATTGCTGCTTCACCCGTCTGCGCGTGAAGGTGAAAGATATGTCACAGGTACAGGATGGCACGTTGATGAAAACCGGGGCGGCAGGCGTGAAACGGATCACTGACACTGACGTGCATGTAATTTACGGTCCGCAGGTTGAACAGGTCGCAAATCTGGTGAAGGCGGAGCTTTCCGGTATCGCCTAACTTTTGACTTTGGCATGGACGCTGAAGCCGTAGTTTTTCTGGTTGTAGTAGACGTCGGAAACTTCAAACAGCGAACCGTCGGTAAAGGTGACGATGGCGTGAGAATGCAACACCGGTTGGTCGCGTGACAGATTCAGCGCGAGGCGGATCTCGTTAGAAGGCAGTTCTGCTGAAATGAGCTTGGTGCTTCCCGAAGGCTGAAAACCTTTCGAGCGGATATAGGCGTATTTCGAGGACGTCATCGCCGCGCGGGTGATATCCGGGAAGCGATCGCACAACATCCAGCACTGTTCATACACAAAAGGCTCATCGCCCAGCAGGCGCAGGCGGATCATGAAATAGACTTCCGTACCTGCGGCGACGTTCAGTTCAGTAGCAATACTCTCACTCGCAGGAATGCGGCGAAAATCCAGAACCTGATTTTCAATCCGCTGATTATTTTCCTGCGCCACTTCACTGGCGGTAAGGTGCCGGTCCAATGGCAGAATGATTTTCTGCTGTTTTGGCGGCTCAACCACAAAGGTTCCGCGCCCGCGAAAACGCGCTACTCTGCCCTGACGCACCAGATAATCCACTGCTTTTCGCGCGGTCATGCGCGATACGCCATATATCTCGCACAGCGCGGCTTCCGTAGGGATCGGGTCACCGGGTCTGATGTCGCCTGCGCTGATTTTTTCGGTCAGCTGCTGCTCAATTTGCAGGTAGAGCGGCGTGAACGAATTCTTATCAATTTTCATCAGACCTCCGGTCACTAAATAATAGCTGTTAAGGATAATTGTATAGCCGGGTATACATTCGAACAAATTGTGTTGCGGGTTTTGTGCGCTGAAATGGGTTATGAAAGCAAAAAAAAAGGTTGCTGTTATCAGCAACCTTTATGCGCTTAGTTTATTACGCGGGCGTCAGACGCTATTGAGGCAAAACCGCGCTCGACGTAAATCCGCACGGACCGTTTTCCTGGTTTTTGAAACGCCAGCAGTTCTGATGGTACTGCGCAACCGTGTTACGGTGCGCAACGCTGATGACCGACGTTTCCGGCAGTTCGCTCAGCAACAACGCATAAACCCGATGCTCAGTTTCTTCATCCATTGCGCTGGTAGCTTCGTCAAGGAACAGCGTATCCGGCTTGATAAGCAGGGCGCGGGCAAATGACAGACGCTGCTGCTCTCCCGGCGACAGGCGCTGGCTCCAGTTAGCGTAATCATCCAGCATGGCGACCGATGCCAGATGCGGCAGGCGACATTGTTCCAGTACGTGCTGTAGCTGCTCATCGGTATATTCGCGGCTGGCGTCCGGGTAACTCAACGCATCGCGCAGGGTGCCAATTGGAATATAACTGCGTTGCGGCAGGAACAGGTAACGCTTGCCCTGAGCCAGCGAGATATTGCCTGCGCCGTAAGGCCAGATACTGGCAATGGCGCGTAGCAGCGTCGATTTACCACAACCGGAAGGGCCGGCAATCAGCACGCGTTCACCCGGTTTCATCTCGGCGGAAACGTTACAGAACAGCGGGCTGCCGTCCGGCAGATTCAGCGTCAGGTTATCGAGTTTCAGCGCATGTTCCGCGCTTTCACCGACTTTGATGCCGCGTGGCTGAGCGTTAACCTGATCAATCGCGGCGTTGAAACCTGCCAGACGGTTAACGGTCGCTTTCCAGTTGGCCAGATCGGTAAAGGCATCGATAAACCATGACAGCGCGCCCTGCACCTGACCGAACGCCGAGGCGATTTGCATCAGCGCACCCATCTGGATCGCACCGGCGAAATAGCGCGGTGAAGCAACCAGAATCGGGAAGATATTGGCAAACTGGCCGTAGAAGTTGGAGGCAATATTCAGGCGACGGGTGACGCGCATGATCGACCACCAGTTGGTTTTGATCGAATCAAACTTGCCGGAAAGCTGGTCACGTTCGTTTTTCTCGCCGTGGTATAGCGCAATAGCGTCGCTATTTTCACGGATACGGATCAGCCCGAAACGGAAGTTCGCCTCGAACCATTCCTGATTAAAACCAAGTTTGACCAACGGCTTACCGATCCACCAGATAATGAAGGAACCCAGTGCTGCGTACAGCAGGGCGAACCACACCATGTAGCCGGGAATATCGAAATGATGGCCGGCGAACACGAAGTTGAGCGGACCACTGATCGACCATAAAATAAACACGAAAGAGAACAGCGTGACGACGCTCGACAGCAACCCGAGAACCAGTGAAAGCGTGCCGCTGGTCAGGGCATTGAGGTCATCGGAAATACGCTGATCGGGGTTATCCACCTGATGCTGGTACTCCGTGTAATAATAGGCGTGATTGGTCAGCCACTTCTCCATATACTCTTCGGTCATCCAGCGTCGCCAGCTCATTTGCAGGCCCTGCGTCAGGTAAACCCTGTACACTGCAATGACGATGAAAAGCAGTGCCAGCCAGGTGAATTTCCACAGCTGAGCTTTGAAAACCGGGTAGTTTCTGTTTTGCAGCGCATCGTAAAATACGCGATTCCATTCGTTAAGCAGGACGCTGATGTAGACGGTTGCCAGTGAGAGGATAACGATCGTGGCCAACATGCCCCAGGCTCGCCACTTTTCTTCTGAGCGCCAATAAGGCTTAATCAACTGCCAGACGGCGCCCCATTGCGCCGATTTACCAGGTTTTTTAGTCATAATTGCCATGTTTAATCGATATGTTGTGAAGCCTAATCATCCCAGAATGAGTGCCTTAGTGCGATAGGGCAATAAAGTACTTGTAAGGATGTTTTTCCAGCACGAAGCTCTGTAGACCACAAAAGTAGAAGGATGTTTGATGAAAGTCGCAGTGAATTTTCTGCTGGTGGCAGGATGTTTTACCAGCGTTCAGGCGCTTGCTCAGATTGATGAACCGGACATTAATGCCGATTGCGTGAAAGCGGGTATTTACGCCTCTGCCGGAAAAGTCGCGTACCAGCAGGGGGAATTTGCCAAAGCGCGGGAAATTTTCCGCAATCAGGTGGCCTGGAGCGAGTTCTGCCACAAGCCGCAGGATCAGATCGCCACGGCGTATAACAACATCGCGCTGACCTACATTCGTCAGGGCAATTACCGTAAAGCCAAAGCCTGGCTGATGCTGGCGCCTGCTGACAAAAAATCACAATACAATCTGAGTCAGATCCAGCCGAAACTTGACGCGCTACCGCAGCCCGAAAGCGCAGCCGGGGAATACTGGCAATATGCCGGTTTCGGCAGCTGGAATCTGGTGGACGTCAAAGCCGAAGAGGCGCAGTTCAAAATTGATTTCTCCGGGCAGTACATGGGGCAGATGTCGCTGTATTACGGCCCGAACATCGGCGAATTCTCGGTAGTGACCGCGATTAAAGACCATCACGCGGTTTATCATGAAGCCGATGACGCCTCAGCGGGCGAGGGGCAATGTTCGGTGGACATGAATTTCGCCACTGAAAATGTCAGATTGCACACTACCGGCGACTGCGGATTCGGGCATAACGTTCAGGCCGAAGGGGAATTTGTGCGGGTAACGCCGTAAGTTCTGCCTGGACCCGCTATTAAAAAACCCGCGTTATGCGGGTTTAGCGTTAAGACCAGTCGGTGTAATCCGCTGATAGCTAAAGTTTATTCTGTAATACCCAAACTGCGGTTGGCCGCAGCTTCAACCAGTATTAAGGCCACTGCATTTCCCCTTTCAATACTTTCGCGCTCAGTTGTAATGAAGAATCGTCTTTCAGCTGCGGATAATGTTTTTTCATCGCGGCAACCAGTGCGACGGAATCTTTCGCTTTCGGCAGCTCTTTTTCCAGCGTCAGCAAATAATTGCGGGTGAATTTCACCGCTTCAAGCGTATGCGGTGCGCCCGGCAGGAAATGTCCCGGCACGACGACGTCGGGTTTCAGACCAGCGATTTCATCCAGCGCTTCCACCCACTGCTTGCGGGATTTTGCGGTCTGGGTATCTGCGGTCCAGACGTGCATATTGTCGCCATTGACCAGCACACCGCCAACGACGGCTTTCAGTGACGGGATGTAAACGAACGTGCGTGCGGCATCAACGCCTTTCACTTCAAATTTATGACCTTCCAGTTCAAACGTACTGCCTTTCAGCGGCTGCGGAACGATCACGGATTTCGGTGCGTTCTCTTTCAGCTGCGGCCCCCAGAAGGCCACTTTGCCATCTTTGCTGGCGTTGATCAGATCAATGGTCGCCTGCGTCGCGATAATTTTGGCGTCCGGGAACGCAGCGTGGATTACGTCCAGCCCGAAATAGTAATCAGGGTCTGACTGGCTGATGTACACCGTGGTCAGTTTTTTACCGGTAGCTTTGATTTTCTCCACCAGATTTTGCGCATCATTGCGCTGGAACTGGGCGTCGATCAGCACGGCTTCTTTCTCGCCGGTGATAATTTCTGAAGACACCGGGAAGATGGCGTTTTCACCCGGATTGTAGACGTCCATTTTCAGCGCAGTAGCGGCGTGAGCGGACAGGCTGGTACCTAGCAGGGCAGCAATCAGGGTCAGTGGTTTTAAGAGTTTAAGACGCATAACATTTCCTCAGAGGCATAAAATAATCACGTTCAGTAAGCATCTACTGTACGTTGCATAATCCGCGAGAAAAACAGGATAATGCGCAACTGTTTGTTGCATAAACCGGACGAATCATGGACAGAATTACCGCTGCACAAGTGTTTGTTGCCATTGTTGAACGCAAAAGTATGGTCAGCGCCGCCGAATCGCTGAATATGTCGCGGGCGATGGTGACACGTTATCTGTCGGAGATGGAGAAGTGGTCAGGCGCGCGCCTGCTGCACCGTTCCACCCGCAAGCTCAGCCTGACCGATGCCGGTGAAAATACGCTGGCGCGCTGCCGCAAGATGCTCGCGGTGGCAGCGGAGATGGGCAGCGTGGCAGATACCTCCGACGAAGCGCTGCGCGGTTTGCTGCGCCTGAGCTGTTCGCAGTCGTTCGGGCAGGGCGCGGTGGTGATTGCCGTCAGCGAATTTTTGCGGCGACATCCGCAGGTGAGTATCGATCTTCAGCTGGAGAGTCGGGCGATTAATCTGGTGGAAGATCGCATCGATCTGGCGCTGCGCATCACTAACGATCTGGATCCAAACCTGATCGCCCGCCCGCTGGCGCTCTGTCCGTCGGTGGTGTGTGCGTCTCCGGCCTATCTTGCCACGCACGGCGCGCCGCAGCATCCGCAGGATCTAAGCGTTCACAACTGCCTGACGTACTCCTATTTCGGCAAAAGCCTGTGGCAGTTTGAGCGGCAGGGCGAAAAAATCTCAGTCCCGGTAAGCGGCAATCTCAGCGCTAATGAATCACTGGTGTTGCTGACCGGTGCGGTGGAAGGTGCGGGGATCGTCATGCAGCCTTACTATTCGGCGGCTCCGCTGATCGCCAGCGGCCAGCTGGTTTCACTGCTGGAAAACTGGCAGCCGCAGGAGATGGGGATTTATGCGATTTACGCCTCGCGGCGGCAGATGCCTGCGGCGTTGCGCGCACTGCTCGATTTTCTGGTGGAATGGTTTAAAGGCCATCCGCGCTGGCTGTCATTGAGCGGTCAGGAGGACTGAGCTACGGAAAAGACCTCAGCTCACTGGGAACGGTTCCTTTTTGACATCTTTACTCACATTTGTTTAATACTTTGATATTCATAATCTTAACTAAATTGTTTGCCCTTTCCAGAGGGCAGGGCACAGACTGCGTATGGTCAAAAGTGTGATCTGCATGGTATTTCTGTAAAGGGAAAACAGCATAAAAACCATAAAACACACAAGGTTATCGATTCCTGTCGCTGCTGATTTCCTGTCTGATTTTCTTATTTTTTTGTTTCGCCAGACTGACTTTTTAAAGTCCGTCCGGCTGAGCGTCGTTCAAAATTTGGTTAAATATAATATCGGGGAGTTGTTATGCCTGTTGCACTTCTGGCACTGGCGCTAAGCGCGTTTGCTATCGGAACCACCGAATTCGTCATCATGGGGCTGCTGCCCAACGTGGCGGGTGATCTGAATGTCAGTATTCCGTCGGCCGGGTGGCTGATCAGTGGATATGCGTTGGGCGTGGCAATCGGCGCGCCGATCATGGCGGTGCTGACCGCGAAACTGCCGCGCAAAAATACCCTGTTGCTGTTAATGGGCATCTTTATTTTCGGCAACGTGATGTGCGCCCTGTCGTACAGTTACGGTTTCCTGATGCTGGCACGCGTGATAACTGCACTGTGCCACGGTGCGTTCTTCGGGATTGGCGCGGTAGTGGCGGCGAGTCTGGTGGCACCGAACCGTCGGGCCTCTGCGGTGGCGCTGATGTTTACCGGTCTGACCCTGGCGAACGTGCTGGGCGTCCCACTGGGTACCGCACTCGGCCAGGCATTTGGCTGGCGTTCAACGTTTTGGGTCGTCGCCGTGATCGGCGTGGCGTCGCTGTACGCGCTGTATAAAAAGCTGCCGGATAAAAAAGAAGAAGAACCGACGGACCTGCGCAAAGAAATTCGCGCGCTGGGCAGTCTTGGCCTTTGGTTGTCTTTGTCGATCACCATTTTCTTTGCGGCGGCGATGTTTGCGCTGTTTACTTATATCGCGCCGATCCTGACCGAAATCACCGGCGTTTCAGAGCACGGTGTCAGCTGGACGTTGCTGCTGATCGGTCTCGGCCTGACCATCGGCAATGTGGTCGGCGGGCGTCTGGCTGACTGGCGACTGGGTGTTTCTCTGACCACCACATTCTTGCTGATCGCGGTGTTCTCGGTGCTGTTCAGTTACACCAGCGTTCATCTGGTGGCGGCGGAAATCACGCTGTTTATCTGGGCGATGGTCAACTTCGCGGCGGTTCCGGCATTGCAGGTGAACGTGGTGACCTACGGCAAAAACGCGCCGAATCTGGTCTCGACGCTGAACATTGCGGCATTTAACGTCGGCAACGCGCTGGGTGCCTGGGTAGGCGGCGCGGTGATCGAACGCGGAATGGGCCTTAGCAGCGTGCCTCTGGCGGCGGGCGGCCTCGGTGCCATTGGCTTCGTGCTGTGCGTAATCACCTTCCGTCGCGCGGCGAAGAAGACAGAGAAAGCCGTCGCGTAATATTTGATTGACGCAATGAACAGGCCACACAGAATCTCTTCTGTGTGGCCTTTTTTATCGGATCGCTGAAACCGCGACGTCCAGCCGCTCAGCAAAGCGTTGCGCCTGCTGATGACAGTGTTCGGTAAAAAGCGTAACCAGCGCGGAAGCGGGGCGGTGCAAGGGTTTGATCAGGCTGACGGTGAAGGGCACGGCGACGCTGAACTCACGGATCACTACGCCGTTTTCGGCATAGTCTAAGGCGGTCAGCGGGTTGACTATCGACACACCCGCGCCGGCGCGCACCATGCTGCATACCGAGGCGGCGCTGTGCGTCTCCATCACCAGCCGCCGCGCGACGTGCTGTTCGGCGAACAGCGTATCGAGCAACTGACGGTAACTGTCTGTCGCCGATAAGCTGATGAAATTCAGTCCGCTAAAATCCTGCGGTGTCAGGCATGGCTTTGCCGCAAGCGGATGCCCTGGAGGCAACACGCAAACTTCGTTGAGCGTCAGTAACGTCTGGCGTTCGGTGCCCGCAGGCGTCTGGGTATTTTCGGTCAGCCCTAAATCATGGCGCTGCGCCGACAGCCATTCTTCCAGCAGTGGCGATTCCTGCGGCACAATATTGAAACTGACGTCAGGGTAGTTATCCAGAAAGGGTTTGCAGACCGCCGGCAACAGCGACTGGCTGAACACCGGCAGACAGGCGATGGACAGCTGCGCCTGCTCAAACTGGCGGATACCCTCTGCCGCGCTGACGATCCTGTCCAGCCCGTAATACGATCGCTGAACCTCTTCGAATAAACGTAATCCCTGCACCGTCGGATACAACCGTCCGCGCAGACGCTCAAACAGCTGCAAATGCAGCAGCTTTTCACAGCGCGCAAGTTCGCGGCTGACGGTCGGCTGCGAGGTGTTGAGCAATGCGGCGGCTTCCGTCAGGTTACCGGTGGTCATCACCGCATGAAAAATTTCGATATGGCGCAGGGAAATGGCAGGCATGATTCTCATCCGGATCGGGATCAATAAGCCATATCATAAATGAATAGACTTGCCTGAAATAGATATTTTATCGGCCCTCTGTCTCACGGCATACTGTAGGGAAATAGAAATGATTTCACCTGACGGAAAACCTTATGCCACGCGCCCTGAACGACACCACCACCGCGCTTAACGCCGGAAATTTACTGGCTCTGACTCAACAGTTTGGCTGCCCTGTCTGGGCGTATGATGCGGAAATCATCAAAGCGCGCATTGCGCAACTGCGTCAGTTCGACGTCATCCGTTTTGCGCAGAAAGCCTGTTCGAATATTCACATTCTGCGCCTGATGCGTGAGCAGGGCGTGAAGGTGGATTCTGTTTCTCTGGGTGAAATCGAACGCGCGCTGGTGGCCGGTTTCGTTCCGGGCCGCGAGCAGAGTGAAATTGTCTTTACCGCCGACGTGATGGATCAGGCGACGCTTGAACGGGTAACTGCGCTGGATATCCCGGTCAATGCCGGTTCCATCGATATGCTGAGCCAGATTGGGCAGCAAAAAACCGGGCATCCGGTGTGGCTGCGCGTGAATCCGGGCTTCGGCCACGGTCACAGCCAGAAAACCAATACCGGCGGCGAAAACAGTAAACACGGGATCTGGTATGCCGATTTACCGCAGGCGCTGGCAGAAATCAGCCGTTACGGCCTGAAACTGGTTGGGATCCACATGCATATCGGATCCGGCGTAGATTACGGTCATCTGGAGCAGGTGTGTGATGCGATGGTGCGTCAGGTGATTGAAACCGGACAGGATATTGAAGCGATTTCCGCCGGTGGTGGCTTGTCGATTCCGTACCATTTTGAGGAAGAATCCATTGATACGGATCATTACTTTGGGCTGTGGAACCGCGCCCGCGAGCAAATCGCCGCGCATCTGGGGCATGAAGTAAAACTGGAAATCGAACCGGGGCGCTTCCTGGTGGCGGAATCCGGCGTTCTGGTGGCACAAATCCGTGCGGTGAAAAATATGGGCAGCCGTCACTTTGTACTGTGCGACGCAGGTTTTAACGACCTTATGCGCCCGGCGATGTACGGCAGCTATCACCACATTTCGCTGTTACCGGCCGACGGCCGCGAGCTGGAAGGGCAACCGCTGACGGATTCAGTCATCGCTGGC
The DNA here is from genome assembly GCF_057290995.1 of Rahnella sp. 1L-D-7-B-C2. Taxonomy (NCBI): domain Bacteria; kingdom Pseudomonadati; phylum Pseudomonadota; class Gammaproteobacteria; order Enterobacterales; family Yersiniaceae; genus Rahnella; species Rahnella sp. 1L-D-7-B-C2. The sequence goes on along the minus strand of NZ_JBXAVQ010000012.1, from coordinate 25,798 downwards.
CCGCTGTGTGAATCCGGCGATGTCTTTACCCAGCAGGCAGGCGGAGGCGTTGAAACCTTCCCGCTGCCACCGGTTACCATCGGCGATTATCTGGTATTCCACGATACCGGCGCGTATGGCGCATCAATGTCATCCAACTACAACAGCCGTCCGCTGTTGCCGGAAGTGTTGTTCGAGAATGGCGTACCGCGTGTGATTCGTCGTCGTCAGACAATAGAAGAGCTGCTGGCTCTGGAGCTGTAATTTGTAGTTCCCTCCGCTGCGACTGTCTTTTGATCAGATCTCCTGATCAAGAGACAGTTCGCAGGGGGAGGAGCAAAAGCCAAACCTAAAAAAACGGAAGGCTTCCTTTTCTTCGCGGGAGAGAACACTTACTTATCAAACATTTCCTTTCTCAGTAACACGATCTCTTCGGCCAGTTCGCGGCACAGCATGGCGGTCATCAGGTGATCCTGAGAATGCACCATGATCAAATTCACCGGTATTTTGCCCACGCCTTCATCCAGGCCAATCAGCTGTGTCTGCACTTTATGCGCCACACGCGCCGCGTCGTCGGAGGCTTTGAGCATCGCATCGGCTTCTGCCCACTCTCTTTTACGCGCGTGCTGAATCGCCATCATCGCGTTGGATCGTGCTTCTCCGGCGTTGATCAATAACTCCATCACCGTTTGTTCCAGATCGAATTCCATCGAAAACTCCAAATTGGTATACCAGAAAAGTGTGAATTCATCATATTGGAATTCCAATATTCACATGTGAGAACGCTGTCACAGAAATTAATTCTCATTCCGCTATTTTTTGGCATGCCACATTTCGCATTATGAAAGAAGTAATGCGAAATGCGGGCCGACAGGATCACTCTCAGAAACGGAATCTGGCTCTACTTCGCGCGACACCTTTTCTTCCAGCGGTATAAAAGGTCAATGCGAAACAAACACCTGTACAGTTTTACACAAAATTAAAAGAGGTGGTGTCATGTCATTTAAAGACCGTTTTATCGATTCTCTCGGGGGATTCGCCAATACCTTCAATAGCTACCGATACATTATGGCTATCAAGGCGGCTTTTATCACATTAATGCCCGTCATTATTGTGGGGGCATTCTCAGTTTTAATTTCTAACATGGTGATGGATCCGAAAAACGGATTAGCTCACTTTGAAATGCTGTCGTGGCTGGCCACGCTCAAACCGATCATGAGCAGTATTAACTACGCCACGCTGAGTTTCCTGACAATTGGTGCCGTCTTCTTAATCGGTATTGAATTAGGCAGAATCAATGGCTCGCGATCGTTATTTCCCGGTCTGCTGGCGGTGATTTGTTTTATTGCCGTGACGCCCACCACCGTCGATATGATGGTGAATGGTCAGATGCAGGAAGTGAAAGACGTACTGGCAAAGCAATTCTCTGATACCAAAAGTCTGTTCCTCGGGATGTTTATTGCGATTCTGTCCGTGGAGATTTATTCCAAACTCGAGAGCTACAGCGGCCTGCGAATTAAGATGCCGGAAAGTGTGCCGCCAAATGTCTCCGCGTCGTTCTCGGCGTTAATTCCCGCCATTATTACCGTGGTGATCATTGCTACCTTCGGATTTGTGTTCCATCAGGTCACCGGCATGTATCTGTACGATGCGGTGTATCAGGTGATCCAGCGTCCGCTGGAATCCGTGATGCAAAGCCTGCCGGGTATTCTGCTGCTGATGTTTGTCGCGCAACTCTTCTGGGTGATCGGCATTCACGGTAATCAGATGATCAAACCTATCCGTGAACCGCTGCTGCTGGGCGCGATCATGGTAAACATGACGGCATTCGAGCAGGGTCATGAAGTACCGAACATCATCACCATGCCGTTCTGGGATGTGTATATGAGCATCGGCGGCTCAGGCTGCACCATCGGTTTGTTGCTGGCAGTGATGCTCGCCACCCGCCGCAAAGAGATGCGCGAAATCTCCAAGCTTTCCCTCGGGCCAAGCGTGTTCAACATCAACGAGCCTGTGATTTTCGGGATGCCAATCATGCTCAACCCGATTCTGGCGATCCCGTTTATCATCACGCCGCTTATCACCGGCACTATCGGCTATTTCGCCACCAGCCTCGGTTTTGCCGGACGCGCCGTGGTAATGGTGCCGTGGACCACGCCGCCGATCATCAACGCCTGGCTCTCCACCGCCGGGTCGATGGGCGCGGTGATCACCCAGGCCGGTTGCATCGTGGTGTCAGTGCTGATTTATCTGCCGTTTGTGAAAGTGGCCTCGCGCCGCGCCGAACAGGCGCAGCTTGAGGCGATGCAGAAGAAACAAGCTGCGACGGCATGAAGCTCACAAAATTATTCGGATTAAAGAGGACTGTTATGAGCAAGGTTTCCATCGCCATTCCTGACGGATTTATCCTCGGTGCCGCGGCTTCAGCCTGGCAGACCGAGGGCTGGAGCGGCAAGAAAGACGGGCAGGATTCGTATCTGGATCTCTGGTACAAAAACAGCCGTCACGTCTGGCACAACGGCTACGGCCCGGCCAAAGCCACGGATTTCATCCACCGTTATAAAGAAGACGTGGCGCTGATGAAAGCCAGCGGGCTGAGCCATTACCGCACGTCGATCAACTGGTCGCGTTTTCTCACCGATTATGAACTGGGCACCGTCGATGAGGAGTACGCCGCTTACATCGACTCGCTGCTCGACGAGATGAAACTCCAGGGTATCGTGCCGATGCTGTGCCTTGAGCACTACGAACTTCCGGCCTATCTGATTGAAAAATATGACGGCTGGAGCTCGAAAAAAGTCGTCGAGCTGTTCGTGCTGTACGCCGAAAAGGTGTTTGAGCGCTTCGCCCATAAAGTCGACCGCTGGTTTACGTTCAATGAGCCGGTGGTGGTGCAAACCCGCGTGTATCTGGATGCGATCCGCTGGCCGTTCGAGCAGAACACCGCCAAATGGATGCAATGGAATCACCACAAAGTGCTGGCGACGGCCAAAGTGGTCGAGCTGTTTTACCGCAAAGGCTATAACGCTACGGGCACCGTCGGGGTGATTTTAAATCCTGAAGTCACCTACGCCCGTTCAAGCGCGGCGCATGACCAGAAGGCGGCGCATTTATACGATCTCTTCTATAACCGCGTGTTTTTAGATCCGATGATCAAAGGCGAGTATCCGCAGGAATTGCTGGATTTGCTCGAAAAGCATGGCGTTGATTTTGATTATTCCGAACAGGAGCTGGCAATCATCCGCAATAATACCGTGGATGAAGTGGGGATTAACTTGTATTACCCGCACCGTGTGAAAGCGCCGTCCCGCGAATGGAATAAAGAGACGCCTTTCCACCCGGCGTATTATTACGAGCATTTTGAGCTACCGGGGCGCCGGATGAATAAATCCCGCGGCTGGGAAATATATCCCCGCGTGGTGTATGACATGGCGATGCGTATCAAATCGGAGTACGGCAATATTTCGTGGTTTGTGGCCGAGAACGGCATGGGCATCGAAAATGAAGGTCAATTCCGCGATGATGCAACCGGTGAAATTCAGGATGATTACCGCATTGAATTTATCGCCGAACATCTTTACTGGACATTAAAAGCGCGGGAAGACGGCGCGAATTGTCAGGGATATATGCTGTGGGCGTTTACCGATAACGTTTCGCCGATGAATGCCTTTAAAAATCGCTACGGGCTGATTGAAATTGATCTCGATGACAACCGGAATCGCCATCAAAAGAAATCATCCCGCTGGTTTAAATCGCTCAGTGAAAATGGCGTGTTGTCATTGACGCTGGATGACGAAGATAAATAACCCGAGGAAACACTATGAAACGTATCGTTTTAGCCTGTTCGGCAGGGATGTCCACTTCCCTTGTGGTCACCAAAATGGAAAAAGAAGCCGCCGCCCGTGGCCTGGAATTTCAGATCTACGCCATCCCGGAAAATAATCTGCGTGATGAACTCGAAGCCTATGGTCGCGATATTCAGGTGGTGCTGTTAGGGCCGCAGGTGAGATTCAAACTGACGGAAAATAAAAAGCTGACCGATGAACACAATATTCCGATCGACGTCATTGATATGATGGCTTACGGAACGCTCAATGGTGCGAAAGTGCTGGATCAGGCATTAAGTCTGATAAAGTAATCCCTCATACTTCAGGTTGCAGGTATGGGGTTCATCAGCCTGCAGCCCGGATTATTTTGGATTTTCATTTTCGTTTTTGCAGCAAGGTGAGCGTGTGGAAAAAGGTGTGGTTTCGCAGGACAGAAAACAGTATCAGGAAATCGGGCATGACCTGCGTGAGCAAATCAAGCAAGGCCAGTTCGCCGTGGGATCACGCCTGCCGCCGGAGCGCAATATGGCGGAAACCTATGGCGTCAGCCGGACTATCGTGCGCGAAGCCTTGCTAATGCTGGAGCTCGAAGGCACGGTGGATATCCGCCAGGGCTCGGGCGTGTACGTGATCCGCATTCCTTCGCAGGAAGAGGGCGAAGATGAACTGATGTATCAGGGGCAGATTGGCCCGTTTGAGATTTTACAGGCGCGGCAGCTACTCGAGAGCAATATTGCCGCGTTTGCCGCCAAAATGGCGACCAAGTCTGATATCGAAAATCTGCGCCGCACGCTGGAGCAGGAACAAACCGCCATCGTGGCTAACGATGAAAGTGGCGACAATGACCGCCTGTTTCACCTGCTGATTGCCGGTGCCACGCAAAATCAGATGCTGCTCGATTCGGTGAAAAATATCTGGATGCACCGCGACTCCAGCCCGCTGTGGAAACAGTTACACAGCCATATCGCCACGCGTGGATACCGCCTGAAATGGCTGGCTGATCATCAGAATATTTTGGCCGCGCTGCGCCGCCGCGACGTGATGGGATCCTATCAGGCGATGTGGCAGCACATGGAAAACGTAAAAAATACTCTGATGGAACTTTCCGACGTCGATGCGCCGGAGTTCGACGGCTATCTGTTTGAATCAGTGCCGATTTTTCAGGGTAAAATGGTCTGAACGCGATGAATATCATCAATCTCAGCGCACGCCCCGAGTGTAAAGAACAGGTCACTGACTGGCTGTGGCAGGCGTTCGGCAGCGAAAACAGCCGCGATTTTTATGCCAGCGTGGTGCAAAGCAGCCTGTCGGGGGCTGATCTGCCGCAGACTTTTATCGCACTGGACGGCGAACGGCTGGCAGGGACGGTGGGTTTATGGCGCTGCGATTTGATAAGCCGTCAGGATCTCACGCCGTGGCTGGCGGCGCTGTACGTCGATAAGAATTATCGCTCACGCGGGCTGGGGCAGCAGTTGCAGGAATTTCTTCTGGAGCACAGCCGCCGCAGCGGCTTTTCCGAACTCTATCTTTACGCTGAATTCACCGGCTATTACGAACGTTTGGGCTGGCGCTATATTGGCGATGCGCTGGACTATCCTGATAAGACAGTCCGCGTTTACAAAAAGTCTCTTAGCTGATCGCTGGCCCGCTCACCGAGTGACGTCGAACCAGCGTCGGGCTGAACATGTGGGTGGTTTCCGGCAATGGCTGACCGTTTGCCAGCGCTAACGCCAGCTGCGCCGCCTGATTCGCCATCGCCACGACCGGATAGCGCACCGTGGTCAGACGCGGGCGCAAATAGCGGGAAATCAGCACATCATCAAAACCTATCAGCGAAATTTCGCCAGGCACATCAATGCTGTTATCGCTTAGCACTGATAACGCACCCGCCGCCATGGAGTCGTTGTAGCAGGTGACCGCCGTGAATCCTTTCCCCAGCCCCAGCAAATCCGCCATGGCTTTCTCGCCCCCGATTTCATCAGGTTCGGCGTAGGCAATGAGTTTGTCATCCACCGGGATATTATTCTCTGTCAGTGCATCGATATAGCCTTGCAGACGATCGCTGGCGTCCGAAATACCGTGGTTGGAGCACAGGATGGCAATGCGTTTATGCCCGGCCTGAATCAGATGGCGGGTCGCCAGCCAGGAGCCGTAACGGTCATCAAGCGCAATACAGCGTTGTTCGAAGCCAGGCAGCGTGCGGTTAATCAGCACCATGCCCGGAATTTGCTGCATCAGACTGGTCAGTTCGTCTTCCGGCAGCATTTTGGCGTGAACCACCAGCGCCGCACAGCGGTGACGGATCAATTGCTCAATCGCCTGACGCTCTTTTTCTACATTGTGGTAGCCGTTGCCGATCAGCAGGAAATTGCCAGTCGCATAGGCCACCTGTTCCACCGCTTTGACCATCGCGCCAAAGAACGGATCGGAGACGTCAGCGACAATTAGCCCCAGCGTTTCCGTTGCCTGCTGGGCAAGTGCGCGGGCATTGGCATTCGGGTGATATTGCAGATGTTGCATGGCGCTCTGAACCGCTTCCCGCGAGCTTTCGCTGGCCTTCGGGGAATGATTTATCACGCGTGAAACGGTCGCAACCGATACGCCTGCCAGTTTTGCTACATCCTTAATCGTTGCCATAACGCTTCCGCTATTCCGTGAGGGTAATCGTTTACACCGCCAGTCTTGCGGAAAAGACAGGTGGCTGCAAGGATGACGATCGCAACTTTTTGATGCAAGACAGATGTAACGACAAAAGAACCCCGGCTTTAACGGAATTCGCAGTCGGAAAGGATGGAAATGACATTGATTAAGATTATTTGTTCTTTGAAATGAGCGCGACGTGAATGGTATTTTTAAGGTCAAACACCTGCGCTGAGAAAATAAAAAAACATGTCCATAAAACGCTATCCGCAACTGGCTCACTGGGGCGCGTACACTGCCGTCGTAGAAGACGGACGGCTGATCCGCTGCGAACCCTATTCTGCGGATGCCGATCCTTCGCCTTTACTCGATTCCATTGTGCCGCTGGTCTATTCCGATAAACGGATCCGTAAACCGGCGGTGCGCCGTTCATGGCTGCAAAAGCGCGAAAACAGCGATCGCTCGCTGCGGGGGCGCGAAGATTTTGTCGAAGTGGACTGGGATGTGGCGCTGGATCTGGTGGCTGAAGAGAACCGCCGCGTGCGTGACCGTTACGGCGCCTCCGGCATTTTCAACGGCTCCTACGGCTGGTCTTCCGCTGGCCGCCTGCATCATGCCCGTTCGCTGGTGCGCCGTTTCTATTTCACCGGCGGCGGCGGGGTGGATCAGCTCGGCAACTACAGCTGGGGCTCGGCGCAGTTTTTCCTTCCATATGTTATCGGCACTTTCACGCCGCTGACCGGCCGCGTGACCTCATGGCCGAGCGTGGTTGAACACGCTGAAATCCTGCTGGCCTTCGGTGGTCTGGCGCTGAAAAATTCACAGGTGGCCTCCGGCGGCGCAGTGGAACATACCCTGAAACCGGCGCTGGAACAGCTGGCGAAGAAAGGCACACGGGTCATCAACATCAGCCCGATGCGCGATGACTGCCCGGAATTCCTCAATGCCGAGTGGATCCCGATCCGGCCTAACACAGATGCGGCGCTGATGATGGCGATTGCCTATGAAATTCAGCGTAAAGAGGCGCAGGACAATGCGTTTCTTGCCAGTCACTGCGTGGGCTATCCGCAGCTCGCCGCTTATCTGCGCGGTGAGAAAGACGGTGTGGCTAAAACGCCTGACTGGGCGAGTCACATTACCGGCATTCCGGCGGAGCGTATCGCGGGTCTGGCCGATGATCTGATCGGCGTGCGCAGCTTTATTACCTGTTCGTATTCCGTGCAGCGCGCCCATCGCGGCGAGCAGCCTTACTGGATGATGATTGCTATTTCGGCGATGCTCGGACAGGTCGGCCTGCCGGGCGGTGGCTTCTCGTTCGGCCACGGTTCGATGAACAGCGTCGGCAATCCGCGTTATGACACGCCGGGTCCTGCGGTCAGTGCGGGGCCGAATCCTTCCGGCCTGGCGATCCCGGTTGCGCGCATCAGCGACATGCTGCTCAATCCGGGGCAGCCATACGAGTTTCAGGGTGAAACACAGCATTATCCCGATATCCATCTGGTGCACTGGGCGGGCGGCAACCCGTTCCATCATCATCAACAGCTGAACCGTCTGGTGGAAGGCTGGCAGAAGCCGGACACCATCATTGTGCAGGATAACGTCTGGACACCGGCGGCGCAGATGGCGGATATCGTGCTGCCTGCCACCACTTCGCTCGAACGTAACGATATCGGCGGATCCTCACGTGACCGCTTCGTACTGGCGATGCATCAGGCGATTGCACCCCAGCATCAGGCGCGTAACGATTTTGATATCTTCGCCGACATCGCCGACCGTCTGGGTTATCGCGAGCAATTCACGCAGGGACGCAATGAAGATCAATGGCTGCGCCACATTTACCGTCAGTGTGGTGAAGCGCAAAAAGGCACCGGCGTGGAATGGCCGGATTTCGAATCCTTCTGGAAACGCGGCTTTGTGGAGCTGCCGATGCCGGAAAAAGATTTTGTGTTCTTCGAGGAGTTCCGCAAAAGTCCGCGTGCAAACCCGCTGGGCACGCACAGCGGTAAGATCGAACTGTTCTCGGAAACTATCGCCGGATACGGTTATGCCGATTTCGCACCCCACCCTGAATGGCAGCCACCGGTCGAATGGCTGGGCGCAGAAACGGCCAAAGAGTGGCCGCTGCACCTGATCTCCATCCAGCCGAAAGACCGTTTGCACAGCCAGCTCGATCAGTCGCCGCTGGCGCAGTCGAACAAGACTGCCGGAAAAGAGACGCTGTTTATGCACCCTGAGGATGCAGCCAGCCGCCAGCTGAACGACGGCGATCGTGTCAAAGTGCATAATGCGCGCGGCAGCTGTCTGGCCGGTGTGTCGTTCAACGACGGGATTACGCGCGGTGTGGTGCTGATGTCCACCGGTGCGTGGTTTAATCCGGGCTTTGGCGCTAACTGGCAGGAAACGGAACAAGCCGGGAATCCGAATGTGCTTACGCTTGATATCGGTACTTCGCGTTTAACGCAGGGACCTAATGCCATGAGTTGCCTGGTTGAAGTGACGCAATCAGCACTAAATGATTAAAACCGGGAGCATTTTCACCACTGGTTACACTTTGCGGAATTATGTTTCGATTGCCTGCTGGCTGTGATTACTACAAACCAGATAGATTGAACGTCCCAGAGGTATTGATTGGTGAATCATCAACGTGCTCTGCATGTTGATACCGATTAAATTTGCACCAACCTACGCGGATGCGTAGGTTTTTTTTTGCCTCAATGCTGACAACTCGTTCAGCGTCTTCCTAAACTCACTTCTGACTGTCGTCATTATTCAGCGGCTTATAGTATGCTGTTTCCCCAACCTTTTTCTTTCAGGATCAGGGATGACACATAAGGAGATGGCAAACATGTATAACTTTCTTTTCGCCGCGTTCAGGTGGCTGTTTCGCATCGCGTTCCGGGTCACGGTGACACCGGCGAAACCAGCATTTGATTATCCGCGTTTACTGCTGACACCCAACCATGTTTCATTTATTGACGGCATGCTGTTGGTGCTTTTCCTGCCGGTTAAACCGGTATTTGCAGTCTATTCCAACATCACTGATACCTGGTTTATGCGCTGGCTGAAGCCGTATGTGGACTTCATGCCGCTGGATCCGACCAAGCCGATGGCAATCAAACATCTGATCCGCGAAGTGGAGAAGGGCCGTCCGGTGGTGGTCTTCCCTGAAGGGCGTATCACGGTCACCGGTTCATTAATGAAGATTTACGACGGCGCGGCCTTTGTGGCGGCGAAGTCTCAGGCAACGGTTATTCCTATACGCATCGACGGCGCGGAATACACACCGTTTGGCCGTCTGTTCGGCAGTTTTAAAATCCGCTGGTTCCCGAAAATCACCATCAACGTGCTGCCGCCGCTGACGATTCCGATGCCGGATGCGCCACGCTCACGAGACCGCCGGATCCTGGCCGGTGAGCAACTGCATAAAGTGATGATGCAGGCGCGCATGGCCACCCGCGAGCCGGAAACGCTGTATGAAGCGCTGCTGTCCGCGCAAACCCGTTATGGCCGCCGCAAACCCTGCATCGCTGATATCGCGTTTAAAGAAGATACCTATCAGGGGCTGCTGAAAAAATCCCTTGGCGTGAGCCGGATCCTGCAAAGGTTTACCCGCGAAGGTGAGCACGTCGGAATGTTGCTGCCGAACGCCACGATCATGGCGGCTGCGCTGTTTGGCGCGTCGATGCGTAACCGTATTCCGGCGCTGCTCAACTATACCGCCGGGGCGAAGGGCCTGCAAAGCGCGATGAAAGCGGCGCAGATCAAAACCATCATCACCTCCCGCCAGTTCCTTGAGAAAGGCAAACTGACCCCTCTGCCGGAGAACGTGCCGGAAGCCAACTGGGTGTATCTGGAAGATTTAAAGGACACGGTCACCACGCAAGACAAGCTGTGGATCTTGTTCCACCTGATCTTCCCGCGTCGCGCGATGCTGCCGCAAAAGGCTGACGACGCCGCGCTGGTGCTGTTCACCTCCGGATCAGAAGGCAATCCAAAAGGCGTGGTGCATTCACACGCCAGCCTGCTGGCAAACGTCGAGCAGATCCGCACCGTGGCGGATTTCACGCCGCGTGACCGCTTCATGTCCTCACTGCCGCTGTTCCACGCCTTTGGTCTGACCGTCGGCCTGTTAACGCCGCTGCTGACCGGTGCGCGCGTGTTCCTGTATCCAAGCCCGCTGCATTATCGCATCGTACCGGAGCTGGTGTACGACCAGAACTGTACCGTGCTGTTTGGCACCTCGACCTTCCTCGGCAACTATGCCCGCTTTGCTCATCCTTATGATTTTGCAAGGTTGCGCTACGTGGTGGCCGGTGCGGAGAAACTGGCGGAAAGCACCAAGGAAATCTGGCAGAACAAATTTGGTATCCGCATTCTTGAAGGCTACGGCGTGACCGAATGTGCGCCAGTGGTGGCAATCAACGTGCCGATGGCGACCAGGGTGAATACCGTCGGGAAGATCTTACCGGGGATGGAGGCGCGTCTGATGAAGGTGCCGGGTATTGAAGAGGGGGGGCGCCTGCAACTGCGCGGCCCGAACATCATGAAAGGCTATCTGCGCGTCGAAAATCCGGGCGTACTCGAAACACCACAGGCTGAAAATGCCGACGGCGACATGCAGGCGGGCTGGTATGACACCGGCGATATCGTCACGCTGGATGAAAAAGGGTTCTGCGCCATTCGTGGCCGCGTGAAGCGTTTTGCCAAACTAGCCGGTGAAATGGTGTCGCTGGAAAGCGTCGAACAGCTGGCGATTAAAGCCTCCCCAGACGGCCAGCATGCCGCGACGTCGCGCAGCGACAGCAGCAAAGGTGAAGCGCTGGTACTGTTTACTACCGATGCAGAACTTCGTCGTGATGCGCTGAGCAAAGCCGCCCGCGAACTGGGACTGCCGGAACTTGCCGTGCCGCGTGATATTCGCTTGGTCAAAGCCCTGCCGTTGCTCGGCAGCGGTAAACCTGATTTTGTCACCCTGCGCGAGATGGCAGAAAAACCGGAGACTGAGGCATGAGTAAACCTTTAGTGGCGGCATCGCCGCTGATGTCAAAAAGCATGACGGCGGTGATCGTCGCGCAGTTCTTGTCGGCGTTCGGCGATAACGCGCTGCTGTTTGCCGCACTGGCGCTGATCAAACAACAGCTTTATCCCGACTGGAGCCAGCCGGTTTTGCAGATGGCGTTTGTCGCGACTTACATCATTCTCGCGCCGTTTGTCGGGCAGTTCGCTGACAGCTTCTCCAAAGGCCGCGTGATGATGGTCGCCAACCTGCTGAAGCTCGGCGGTGCGGCGGTGATTTGCGCCGGTCTGAATCCGTTCCTCGGCTACACGCTGGTTGGCATCGGTGCTGCCGCCTATTCACCGGCCAAGTACGGCATTCTGGGGGAAATCGCCAGCGGCGAGCAGTTGGTTAAAGCCAACGGTCTGATGGAAGCCTCGACGATTGCGGCGATCCTGCTCGGGTCAGTAGCGGGTGGCGCGCTGGCAGACTGGAATATTCTGGCGGCGTTAGGCATCTGCGTTCTTGCCTACGGAGCTGCCGTGATAGCCAACTGGTTTATCCCAAAACTGACTCCGGCGCGCGCCGGACAGTCGTGGCATCCGGCTAAAATGACGCGGACGTTTTTCTCGGCGTGTAAAACGTTGTGGAATGATGGTGAAACCCGCTTTTCGCTGGTCGGTACCAGCCTGTTCTGGGGCGCAGGCGTGACGTTGCGTTTCCTGCTGGTGCTGTGGGTGCCGGTGGCGTTAGGGATTACCGATAACAAAACGCCGACGTTACTCAACGCAATGGTGGCCATCGGGATTGTCTTCGGAGCCGGTGCGGCTGCGAAGTTGATCCGTCTCGAAACCGTCAAGCGTTGCCTGCCAGCGGGCGTAGCGATTGGTATCGCCGTAATAGTCTTCGCGCTGCAAACCAGCATGCTGAGTTCGTATATCGTCCTGGTGTTGGTGGGGGTTCTCGGTGGCTTCTTCGTGGTGCCGCTGAATGCGCTGTTACAGCATCGCGGGAAAGCCTCTGTCGGTGCCGGTAATGCGATTGCGGTGCAAAATCTCGGCGAGAATACCGCGATGCTGCTGATGCTTGGCCTGTATTCGCTGGTCGTGATGGCGGGTGCGCCGGTCGTTGCGATCGGTATTGGCTTCGGTGTGGTCTTCGCGCTGGCCATTACTGCGCTGTGGATCTGGCAGGTCATGCAAAAGCGCCGTCAGATCTGAGGCGTTTTGCATTACCCGAAAAAACGAAAGGGCGCTGAGCGCCCTTTTTTATGTCTGAAATACGCAGTTACGGTGCAGGTATGGTGAAGCGTTTGTGGATGTTTTCCAGCTCGCCCATGATTTCGGCATCGAGCGTCAAATCCTGACTGTCGATGTTGATCTTCAGCTGCTCCAGCGTGGTCGCACCCAGTAAAGTACTGGCAACGAACGGTTGCTGACGCACGAAGGCCAGCGCCATCTGCGAAGGATCCAGATTGTGTTTCCTCGCCAATGCCACGTATTCCGCCACTGCGCCTTCAGCTTGTGGAGAAGAATAACGGGTGAAACGGCTGAACAGCGTATTACGCGCATTGGCCGGTTTCGCACCATTCAGGTATTTCCCGCTCAGCGTACCGAACGCCAGGCTGGAGTAGGCCAGCAGTTCAACGCCCTCGTACTGGCTGATTTCTGCCAGCCCGATTTCAAAGCTGCGGTTCAGCAGACTGTACGGGTTTTGAATGGAAACGATACGTGGTAAATCGTGTTTCTCGGCCAGTTGCAGATAGCGCATCACGCCCCACGGCGTTTCATTTGAAACGCCGATGTAGCGGATTTTACCGGCGCGAACCTGTTCGTTCAGCGCTTCCAGCGTTTCCAGCAACGTCACCGGAGATTGCTCTTCGGTGTACTGATAGCCCAGCTTGCCGAAGAAATTGGCCTGACGCTGTGGCCAGTGCAGCTGATAGAGATCCAGATAATCGGTATTCAGACGTGTCAGGCTGGCATCCAGCGCCGCGCGGATATTTTTACGATCCAGCATTTGCGCCGGACGAATCGCATTATCGCTGCCACGGGAAGGGCCGGAGACTTTGCTCGCCAGCACGATCTTCTCGCGGTTACCACGGGCTTTCAGCCAGCTGCCGATATAGCTTTCGGTCAGACCCTGGGTTTCCGGGCGTGGCGGAACAGGATACATCTCTGCGGTATCAATCAGATTGATGCCCGCTGCAACGGCGTAATCGAGCTGCTGATGGGCGTCGGCTTCGCTGTTTTGTTCACCAAAAGTCATGGTGCCAAGACCCAGTAAGCTCACTTCTAAAGAACTGTGGGGTATACGGTGATATTGCATTGCCGGTCTTCCTTTCTTCTGAGAATGTCAGGCTGATAGAAAAAGTGCCTTATCTGACTATATACAAGGGAAACATCAGGTGGAAGTGGCAGAGAGTGCCGATAATCAGAGAGAGCGGGGGAAGCAGCAAAAGAGCCAGTCCAAAACCGGCTCTTATCGGTTGGTGCAGGTCTGAATTAGCGTTCCATCACCTGGCTGACGTTGTCGTTGTTGATCTGACGCTCGTTGCCTTGTTCGTCGGTATAGCTCAACAGGCCGGTAGATTTATCCAGCTTCGGTTTGCCGTCTGTCAGGATCATATTGCCGTCTTTGGTTGAGATCACATAATCACTGGCGCAGCCTGCGAGCCCGAATACCAGCAGCGCGGCGCTGGTCATCATCAATGTTTTCTTCATCATTTTTATCATTCCTTGTGTGTACGCGACGTTTTAGAAAGTCTGACATTATTCTGTCCGGACATAATCACATTCTATCGTAGCAAAGGGTTGAAAAAGTGGCACAAAAGGTGCGTGAAATTTTTAAAATGAGTGCCATCAGAGCAGAAAATGTCGGGCCAGCAGCGCGCCGGTAAAGCGTTTTTTCAGATAGAAACCTCGTGGCAACGTCAGGATCGGCTGACCGAATTCGCCGATCGCTTCGGTTAACGCTTTGCTGTTAGCCGCTTTCGGGCGCAGTTGCAGGAATTCCCCGTGGCGCGCAGTGATACTTTCAACTTTGCCCAGGACGATCAAATCCATCAACTCTTCCCAATCCTGACGCAGCTGCTCATCTTCTTCTTTGGAGGGCTGCCACAATAAAGGTGCGCCAATGTGGCGCTCAGAAAGCGGGATCTGGCGCTCGCCTTCAACCGGGATCCACAGCACCCGCGCCAGTTTATGGCGTACATGGCTGCTCTCCCAGGTCACGCCGCTATTACCGGTTAACGGCGCAACGCAGACGAACGTGGTTTCCAGCGGCTTGCCGTGCGAATCAATGGGAATAGTTTTTAGCTCAATGCCAATATCGGCGAAATCCTGCTCCGGCTTACTGCCTGCAATCGCGCCAAGATAGACTTCCAATAACATTCCTACCCAGCCTTTTTCTCGTTTGAGGTTGGCCGGGATCGGCAACCCTGCGCGGGCTGCGAGCTCGCCTAAGGTGTGACCGGCCAGCGACTGCGCGCGGTGCAGCAGCTCATCTTCGTGACGGGGCGGTTCAGTTGCAGGTAACGGAATAGACATAAAAAACAACACTCATGAATTTAGGTTAATTTTTAACCTCACCCTGCGTAATGCAGTGCATAAAAAGTTATACCCGTGAGATGGATGAATAATAGCATGATTTAATTTGGTTTTTTTTAGGGTTCTGGCCGGTTTATCACAAGCATTTTTTAGGTTGACCACCTGTTGAAGGCGACAATGAACAGGATCTTCCCCCTACTTATCCACAGATTTCTTGGATAACCCTGGATAAATCCGATCACTGGTTCGATTTACAGGCTTGACGGACAGTGTTTTATCCAATTTCTACCCCGACGACGTCAACTTTTAGACGATCGCTGTGGATAAAAACGTCATTGGTGGATCTTTCGCCAGATCATGTCTGCGTGTGACGTACCTCACTTTTTTAGGTGGGTGATAACGCGGTTTATGCATCGTAACTGAATGCTTTATATGTATTTTATAAATGTTAATTTTCAGACTGGGGATAAGTTCACGAGAGTTTTACCCTGCTTACTCTTAAGTTCTGCACACATCTATCCACAGAAAAAGTGAATAAAATCGCGAGTGCTGGCCCGAATCTGTTTATAACTTTGCCAATTAGTGAAAGTTATCCCATTTTTATTCGTGTGGATCAGCGCTAACCAGTGGTTTACCGCCTGTTGGTAGTGTGAAACAATCAGAACATCTATGATTTTAAGCTATTGAGGTAGTCCGGTGATCGATGATGATGGCTACCGCCCGAATGTTGGTATCGTAATCTGTGACAAGCAGGGCCAGGTATTATGGGCCAGACGATACGGTCAGCACTCCTGGCAGTTTCCTCAGGGAGGCATTAATCCAGGGGAAACTGCTGAGCAGGCAATGTACCGCGAGCTGTTTGAAGAAGTGGGTCTGGGCCGCAAAGATGTGCGTATTCTGGCGTCCACCCGCAACTGGTTACGTTATAAATTGCCAAAACGTTTGGTGCGTTGGGACACAAAGCCGGTTTGTATCGGCCAAAAGCAAAAATGGTTCTTGCTGCAACTGATGTGTAACGATGCTGATATCAATATGCAGCGCAGCAGTACGCCTGAATTTGATGGCTGGCGTTGGGTGAGTTTCTGGTATCCGGTTCGTCAGGTGGTGTCATTTAAGCGCGATGTGTATCGTCGCGTGATGAAAGAGTTTTCGACCACTATTATGCCGATGCAGGAAATTTCCCTT
This sequence comes from Rahnella sp. 1L-D-7-B-C2, assembly GCF_057290995.1. Classification (NCBI taxonomy): domain Bacteria; kingdom Pseudomonadati; phylum Pseudomonadota; class Gammaproteobacteria; order Enterobacterales; family Yersiniaceae; genus Rahnella; species Rahnella sp. 1L-D-7-B-C2. Next base: position 9,623 of record NZ_JBXAVQ010000012.1, on the reverse strand, counting down.
CCCAAGACATCGCCCGCTTATCGTCGTAAAAGAGGCTAAGTCGCGAAGAGATGCTCACGCGTTTGCGAGAAATTGTTGAAAAGGTAGCAATGGCGGCCAGCCTGAATGATGCGCTGGACGTACTGGTCAATGAAACCTGCCTGGCGATGGACACCGAAGTGTGTTCCGTTTATCTCGCTGACAATGACCGTCGTTGTTATTACCTGATGGCGACGCGAGGTTTGAAAAAACCTCGCGGGCGCACCATTACGCTTGCGTTTGATCAGGGGATCGTCGGTCTGGTAGGCCGGCTGGCAGAACCTATCAACCTCGCCGACGCGCAGAGTCATCCCAGCTTTAAATACATTCCAGCCGTAAAAGAAGATCTTTTCCGATCCTTTTTAGGCGTGCCGATCATTCACCGTCGTCAGCTACTCGGCGTGCTGGTTATTCAGCAGCGCGAACATCGACAGTTCGACGAAAGTGAAGAATCCTTTTTAGTTACGTTAGCGACTCAGCTGGCGGCGATCCTTTCACAAGCCCAGCTGAACGTGCTGTACGGCCGATTTCGCCAGACCCGCGTCCGCGCGCTGGCGGCTTCACCGGGTGTTGCCATCGGTATCGGCTGGCAGGACAGTTCACAGCCATCCCTTGAACACGTTTTTATGGCGTCCACGCTCGATACGGTGCGGGAACGCGAGCGGCTGACCCGTGCGCTCGAAGATGCCGGTGCAGAGTTCCGCCGTTTCAGTAAACGGTTTACCGCCAGCGCACAAAAAGAAAGTGCCGCAATTTTCGACCTCTATTCCCACCTCCTTAACGATGCGCGTCTCAAGCGTGAACTGTTTGCGCAGATCGATCAGGGTGCGGTTGCTGAATGGGCGGTGAAAAAGGTCGTTGAAGAATTTGCTGCGCAGTTTGCCAGCCTGCAGGATACCTATCTGCGCGAGCGCGGTAGCGATTTGCGCGCGCTTGGGCAGCGGCTGGTTTTCCATCTCGATGATACCATTCAGGGCAATACTCAGTGGCCGGAGCGTTTCATTCTGGTCGCAGATGAACTGACCGCAACGCTTCTGGCCGAAGTCCCGCAGGACCGGCTGGCGGGCGTGGTAGTGCGCGACGGTGCGGCGAATTCCCACGCGGCCATTCTGGTGCGCGCGATGGGCGTGCCGACGATTATGGGCGCGGATATTCAACCTGCGCTGCTCAGCCAGCGACAATTGATTGTTGATGGCTATCGTGGCGAACTGCTGATTGACCCGGAACCGGTGTTGGTCGCTGAATATAAGCGGCTCATCAGCGAAGAAATGGAGCTGAGCCAGCGCGCTGAAGATGATGTTGATCAGCCTGCGGCGCTGAAAAGCGGCGAAAGAGTGAAGGTGATGCTCAATGCCGGTCTGAGTGCCGATCACGAAAAACTGTTCGGCAGTCGTGTGGACGGCGTCGGTCTGTACCGCACTGAAATTCCGTTCATGCTGCAAAGCGGTTTCCCTTCCGAAGAGGAGCAGGTGGCGCAGTATCAGGGCATGTTGCAGCTGTTCCCGCAAAAGCCGGTGACATTGCGAACGTTGGATATCGGTTCTGATAAACAGCTGCCATACATGCCGATCAGCGAGGAAAACCCTTGTCTGGGTTGGCGTGGTATTCGTATTACGCTCGATCAGCCGGAAATTTTTCTGATTCAGGTGCGCGCCATGCTGCGTGCCAATGCGGCGACGGGGAATCTGGGTATTTTGCTGCCGATGGTCACCAGCCTCGAAGAGATAGATGAGGCACGCCGTCTGATAGACCGCGCCGGACGTGAAGTGCAGGAGCAGCTTGGTTACCAACTGCCGCGCACGCGTATCGGGGTGATGATTGAAGTGCCGTCGATGATCTTTATGTTGCCGGCTCTCGCGGGAAGAGTGGAGTTTATCTCGGTTGGCACCAACGATTTAACTCAGTATCTGCTGGCGGTTGATCGCAACAATACTCGCGTTGCCGGGCTTTATGACAGCTTACATCCGGCGATGCTGCGGGTGCTCAGGCAGATAATCACCAGCGCTGAAGCGATCGGGCTGGACGTCAGCCTGTGCGGTGAAATGGCGGGCGACCCGATGGGCGCATTGCTGCTGACCGGTATGGGTTACCGTAATCTGAGCATGAACGGGCGCAGCGTGGCGCGCGTGAAGTATTTGCTGCGCCGTATCGATCTGGTGGATGCCGAAGAGCTTGCCAGTCGGGTTTTGCAGGCACATTTCACTACGGATGTTCGTCATATGACGGCAGCATTCATGGAAAGGCGCGGTCTGGGCGGGCTGATTCGCGGCGGTAAATAGGACTCAGGCGCGGCGTTTACCACCGCGTCATTCCTGCCTGCCCCCAATGCGGCGCAGAATGAGACGTTTTTTTACAGAACTTTTCCCCGGCCATAGCCCCGGAAATCCTCCCGGCTATGCTACTATTCGCACCCTGCTGACCCCTAACCGGGCTAAAACAATAAACAATTTGTGGTGATAGATGAGCAACAGCTATCTGGCGTTTCCCCAGTTTGATCCGGTGATTTTCTCTATCGGACCAGTATCCCTCCACTGGTACGGACTGATGTACCTGGTCGGTTTTGTCTTTGCGATGTGGCTGGCGGTGCGCCGTGCCAATAAGCCGGGCAGCGGCTGGACCAAAGACGAAGTCGAAAATCTGCTGTATGCCGGTTTCCTTGGCGTGTTCCTCGGTGGCCGTATCGGTTACGTATTCTTCTATAATCTGCCTCTGTTCCTCGACAATCCGCTTTATCTGTTCAAAGTGTGGGACGGCGGTATGTCCTTCCACGGCGGCCTGATCGGTGTGATCGTCGTAATGCTGGTCTTCGCCCGCCGTACCAAACGTAATTTCTTCCAGGTCGCGGATTTCATCGCGCCGCTGATCCCGTTTGGTCTGGGTGCCGGGCGTCTGGGTAACTTCATCAACGGCGAACTGTGGGGGCGTGTGACCACTGATGTGCCTTGGGCGATGTTATTCCCCGGCTCCCGTCAGGAAGATATCGCCATCGCTGCCGCTGACCCTAAATGGCAGCCGCTTCTGAACCAGTATGGTGTTCTTCCACGCCATCCTTCCCAGCTGTATGAACTGCTGCTTGAAGGCATCGTGCTGTTTATCATCCTGAACGTCTTTATTCGCAAATCACGCCCGATGGGCGCGGTATCAGGCTTGTTCCTGATCGGTTACGGTTTATTCCGCATCATTGTTGAGCATTTCCGCCAGCCGGATGCGCAGCTCGGTTTGTTCGACGGCGTGATCAGCATGGGGCAGGTACTGTCCATTCCGATGGTGGTCATCGGCCTGATTATGATGGTCTGGGCATACCGCCGTCCGCAGAAACAATTGTCGTGAGGTAACATGAAACAGTATCTGGATTTAATGCAGAAAGTGCTCGATGAAGGCACCCCTAAAGCCGACCGTACGGGTACCGGCACGTTGTCGATTTTTGGTCATCAGATGCGTTTCAATTTGCAGGATGGTTTCCCGCTGGTCACCACCAAACGCTGTCATTTACGCTCCATCATTCATGAACTCCTGTGGTTCCTGAAAGGCGAAACCAATATCGCCTATCTGCGTGAAAACAATGTCAGCATCTGGGACGAGTGGGCCGATGAAAACGGCGATCTCGGCCCCGTGTACGGCAAGCAATGGCGTGCCTGGGGGGCTGCTGATGGAAAGCAAATCGACCAACTGACCAACGTCGTGAACCAGTTGAAAAGCGATCCCGATTCGCGCCGTATCATTGTTTCTGCGTGGAACGTCGGCGAGCTGGATCAGATGGCACTGGCACCTTGCCATGCTTTCTTCCAGTTCTACGTGGCGGACGGTAAGTTGTCCTGCCAGCTGTATCAGCGTTCATGCGATGTCTTCCTTGGCCTGCCGTTTAACATCGCCAGTTACGCGCTTCTGGTGCACATGATGGCGCAGCAGTGCTCTCTTGAAGTCGGCGATTTTGTCTGGACCGGTGGGGATACCCATCTGTACAGCAACCATATGGAACAGACGCATCTGCAACTGAGCCGTGAACCACGCGCGTTGCCTAAACTGATTATCAAACGCAAGCCTGCCTCCCTGTTTGACTACAACTTCGAAGATTTCGAGATTGAGGGATACGATCCGCACCCAGCAATAAAAGCGCCCGTCGCTATCTGATTCTTCGCTGTTTGCTGCCTGACGTTTGTCAGGCAGCCATTATCCTGACTTCCCTCTGCGACACTTTTTACGCTTTCCCCTCAACGATTCACACCGCTATTGCATCCCACATTTTGATTTTGCGAGACGTCGCGCAACATTTTTGTCGCGTGCATTCTTTTGCACTTTTTATTCTGGGGATGTCATGGAGAAAACCACTTTGCCACTGGTGGTGAAAATTCAAATGCCTACCCTGAGCGTATGAAAAGAACCGATCGTTCAGGAGAGCAGGGAATGTCACTGATTGAAATGATGGTGGTCGTTGCGCTGGTCGCGATGTGCATCCTGTGGGGATTGCACAGCTGGCGCGGGTATCAGCAGGCGCTTAAACTCGAACAGCAGGCGCAGCATCTGCGATTGTATCTTCATGATTTGCAGGCTGAAGCCAACAATTACAACCGTTCCGCCATATTGTGGATGATAAACGGTACCGGCGGGTGCATTGGGGCAGGTGCGCGTCCGGCAGTTTGCAGTGCAGCGGTCGGAAGAGTGTTTGTGGTCAGTGAACCGGATATGGAGTTAATCGATTTTACCGGCAAAGCGATGGGTTTTTACGGGCTGCGAAATGCCGCACTGGCCGGGCATATGACACTAAAAAATGCGGCGGGGAGTCTGCGTGTGGTGCTATCAGCCAGAGGGCGTTTGCGTCTGTGCAGTGAAAATAAGCCGATGCTGGGCATCGGAGTCTGCCAGTGATTTCCCGTCGGACGCAGGGCTTCACACTGCCTGAAGTGATGATGGCGATGGGCGTCGGCAGCATGTTGATGCTCAGTGCGGCGCAAATTTATCCGCTGATGCGCCAGCGAAGCCAAAGTCTCGGGCGACATTATCAGTTGGATCAACTGCTGCGCCAGACCAGCTTTACTGTCGAAAAGGATTTACGACGCGCTGGGTTTTGCAATGGCGTGTGTGATGGTAAAACGGTCATTCTCGGCAATGCGTCAGGAGAAACCGCAGGTTCCTGTGTTATCGCGATTTATGATCTGAACAGAAACGGGCATTGGGAAAAACCGGGTAGCGCAGAATCTGAATACTTTGGTTATCGCCTGCGTCAGGGCGGTATTGAAATCCAGCGTGGTACAGATGCATGCAACAGTTCTGGCTGGGAGAAATTGCTCGACCCGGCAGAAGTTAACGTCACGAAGTTTGCTGTGACGGAACATTCAGGCCTGAATGCCGGACGCCTTTTCTCATTGGAACTTGAGGCCAGCTGGAGCAAAGATCCCCTGATCCACCGCAAAATTATTGTCCAGGTTGCGGGACATTCCTTATGAAATTCCGGGCGAAAATCAGGAGGCATTCCTCTCAATACCATCAGCAGGGCAGTGCCATGATCTTGAGTATTATGGTGATGATGGGGCTGGGAATGATTGCCCTTAATTCGCTACAGCAACAGCTTTCTGCCGGGCTGGCACTGACTTCTCATCAGCACCGGTATGCGATTGCCTGGGAGAATGCCGCGTCTTCACTGAGCTGGGGAATCAGCGAACGGTGGAAATTAACGGCACAGACGAAGTGGCAATGTCAGGCGTTGACCTCCGGGATCCTGGCTGTGGGGTCAGGACGTACCTGTGTCCGCCCTTCACTACGTGAAGATGTTTTTGTGGTGCGCGGGGAAGGGAGAGTGTCGGAAGGGGGAGAGCCCATGACCATTTACCAGCAGGTCAGCGCGCAAATACAAGCCGATGGCTCGCTGATTTTTTTTCCACTCAGGCAAGGCTGGCTGGATTTCTGTCCCGAAGCCGATGAGCAGTTCTGTGATGACTGAGAAAGAAGCCAAACAGCAAGGATTTAGCCTGCCTGAGGCGCTGATCGCCGCGCTGCTGCTGTCGGTATCGGTTCTAGGATTGCTCAACTATTTTCAGTCTCTGAGCCAGGGTTTTATGCGTCAGTGGCAGGTGCAGCAGGCGTGGTCAGAGGCGCACTCACAGTTAGAAGCCTATTCGGTCAGCGGAAACGGCACTGAACCGGTAATTAATGGCTGGGAGTATCAGATCTCGGGTTTTACTGCCGGGCAACGATGCAAAGTGATCGGCGCGATTATCCGTACACCGGCGCACTATCAGGCGCAGTTGCAGCGTTTGCTTTGCGAGCCAGATACGCCCACATCTTCCGGTTAGGCGGGAGAAATACTGTCAAGCCGCTTGCAATGGCAGCCCAACTGCATAGAGTGGTTTAAACAGGTGATTTATCCGGGAGGGGAGTGTCGTGTCCGGGTGCAAAATGTGAAACAGCACCAGAACGTACATCCCGAGACTGATTTTTTGACAACTATCCTGCAACTGCGGGGTCTGAAAAGACTCAACGGCATAAAACAGCAGGTTGAGGTTCATCAGTGGATGAACCGTTATTTTTGCCCGTGTGGCACGTTTATTGGATTGAGGGAGAGTGGCAATGTTTAAACAGGTTACCCGAGTTACAGGGTTACTGTTGTTATTGACCTTTTGGGCCCCTGTTGTTTCAAGTGCCGCCGGTTGGCAGCCTTATGCACAAGCTATCAATAAAAGTCAGAACGACCCGCGTCAGTATCAGGCGATAACGCTGGCGAATGACATGACGGTTTTGCTCGTTTCTGATCCAGATGCGCCTAAATCCCTCGCTGCTCTGGCTATTCCCGTAGGCTCGCTGGAAGACCCGGACTCACAGTTAGGTCTGGCTCACTACACTGAACACATGTTGCTGATGGGATCCAAAAAATATCCTCAGCCTGAAAGCCTTTCCGAATTTCTCAAAAAACATGGCGGCAGCCATAACGGTAGCACCGCTTCCTATCGCACGGCATTCTATCTGGAAGTTGAAAATGACGCTCTTCCTGAAGCAGTAGATCGCCTTTCCGATGCAATCGGTGAACCCCTGTTAGACCCCGCCAATGGTGACCGCGAACGCAACGCGGTGAATGCTGAACTGACCATGGCGCGTTCCCGTGATGGAATGCGTATGGCACAGGTACGCGCTGAAACATTGAACCCGGAACATCCTGGTTCGCGCTTTTCAGGCGGTAATCTCGATACCCTAAAGGACAAGCCGGGCAGCAAGTTGCACGATCAGCTGACGGACTTTTATCATCGTTACTACTCTGCCAATCTGATGGTCGGCGTGATTTACAGCAATAAACCTTTGCCGGAACTGACGCAACTGACCGCAAACACTTTCGGGCAGATTGCCAATCATCATGCCGCCGTACCGCCGATTACCGTGCCGACCTTAACGGATAAACAGAAAGGCGAATATATCCGTTTTGTTCCCGCACAGCCGCGCAAAGAATTACGCGTTGAGTTCGCCATTGATAACAACAGCGCCGCGTTTCGCAGTAAGACGGATACCTATATCAGCTACCTGATTGGTAACCGCAGTCTGAATACATTGTCTGACTGGCTGCAAAAGCAAGGCTACGCCGACGGTATTAGTGCCGGTGCGGACCCGATGGTCAACCGGAATCAGGGCGTGTTTAATATTTCAGTTTCGTTGACGGATAAAGGTCTCGCCGAGCGCGATACGGTCATTGCCGCCATTTTCAGTTATTTGCGTGAAATGCGCGAGCAGGGCATAAAGAAACCCTATTTCGATGAAATTGCCCACGTGATGGCGCTCGACTTCCGCTATCCGGCGCTGACGAGGGATATGGATTACGTCGAATGGCTGGTGGATACCATGTTGCGAGTGCCGGTCGAGCACGTTCTGGATTCCCCTTATCTGACGGACCAATACGATCCGAAAGCGATCGAATCCAGGCTGGATGAAATGACGCCGCAAAATGCGCGTTATTGGATCATCAGTCCGAATGAGCCACACAATAAAGTCGCTTACTTTGTGAATGCACCTTATCAGGTCGATAAAGTCCTGCCACAAACCTTCGAGTACTGGAAATCCCTGGGGAAGGGAATCAAACTCACTCTGCCTGAGTTGAACCCATACATTCCGAACTCTCTGGCGCTGGTAACCAAAGATTCTAAAGCGACAAAACCTGAACTGCTGGTTGAAGATAAAGGCCTGCGGGTATTTTACATGCCAAGCCGCTTCTTCGCTGATGAACCGAAAGCCAGCGTGACGGTATCCTTTCGCAATGAACAGGCGTTAAGCACGGCGAAAAATCAGGTACTTTACGGCCTGACGGATTATCTTACCGGCGTAGCTTACGATCAGCTAAGTTATCAGGCTTCTATCGGCGGATTGAGCTTTGGTACGTCGCCTGACAACGGGCTGCAGTTTACCGCCAGCGGTTTCACCGAATGTCTGCCGGACTTACTGGCCGCACTGGTGGACAGCTATCCTGATTTCAAACCCACGCAGCAACAGCTTGATCAGGCTAAATCATGGTATCGGGAGCGATTAGCCTCTGCGGATAAAGGCAAAGCCTTCGAGTTAGCACTCCAGCCGGTTCAGTTACTTTCGCGCGTGCCTTATACCGAGCGTTCAGAACGCGAGAGGCTGGTTGCGGATATCACACTCGATGATGTGAATGCTTACCGTGAGCAGCTTATTCACCACGCCGCTGTGGAAATCATGGTAGTGGGCAATATGACGGGCGATCAGGTGAAAGCTATGTCGCAGCAGATTATGCACAAACTTGGTACGCACGGAACAGACTGGTGGCGCGGCACGCAGGCCGTTGTGACTGAGCCTCTGAAAGCCAACATCCAGCGTGTCGGCAGCAGTTCTGACTCGGCGCTGGCCGCCGTGTATGTGCCGACCGGTTATGACGAAGTCCAGAGCATGGGCTACAGCGCATTACTCGGGCAAATTATTCAACCGTGGTTCTACAGCCAGCTTCGCACGCAGGAGCAACTCGGTTACGCGGTATTTGCGTTCCCCATTCCTGTCGGTAAACAATGGGGTATCGGTTTCTTACTGCAAAGTAACAGCAAGCAGCCGGACTATCTGTATCAGCGCTATCTGGCCTTTTACCCACAAGCCGAAAAACGTCTGCGTGAAATGAAAGACGCGGAGTTTAATCAGTATAAACAAGGGCTGGTAAATGAAATGCAGCAACGCCCGCAAACGCTGGATGAAGAAGCGGACAGATTAGGTAATGATTTCAGCCGGGGGAATGCGCAATTTGATACGCGCACCAATGTTATCCGTGTGATTGCCGGGTTGACACAAACGCAACTGGCGGATTACTTCCATCAGGCAGTAATTAAACCGGAAGGTCTGGCGATGTTGTCTCAGGTCTCCGGCAGTGACAGCAAGACGCCGCAGTATGCTGCGCCGGAAGGTTTCAAAACCTACGCTGATACTTCAACATTGCAGAAAACCCTGAAATCACAGACTGATAAATAATGTGATTTGAAAACTCAGAAAGCAAAAAGGACGCGTTAGCGTAATGCCGGTCACTTAAGATGACCGGCATTGTTTTTTAAGGGATATTTCGACCTTTTTTCTCTCACTTCCCTTGTATATTCCCGCTCGCGCCTCGAGGGCAGTTTTAGCATCGC
>NZ_JBXAVQ010000011.1:0-131527 GCF_057290995.1 Rahnella sp. 1L-D-7-B-C2 | reverse complement strand
TTTAAGACACCTTCGGGTTGTGAGGTTAAGCGACTAAGCGTACACGGTGGATGCCTAGGCAGTCAGAGGCGATGAAGGGCGTGCTAATCTGCGAAAAGCGTCGGTAAGGTGATATGAACCGTTATAACCGACGATACCCGAATGGGGAAACCCAGTGTGTTTCGACACACTATTGCATGGTGAATACATAGCCATGCAAGGCGAACCGGGGGAACTGAAACATCTAAGTACCCCGAGGAAAAGAAATCAACCGAGATTCCCCCAGTAGCGGCGAGCGAACGGGGAAGAGCCCAGAACCTGAATCAGTTTGTGCATTAGTGGAAGCGTCTGGAAAGTCGCACAGTATAGGGTGATAGTCCCGTACACAAAAATGCACTTATTGTGAGTTCGATGAGTAGGGCGGGACACGTGACATCCTGTCTGAATATGGGGGGACCATCCTCCAAGGCTAAATACTCCTGACTGACCGATAGTGAACCAGTACCGTGAGGGAAAGGCGAAAAGAACCCCGGCGAGGGGAGTGAAATAGAACCTGAAACCGTGTACGTACAAGCAGTGGGAGCCTACTTTGTTGGGTGACTGCGTACCTTTTGTATAATGGGTCAGCGACTTATATTTTGTAGCAAGGTTAACCGAATAGGGGAGCCGTAGGGAAACCGAGTCTTAACTGGGCGTCAAGTTGCAAGGTATAGACCCGAAACCCGGTGATCTAGCCATGGGCAGGTTGAAGGTTGGGTAACACTAACTGGAGGACCGAACCGACTAATGTTGAAAAATTAGCGGATGACTTGTGGCTGGGGGTGAAAGGCCAATCAAACCGGGAGATAGCTGGTTCTCCCCGAAAGCTATTTAGGTAGCGCCTCGTGAACTCATCTTCGGGGGTAGAGCACTGTTTCGACTAGGGGGCCATCCCGGCTTACCAACTCGATGCAAACTCCGAATACCGAAGAATGTTATCACGGGAGACACACGGCGGGTGCTAACGTCCGTCGTGAAGAGGGAAACAACCCAGACCGCCAGCTAAGGTCCCAAAGTCATGGTTAAGTGGGAAACGATGTGGGAAGGCATAGACAGCCAGGATGTTGGCTTAGAAGCAGCCATCATTTAAAGAAAGCGTAATAGCTCACTGGTCGAGTCGGCCTGCGCGGAAGATGTAACGGGGCTAAACCATGCACCGAAGCTGCGGCAGCGACGCTTAGGCGTTGTTGGGTAGGGGAGCGTTCTGTAAGCCGTCGAAGGTGACCTGTGAGGGTTGCTGGAGGTATCAGAAGTGCGAATGCTGACATAAGTAACGATAATGCGGGTGAAAAACCCGCACGCCGGAAGACCAAGGGTTCCTGTCCAACGTTAATCGGGGCAGGGTGAGTCGACCCCTAAGGCGAGGCTGAAAAGCGTAGTCGATGGGAAGCTGGTTAATATTCCAGCACTTGGTGTTACTGCGAAGGGGGGACGGAGAAGGCTAGGCTAGCCGGGCGACGGTTGTCCCGGTTCAAGCGTGTAGGGGGTGTGACTTGGTAAATCCGGTTGCATATTCAACCCTGAGGCGTGATAACGAGCCACTACGGTGGTGAAGTAGTTGATGCCATGCTTCCAGGAAAAGCCTCTAAGCTCCAGGTAACACGAAATCGTACCCCAAACCGACACAGGTGGTCAGGTAGAGAATACTCAGGCGCTTGAGAGAACTCGGGTGAAGGAACTAGGCAAAATGGTGCCGTAACTTCGGGAGAAGGCACGCTGGCGCGTAGGTGAAGAGACTTGCTCTCGGAGCCGAAGCCAGTCGCAGATACCAGCTGGCTGCAACTGTTTAATAAAAACACAGCACTGTGCAAACACGAAAGTGGACGTATACGGTGTGACGCCTGCCCGGTGCCGGAAGGTTAATTGATGGGGTTAGCAGCAATGCGAAGCTCTTGATCGAAGCCCCGGTAAACGGCGGCCGTAACTATAACGGTCCTAAGGTAGCGAAATTCCTTGTCGGGTAAGTTCCGACCTGCACGAATGGCGTAATGATGGCCAGGCTGTCTCCACCCGAGACTCAGTGAAATTGAACTCGCTGTGAAGATGCAGTGTACCCGCGGCAAGACGGAAAGACCCCGTGAACCTTTACTATAGCTTGACACTGAACATTGAGCCTTGATGTGTAGGATAGGTGGGAGGCTTTGAAGCGTGGACGCCAGTCTGCGTGGAGCCAACCTTGAAATACCACCCTTTAATGTTTGATGTTCTAACTCGGCCCCGTAATCCGGGGTGAGGACAGTGTCTGGTGGGTAGTTTGACTGGGGCGGTCTCCTCCTAAAGAGTAACGGAGGAGCACGAAGGTTAGCTAATCACGGTCGGACATCGTGAGGTTAGTGCAATGGCATAAGCTAGCTTGACTGCGAGAGTGACGGCTCGAGCAGGTACGAAAGTAGGTCATAGTGATCCGGTGGTTCTGAATGGAAGGGCCATCGCTCAACGGATAAAAGGTACTCCGGGGATAACAGGCTGATACCGCCCAAGAGTTCATATCGACGGCGGTGTTTGGCACCTCGATGTCGGCTCATCACATCCTGGGGCTGAAGTAGGTCCCAAGGGTACGGCTGTTCGCCGTTTAAAGTGGTACGCGAGCTGGGTTTAGAACGTCGTGAGACAGTTCGGTCCCTATCTGCCGTGGGCGTTGGAAGATTGAGAGGGGCTGCTCCTAGTACGAGAGGACCGGAGTGGACGCATCACTGGTGTTCGGGTTGTCATGCCAATGGCATTGCCCGGTAGCTAAATGCGGAAAAGATAAGCGCTGAAAGCATCTAAGCGCGAAACTTGCCTCGAGATGAGTCTTCCCTGTGGCTTTAAGCCACCTGAAGGGACGTTTAAGACTAAGACGTTGATAGGCTGGGTGTGTAAGTGCAGCGATGCATTGAGCTAACCAGTACTAATGACCCGAGAGGCTTAACCTTACAACACCAAAGGTGTTTTAGAGTGACTCTGCTGCGCGAGAGTGCGGTAAGTAGATTTTCAGCGAACGTTCCGAGATTGGTTCGTATGGCGAGGCGGAGTGATAACTCACGAGGCGGCGCGGTATGGATGAAACAGAATTTGCCTGGCGGCAGTAGCGCGGTGGTCCCACCTGACCCCATGCCGAACTCAGAAGTGAAACGCCGTAGCGCCGATGGTAGTGTGGGGTCTCCCCATGCGAGAGTAGGGAACTGCCAGGCATCAAATTAGTTCCTTTTCCCCTGACAAGGAAAATAACAGGAACAAACCTGTATCAGACGTTTTCTGATATGAGTGAAAGAACCGGTGGAGCGGTAGTTCAGTTGGTTAGAATACCTGCCTGTCACGCAGGGGGTCGCGGGTTCGAGCCCCGTCCGTTCCGCCAATTATTAAAAATTATGCCTGCTAACCTTAGCAGGCATAATGTTAAGTGTATTTTAGGGGCGTAGCTCAGTTGGTAGAGCACCGGTCTCCAAAACCGGGTGTCGCGAGTTCGAATCTCTCCGCCCCTGCCATTTAAGAGCCCTTCGCGAAAGCGAGGGGCTTTTTTTTGTTTTGAGATCCTGCAAATTATTTATTTACTTCATTCCTCCTCATCACTGATCCTTCTTCTGTATCTTTTTTGCACTATTCCAGCTCAATTCTTCCCATTTCCCTGGTTATTTCTGGTCATATTTCGGCTAAATACATGCACTAAATGATTGTTATTCCCGTATGTGACCCCGCTCATGCTCCGTTTTTCCCTGTGTACTAAACCTAATCATCGTCCTATGACGACAACCAGAATCGGACACGACTATTTTGCTCTTTTTACGGCGTAATTATCGTAATGAGCGAGGACATATGTCCGGTGAATGTTCTGGCCGTACCCAACGAGTCATAACAAAAAGTAGCTCAGACTACACGCGAGGAAAGAGACATGTACAAACGCTTATTTGTGGCAGCAGCAGTAGCAACAGCACTTTGTGGCGCGGCACAGGCAGCTCCGCTGGTTGTAGGTTTTTCTCAGATCGGATCAGAGTCTGGTTGGCGTTCTGCAGAAACTAAGGTGTCTAAATCAGAGGCCGAGAAACGCGGGATCACGCTGAAAATTGCTGATGCTCAGCAAAAACAAGAGAACCAAATCAAGGCAATCCGCTCATTCATTGCGCAGGGTGTCGATGCGATCTTTATTGCACCTGTTGTTGCAACCGGTTGGGCCCCCGTTCTGACTGAAGCCAAAGAGGCAAAGATCCCTGTATTCCTCTTAGACCGCACGATTGAAGTCAGCGATCCGTCGTTGTATACCGCTGCTGTGGCATCTGACAGCGTCTATGAAGGTAAAGTGGCCGGTGACTGGCTGGTGAAAGATGTGGCCGGCAAACCATGTAACGTGGTCGAACTTCAGGGAACCGTCGGCGCGAGCGTCGCGTTAAATCGTAAAAAAGGTTTTGCTGATGCGCTCAAAGCCGCGCCGAATGTCAAAATCATTCGTTCTCAATCCGGTGACTTTACCCGCAGTAAAGGTAAAGAAGTTATGGAGAGCTTCATCAAGGCTGAGCAAAACGGCAAGAATATTTGTGCCGTTTACGCACATAACGATGATATGGCGATCGGCGCTATTCAGGCTATCAAAGAAGCCGGTCTGAAACCGGGTTCGCAGATCAAAATCGTTTCAATTGATGGGGTTCCTGACATCTACAAAGCCATGCTGAATGGGGAAGCGAATGCCTCAGTCGAACTGACGCCAAACATGGCGGGTCCGGCGTTTGATGCGCTGATCGCAATGAAAAAAGACGGTACTCAACCGAAGAAATTTATTCAGACGCAGTCTGCGCTGATCCTGCCGGACATGGCTCAGAAAGAATATGACATGAAAAAAGACATGGGTTATTAAGCCGATTTTACCGGTCTGTCTCACGGGCAGGCCGGTAAAAATTATTCCCATTCCGCCGGTAGCGGATGCTGCAGGAGTAGTGATGTGACGGATAATCCAGGTTCAGCAGTGCTGCTTGATGTGCGGGGCCTCTCAGTAGAGTTCCCCGGCGTTAAGGCGCTGGAAAATGTTGATTTTACTCTCGAACGTGGTGAGATCGTGGCTCTTTTAGGAGAGAACGGTGCCGGTAAATCCACAATGATTAAAGCCCTGACTGGCGTATATAAACGTTCTGCCGGGCAGGTATTTTTGAATGGTAATCCCATCGAGCCGGTCAATACGGCCCATGCGCAGTCGTTGGGAATTGGTACTGTTTACCAGGAAGTGAATCTGCTGCCGAATATTTCCGTGGCGGCCAATCTCTTTATCGGTCGCGAACCTACCCGGTTTGGTCTGGTAAATCAGCGTAAAATGGAACAACAGGCTGAGGCGCTCCTGGAAGGTTACGGCTTAAATCTGGATGTCAGCCAGCCGCTTTCAACCTATTCCATCGCCATCCAGCAGATCGTGGCGATTGCGCGAGCTGTCGACCTATCTGCGCAGGTATTAATCCTCGACGAACCTACCGCCAGTCTCGATGCCAAAGAAGTCAGCATGCTGCTGGATATTCTCGTGCAGCTGCGTGACAAGGGTGTTGGGATGATTTTCGTGACTCATTTCCTCGATCAGGTTTACCGCATCAGCGACCGTATTACAGTGCTTCGCAACGGCAAACGTGTGGGTTCAGAGCGCACGGTTGATTTGCCACGTATCGATCTGGTGCCGATGATGTTGGGACACAGCTTTGATGAAAGTCTGCTTAAACGTACTGAACATCGGAATGTCACCGGTGAACCGCTGGTGGATTTTAAGGATTACGGTCGCCGTGGCGTGGTCGAGAATTTCGACCTGAAAGTCCGTCGTGGTGAAATTGTCGGGCTGGCCGGATTGTTGGGATCGGGACGGACAGAAACCGCTCAGTTGATTTTTGGCATCAAAGGTCATGACAGCGGCAAAGCACGGGTTGATGGCAAGGAAGAGACCATCAGCACGCCGCGTAAAGCGGCCAAACTCGGATTTGGTTATTGCCCTGAGGATCGCAAGACCGATGGCATTATCGGCGCAGCCACGGTCCGTGAAAATATCATTCTGGCCCTACAGGCTCAACGCGGTTGGTTACGTCCGCTGCCGATGAAAGAACAGCATCAGATCTCAGAGAAATTCATCAAACTTCTCGGAATTCGAACACCCGGCACCGAGCAGGAAATTCAATATCTCTCCGGCGGTAATCAGCAAAAAGTCCTGCTTTCACGCTGGCTTGCCACTCATCCTCGCTTTCTTATCCTTGATGAACCGACCCGCGGGATTGACGTCGGTGCGCATGCTGAAATCATCCGCCTGATTGAAAAATTGTGTGATGAGGGGCTGGCATTGCTGGTGATTTCATCCGAGCTGGAAGAGCTGTCGGGCTATGCCGACCGTATCGTGGTATTACGCGATCGTCGCCATGTTGCCGAAATTGAGCAGGCTGAAATCTCCGTGCCAGCCATTATGAAAGCCATTGCGGCCCAATGAGGAGATATCGATGAGTAACAGGAGTCTGCCGATGACAGGGTCACCGCACAAAGTTCGATGGGTATTTCCGAAAGGTGCTACGCAAATCGGGGCATTCATTGCCATTTTACTGATCGACAGCCTGGTTGCTCCGGGCTTTTTCTCAATCCACATTCAGGATGGCCGTCTGTTTGGCAGTCTGGTGGATATCTTTAACCGCGGTGCGCCGGTGGCTTTGCTGGCTCTGGGTATGACGCTGGTGATTGCGACCGGGGGAATTGATCTTTCGGTCGGCGCGGTGATGGCGATTGCCGGGGCAACGGCGGCCACCATGACGGTTCAGGGTTATCCGCTGGCGATGGTGCTGCTCGCTTCCGTCGGGGTAGGCGCGGTTTGCGGCCTTTGGAATGGCTTTCTGGTCGCGGTTCTGCAAATTCAGCCGATCGTTGCGACGCTGATGCTGATGGTTGCGGGACGCGGTATCGCACAGCTTATCACCGAAGGACAAATTGTCACGTTCGAACACAATGGTTTATCGCAGTTTGGCAGCGGTTCTCTGTTCTATCTGCCGATGCCGGTGATCATTGTGGTTGTGATGCTGGTTCTGGTGTGGGCGCTGACGCGTAAAACAGCGCTTGGGCTATTTATTGAATCCGTCGGGATCAATATCCGATCCGCATATAACGCCGGAGTGAATGCGCGTCTGGTGCTGATCTCTACCTACGTAATTTGCGGGATTTGTGCTGCGGTTGCGGGTGTCATCGTCACGGCAGATATTCGCGGTGCCGATGCCAATAACGCCGGTTTATGGCTGGAACTGGATGCGATTCTGGCGGTGGTGATAGGTGGTGGTTCGTTGCTCGGAGGGAGATTTAATCTACTCCTTTCGGTTATCGGTGCGCTCATCATTCAGGGCATGAACACCGGCATTCTGCTCTCCGGTTTTAAACCTGAGTTTAATCTTGTACTCAAAGCGCTGGTGGTACTGGCCGTGCTGGTGGTCCAGTCACCCCGGGTATCGCTCAGTAATCTGTTCCGGAGGAAGGGATAATGCTCAAAAGAAATCTGCCCCTGCTGATTACTATCGCGGTGTTTCTGGCCGGATATGGCTATTGCTTCACCCAGTTCCCCGGATTCGCCTCCACGCGCGTCTTCTTTGATTTACTGACAGATAACGCCTTTCTCGGCATCGTAGCCGTCGGTATGACCTTCGTGATCCTCTCAGGTGGCATCGATTTGTCTGTGGGATCAGTGATCGCTTTTACCGGCGTTTTACTGGCGAAACTCATTGGCGATTACGGCGTTGCGCCCGGCTATGCCTTCGTGATTGTCCTGCTGATGGGGGCGATGTTTGGCGCACTCATGGGTTGGATCATCGATACGCTGAAGCTTCCTGCGTTTATTATTACCCTGGCAGGAATGTTTTTCGTTCGCGGGATGAGTTTTATCGTTTCCGAAGAATCGCTGCCCATTAATCATCCGGTGTATGATTTTCTGGCCAGTTACGCATGGAAAATGCCGGGCGGAGGACGTTTCACGTTGCTGGCGTTAATCATGCTGCTGGTCGTCTTCGTGGGGATTATTTTGGCGCACCGGACACGCTTTGGGAACAATGTCTACGCGGTCGGTGGGAGCAACGTGTCGGCGGCGCTGATGGGCGTTCCCGTAAGACGGACCACGATTTACATCTACATGCTGTCGAGCACGCTGGCAGTCCTTTCTGGCATCGTGTTTTCACTCTATACCTCCGCCGGATACGCGCTGGCAGCCAGTGGGGTAGAACTGGATGCTATCGCTTCTGTCGTCATCGGAGGGACCTTGTTGAGCGGCGGCGTAGGAACCGTACTTGGAAGCCTTTTCGGTGTGCTGATTCAGGGCCTGATCCAAACCTACATCACGTTCGACGGTACACTCAGCTCGTGGTGGACCAAAATCGTGATGGGTATCCTGCTGTTTGTCTTCATCGGTTTGCAGAAGGGCATGGGCTCATTCTGGACCGCCAGAAGAGCGCGCCATCCGCGCCCTGAGCCGACCTGATAGCGGGGGGCTCAGAGATGGGTGATCAGCGGTGTTTTAAGTAACTGACGGATAAGAACCTGCTGATCGCTATTTTGCAGCCATACGGCGTACAGCGGGCGGATAACCGGTGGAATCTCTTCATGGGCGGCCAGCTGGGGATATTCTTTCGCCCAGTGTGACGGCAGGAAAGCGCAGCCACCGGTCTGCTCCAGTAATTGTCGCGTCAGATGCGCTGACGTGGTGGTCAGAACGGGTTCCTGATCGCTATTTTGCAACTTTTCCTGTTGAGGAAAATCGGCGCCCCATTCCAGTTTCACGTAAGGCGATTGTTCCCCTCTGACTGTTTTTTTCGATGAAAAAAGTCGTAACGAGAAATTACCCAACAGCTGACTTGAGAGCTCGTCCATTTTTGGTGGCTCGGTGGTGATCAGCAAATCCAGTTGTCTTTCATGTAATTGCTTGACGAGCGACTGGCGCAACGCGATGCGTGCTTCCAGCCGCAAAGTATCACGTTGCACGTAAAGCGACTGCATCCACGGCGTCAGATAGGCTTCCCATAACGAGGCCGTGGCACCAATCGACAATTCTGTGTGCTGTAACGAGCGTATTACCTCTTTTTTCGCCAATTGCCAGGTAGACATCAGATTCTCGGCGTAAGGCAGCAGACGCTCTCCTGCGGGCGTTAAGCGGATATTATTTCGATGGCGGGTGAACAAATTTGCGCCAAGTTGGGTTTCCAGTTGCCGGATACGAAAGCTGACAGCGGACTGCGTCAGATAAAGCGATTCCGCTGCCCGACCAAAGTGGCGAGTTCTACTGACCTCCAAAAAGGTTTTCAGTAATTCCGTGTCCAAAACCATCTCCAATTATTTTTGTCGTTAAGATTTAAATGTTTTGTTTTACACAATGTCAAGCCTAACTAATACTCCGCGCCATAACAGCACGACCATGAGAGAATTAGGAGCGTGTCAGATGGCGGAAAGCTTCACCACGACAAGTCGTTTTTTTGATAATAAACATTACCCTCGCGGGTTCTCCCGGCATGGCGATTTCACCATTAAAGAAGCGCAAATGCTAGAACGTTACGGCTTTGCCTTTAACGAACTGGATTTGGGAAAACGCGAGCCAGCAACCGATGAAGAAAAGCTGTTCCTTGAGGTTTGCCGCGGTACGCGCGAACCGGTAACGGAAGCAGAAAAAGTGTGGAATAAGTACATCATCCGCACCCGTCGTCCGAAGAAATTCCACACGTTGTCCGGCGGTAAACCGCAGGCAGACGCAGTAGAAGACTACACGGAAAGCGACGACTAATAAAACGGGGCTATGCCCCGTTTTTTATGCCAGACTCTTATGCAGAGTTAACAATAGCCTATCCATAGTGCGATAGCTCAGCGCCTCCGCAATATGTTTGCGTTCAATGGCTTCACTCCCCCCAAGATCGGCCAGTGTTCTTGCGACTTTCAGAATACGATGCCAGGCTCTCACTGATAATCCCAGTTTATGCAGTACTTCTTCCAGAAACTCCGCATCCGCCTTCGTTAACACACAATACGTTTCCACCTCACTGCTGTTCATATGCGCATTGATTTTCCCCGCACGGTTTAACTGAATTTCTCTGGCAATTAGCACCCTTTCCCGAACTTCTGCACTGCTTTCCCTGACGGTCGGTGCATGGTTTTGCTGGCTAAGGATCCCCGGGGGTAAAAGTGGCACTTCAATCGATAAATCGAACCTGTCCAGAAAAGGCCCTGAGAGCCTGCCCAGATAGCGCAGAACCTGCTGGGGCGGTGTGCGGTTGTGGATGCCCTGATAATGCCCTGTCGGGCTGGGATTCATGGCCGCGATCAGCTGTGCTCTTGCCGGATAGCGCACTTTCGCTCTGGCGCGGGAAATGGTGATCTCGCCGGACTCCATCGGCTGGCGTAACGCATCTAACACCTGCCGCTGAAATTCCGGCAGCTCATCGAGAAACAGGACGCCGTTGTGCGCCAGCGAAATTTCTCCAGGCCTCGGTAGCGAGCCGCCGCCGACCAGTGCGCTCATCGAGGTGCTGTGATGCGGTGCGCGAAAAGGCCGCACGCGGGAGAATTCTCCGTCCTCCTCCGGGTTATACACCAGGCTGGCGATGGCCGCTGTTTCCAGCTTCTCCTCATTGCTCAGCGGTGGCAATAATCCCGGTAACCGGCTGGCGAGCATGGTTTTTCCCGTTCCCGGCGGACCAATCAGCAGCAGGTTATGCCCGCCCGCTGCGGCGACTTCCAGCGCTCTCTTGGACTGCTCCTGGCCAATGATCTCCGCCATGTCGGGCTGATGCACAGGTGCGGGCGGCTCTGCGGGATAGTTGATGGGCGGCAGGCTGTCTTCGCCTTGCAGGAAAGCGCAAACCTGTAGCAAGTGCCCGGCGATCTGCGCAACCCCCGGATCGAGCAGCGTCATTTCCATCTGGTTGTTTTGCGGTAGGATCAGTATCCGCCCCTCTTTCTGCGCCTCAAGTGCTGCCGGGATCGCGCCATTAACGCTGCGTAACGCACCAGAAAGCCCGAGCTCACCCAAAAACTCGTAGGCCTCCAGCTTATCGCCCTGCAACTGCTCAGAAGCCACCAGAATCGCCAGCGCGATCGACAAATCATATCGCCCGCCTTCTTTGGGTAAATCTGCCGGGGCGAGATTGACGGTAATGCGCTTTGCAGGAAAGGTGAATCCGCAGTTGATGATAGCGCTACGCACGCGATCCCTGGCTTCTTTGACGGTAGTTTCGGGCAGTCCGACCAGCGTCAGTGCCGGTAAACCGTTGCTGATATGCACTTCGACAGAGACGCCGGGTGCCTGAACACCGAGCGATGCGCGCGTATACACCACGGCTAATGACATGCTTTTTCCTTTGCTGTGAAAATTCCTGTCAGCAGCATGCCGCAATGCAATCCTGCAGTGGAAATAAGATCACAGCCTTGCGCAGCATCGCGTAAAAAATTTTTAAAATTTACGCTGTGAAATCAAAAGTCTGTGCGATGCCTCGTAAAGTCAGCAACATTCTTTAACAGCCTGAGGTTTCTGGAAACAAATTAGCTGGCTAATTAAGTTGCCGGTTTGCGAGACAGAGGTGTTTAATTTGAGTGTATTTAACAATAAATAAACAAATACCCATTATTAATTAACATCTCTCTGCCTCACCGAGGATTCTCCGGATCGGCTCGTGAGCGCATTGCCTACATCTTTCCGGAATAGGGATACACCCATGTTTGGTTGGACTTCTCGGCAGCGAAACGTTGCCATTGCCAGTTTCTTAAGCTGGACTCTCGATGCCTTCGATTTTTTCATTTTAGTCTTTCTGCTCAGCGATATAGCGACGGCGTTTCAGGTCGATATCAAAGAGGTGACGCTGGCGATTTTGCTGACACTGGCCGTTCGGCCAATAGGGGCATTATTGTTCGGGCGGGCAGCGGAAAAATATGGGCGTAAACCGGTGCTGATGGTAAACATTGCCTGCTTTTCAATTTTCGAACTTTGCACAGCAGCGGCGCCTTCATTGACGGTTTTCCTGATCCTGCGCGTGATATACGGCGTGGCGATGGGCGGAGTCTGGGGCGTGGCGTCATCACTGGCGATGGAAACCATTCCTGACCGTTCACGCGGGATGATGTCCGGAATTTTTCAGGCCGGTTATCCGTTTGGTTACCTGCTGGCGGCGGTAGTTTACGGTTTGTTCTCTGAACTGGTTGGCTGGCGCGGAATGTTTGTGATCGGCGCTGTCCCCGTTTTCCTGCTGCCATTCATCTGGTTCAAAGTGCAGGAATCGCCGGTCTGGCTCGCTGCCCGCGAACGCAAGGAAAGCACGGCATTGCTGCCGGTGTTGAAATCGCACTGGAAGCTATGCGTCTATCTGGTGGTGTTGATGGCGGCATTTAATTTCTTCAGCCACGGAACGCAGGATCTTTACCCATCATTCCTCAAAGTTCAGCACGGTTTTGATGCCCATACAGTCAGCCTGATTGCGATCGGTTACACCATCGCCTCCATCATTGGCGGCATCTTCTTTGGCACCATGTCGGAGAAAATCGGGCGCAAAAAAGCCATTATTATCGCGGCGTTACTCTCTTTACCGGTGATCCCATTGTGGGCCTTTTCCAGCGGAACCTGGACTATCGGTCTGGGCGCATTCCTGATGCAATTTATGGTGCAAGGCGCGTGGGGCGTGGTGCCGTCGTACTTAACCGAGTTGGTGCCCGCGAATACCCGCGCCGTGCTGCCCGGATTTGTTTATCAGCTCGGGAATCTGCTGGCATCGGTCAACGCGACCTTGCAGGCGAGCATCGCCGAAAGCCACGGACATAATTATGGTCTGGCGATGGCGATTGTTGCCGGGACGGTGGCAATCGTGATTTCCATACTGGTTGCGTTTGGGCGGGATACGCGCGGAAAAGCCATAACAGGTGCAATAAATAATCAGACAGTGGATCAACCCGCTAAGGTTTGATTTTCCAGATTTTTTTTGGCGGATTGTGCAACGGTGCGCAAATAATAACGCAAGAAAAATGTTGTCATTAAATGCATTACTGTGATAACTCTGTAGGCAATCGTTCGCAATATGAATTATAGAAACCTAAAAATGAAAGCCCTTCTCCTCGTTGTTAGCCTAGTCGTGATTCGCGTGGTGGTGATTATTATCCCACCGTGCGGGGCTGCACTTGGACGAAGAAAGGCTTATTAAACAAGCCTGAACCTGAAAAGAAACCCCGCACCGAAAGGTCCGGGGTTTTTTTTTGGTTCGGCGATTTCAGTGAACAATGAAGCGAGGTCGGAAAATGAGCAACAGCATAATGTTCTGCACTTGTCGCAAGAAGGCAGGAGAATAAGGATGAACGGAGCACAGTGGGTAGTACAAGCGTTGCGTGCGCAGGGGGTAGATATGGTGTTTGGTTATCCCGGCGGGGCAATCATGCCGGTATACGATGCACTGTATGACGGCGGCGTTGAACACCTGTTGTGCCGGCACGAGCAAGGTGCCGCAATGGCCGCCATAGGCTATGCCCGTTCAACCGGCAAAGTCGGCGTGTGTATCGCCACTTCCGGTCCCGGCGCCACTAACCTGATCACCGGTCTGGCTGACGCGCTGCTCGATTCTGTCCCGCTGGTCGCCATCACCGGCCAGGTCGGCTCTGCCTTCATCGGCACAGACGCCTTTCAGGAAATCGACGTTTTAGGATTATCTCTGGCCTGCACAAAACACAGTTTTTTGGTCGAATCACTGGATGCACTGCCGGAAATCATGGCCGAAGCCTTCGCCATCGCCAGCTCCGGCCGTCCAGGCCCGGTGCTGATCGACATTCCGAAAGATATCCAGCTGGCGACCGGTGAACTGCCGCCACACCTGCTGGCCGTCGAAGAATCCTTCCCGCATCCGGCGGCTGAACTGGAACAAGCCCGCGCAATGATCGCCGCTGCGCAAAAACCGATGCTGTATATCGGCGGTGGCGTTGGCATGGCGCAGGCCGTTCCGGCGTTACGCGAATTTATCTCGACCACCGGTATTCCGGCGGTGGCGACGCTGAAAGGTCTGGGGGCACCTGATGCCACTGACCCATGTTATCTGGGCATGTTGGGTATGCACGGCACCAAAGCGGCCAATCTGGCGGTACAGTCTTCTGATTTGCTGATCGCCGTCGGTGCGCGTTTCGATGACCGGGTGACCGGCAAGCTGAACACCTTCGCACCGCACGCCGCCGTTATCCATATGGATATCGATCCGGCTGAGCTGAATAAATTGCGTCAGGCACACGTCGCGTTACAGGGCGATTTGAATGCGCTGTTACCGGCGCTGCAACAACCACTGAGCATCAACGCATGGCGTGATGAAGTCATGACCCTGAAAGCGCAGGGCGAATGGCGTTACGATCATCCTGGCGAGGCCATTTACGCGCCGCTGCTGCTGAAACAAATCTCCGATCGCAAAGATGCCAATACCGTGGTGACCACCGACGTCGGCCAGCATCAGATGTGGACTGCGCAACACATGCAGTTCTCTCGTCCTGAAAACTTCATCACCTCCAGCGGTCTGGGCACGATGGGCTTTGGCGTACCTGCTGCTGTCGGTGCGCAGGTTGCACGCCCAGACGATATGGTTATCTGCGTTTCGGGCGATGGCTCCTTTATGATGAATGTGCAGGAGCTGGGCACCATTAAGCGAAAACAGTTGCCCGTAAAAATCCTGCTGCTGGATAACCAGCGGTTAGGGATGGTTCGACAGTGGCAGGAACTGTTCTTCGACGGACGCTTCAGTGAAACCAACCTCTCAGATAACCCCGATTTTGTGACGCTGGCCAGCGCATTCAATATCCCCGGCCAACGTATCAGCCGTAAAGACCAAGTCGATGCCGCACTGGATGCCTTTTTCAACAGCAAAGGCCCGTATTTGCTTCATGTCTCCATCGACGAAAATGAAAATGTCTGGCCTCTGGTGCCACCGGGCGCAGGCAACGAAACCATGTTGGAGAAAATGTCATGATGCAGCATAACGTCTCAATCCAGGCCCGTTTCCGCCCTGAAATGTTGGAGCGCGTATTACGCGTTGTTCGCCACCGTGGTTTTCAGGTCTGTGCGATGAACATGACCCCGATGGTCAATGCGGAAAATATAAATATCGAATTGACCGTTGCCAGCCAGCGGCCGGTAGATTTACTGTCTTCACAGTTACGCAAACTTATGGATGTCGCCTGTGTCGAAATCCAGCAACACACATCACAACAAATACGCGCGAACGCGTGAGTAATAGGGACGAATAGAATGACGAAGAAAGCTGATTACATTTGGTTCAATGGCGAGATGGTTCCGTGGGCGGAAGCAAAGGTTCACGTGATGTCCCATGCGTTGCATTACGGCACTTCCGTTTTCGAAGGCGTGCGTTGCTACGACTCCCATAAAGGCCCGGTCGTCTTCCGCCATCGTGAACATATGCAGCGTCTGCGCGATTCCGCAAAAATCTACCGTATGCCGGTTTCACAGAGCGTTGATGAGCTGATGGAAGCCTGTCGCGAAACGCTGCGTAAAAACAATCTGGTCAGCGCGTATATTCGTCCGCTGGTGTTTGTGGGTGATGTGGGTATGGGCGTGAACCCGCCGGATGGTTACAAAACTGACGTCATCATCGCCGCCTTCCCGTGGGGCGCCTATCTGGGTGAAGAAGCCCTAGAGCAGGGTATCGACGCAATGGTTTCCTCATGGAACCGCGTCGCAGCCAACACCATTCCTACTGCCGCTAAAGCCGGTGGTAACTACCTGTCCTCATTGCTGGTCGGCAGCGAAGCACGCCGCCACGGTTATCAGGAAGGGATCGCGCTGGATATTCACGGCTACGTCTCAGAAGGCGCGGGCGAAAACCTGTTCGAAGTGAAAGAAGGCATCCTGTTCACACCGCCGTTTACCTCTTCCGCACTGCCGGGTATTACCCGCGATGCAATCATTAAACTGGCGAAAGACATGGGTCTGGAAGTTCGCGAGCAGGTGCTGTCCCGTGAATCTCTGTATCTGGCTGACGAAGTGTTCATGTCGGGTACTGCGGCGGAAATCACCCCGGTGCGCAGCGTTGACGGCATTCAGGTCGGTATCGGCAAACGCGGTCCGGTCACCAAACAAATTCAGGATGCGTTCTTCGGCCTGTTCACCGGCAAAACTGAAGACAAATGGGGATGGTTGGACCCAATCAACCCGCAGTAATCTAAAGAACAAGAATGATGCAGGTGGCGATTTTGCTGCCTGCTAAACAGAAATGATTTGGAGTGAACTGAGCATGCCTAAGTACCGTTCCCATACCACCACTCATGGCCGCAACATGGCTGGCGCCCGCGCTTTATGGCGTGCCACCGGCATGACCGATGACGATTTCGGCAAGCCAATTATTGCTGTCGTTAACTCCTTTACCCAGTTCGTACCGGGCCACGTGCACTTGCGCGATCTGGGTAAACTGGTTGCTGAGCAAATCGAAGCGTCCGGCGGCGTGGCAAAAGAATTCAACACTATCGCGGTGGATGATGGTATCGCGATGGGTCACGGCGGCATGCTGTATTCATTGCCTTCACGTGAACTGATCGCCGATTCGGTCGAATACATGGTGAACGCGCACTGCGCCGATGCCATGGTCTGTATTTCCAACTGCGACAAAATCACCCCCGGAATGCTGATGGCGTCATTGCGCCTGAATATTCCGGTGATCTTTGTTTCCGGCGGTCCGATGGAAGCCGGTAAAACCAAACTGTCTGACAAAATCATTAAGCTCGATCTGGTCGATGCCATGATTCAGGGCGCAAACCCGAACGTCAGCGACGCCGACAGCGAGCAGATCGAACGTTCTGCCTGCCCGACCTGCGGCTCCTGTTCCGGTATGTTTACCGCCAACTCCATGAACTGTCTGACCGAAGCGCTGGGGCTTTCACAGCCGGGTAACGGTTCATTGCTGGCCACGCACGCTGACCGTCGCGAATTGTTCCTGAATGCCGGTCGCCGCATCGTTGAGCTGACTAAACGCTATTACGAAAAAGATGACGAAACCGCATTGCCACGCAACATCGCCAGCAAAGCGGCTTTCGAAAATGCCATGACGCTGGATATCGCGATGGGCGGCTCGACCAACACTGTTCTGCATCTGCTGGCTGCCGCGCAGGAAGGTGGAATCGAATTCGATATGATCGATATCGATCGTCTGTCACGCGTCGTACCGCACCTGTGTAAAGTGGCACCAAGCACGCCGAAATATCATATGGAGGACGTTCACCGCGCCGGTGGCGTACTGGCAATTCTGGGAGAACTGGATCGCGCGAACCTGCTGAACCGCGACGTCAAAAACATCCTTGGCCTGACTCTGACGGAAACGCTGAATCAGTACGACATCATGCTGACCAAAGATGAAGCCGTGAAAAAAATGTTCCGCGCCGGTCCCGCCGGTATCCGCACCACGCAGGCGTTCTCACAAGATTGCCGCTGGGACACGCTGGATGATGACCGCGCCGAGGGCTGTATCCGCTCGCTGGAAAATGCGTTCAGCCTGGAGGGCGGTCTGGCCGTGCTGTACGGCAATATTGCCGAAGCCGGCAGTATCGTGAAAACCGCAGGCGTGGATAAATCCAACCTGACCTTCCGGGGTCCGGCCAAAGTTTACGAAAGCCAGGACGACGCCGTGAGCGCGATCCTCGGTGGTAAAGTCGTTTCGGGCGACGTCGTAGTTATCCGCTACGAAGGGCCAAAAGGCGGGCCGGGTATGCAGGAAATGCTGTATCCGACTACCTATCTGAAATCCATGGGCCTTGGTAAAGAGTGTGCGCTGATCACCGATGGTCGTTTCTCTGGCGGCACATCTGGTCTGTCGATTGGTCACGTTTCTCCTGAAGCGGGCAGCGGCGGCATGATTGCGCTGGTTGAGGATGGCGACTTCATCGACATCGACATTCCAAATCGCAGCATGGTGCTGGACGTTCCGGCAGCCGAACTGGCAGCGCGTCACGCAGCAGAAGAGGCTCGTGGCGATCAGGCGTGGACGCCAAAGAACCGTGTGCGTGAAGTCTCCTATGCGCTGCGTGCTTACGCCATGCTGGCGACCAGTGCCGATAAAGGCGCCGTTCGCGACAAGTCTAAGCTGGGAGGCTAAAGGCCATGGCGGTATCTCAACCTTTGCCCGACCAGCCGTGCGGCGCTGAATATCTGCGCGCCGTGCTGCGTGCGCCGGTGTATGAAGTCGCACAGGTGACCCCTTTGCAGGTCATGGAAAAGATCTCTTCCCGGCTGGGTAATACCATTCTGGTGAAGAGGGAGGACCGCCAGGCTGTTCACAGTTTTAAACTGCGCGGCGCGTATTCCATGATAGCCAGTCTGACCGAAGAACAGGCTTCCCGCGGCGTGATTACGGCCTCAGCCGGTAACCACGCGCAGGGTGTTGCGCTTTCAGCCACCAAAAAAGGCATCAAGTCTCTGATAGTGATGCCGGTGGCGACTGCGGATATCAAAGTCGATGCGGTGCGCAGTTTCGGTGGCGAAGTATTGCTGTTTGGTGCGAATTTTGATGAAGCCAAAGGCAAAGCCATCGAGCTTTCGCAGCAGCAGGGTATGACGTTTGTTCCGCCGTTTGACCATCCTGCGGTGATCGCCGGTCAGGGCACGCTGGCGATGGAACTGCTGCAACAGGATGCGCATCTCGATCGCGTATTCGTGCCGGTCGGCGGCGGCGGTCTGGCGGCGGGCGTTGCCGTATTGATCAAACAGCTGATGCCGCAGATCCAGGTAATTGGCGTCGAAGCCGAAGATTCTGCCTGCCTGCGTGCAGCGCTGGATGCCGGTGAACCTGTTGATCTGGCGCGCGTCGGGCTGTTTGCCGAAGGCGTGGCGGTGAAGCGTATCGGCACCGAAACCTTTCGTCTGTGCCGTGAATATCTTGATGATGTGATAACCGTCGACAGCGATGCCATCTGCGCCGCAGTGAAAGATTTGTTCGAAGACGTGCGTGCTATCGCCGAGCCTTCCGGGGCGCTGGCGCTGGCCGGACTGAAGAAATACGTGCAGCAGCACAACATTCAGGGCGAGCGTCTGGCGCACGTGCTTTCGGGCGCGAACGTCAACTTCCACGGTTTACGTTACGTATCGGAACGCTGCGAGCTGGGCGAACAACGTGAAGCGCTGCTGGCGGTGACCATTCCTGAGCGCAAAGGCAGCTTCCTAAAATTCTGTCAGCTGCTGGGTGGCCGTTCGGTGACCGAGTTCAACTACCGTTATGCCGATGCAGATAACGCCTGCATCTTCGTGGGCGTGCGTCTGACGCGTGGCCATGCAGAGCGGTTGGAAATCATCGACGAGCTGAATCGCGATGGCTATCAGGTGGTGGATCTTTCTGATGATGAAATGGCGAAACTTCACGTGCGTTACATGGTGGGCGGACGTCCAACCAAGCCTTTGCGCGAGCGGCTTTACAGCTTTGAGTTCCCGGAATCACCGGGTGCTTTGCTGAAATTCCTGCACACTCTGGGCACGCACTGGAATATTTCCCTGTTCCATTACCGCAGCCACGGCACCGATTTCGGCCGCGTGCTGGCCGCGTTTGAGCTCAATGAGCAGGAACCGGAGTTCGAACAGAACCTGAAGGCGCTGGGCTATGACTGCCATAACGAAAGTGATAATCCTGCGTTCCGCTTCTTCTTAGCGGGTTAAAAATAAAACGGGACCCTGAAAAGCGTCCCGTTTTTTATTACCGGAAACAGTCAGAGCAGTTGCCAGAATGCGTCGATAAGCGGTTCGTTCAGGCGTTTTTTCTGCACGCAGACGCCCAGCTCCAGCGGTGCGCCGACGGTGACGTTATCCAGCACCGTAATGCGGTTACGGATGGATTCCGGGCTGTTATCGACGACGACCGAGGGGATTAGCGCAATGCCGCAGCCGAGCGCCACCATCGAGACAATCGCTTCGTGGCCGGAGACGGTGGCATAAATCAGCGGATTGCTCAGACGGTTTCGTTTGAACCAGATGTCGATGCGTTTTCGCGCCGGTCCGTGTTCCGGAAGAATGAACGGGATTTGCGACCAGTCGGGGTGCGGTTCGCTGGCCTGAGTCCGCACCGCGCAGGGCAGGGACGGCGAAATCAGGATCATCGGAATTTCGCCGATTTTGGTGAAATCAACACTACCCGGTAAGGTTTCAGGATGCCCGGCGATGCCTAAATCCGCTTCGGTGGATTGCACTTTTTCGACCGCATCGGCGGCATCACCGGTAGTAAGTTTGATTTCGACCAGCGGATGCTGCGCCCGGAAACGGTCAAGGATCGGCGGAAGATGGCTGTATGCGGCGGTGACTGAGCAGAACAAACGCAGTTCGCCGCTCAGCGTCGGGCCATGCTGATCCAGCCCGCTGCGCAGTTGCTGGTAATGCAGTAGCGTCTGCTGGGCAAAGTTTTTCAGTTGTTCACCCGCACTGGTCAGTTGCACGGTGCGGTTATCACGCTGAAACAGCGGCTGGCCGAGTTCTTCCTCCAGCCGTTGGATCTGGCGCGACAGCGTTGACGGGCTGACATGCATCGCTTTCGACGAACGGCCAAAATGGCGGCTTTCCGCCAGATGCAAAAACAGTTTCAGATCACGTAAGTCCATAAAGATTTCCCGGCTCTTTAGTTTCACAGATGACAAAATAAGAGTATTGCAGATTTTGCAACGTCATCTTCGTAATATATCAATTTAAGCAATGTGTCGCATGACATATAGTGAATTCACGGCGTTCACTGGTTCACCGGTGAAACAAAAAATAACAGCACTTACCTCGAAAGAACGGAGCAAGACATGGCTAACTATTTCAACACACTGAACCTGCGTCAGCAGCTGGCACAACTGGGCAAATGCCGCTTCATGGGTCGCGATGAATTCGCTGACGAAGCCAGCTACCTC
Organism: Rahnella sp. 1L-D-7-B-C2; assembly: GCF_057290995.1. Classification (NCBI taxonomy): domain Bacteria; kingdom Pseudomonadati; phylum Pseudomonadota; class Gammaproteobacteria; order Enterobacterales; family Yersiniaceae; genus Rahnella; species Rahnella sp. 1L-D-7-B-C2. The sequence continues at coordinate 110,683 of NZ_JBXAVQ010000011.1, read as the reverse complement.
AAAGGTAAAAAAGTGGTGATTGTGGGCTGTGGCGCACAAGGTTTGAACCAGGGTCTGAACATGCGTGATTCTGGTCTGGATGTGTCATATACCCTGCGTGCTGAAGCGATTGCTGAGAAACGTGCTTCATGGCGTAAAGCGACAGAAAACGGTTTCAAAGTTGGCACCTACGAAGAACTGATCCCGCAGGCGGATCTGGTGGTTAACCTGACTCCGGACAAACAGCACAGCGCAGTGGTTAAAGCGGTTCAGCCCCTGATGAAAGACGGCGCGACACTGGGCTACTCTCATGGCTTCAACATCGTTGAAGTGGGCGAGCAGATCCGTAAAGACATCACCGTGGTAATGGTTGCTCCGAAATGTCCGGGTACTGAAGTCCGTGAAGAGTACAAACGTGGTTTCGGCGTTCCAACGCTTATCGCCGTTCACCCGGAAAATGATCCAAAAGGCGAAGGCATGGCGATTGCTAAAGCCTGGGCTGCGGCGACCGGCGGCCATCGTGCCGGCGTTCTGCAATCTTCTTTCGTTGCTGAAGTAAAATCTGACCTGATGGGTGAGCAGACTATTCTGTGCGGTATGTTGCAGGCCGGTTCTCTGCTGTGCTTCGACAAACTGGTCGCTGACGGCGTTGATGAAGCCTACGCAGAAAAACTGCTGCAGTTCGGCTGGGAAACCATCACCGAAGCGCTGAAACAAGGCGGCATCACGCTGATGATGGACAGACTGTCTAACCCGGCGAAACTGCGTGCTTATGCGCTGTCCGAGCAACTGAAAGAGATCATGGCGCCGCTGTTCCAGAAACACATGGACGACATCATCTCGGGTGAATTCTCCAGCGGCATGATGGCTGACTGGGCGAATGACGACAAAAACCTGCTGACATGGCGTGAAGAAACGGGCGCTACCGCGTTCGAAAACGCGCCACAGTTCGACGGTAAAATTTCCGAGCAGGAATACTTCGACCACGGCGTTGTGATGATTGCGATGGTGAAAGCGGGCGTTGAGCTTGCCTTCGAAACCATGGTGGCGTCCGGCATCATCGAAGAATCTGCTTACTACGAATCACTGCATGAACTGCCGCTGATCGCCAACACCGTTGCGCGTAAGCGTTTGTACGAAATGAACGTGGTTATCTCTGATACCGCAGAATACGGTAACTACCTGTTTGCTAACGCAGCAGTACCGTTGCTGAAAGAGTTCATGACCACCCTGCAGGCGGGTGATTTGGGTAAATCTGTTGCCGAGACTCAGGTTGATAACGCGCAGCTGCGTGATGTTAACGAAGCTATCCGCAACCACCCAATCGAGTCAATCGGCCGCACCCTGCGTGGCTATATGACTGATATGAAACGCATTGCTGTAGCAAGTTAAGATTTCCCTGCAACGCGAAGTATTTTGGGTTGCGAGAGAGATATAAAAAGGGCACTGCATGAAAATGCGGTGCCCTTTCTTTTTTACTGCTCACTGCGCCGAAACGGAAACTCAGTTGCGGTACAGAATCTTGATAATGTGGTAACCAAACTGGGTATGCAGCGGGCCTTGTGGCTCGATAAGCGGCGCAGAGAATACCACTTTATCGAAAGCAGGTACCATGGCGCCTTGCTTGAATTCGCCCAGATGACCGCCTTTTTTACCTGACGGGCAGGTAGAGTGTTTTTTTGCCAGCTTTTCGAAATCGCCGCCGTTTTTCAACTGAGCCAGAATTTCATTCGCCTGTTCTTCTTCCTTTACAAGGATATGCATTGCTGCTGCGGTTTTTGCCATGATTGAGACCTTTTCTTGAGATGTGTTCCAGAGGCGTAATGTAACATTTGCAACTGCGCATGTGGACTCCGGCCTGCATTCCAGAGATAACAAATTGGGCGGTAAAGCCTGTCAATCTCAGGCGACGTTTCTGCTACAATCGCCGTCCTTGTCTATCCGGTGAGCAAAAATACGCCATGCGATTAAACCCCAGCCAACAACACGCCGTCGAATTCGTCACCGGACCCTGCCTGGTTCTGGCGGGTGCTGGCTCCGGTAAAACCAGGGTAATTACCAATAAAATCGCGCACCTGATCCGAGAATGTGGCTATCAGGCCCGTCATATTGCGGCCGTCACCTTTACCAACAAAGCCGCGCGTGAAATGAAAGAGCGTATCGGGCAAACCCTCGGGCGCAAAGAAGCGCGCGGTTTGCTGATTGCCACGTTCCATACGCTTGGTCTTGAAATCATTAAGCGCGAATTCGCTGCGCTGGGCATGAAATCTAACTTCTCCCTGTTCGACGATCAGGACCAGCTGGCGCTGCTCAAAGAGCTGAGCGAAAAGTGGCTGGAGAACGATAAAACGTTGCTTCAGCAGCTGGTTTCGACGATCTCAAATTGGAAAAACGATCTGGTCGATCCGTCTCATGCCGCTGGTCTTGCGCGATCCGAACGCGATCAGATCTTCGCGCACTGTTACAGCCTTTATCATGACCACATGCGCGCCTGTAATATTCTCGATTTCGATGACCTGATCCTGCTGCCGACGTTATTGTTGCAGAAAAACGAAGAAGTGCGCGAACGCTGGCAGAACAAATTACGCTATCTGCTGGTGGATGAATATCAGGACACCAATACCAGCCAGTACATGATGGTGAAACTGCTGGTCGGCAACCGTGCGCGGTTTACCGTGGTCGGCGATGACGATCAGTCCATCTACTCCTGGCGTGGCGCGCGCCCCCAAAATCTGGTGCTGCTGAAAGAAGATTTTCCCCAATTACAGGTCGTTAAGCTTGAGCAAAACTACCGCTCGACGCAGCGCATACTGAAAGCCGCCAACATTCTGATCGCCAATAACCCGCACGTTTTCGAGAAACGTCTGTTCTCTGAACTGGCCTACGGCGAATCGCTGAAAGTGGTGACGGCCAACAATGAAGATCATGAAGCTGAGCGCGTGGTCGGCGAGCTGATCGCCCATCATTTCATTAACAAAACGCAGTATGGCGATTACGCTATCTTGTACCGCGGGAATCACCAGTCGCGCCTGTTCGAAAAAATGCTGATGCAAAACCGCATCCCTTACCGTATTTCCGGCGGCACGTCGTTCTTTTCTCGTCCTGAGATTAAAGACCTGCTGGCGTATCTGCGTGTTCTGACCAACCCTGACGACGACAGCGCATTCCTGCGCATCGTCAACACGCCACGCCGCGAAATCGGTGCGGCGACCTTGCAGAAGCTCGGCGAGTGGGCGAATCAGCGCAACAAAGGCCTGTTTAAAGCCAGCTTCGACATGGGGCTAAGCCAGTCGCTGACCGGGCGCGGGCTTGAATCTTTACAACGCTTCACCCACTGGATGGGCTCGATTTCCGATTTGGCCGAACGCGAGCCGGTAGCCGCCGTGCGGGATTTAATTCACGGCGTCGATTACGAAAGCTGGCTGTTCGAAACGTCACCGAGCCCGAAAGCAGCAGAAATGCGCATGAAAAACGTCAATCAGCTGTTTAGCTGGATGACCGAAATGCTCGAAGGCACCGATCTGGATGAGCCGATGACGCTCACTCAGGTGGTGACGCGCTTTACGCTGCGCGACATGATGGAGCGGGGGGAAAATGAAGAAGAACTGGATCAGGTTCAGCTGATGACGCTGCACGCCTCGAAGGGGCTGGAATTCCCGTATGTCTATCTGGTTGGCATGGAAGAAGGTTTGTTGCCGCACCAGAGCAGCATTGATGAAGACAATGTAGATGAAGAGAGGCGTCTGGCGTACGTCGGTATTACCCGCGCGCAGAAAGAGCTGACCTTTACGCTGTGTCGCGAACGTCGCCAGTACGGCGAGCTTATCCGCCCTGAGCCGAGTCGTTTCCTGATGGAGTTACCGCAAGACGATCTGGCGTGGGAAAGCGAGCGTAAGGTGGTGAGTGCGCAGGAGCGAATGGTGAAAGGGCAGAGTCATCTGGAGAAAATCCGCGAACAGCTGGCGAAAGCCAAAGGCGGAAATTGAAAGATTAAGATGTAAAAAAGGCAGGGGATCAACCCTGCCTCAATAATTTACTGATTAATCAGGAAAATCAGCGTTGCTCTTCAACAAACAGAGGCCAGTGGACATAACTTTGCCAGTGGCTTTCCTGCTCTAACTCTTCGGCGCGCAGCGGATGCTGTTCCAGCCAGCCCTGTGGCACAATCACACTCAGTTCATCATCATTCGCACGTAAACGCACGGCAGGCAATGTGTCGTCACGGCGACGGCTGGCGAAGATGATCGCCAGTCGCAGAATGCGGCAAAGGCGCTGCGCCAGACGCGGCGGCAGAGCATTCTGCTCATTGAGCAAAGGTAAATCGAGCGTGCCGTTTTGATTCTGCAACAGCGTCGCCAGCAGTTTTTTCTGTGCCGGCGTGAAACCCGGTAAGTCCAGGTGACGGATCAGGTAGGCCGCGTGTTGCGGGGCTTTTTTGAAATCGACACTCAAACCAATTTCGTGGATCAGACAGGCGCTGTTAAGTAACTCACGGGCGCGGGCATCCAGCTTCCATTCCTGTGACACCTGTATCGAGAAGTTCTCGGCCAGCTGTGCCACCCGTTGCGCCTGTTCGTTATCCAGCAGGTAGCGACGTTGCAGATTTCGCAACGTGCGTTGACGGATATCCTGTTCGATCGGCAGATGCAGCATTCCGTACACCAGACCTTCGCGCAATGCGCCACCGGCCAGTGTCATGGTTTCGATATTCAGGGTTTTGAAGATGGCGATGAGAATCGACAGTCCGCTTGGGAAAACCAGCGCACGTTCCAGCGTCAGACCTTCAATTTCCAGCTCTTCCAGTTTGCCGCACTGAATCGCGCGCTGTTTGAGCTGCTGAAGTTTCGGCAACGTGATGCGCTCGTCCATGCCTTGCGCCACCATGATTTCCTGCAAAGCCTGCACCGTGCCGGAGGCGCCGACGCAAATCTGCCAGCCGTTAGCGATAAGATCTGGCGCAACGGGAAGGATCATGTCGATCGCGGCCTGTTCGGCCTGATCGAAGTTTTCCTTCGCCAGATTGCGATCGCTAAAATAGCGCTCAAGCCACGTGACGCAGCCCATCGGCAAACTGAACAGCGTGGTCGCCTGCGCGCCAACACCGGTCACTAACTCGGTGCTGCCGCCGCCAATATCGACCACCAGACGTTTATCCGGGCCACCCGTGGTATGGGCGACACCGTGATAAATCAGACGGGCTTCTTCTTCCCCGGCGATAACCTGAATCGGGCAGCCGAGAATCTCCTGCGCTTTGCCGAGAAATTCCTCGGCGTTGCTGGCAAGCCGTAAGGTGGCGGTCGCCACCACGCGGATTTGCTCGCGCGGGATATCCTGCAATCGTTCAGAGAACAATTTCAGGCATTGCCAGCCGCGTTGCATCGCTTCCTGAGAAAGCAGGTTTTGCTTATCCAAACCTGCGGCCAGACGCACTTTGCGCTTTATTCTGGCGAGGGTCTGGATACTGCCTGCCACCTCACGAACAACCAGCATATGAAAGCTGTTAGAGCCCAGATCGATTGCTGCGTAGAGTGAGGTGGAGCTTAGCATAGGTTATCAGCCCGGACGTTTACGGTTGCTACGCGGTGCGCTGCTGCGACGCGAAGACGAGTTGCTGTTACGGCGCGGACCGTTGCCGGTACGTGCACGTGCCAGACGTTTCGGAGCAGGCAAATCGGTTAACAGTGCTTCGCTGCTGTATTTGCTGACCGGAATGCTGTGGCCGGTATAGGTTTCGATTGCCGTCAGGTTCAGCGCATATTCTTCACACGCCAGGCTGATGGAGTGACCGCTCAGGCCAGCACGGCCGGTACGGCCAATGCGGTGAACGTAGTCTTCACAATCATCAGGTAAGTCATAGTTGAAGACGTGTGTCACGGCAGGAATGTGCAAGCCACGTGCGGCTACGTCAGTCGCCACCAGAATATCCAGCGTGCCTTTGGTGAAGTCTTCCAGAACGCGCAGGCGCTTTTTCTGAGGAACGTCACCGGTCAGCAGACCCACGCGATGTCCGTCGGCAGCCAGATGGCCCCAGACGTCTTCACAACGGTGCTTGGTGTTAGCGAAAATAATGCAGCGGTCTGGCCACTCTTCTTCAATCAGCGTCTGTAACAGGCGCATCTTTTCTTCATTAGAAGGGTAGAACAGCTCTTCCTGAATACGGTGACCGGTTTTTTGTTCCGGTTCGATCTCAATCGACTCGGCATTATTCATGTTTTCGAACGCCAGCTCTTTCACACGCCAGGAAAGTGTTGCGGAGAACAGCATGTTCAGACGTTGAGTGGCAGGCGGCATCCGGCGGAAGATCCAGCGGATATCTTTGATGAAGCCCAGATCGAACATGCGGTCTGCTTCATCCAGTACCACCACCTGAATCGCGCCCAGGTCGATGTGGTTCTGTTTTGCATAATCGATTAAACGGCCAGTGGTTCCAATGAGGATATCCACGCCGCTTTCCAGCACTTTAAGCTGTTTGTCGTAACCGTCGCCGCCGTATGCCAGACCTAATTTCAGCCCGGTAGACTCGGATAAAGCTTCGGCATCAGAGTGGATCTGCACAGCCAGTTCACGCGTCGGTGCCATGATCAAGGCACGCGGTTGGTTGGTCTTACGACCTTCCGCAGCGGGGTGAGAAAGCAGATAATGGAAAGTAGACGCTAGAAAAGCCAGCGTCTTGCCGGTACCGGTTTGCGCCTGACCTGCAACATCACGCCCAGCGAGCGTGATTGGCAAAGCTAATGCCTGGATAGGTGTGCAGTAATGGAACCCTTTCTTTTCAAGGGCTTCTACTGCAAGCGGGTGCAGGGCGAAGTCGGAAAACTTCTTTTCGGTCAAGTGTGTTTTGCTCATAGTGTGGTAGAATATCAGCTAACTATTGCTTTACGAAAGCGTATCCGGTGAAATAAAGTCAACCTAATGTTGGTTAATGCTACATCAACAAGGTAAAGATAATCCTTTGGAGTAGAACATGAGCGATAAAATTATTCACCTTACCGATGACAGTTTCGACAACGACGTATTGAAAGCCGAAGGGCTGGTGCTGGTCGATTTCTGGGCAGAGTGGTGTGGTCCTTGCAAGATGATCGCTCCGATTCTCGATGAAATTGCCACTGAGTTCGAAGGCAAGCTGACCATCGCGAAGTTGAACATTGATGAAAACCCAGGTACTGCACCTAAATACGGCATCCGTGGTATTCCTACCCTGCTGTTATTTAAAGGCGGCGAAGTCGCAGCAACTAAAGTTGGCGCACTGTCGAAAGGTCAGCTGAAAGAGTTCTTAACAGCTAATCTGTAAGCGGTCGGGATGACCCAGTTCAGGTGTTTAGCGGGCTGCCGTGTTTTTCACAATGTCCGCTAGACGCCTGTCAAGAAGCGTGCTAAGTTTACGCTTACTGCAAATAGAGCTTACCTGTAGTTTGATTCTTACGTTTTACTCTGTTGTGTCAAAAACATCTGCCTGATAGTTTCTTTGAATAAAAATTATATTGAACTGGCACTGTGCTTGACCATCTAACGGTTTTGAAAAAATCGGCTTTAAGACACCTCAATATCAGTTTGCCCCTCTAGAATCGCCCGCTGGCGACTGCCATCGGCTGGATTTTTAAGCTGTTATTTGAGTGTTGTTCTACACAAACAGGCACGGATGACCCTGCCATACCCATTCACGACAGATGTTCGAGACATACCCCGAGTTTAAGAACCCACCATTATGAATCTTACCGAATTAAAGAATACGCCGGTCTCTGACCTGATTGCACTCGGCGAAAATATGGGACTGGAAAACCAGGCCCGCATGCGCAAGCAAGACATTATCTTTTCAATATTGAAGCAGCATGCTAAAAGCGGAGAAGACATCTTCGGTGATGGCGTACTGGAGATATTGCAGGATGGATTTGGTTTCCTCCGCTCCGGCGACAGTTCCTACCTCGCAGGCCCCGACGACATCTACGTATCTCCCAGCCAAATCCGCCGCTTCAATCTTCGCACTGGCGACACCATTTCCGGTAAAATCCGCCCACCTAAAGAAGGTGAACGCTATTTTGCCCTGTTGAAAGTTAATGAAGTTAACTTCGACAAACCAGAAAACGCCCGCAACAAAATCCTGTTTGAAAACTTAACCCCTCTGCACGCAAACTCTCGTCTGCGCATGGAACGTGGTAACGGTTCAACCGAAGATTTGACCGCTCGCGTACTGGATCTGGCTTCCCCAATTGGTCGTGGTCAACGTGGTCTGATTGTCGCTCCGCCGAAAGCCGGTAAAACCATGCTGTTGCAAAATATCGCGACCAGCATTGCGTACAATCATCCTGACTGTGTACTGATGGTTCTGCTGATTGACGAACGTCCGGAAGAAGTGACCGAGATGCAGCGTCTGGTGAAAGGCGAAGTTATTGCATCCACCTTTGACGAACCGGCTTCCCGCCACGTTCAGGTAGCCGAAATGGTTATCGAAAAAGCGAAACGCCTGGTCGAGCATAAAAAAGACGTCATCATCCTGCTCGATTCCATCACCCGTCTGGCTCGTGCCTACAACACCGTGGTTCCTGCTTCAGGTAAAGTCCTGACCGGTGGTGTGGATGCGAACGCCTTACACCGTCCAAAACGTTTCTTCGGTGCAGCACGTAACGTGGAAGAGGGCGGAAGCCTGACCATCATCGCGACCGCGCTGGTCGATACCGGTTCTAAAATGGATGAAGTTATCTATGAAGAATTTAAAGGTACCGGCAACATGGAACTGCATCTGGCGCGTAAAATCGCTGAGAAGCGCGTGTTCCCTGCTATCGACTACAACCGTTCTGGTACGCGTAAAGAAGAGCTGTTGACCACGTCTGAAGAGTTGCAAAAAATGTGGATCCTGCGCAAAATCATCCATCCAATGGGTGAGATCGATGCGATGGAATTCCTCATCAACAAGCTTGCCATGACCAAAACCAATGACGACTTCTTCGATATGATGAAACGTTCGTAATTTGGTGTAAAAGTCAGCTAACGCCACGCTAAGCCGTGGCGTTTTTTGCTTTTGGTCGCTACCATTATGCGACTTAGGAGAAACAGTCAGTTTATTCGGATAATAGCTGATGGCTTTTCCATTGCCCTTTCTTTATTTTGTCGACGGACTCCCTGATAACATGAAGAAAGGGCAACAGATAAGGTATTGCCTGAGACAAAACCATAACTGTCACCCCCTGGATTAGATGTAAGGCTGTGAGGTTTATGATGTTCTTGTGCTCAATTCCACGCACCTTATTTTTGCAGAGATCTCTTAACTGTGAACCTACTCACTATGAGTACTGAACTCGTCATTGTTTTCTTATTTTCATTCCTGTTTTTACTTGTTGCCAGAAAGGTAGCGACCAAAATTGGTCTGGTCGATAAACCCAATTTCCGCAAACGCCATCAGGGTCTGGTACCACTGGTAGGCGGCATCTCTGTTTTCGCCGGGATCTGCTTCACCTTTTTCATTACCGATTACCGCATTCCCCACGGCCAACTTTATCTACTCTGCGCAGGAGTATTGGTGCTGGTTGGGGCGCTGGACGATCGATATGACATCAGCGTGAAAATTCGCGCGCTGGTGCAGGCCGGTGTTGCCGTCGCCATGATGAGCTTCGCCAACCTGACCTTGCGCAATCTCGGGCACCTGATTGGTCCCTGGGAAATGGTGCTCGGGCCGTTTGGCTATCTCTTCACGCTTTTCGCCGTCTGGGCTGCAATTAATGCATTCAATATGGTTGATGGTATCGACGGCCTGTTAGGCGGGCTTTCCTGTGTCAGTTTCGGTGCTATGGGCATCATCATGTACGACAGTGGCCATATGGATCTGGCGCTGTGGTGCTTCGCGATGATTGCGGCCACACTTCCCTATATTCTTCTCAATCTGGGCATCTTAGGCCGCCGCTATAAAGTCTTTATGGGCGATGCCGGCAGTACGCTGATTGGCTTCACAGTGATTTGGATCCTGTTGCAAAGTACGCAGGGGGAATCGCATCCGATGAATCCGGTCACCGCGCTTTGGCTTATCGCCATCCCTCTGATGGATATGATTGCTATTATGTACCGACGTCTGCGCAAAGGGCTGAGTCCGTTCTCGGCTGACCGCCAGCATATTCATCATTTGATCATGCGCGCCGGTTTTACTTCCCGTCAGGCATTTGTTTTGATCACCGTCGCTGCGGCGCTGCTGGCGGCAATTGGCGTCATTGGTGAGCATCTGCCGCTGGTGCCTGAATGGCTGATGTTAGTATTATTTTTCTTCGCGTTCCTGCTTTATGGCGTGTGTATTAAACGCGCCTGGCGGGTTGCACGGTTTATTAAACGGGTAAAAAGGCGTTTGCGCCGCTCCACCGTTCACTAATATTTATAACCCGAGGCTTACTGGCTGTGGATAAATCAGAAATGACAAGTAACCAGAATGAACGCGCCATCGAAAATGAACTCGATATCCGCGGCCTTTGCTGCATCTTATGGAATGGTAAGTTGTGGATTGCGGGTCTGGGGATCCTCTTTGCTCTCGTGGCGCTCGGTTCGTCCTATCTGATGAAGCAGGAATGGAGTGCCACCGCGATCACCGATCGTCCGACGGTGAACAACCTGTCGTCCTATTTCTCGCAGGCGCAGTTCCTGCGTAATCTGGATATGCGCAATGCGCCGCAGACTGACTCCAGCCGCCCGCCGATTTCTGATGAATCCTATAACGAATTTGTGATGCAGCTGGCGGCCTACGACACCCGCCGAGATTTTTGGCTGCAATCGCCGTATTACAAGCAGCATCAGGAAGGCGACGCGCGGGCAAATGCCGTTTTGCTTGATGATCTCGTTAACGATATTCAGTTCACCGCGCGCGACGGTCTGAAAGTCCCGAATGACATCGTCAAACTGACTGCAGATAACTCCGTCGATGCCAATAAGTTGCTGCGCCAGTACGTGAATTTCGCCAGCGCCCGCGCATCCCAGCACCTTTATGATGAACTTCAGGGCGCATGGGCCGCGCGTACGCAGTCGATGAAAGCGCAAGTGAAGCGTCAGGAAGAAGTCGCGCAGGCCATTTTCAAACGTACTGCGAACAATACGGAGCAGGCGCTTAAAATCGCCCAGCAGCAGAATATCAATAAGAGTGTGACGGACACGCCAGCCGAAGAATTGCCAGACTCCGACATGTTCCTGTTAGGCGTCCCGATGTTGAAAGCGCGTCTGGAACTGCTACAAGCTTCCGGTCCGGGGTACGATCTGGAGTATGATCAGAACCGTGCGATGCTTTCTACGCTCAATGTCGGCCCGACGCTGACTGCAAAGTTTCAGACTTACCGTTATCTCAGAACGCCTGAAGAGCCTGTAAAACGTGACAGCCCGCGCCGCGTATTTTTAATGATCATGTGGGGTGTTGTCGGTGGTTTAATCGGGGCTGGCGTTGCCCTGACGCGTCGCAAAAATAAGAGAAACACATTGTGAAAGTGTTGACGATTTTCGGCACCCGTCCGGAGGCCATAAAAATGGCGCCGCTGGTGCATGCTTTGTCGCAAGATGCGGCATTTGAATCCAGAGTTTGTGTCACGGCACAGCACCGTGAAATGCTCGATCAGGTATTACGTCTGTTTGAAATTACCCCCGATTATGATCTCGACATCATGAAACCGGGGCAGGGTCTGACTGAAATCACCTGTCGCATTCTGGCCGGGCTGAAACCCGTGCTGGATGATTTCAAACCGGATGTCGTGCTGGTTCATGGCGATACCACGACTACGCTGTCAGCTAGCCTGGCCGCGTTTTATCATCAGATCCCGGTCGGTCACGTTGAGGCCGGATTACGTACCGGCGATCTTTCATCGCCGTGGCCGGAAGAAGCCAACCGTCTGCTGACGGGGCATCTGGCAACGTGGCATTTTGCACCGACCGAAAATGCCCGCGCGAATTTACTCAAAGAAAATATCCCTGGCCAGGGTATTTACGTCACCGGCAATACGGTGATTGATGCCTTACTGTGGGTCAGGGATCGCTTCAGCGGCGATACCTCCCTGGCGCAACAGCTCGCCGCGAGTTACCCCTTCCTTGATGCCGACAAAAAACTCATTCTGGTTACCGGCCATCGTCGTGAGAGCTTCGGCGGCGGGTTTGAGCGGATCTGTTCCGCGCTGGCCGATATCGCCCGCCAGCATCCTGATGTTCAAATTGTCTATCCGGTTCACCTCAATCCTAACGTCAGTGAGCCGGTGAACCGTATCTTGCATGGTATCGACAACATTGTGCTTATCAATCCGCAGGATTACCTGCCGTTTGTCTATCTGATGGATAAGGCCTATTTGATCCTTACCGATTCCGGTGGCGTGCAGGAAGAAGCACCGTCGCTGGGCAAACCGGTGCTGGTGATGCGCGAAACCACGGAGCGCCCGGAAGCCGTCGATGCCAAAACGGTCAAGCTGGTCGGAACGGATCCCGCCAGAATTGTGGAAGAAGTGAACCGTCTGCTGACGGATGAAAATGAATACAACAGCATGAGCCGGGCACACAATCCTTACGGTGACGGCCATGCGTGTCACCATATTCTTGACGCACTGAAAAATCATTGGGTATCACAATGAGTTTTAATACGATCTCTGTTATCGGACTGGGCTACATCGGTCTGCCTACCGCCGCCGCGTTTGCTTCGCACCAGAAAAAAGTGATCGGTGTGGACATCAATCAGCATGCGGTCGACACCATTAATCGCGGGGCGATTCATATTGTCGAACCGGATCTCGATCTGCTGGTGAAGCGGGCCGTCGAAGACGGATTCCTGCGCGCCGTGACCACGCCGGAACCCGCAGACGCTTTTCTGATTGCCGTACCGACGCCTTTCAAAGGCGATCATCTGCCCGACATGAAATTCGTCGAATCCGCCGCGCTTTCTCTGGCGCCGGTGCTCAAAAAAGGCGATTTGATTATTTTGGAATCGACTTCTCCCGTTGGTGCGACCGAGAACATGGCCGCATTGCTGGCAGAAGTGCGTACCGACTTGACCTTCCCGCAGCAGGCAGGGGAGCAGGCTGACATCAACATCGCTTACTGCCCGGAGCGCGTTTTGCCGGGGCAGGTGATGGTCGAGCTGATTAAAAATGACCGCGTCATCGGCGGCATGACTGCGCTGTGTTCGCAGCGTGCGAGTGAACTTTACAATATTTTCCTCAAAGGCGAATGTGTCGTCACCAACTCCCGTACCGCTGAAATGTGCAAGCTGACTGAAAACAGCTTCCGTGATGTGAACATCGCATTCGCCAATGAGCTTTCGCTGATTTGTGATGCGCAGGGCATCAATGTGTGGGAGCTGATCGGCCTGGCAAACCGCCATCCGCGCGTCAATATTTTGCAGCCGGGACCGGGTGTGGGCGGCCATTGTATCGCCGTCGACCCATGGTTTATCGTCGCACAAAACCCGGAGCTGGCGCGCATTATCCGCACCGCGCGGGAAGTGAACGACAGCAAACCCTTCTGGGTGGTTGACCGGGTGAAAGCGGCGCTGGCAGATTGCCTGACGACTACCGGCAAACGCGCAGCCGATGTCAAAATCGCCTGCTTTGGTCTGGCGTTTAAACCGAACATCGACGACCTGCGCGAAAGCCCGGCCGTTGAAGTCACGCATTTGATTGCCGACTGGCATGCCGGAGAAACCTGGGCAGTTGAGCCGAACGTGCATCAGCTGCCAGCCTCTCTGGCCGAAAAAGTGACGTTACATGCGCTGGATGATGCGCTGAAAAACGCCGATCTGCTGGTGATGTTGGTCGATCACGCTTCCTTCAAAGCGATCCCCGCCGCTCAGATTGAGCAGTCGTGGATTGTGGATACCAAGGGCGTATGGCGATAAGCCTGCGCGGCAATGTTGATTCCCTCGACTGGGAGAGTGAGTTCTTCCAGTTGCAGAGCGCGAAGCTGACGCTCGATGCCGCCGCGCCTGAAGTCACGCTACAGGATTTTGTGCCGTATGCGCTGGTGCAGGCGAAAGTAGACGCCGATCTGACGGATACGCTGGATGCCCTCTCGGCGCTGGGTTTCCGGCTGGCAGAAGGTGAAACCGACGTTTGTGTGGCGACAGGCTCGCAGGACGCCGCGCTTACCGCCGGACGTCTGGCCATACCTGAAGAAATTGCGGATGTGGTGAGTATCGCCCGCCTGGCATTCCGGTTAAGCCGTTTTCGTGCGCCGTGGTATCACCCGCAGGACAGCGCGCGTTTCTACGCGATGTGGGCGGAGAAAGCGGTGCTCGGCACCTTCGACCATCTTTGCCTGTGGGCAGATGACGAACAGGGTAACGGGCTGGGCTTTGTGACGCTGCGAAGGCTCTCGCCGGACGAAGCAAGAATTGGCCTGCTGGCCGTCAGACCTGAATGTCAGGGACGGGGGGCGGGCAGGAAATTAATGGCGGCTGCGAAACGTTGGTGTGCCGAACAGGGAGTGTCGCGTTTACACGTCGCCACCCAAACCGGCAATCTCGCAGCCTTAAACCTTTATCTCGCCAGCGGTGGCAAAGTCACGCGCGCGGCGTACTGGCTGTACAGGTGAAACAATGATCCCTTTTAATGCGCCTCCGATCGTAGGTACTGAAATTGATTTCATGCGTGAGGCGATGAGCAGCGGCAAATTATGCGGTGACGGCGGCTTTACCCTGCGCTGCCAGCAATGGTTCGAACAGCGTTTTCACTGCCCGAAAGTGTTGCTGACGCCGTCCTGTACGGCTTCTCTTGAAATGGCCGCGCTGTTGCTCGATATCCAGCCCGGCGACGAAGTGATCATGCCGAGCTTCACCTTTGTTTCCACCGCCAATGCGTTCGTACTGCGTGGTGCGAAAATTGTGTTTGTCGATATTCGCCCGGACACGATGAACATCGACGAAACCCTGATTGAAGCCGCCATCACTGACAAAACCAAAGTGATTGTGCCTGTGCATTACGCCGGAGTGGCCTGTGAAATGGACACCATCATGGCGCTGGCCGAAAAGCATCGACTGTTTGTGGTGGAAGATGCCGCGCAGGGTGTGATGTCAACGTACAAAGGTAAAGCGCTGGGCACCATTGGCCATATCGGCTGTTTCAGTTTCCATGAAACTAAAAACTACACTGCCGGTGGCGAAGGCGGCGCGACGCTGATTAACGACGCAAAACTCATCGACCGCGCGGAAATCATTCGTGAAAAAGGCACCAACCGTAGCCAGTTCTTCCGGGGACAAGTGGATAAATATACCTGGCGCGATATCGGCTCAAGCTACCTGATGTCGGATTTGCAGGCCGCGTATCTGTGGGGAAATCTGGACGCCGCTGAGAAAATTAACCAGCGCCGGCTGTGCATCTGGAACGAGTATTACGAAGCCTTGCAGGATCTGGCCGATGCAGGCCGCATCCAGCTGCCGGGCATTCCGCAGGATTGTGTGCAGAACGCCCACATGTTCTATGTGCGCCTGAAGGATATCGAAGATCGCGATGCCTTTATCCGCCACATGAAAGCCGCGGATATTCTTACCGTCTTCCATTATATTCCGCTGCACGCCTGCCCGGCGGGTGAAAACTTTGGCCGTTTCGACGGCACTGACCGCTTTACCACGCAGGAAAGCGAACGTCTGGTGCGCCTGCCGTTGTTCTACAACATGACCGACGACACGCAGCGCACGGTGATTGCGGCCATGCTGCAATACTTCGCCTGATATGTCGCTGGCAAAAGCGTCTGTCTGGACCGCCGGCTCAACGCTTATCAAAATTGGTGCCGGGCTGCTGGTGGTCAAGTTGCTGGCCGTGGCGTTCGGACCAGAAGGTGTCGGGCAGGCGGGGAATTTTCGTCAGCTGGTGACGGTGCTGGGCGTATTGTCCGGTGCCGGGATTTTTAATGGCGTGACCAAGTATGTCGCGGAACACCACGAAAATCCTGAGCAGCTCAAAGCGGTCCTTGGCACGTCTTCATCGCTAATTTTAGGGTTCTCAACGCTGCTGGCGGCGGTATTTCTGCTGGCGGCAGCGCCGGTCAGCGTCGGGCTGTTTGGGCATGATCGTTATCAGGCGGTGGTTCGTGCCGTGGCCTTGATTCAGATGGGCATCGCCTACGCCAACTATTTTCAGGCCATCCTGAAAGGCTATCGCGATGCGATGGGCAACGCGCTGGCCGTTATCGGCGGCAGCCTGATTGGATTACTGGCCTATTTGCTGTGTTTCAAACTCGGCGGTTATGAAGGCGCACTGGCCGGTCTGGCGCTGGTGCCTGCGTTGGTGATTATTCCTGCGGCGGGTATGCTGTGGTGGCGCAAATCCTTTCCGCTGGCGTATCTGAGGCCGGGCTGGGATCGTTTTATCGCCAGCCATCTGGGCAAATTTACGCTGATGGCGGTGATTACCTCCGTCACCATTCCGGTGGCGTATGTGATGATGCGAAATCTCCTGGCAGAACATTACAGCTGGAAAGAGGTGGGGATCTGGCAGGGCGTTAGCAGTATTTCCGATGCGTACCTGCAATTTATCACCGCATCTTTCAGCGTGTATCTGCTGCCGACGCTGTCGCGACTGAAAGACAAACAGGCGATTTCCCATGAGATCGTTAAGTCGCTGAAATTTGTGCTTCCCGCCGTCGCTGCCGTCAGTTTTACGGTATGGCTGCTGCGGGATTTCGCCATCTGGCTGCTGTTTTCCAAACAGTTTATTGCGATGCGCGATTTGTTCGCCTGGCAGCTGGTGGGTGATGTGCTGAAAGTCGGCTCGTATGTTTTTGGATATCTGGTGATCGCCCGTGCGTCTTTGCGTTTTTACGTGCTGACTGAAATCAGCCAGTTCGCGTTACTGACCGGATTCTCACACTGGCTGATCCCGATTCACGGTTCCCTGGGCGCTGCACAGGCGTATATGGCGACGTATATCGTCTATTTCGCGCTGTGTTGCACCGTATTTCTTCTTTATCGTAGACGAGCATGACAACGCTGATTCACGTTTTGGGATCTGACATCCCCCACCATAATGTCACCGTACTGCGCTTTTTTAACGACGTGCTGGCCGAATGCGCGCCTGAAAAGTTAATTTGCCATTTTATGGTAGCAGCGAAGGACGCGTCGGCGTTTGCTGAATTCACGCGTCTGGATATTCGCGTTTATCCGGATAAAAAATCGCTGGCGGTGGCGGTAATTTCCCGCGCGCAGGAGCGGACGCACCGCTTTTTCTTCCACGGGCAATTTAACCCGACGCTCTGGCTGGCTATTCTGACCGGCAAAATCAAATCGCAGCAGGTGAGCTGGCATATCTGGGGTGCGGATTTGTATGAGTCGGCAGGTAGCCTCAAATTTCGGCTGTTCTATATGCTGCGCCGTCTGGCACAGGGACGTACCGGGCACGTTTTTGGCACGCGCGGCGATCTGATTCATTTCCATCAGCGTCACCCCCGTGTTCCGTCATCTTTACTCTATTTCCCGACACGCATGGATCCGGCGCTGACCCAGCCGGCAGGTCTGCCGGAGCCACAAGGGCCGATGACTGTGCTGGTCGGAAACTCCGGCGATCGCAGTAATCGCCACATTGAAGCCCTGCGATCCTTACATCAGCAATTCGGCCCGGATATCCGCGTGATTATTCCGATGGGCTATCCGGCCAATAATCAGACCTATATCGAACAGGTGCGGGCAGAAGCATTAAAACTTTTCGCTCCTGCCCATGTTGAACTGATGACCGACGCAATGGCGTTTGCGGATTATCTCAACGTGCTGCGTCGTTGCACGCTGGGCTATTTTATTTTCGACCGGCAGCAGGCGATTGGTACCCAATGTTTGCTGATCCAGTTCGGCGTGCCGTTTGTGGTCAGCCGCCAGAATCCGTTCTGGCAGGATCTGGCGGAACAGCATCTGCCTGTACTGTTTTACGGTGATGCACTGGATGTGAAAACCGTGGCCGAGGCGCGTCGCCAGTTGCTCAATACCGACCGGCAGAACATCGCTTTCTTTAATCCGAATTACATTACGGGTTGGCAGCAGGCGTTGCTGCTGGCAGCGGGAGAGGCATCATGACGCTGGCACAGTTAGGTGGCCTGTCTTTGGTTTACGCGCTCTCGCTGCTGTTTATCCTGACGCTAACCTACAAAGAATTCCGCCGTGTGCGTTTCAACTTCAACGTCCTGTTTTCGTTGCTGTACCTGCTGACCTTTTACTTCGGTTTTCCGCTGACCTGTGTGCTGGTTTTCCAGTTTGATGTCAAAGTGGTGCCGGTGGAAAACCTGTTGCAGGCCATGCTCGCCGCCACCTGTTTCTATGGCATTTACTACGTTAGTTACAAAACGCGGCTGAAGGCCAAACGTGACGGGCCTTCACGGGCGATATTCACCATGAACCGGGTGGAGACGCATCTGACATGGATCCTGCTGGCGCTGATCGCGGTAGTAACGGTCTCTATTTTCTTTATGCACAACGGTTTTTTGCTGTTTAAGCTAAAATCCTACAGCCAGATTTTTTCCAGCGACGTCTCCGGCGTGGCGCTCAAACGTTTCTTCTATTTCTTCATTCCGGCCATGCTGGTGGTGTTTTTCCTCAAGCCAGATGTGCGCCGCTGGCTGTTTTTCCTCGCCAGTACCGTTGCCTTTGGTTTCCTGACTTACGTTATCGTCGGCGGTACACGCGCCAATATTATCATCGCTTTTGCGTTGTTTTTGTTTATCGGCATTGTGCGCGGCTGGATCTCATTGTGGATGCTGGCGGCCGCAGGCGTGCTGGGGATTGTCGGGATGTTCTGGCTGGCGCTGAAGCGCTACGGCCTGAACGTCAGTGGCCCGGAAGCGTTTTATACCTTCCTGTATCTGACGCGCGATACCTTCTCGCCGTGGGAAAACCTCGGCCTGCTGTTGCAGAACTACGACAAAATCAGCTTCCAGGGTCTCGCGCCCATCGTGCGTGACTTCTACGTCTTTATCCCGAGCTGGCTGTGGCATGACCGTCCGAGCGTGGTGCTTAACACTGCCAACTATTTCACCTGGGAAGTGCTGGATAACCATTCCGGTCTGGCGATTTCCCCGACGCTGATTGGTTCGCTGGTGGTGATGGGCGGCGTGTGGTTTATTCCACTCGGTGCCGTCGCCGTGGGCATGATCATCAAGTGGTTTGACTGGCTGTATGAGAAAGGCAAGGCTGATGCGAATAAGTATAAAGCGGCGATTCTGCAAAGTTTCTGCTTCGGCGCAGTCTTCAATATTATCGTGCTGGCCCGTGAAGGCGTGGATTCCTTCTTCTCACGGGTGGTGTTTTTCTGTGTCGTGTTCGGTGCCTGTCTGGTCGCGGCCAAATTGTTGTACTGGATGCTGGACGCTGCGGGGCTGATCCGTGCCAAAATGCCGCGCAATGAAAACCTCATCGGGACGGTAGCTGTCAGGAAAGCCAATGAACTCTGAAAAAAATAACATTCCACACTACGACATACGCGGGATAAGCCTCTGGGGCTTTCGTGATATGGCGCATTTTCTCGATTATTTGTTTGCCGGTCATCAGGTCAAAACCGGTGCGCTGGTGGCAATGAATGCTGAGAAAGTGCTGACCGTCGAAAGTAACCCGGAACTCAGCACGCTGATCGGTGAGGCAGAATACAAATACGCCGACGGGATCAGCATCGTGCGCGCCATCCGCAAGAAATATCCGCAGGCGAAGGTCTCTCGTATTGCGGGTGCCGATTTGTGGGAAGGCCTGATGCAGCGCGCAGGCGCAGAAGGGACACCGGTGTTTCTGATCGGCGGTAAACCGGAGATCCTGCAACAAACCGAAGACAAGTTGCGCGCGCAGTGGAACGTCAATATCGCCGGCAGCCAGAACGGGTATTTTACGCCGGATCAGCGCCACGCGTTATTTGAACGGGTGAAAGCCAGCGGCGCGGCGATCGTGACCGTCGCGATGGGCTCGCCAAAGCAGGAAATCCTGATGCGAGACTGCCGTCTCGTTCACCCGGACGCGCTGTATATGGGGATCGGCGGCACTTACGACGTGTTCACCGGCCATGTGAAACGCGCGCCGAAGATCTGGCAGAAGATGGGGCTGGAGTGGCTGTACCGCCTGATTTCGCAACCGAGCCGTCTTCGCCGCCAACTGAAACTGCTCAAATTTGTTCGCTATTACTACACCGGCCGCCTGTAATCTCTTCCGCCGTCCTAAAATAGCGGGACGGCGCGTCACTTCTCATTTCTTTGTCTCGCTTACAGCCTCTTGCACCCAGTCTTGTCTGCCAATGCGTACCTTTCTCAATTGTGGTTTGCAACTCGTCTGAAAATACGGAACCATAACGCCGTTTTTCCGCATTCTGCGGGCGATCTCACAATAAAAATAACATTCCGGTCATTCCGGAAGGCAAACACCAACACTGAGAAATTGAGGATCTATGGCGAATCAAGAAGAAAAGGGTGGGCTACACAGGGGGCTGGAAGCCAGACATATCGAGCTGATAGCGCTGGGCGGTACCATTGGCGTCGGGCTGTTTATGGGCGCGGCGAGTACCCTGAAATGGGCGGGACCATCGGTCCTGCTGGCATATATTCTGGCCGGTATTTTTGTCTTCTTTATCATGCGCTCGATGGGCGAAATGTTGCATCTGGAACCCGTGGCCGGTTCTTTCGCGGTGTACGCGCACAAATATCTCGGGCCGTATTACGGCTATCTGACGGCGTGGAGCTACTGGTTTATGTGGATAGCGGTGGGGATTTCAGAAATCACCGCGATTGGCGTCTACGCGCAGTACTGGTTCCCGGAATTACCGCAGTGGATCCCGGCGTTAGCCGCCGTGGCGATTGTCGCGGCTGCCAATCTGGCCGCCGTAAAACTTTACGGTGAGATGGAGTTCTGGTTTGCGCTGATCAAAATCACCACCATCATTGTGATGATCGTTGTCGGTCTGGCCGTTATCTTCTTCGGTTTCGGTAATCACGGCGAACCGGTCGGCTTTGCCAATCTGACCGCGCACGGCGGTTTCTTCGCTGGTGGCTGGAAAGGGTTCCTGTTTGCGTTGTGTATCGTCGTGGCGTCTTATCAGGGCGTCGAACTGGTGGGTATTACCGCCGGTGAAGCGAAAAATCCGCAGGTGACGCTCAAGCGTGCCATCAACAATATCCTGTGGCGTATCCTGATTTTCTACGTGGGTGCGATTTTCGTCATCATCACCATCTTCCCGTGGAATGAAATGGGGACGCACGGCAGCCCGTTCGTGCTGACGTTCGCGAAGATTGGTATCGCCTCGGCGGCGGGCATCATCAACTTTGTGGTGCTGACGGCGGCGCTGTCCGGTTGTAACAGCGGCATGTACAGCTGCGGGCGCATGCTCTATGCGTTATCTAAGAATCGCCAGTTGCCCGCATTTTTGAGTAACGTCTCGAAAAGTGGCGTACCCGTGTACGGTATCGCGATCACCATTTTATGTCTGCTGGTCGGCTCATGTCTGAACTACCTGATCCCGAATCCTGAGAAAGTCTTCGTCTACGTTTACAGTGCCAGCGTTCTGCCGGGCATGGTGCCGTGGTTCGTGGTGCTCATCAGCCAGCTGCGTTTTCGTGAGGCGCATAAAGAGAAACTGAAGAACCATCCGTTCAAATCAATTTTGTTCCCTTATACCAACTATCTGACGCTGTTTTTCCTGACCTGCGTACTGGTGGGCATGGCGATTAATCCGGATACGCGCATTTCTTTGCTGGTAGGCGGTATTTTCATCGCGGGAGTGTCCCTGATATACTTCGGTCTTGGCATGCATAAGCGTGCTGCGCTGATGACGGAAAAGGCAAAATAACGTCGTAAGTCATGGGTGGGTAAGGTAAGGCGCTTACTTTTAGTGCGTATTGGACAAAGCGTAATCAAACGCAATATTTCTGATAAAAAGCACTAGACAGCTAGTCGTTAAAACCGTAGTATCCCCACCCGCAACGGCGCTAAGCGCCCGTAGCTCAGCTGGATAGAGCGCTGCCCTCCGGAGGCAGAGGTCTCAGGTTCGAATCCTGTCGGGCGCACCATTAGTTTGCGCTAGAGTTGCGGTGGTCTTGTTCGAAGTTGAACGGTCCACGATGTAGAAAAGTTTGAAATGGTGGCTATAGCTCAGTTGGTAGAGCCCTGGATTGTGATTCCAGTTGTCGTGGGTTCGAGCCCCATTAGCCACCCCAAATTTTTTAAATGATTTTGTGATTGTGACATGCGATGGTGGCGGAATTGGTAGACGCGCTAGCTTCAGGTGTTAGTGTCCTTTGGATGTGAGGGTTCGAGTCCCTCCCTTCGCACCACACACAAAAAGCATTTAAATGATGCAGTTAGCGTCAAGACGTAGTAAGATGCACGACATCGGCGAGTAGCGCAGCTTGGTAGCGCAACTGGTTTGGGACCAGTGGGTCGGAGGTTCGAATCCTCTCTCGCCGACCAATTCGAATAAAGAGCCCTGCAGAAATGCGGGGCTTTTTGTTATCTGCGATTTGATCAATTCCCTTTCCACACCTGTTGTTGCTTTTCGGCGACTTCATACCTTCATTTTGTCTCTGTTTTGAGACGCTTATCTCATTGATAAAATAGGATAATTTCATTTTCATTCTGTGGTGTCGTCGTCAGGAGACAGATCAGGGGCAATGGCAGGAGATTCGCGGAAGTTTGAAAAAGTACGCGTGTTTAGCGAATAATAAAAACCTTGATAATCATAACGATAAAATATTTTACTTCAGGTATTGCCAGAGTGGCACGCGTCCTGCAGTATTCCCGCCGTAGATGCTCATTCCACCCATTATGTTTGCTCCGGCTTCATAAACCTGGGAATGATGCAGAGCCAATTTATAGTGCCTATTGTCACCCTGACCGATAACGCTTCGGCATTATCATGCAGATGACAAAACGTTGAGTGAGGCACTCACTGTTGTCCTAGACCTGATTGTTTTTAGACACCTGCCTTATGTGCAGGTGTTTTTTTTATCTAAAATTTGCGACCGACGTAAAAAAGGCTCCATAAGGAGCCTTTTGCAGAATGCTTTAAGGTCAGAACATTACGGCTGCTGCGAGTTGTTCAGCGTCAACATTAGCCCTTCACGACGCATCTCCGCCGCTTCTGCCGGTTTATGCAGCTTATCTAACGCATCCGCCAGCCACGCATAGTCATACGCGTCAGGACGCTGTTTCAGCGCCTCACGGAAGGCTTCGCTGGCCTGCATCCATTCGCCATGCTTCATCAGCAACTGACCGAGCGTACTGCTCAGCAGCGGCGTTGTGCCGTTTTGCTTGATCAACTGACGCAGGGTTTTTTCCAGCTGTTCCGGATCCCCTGAGCGTAGTTTTGGCATCAGCGCGACCAGACGATCGTCGTACTGACGTTTCAGTCCGTCGAGGATCACTTCCTGTGCCAGATCCTGATCGTTACATTCAATCAGATGCGTGGCCATCGCTACCTGCAACGCGACTTCATGACGGGTTTTACGGTTCTGATCTTTCCACCAGCGCTTGAGCCCATCGCTGCCTTCTTCTGCCATCAGCTGATTCATCATGCCGATATAAGCTTGTTCCTGCAGAATGCGGATTTCATCATCAGTATGAATATCTGCTTTCGCCATGGATGGCAGAATTTCCAGCAGTGACCCGTACGCGCCGGTGCGCAGATAAGCCTGCTCAGCCAGACGTAAAATCTCCGGATGACGCGGCGACTGACCGATTAAACGGTCTACGCCGTGACGGGCTGCGTGGATTTCGCCCTGCGCCAGCTGGATGCGCACGCGGGTGATATCCACTGGCATCTGGTCGTTATCGGCGATTTCTGCCGCGCGCTCCAGATACTGATTGGTACGAATGGTGTCGCCACGTTGCTGTGCCGCTTCCGCTGCCAGCAGGTAGTTCACCACCGGCTGGTCGGCGTGGTCGGCATTGCGCGCCAGCAGTTTTTCCATCTTACGATGATCGCCTTCTGCCAGCTTGAGCATCGCCTCTTTGGTCTGCTTACGCGCTTTAGAACTTTTACGACCAGCAAACCAGCCGCGGGTACGCGCACCGGTGCGCAGAACGCGACGCAGGATCCATTCGATGAAAAACAGCACCAGAATCAGCACGATCAGCATAATCACTAAGCCGGTCACGCTGGTTTCGATGTTGTAGTTGTCAGTCTGAATCAGAACATAGCCCTGATGGCCGGCCAGCATCGGGCCGACGATAATCCCGGCAAACACAATCAGGAATAACACGAAAACTCGTAACATGCGTTATTCCCCCTGCGTTGCGGCGGCGGGCTGCTGAAGCAGGTTACGCACGCGGGTTTGCATCAGTTTTTCCAGCATCGGCTGGCTTTTCAGCTGCTCCGGCACGTCCATCGAAATGGATTGCTGGCTGAGATTATCCAGTTCTTCCAGGAACGCTTTGGTCGAGGGATCGGTCGTATCGAAGTAGGCACGAACCCACGTGGATACGCTTTCCAGCGACTGTTTGTAGACTTCATCCTGATGACGCGGAACGGCCTGCGCAGCGATCAGCAGCCGGGAGCGGATATTCTCGCGCAGATAGACGTCCTGATTCGGTGCCAGCAGCGGCTCAGCTGTCGAATCACGGCGGCGGATGGTGATGAAATCATCCATAAAGTTGTGCCAGCTTTTAGTCAGGTTCTGCCGCCATTCGGTCAGTGAACCAGACAGGCTGGTGCTGTCGCTGTCCATCGGTGAATCGTCGGTATCGTTATCGGCCAGGCGGAGGTTATCCACCTGATTCGACAGCTGATTCAGCTTGAGAATAATGCCGTCGAAATCGACCTGTGTGACCGCAGACAAACTGCTCACGTCTTCATTTAGCGCGCGGCGCACATCAATCAGGCTTGGATCGTTCATGTCCGCCAGGCTGGCGTCGGCGCTTTTCAGCAACGCCGCGGCGGTAGTGACATCCTGATCGCTCCACAGCTTGCGGCCCGCCAGTTTCACCAGATAATCGGCCTGAGCCAGTAACCAGGTTTTGGCATCGCTGCCGGAAATGCTGGCGACTTTATCCTGCAGTTCGTTCAGCTGACGGCCAAACGACGCCTGCTGGCGATCGGCGGCCTGCTGGGTTTTCTCCTGCTGAGCAAGCAGGTTAGCGATTTGCTGTTTATCCTGTTGCTGACTTTTTTGCAGGCTGTCGAGTTGTTCAGAAAGTGATTCATCCGAGGCGGCCTGAGCCAGCGCCTGCTGGTGGCCGTGATAGTAAAGACCCGCGCCGAGCGCGATCACTAACACAATGGCGATAGCGCCCAGGACGGGCGCGGTACGCTGCTTTTTACGCAGGGTTTTCAGCTCCTGATCCCGTTCAAAAGCATCTGGCTGGGGGCTCTCAACCGCCGGGGCGATAACAATTTCATCATCCGGAGCGGAAGGATTTTTTTGTTCCGTCATTTTGGCACTTCCCTTAGTCAGGTAATTGTAATGCGCGAATCAGCGCATCATTGTCTGCATTCTCGGCAACCCGAATAGCGCTCCAGCCGAGCTGGCGGGCGAGGGTTGCCAAACGTTCGCTGACCACCACCAGGCTACAGCGCAGTAACCATGAATGCCGGTAATAATCAGGGACTAACGTATACAACTGTTGCAGCATTTCACCGCTGGTGACCACCAGCGTATCCACACCGGCGCGTTGCCATACGGCACTTTGCTCGCTGGCGTCGTAGTGGATCGGGCTGCGCTGATAACACTCGCAGTACGACACTTCAACGCCGCGTTCAGCCAGCGTTTCCGCCAGTTTTTCGCGTCCGCCGTTGCCGCGCAAAATCAGGGCTTTCTTGCCCTGAATACGCTGCAAAGACGGAAGGTTCAGCAACATCTCACTGGTTTCGCCATCCTGTGGATAGAGAACCGGCAGACTGCTTGCACGATGAAACAGCAGGCCGGTGGTGCGGCCAATCGCGTAATAATTCACATTGCCCGGCCAGCGTGTGGCGGACTGACGCAATGCGCGATCGGCGTAGTTCACGGCATGTTGTGACAGGACAAACACCAGATCCTGCTGATCTAAAGAGGATAGCAGGTTCGGCAGCATAGCGAGTTGGTTCCCCGGCGCAAATTCAATCAGCGGGGAATGGAAGGCGACCCGACCCAGAGCGCGCAGCCGGCTGACCAGCGTTTCTCCTGCCGGAGAAGGACGGGTAACCAGAATGGTCATTTTGGTGCGTTCCCCTGATAGACCTCTTGCAGAATTTCACGTGCGCCGTTCGCCAGCAGCTCATCGGCCAGACTGATGCCCATGCTTTCGGCACTGGCCGCCGGGCCACGGCGTTCGCCGCAGACCATCTGACTGCCGTCCGGTGCGCCAACCAGCGCACGCAGCCACAGCTGGTCGCCTTCAAGTTCAGCGTAACTGCCGATCGGCACCTGACATCCGCCTTCGAGGCGCATGTTCATGGCACGTTCTGCCTGAACGCGCAGTGTGGTTTCACGGTGCGCCAGTGGGGCAAGTAATTCGCGGGTGTGATGATCGTCGAGACGACATTCGATGCCGACGGCACCTTGTCCGACTGCGGGCAGGCACTCTTCCGGGGTCAGCGCTGCACGGATGCGGCTGTCGAGCCCCAGACGTTTCAGGCCAGCAACTGCCAGAATAATGGCATCATAATCGCCGTTATCAAGCTTCGATAAACGGGTGCCAACGTTACCGCGCAGATCGCGTATTTGCAGATCAGGTCGCTGCTGACGCAACTGGCACTGACGGCGCAGACTGGATGTACCGACCACGCTGCCGTGCGGCAATTCTGCCAGAGAAGCGTAGTGATTGGAGACGAACGCGTCGCGCGGGTCCTCGCGTTCACAAATCGTCACCAGCCCCAGACCTTCCGGGAACTCGACCGGCACATCTTTCATAGAATGTACCGCGATATCCGCACGACCATCGAGCATCGCCAGCTCAAGTTCTTTCACAAACAACCCTTTGCCACCCACTTTGGCCAGCGGGGTATCTAAAATGATATCGCCCTTGGTGACCATCGGAACCAGTTCGACCTGCAAACCGGGGTGACAAGCCATTAACTGGCTTTGAACATATTGTGCCTGCCACAAAGCCAGCGGGCTCTGGCGGGTGGCAATTCGAATGATTTTGTCTAACATGTTTGTTACCGTTTATCTGTCTCTGTGACCATCCTACCACTGACAATAGAAAGCTGTCAGCGTAAGAAGCCATTCGCAAAAGAAGGGTAACGGGCGTAAAGGAGATTTGTTCTGTTTGACAGCAAACGGTAAAATCGAGAGAAGCGGAAGAGTAATTGTGGTGCGTTACTTTCTTTACGGTCAATCAGCAAGGTGTTAAATTGATCACGTTTCCAGCAATAATTCGTCAACTATTTGCACAATCGCGGTTGTTCAAAGCATAAGCATCACGATAAATGGCGGATTTGGAACGGGGTTCTTTCCAAACACTGTATAATCAGGCGAAACGTCTTGTACCTCTACATCGAGACACTGAAGCAAAGATTGGATGCGATCAACCAGTTACGAGTCGATCGTGCACTGGCGGCAATGGGGCCTGCGTTTCAACAGGTCTACACGTTGCTTCCCGTCTTTTTACATCATCATCACCCTCTGATACCGGGATACCTTGAAGGTAAGGTTCCGCATGGTATCTGCCTCTTCACGCCTGATGAATCGCAAAAAACCTATCTGGCCGACCTCGAAGACAAATGGGGCAGCGCGCTTGAGCCTATGGCGAAGGGCGAATTGCCGATAACCGGCGTCTATTCGATGGGTAGTACCTCGTCAATCGGCCAAAGCCAGAGCTCCGACCTGGATATCTGGGTCTGCCATCAGTCCTGGCTTGATAATGAAGAACGCAACCGCTTACAGGAAAAATGCAGCCTGTTGGAAAAATGGGCCGCGTCGCTGGGCGTGGAAGTCAGCTTCTTCCTGATCGACGAAAACCGTTTCCGTCACAACGAAAGCGGCAGCCTGGGTGGGGAAGACTGCGGTTCCACGCAGTACATCTTATTACTCGACGAATTCTACCGGACGGCTGTGCGGATGGGCGGCAAGCGTATTCTTTGGAATATGGTGCCGGGTGAAGAAGAAGCGCATTACGATGAATATGTGCTTTCTTTGTATGCGCAGGGTTCTCTGACGCCAAACGAGTGGCTCGATCTCGGCGGGCTCAGCACACTGTCGGCGGAAGAGTATTTTGGTGCCAGTCTGTGGCAGCTGTATAAAAGCATCGATTCGCCTTACAAGGCCGTGCTCAAAACGCTGCTGCTGGAAGCCTATTCGTGGGAATATCCAAAAACCCAGTTACTGGCCATGGACATTAAACAGCGTCTGCATCAGGGCGAGATCGTAAACTTCGGTCTTGATTCCTATTGTATGATGCTCGACCGCGTGACCCGCTACCTGACCCAGATTGAAGATACTACCCGCCTTGATTTAGTCCGCCGATGTTTCTATCTCAAAGTCTGTGAAAAACTTTCCCGCGCACGAGCATCAGTCGGCTGGCGTCGTGAAATTCTCAGCCAGCTGGTGGCCGAATGGGGCTGGGACGAAGAGCGTCTGGTGATGCTCGATAACCGTGCTAACTGGAAAATCGAGCGCGTGCGCGAAGCGCATAACGAACTGCTCGATGCCATGATGCAGAGCTATCGCAACCTGATCCGCTTTGCCCGTCGCAACAATTTAAGCGTCAGCGCCAGCCCGCAGGATATTGGCGTGCTGACCCGTAAGTTGTACGCCGCTTTCGAAGCGCTGCCGGGCAAAGTCACACTCGTGAACCCGCAGATCTCGCCTGACCTGTCAGAGAACGACTTAACCTTTATCCATGTGCCGATTGGCCGCGCCAACCGCACCGGCTGGTATCTGTATAACCAGTCACCGTCGATGGAATCGATCGTCAGCCATCAGCCGCTGGAATATAACCGCTACCTCAATAAATTGGTGGCCTGGGCGTATTTCAACGGTTTACTGACTTCCACCACGCGCCTGCACATCAAAAGTGGTGGTCTGTGCGACATTGCCAAACTGCGCGAGCTGGTGGCGGACGTCTCGCACAACTTCCCGCTGCGTTTAGCAGCACCGACGCCAAAAGCGTTGTACAGCCCGTGTGAAATCCGTCATCTGGCGATCATCGTCAATCTCGAACATGATCCGACCGCCGCCTTCCGTAATCAGGTGGTGCATTTTGATTTCCGTAAGCTGGATGTGTTCAGCTTCGGGCAGAATCAGGAATGCATGGTCGGCAGTATCGATCTGCTGTATCGCAACTCGTGGAACGAAGTGCGTACGCTGCATTTCAGCGGCGAGCAGGCGGTGCTGGAAGCGCTGAAAACCATTCTGGGCAAAATGCATCAGGACGCCGCGCCGCCGGAGTCGGTAGAAGTGTTCTGCTACAGCCAGCACTTACGCGGCCTTATCCGCACGCGTATTCAGCAGCTGGTGACCGAGTGCATCGAGCTGCGTCTGTCGAGTAAACGCCTCGAACCGGGTCGTTTCAAAGCCGTGCGCGTTGCCGGACAAACCTGGGGTCTGTTCTTCGAACGCCTGAGCGTGTCAGTGCAGAAGCTGGAAAATGCTATCGAATTTTACGGCGCAATTTCCAATAACAAACTGCACGGTTTGTCGGTGAAATTGCAGACCGATCAGGCGCACCTGCCTGCGGTGATTGACGGCTACGCCAGCGAAGGGATTATTCAGTTCTTCTTTGAAGACAGCGCGGATGAGATCGGTTTTAACATCTATATTCTCGATGAGTCGAACCGTGTTGAGGTGTACCACCATTGCGAAGGCAGTAAAGAAGATCTGGTGCGTGACGTCAGCCGATTCTATTCTTCCTCGCACGACCGTTTCACATACGGCTCAAGCTTCATCAACTTCAACCTGCCGCAGTTCTATCAGATAGTGTCCCTTGATGATCGTATTCAGGTGATCCCTTTTCGCAGCAATGCGTTATCTGCCGTCTGCGCCACGCTGCCAGAAAGCGAGATCGAACCTTCCCGGCTGACACAGCAATTCCAGCTCCATTAGAAAAAGGTTCTGCATCGCCTGCATGCGGCAGATTATCTGGCTTTCCTTCCCTTTCACTCCTGAAAATGTGCCTGCGGGTTTTATCGATTCCTGTTGCTTTTCATGATCCACCTGCGATTATAGAGAGCTTGGTCGCATGAATTACAGGCATTCATAAAATGAAAAACGCTTTACGCTGGTCTCTGGCCGCGACGATATTATTTTCTCTCTCCGGTTGCGGACTGAAAGGGCCGTTATATTTTCCGCCTGCGGATAAATCTTCCACGCAGAAAACCAGTCAGGTTCCGGGCACCAGTAATGACGGTTCATCGCAGCAAAAAGGCGTATCACCAGAAGATCTCTCGACGAATTCCAGAGATTAATCAGCCCTCGGGCTGAGGTTCCGGCGGGTTTCTGCCGGGTCCGCATCATTAAGGGATCATCGCGACTGGATTTGACCAGCGGTAAACGGAGTCAGTTATGCAGTTCTCCAAAATGCACGGCCTGGGCAACGACTTTATGGTTGTTGACGCCGTGACTCAAAATGTCTATTTCTCCCCTGAGTTGATCCGCCGTTTGTCCGATCGCCATCGTGGCGTGGGTTTTGACCAGCTGCTGGTGGTAGAGCCACCTTACGATCCTGAGTTAGACTTTCATTACCGCATCTTCAACGCCGACGGCAGTGAAGTAGCGCAGTGCGGCAACGGCGCGCGCTGTTTTGCCCGTTTTGTCCGTATCAAAGGGCTGACCAACAAACGCGATATCCGCGTCAGTACGCAGACAGGTCGCATGACGCTGACGGTCACCGAAGATGAAGACGTGCAGGTGAACATGGGCGAACCGGTCTTTGAACCGCAGCAGGTGCCTTTCCGTGCCGCGAAACCGGAAAAGACCTATATTCTGCGCGCCGAAGAGCGCACAGTATTTTGCGGTGTGGTCTCAATGGGCAATCCGCATTGCGTGTTGCAGGTTGATGACGTGCTGACGGCCGAAGTCGATATTCTCGGGCCGATCCTCGAAAGCCATGAACGCTTCCCTGAGCGCGTGAACGTCGGGTTCATGCAGATAGTCAGCCCGGACACCATCAAGTTACGCGTTTACGAGCGTGGTGCAGGTGAAACACAGGCGTGCGGAAGCGGCGCGTGTGCGGCCGTCGCCATTGGTATTCAGCAAGGATTACTCGCAGAAGAAGTACAGGTGGAACTGCCGGGAGGCAGCCTCGAAATTCGCTGGCAAGGGCCGGGTCACCCGCTGTATATGACCGGACCTGCCACTCATGTTTACGACGGATTTATTCATCTATGAACAATCTTGATGACCAGATTGACCCGGTGATAGCACTCGACGACGACAGCGTGATGCAGTATTTGCTGCAAAACCCGGATTTCTTTATTCGCAATGCCCGCAGCGTCGAGCAATTGCACGTACCGCATCCGGTGAAAGGCAGCACCTCGCTGGTTGAATGGCAACTCGGGCGTCAGCGTCATCAGATTGCTCAGCTTGAAGAAGAAATTACGCTGCTGATGGAACAGGCGTCGATCAACGAATCTCTGTTCGGACGGATGATCGAGCTGCAGGCGACGCTTGCCGCGGCCAGTGGTTTGCAGGATATGCTCAACCGCCTGCAACGCTGGTCGCGCAGCCTCGGTCTGGCAGGGGCGAACGTGCGTCTGTTCAGTGAAAGCTGGCGCATCGGTGCGCCGTCGGATTTCACCCATCTGGCGGTCAGCCGCAGCGCGTTTGAATCCATGCGCATTCAGCGTCTGGGCGAAACCCCGCATTATCTCGGCAGCCTGAACGGCCCGGAACTCCTGCTGTTATTACCGCAGGCGAAAGCCGTCGGTTCCGTCGCGTTATCGCTGATGGGTGAGCAGGGTGAACTGGGCGTTCTCATCTTCAGCAGCCGCGATCCGCAGCACTATCAGCCGGGAATGGGCACCGTGTTGCTCGACCAGCTGGCAAAAATGCTACCCGGTTTACTGGAACGCTGGATAGAACGGGTATGACGCCTACTGAATCGCCCCTGTATCCCGCAGTCGAGGCGTTTCTGCGTTATCTGCACGTTGAGCGTCAACTCAGTCCGCTGACCTCAACCAACTACAGCCGCCAGCTTGACGCACTGATCGAGATGGCTGCTGAAATCGGCATTTCCCACTGGCAGCAGCTTGATGCGCCGAAAGTCCGCATGCTGCTGGCGCGCAGCAAACGCGCGGGTTTAGGCCCGGCGAGTCTGGCGCTTCGCATGTCTTCGCTGCGCAGTTTCCTCGACTGGCTGGTGCGTCAGGGCGTTCTGAGCGCCAATCCGGCTAAAGGTATATCCACGCCGCGTTCACCTAAGCATTTGCCAAAGAATCTCGATGTTGATGAAGTGAACAAGCTGCTGGAAATCAATCTCGACGACCCGCTTTCAGTGCGTGACCGCGCGATGCTGGAAGTGATGTACGGCGCTGGTATTCGTTTATCGGAACTGGTCGGTATCGACTGCAAACATGTCGATATGGCCTCCGGCGAAGTCCGCGTCATGGGTAAAGGCAGCAAAGAGCGTCAGGTGCCGATTGGCCGCACCGCCGTCACCTGGCTGGAGCACTGGCTGGTGCACCGTCCGCAGTTTGGCCCGCAGGACGATGCGATGTTTTTATCCAGTCAGGGCAACCGCATTTCAGCGCGCAACGTACAAAAACGCTTTGCCGAGTGGGGCGTAAAACAGGGTGTGAACAGCCATATCAATCCGCATAAGTTGCGGCACTCCTTTGCGACACACGTTCTGGAGTCCAGTGGTGATCTGCGTGCGGTGCAGGAGTTGCTGGGCCACGCCAATCTGTCCACCACCCAAATCTATACCCACCTCGACTTTCAACATTTGGCGACGGTTTACGATGCCGCCCATCCCCGCGCAAAACGAGGCAAATCCTGATGAAGTTCTATCGTCCGCTGAAACGCATTGAAGCGATCACTTTCGATTTAGACGACACGCTGTATGACAATTATGACGTTATCCGCCGTACCGATTCCGAAACGCTGAAGTCTATTCAGGGTTTTCACCCCGCGCTGGCTGAGATGTCGCCGGACGCCATCCGGCTAATGCGCGCCGAATTGCTGGCAGAAGATACCGAGATTTATCATGACGTTACCGAATGGCGGCGTCAGGCCGTGTTGCTCGCCATGACCCGCGCCGGGCTGAGTGAGAGTGATGCAAAGCAGGGCACGAAGGCCGCTATGGAAACCTTCGCCTACTGGCGCAGTAAGATTTATGTGCCGGAAGAAAATCATAATGCGCTGGCCGCCCTCGCAGAACGCTGGCCGCTGGTGGCCGTCACCAACGGCAATGCCGATCCGCATGCCTGCGGGCTGGCGCAGTATTTCCAGTTCACTTTGCGAGCGGGCGATCACGGCCGCGCGAAGCCCTATGCCGACATGTATAAAAAGGCGTCGAATAAGCTGGGCATCCCGCTGGAAAATATCCTGCACGTGGGTGACGATCTCACGACAGACGTCGCGGGTTCCGTGGCCTGCGGAATGCAGGCGTGCTGGATAAACCTGCGTGAAGGCGACCTGATGCATATCCGTGATGCCCGCCTGTTACCGCATATTGAGATTTCGCAGTTGGCATCGCTGACAGCATTGCTATAATCCCCTCATCAATTACTCTGTATAAATTCACAGTAGAAAAGCGTTCATGGCGGCATTCATCGCCGGAGTGCTTTTCTCATCCTGACAAACGGTGCCTATGGACGTTTCTGACCTGCTCGACAGCCTGAATGAAAAACAACGTGAAGCCGTGGCCGCGCCGCGCAGCAATCTGTTGGTGCTGGCCGGGGCAGGCAGTGGCAAAACCCGCGTGCTGGTGCATCGTATCGCATGGCTGCTGTCGGTAGAAAACTGCTCGCCGTATTCCATCATGGCGGTGACTTTTACCAACAAAGCGGCGGCGGAAATGCGTCACCGCATCGAACAGCTGATTGGCACCAGTCAGGGGGGCATGTGGATCGGTACTTTCCACGGGCTCGCGCACCGTTTACTGCGCGCGCACCATCTGGACGCCAAACTGCCGCAGGATTTTCAGATCCTCGACAGCGACGATCAGCTGCGCTTAATTAAGCGTTTGCTTAAAGCGTTGAACATCGACGATAAGCAGTGGCCGCCGCGTCAGGCGATGTGGTACATCAACGGCAAAAAAGACGAAGGTCTGCGCCCGCATCACGTCGAAACCTACAACAACCCGATTGAAGCCACATGGCTGCGAATCTATCAGGCGTATCAGGAAGCCTGTGACCGCGCCGGGCTGGTGGATTTCGCCGAGCTGTTACTGCGCGCGCATGAGCTGTGGCTGAACAAGCCGCATATCCTGCAACATTATCGCGAGCGTTTTACCAACCTTATGGTGGACGAGTTCCAGGACACCAACAGCATTCAGTACGCGTGGATCCGTCTGCTGGCGGGTGACAACAATAATGTGATGATCGTCGGCGACGATGACCAGTCGATCTACGGCTGGCGCGGTGCGCAGGTTGAGAATATCCAGCGTTTCCTGAAGGATTTCCCGAACGCGGAAACCATCCGCTTAGAGCAAAATTACCGCTCCACCAGCACCATTCTGAAAGCCGCCAACTCGCTTATCGAGAACAACAGCGGTCGTATGGGTAAAAACCTGTGGACCGAAGACGGTGAGGGCGAAAAAATTTCCCTGTACTGCGCCTTTAACGAGCTCGATGAATCGCGCTTTGTGGTGAACCGTATCAAAACGTGGCAGGACAACGGCGGTGCGCTGAAAGACTGCGCCATTCTCTATCGCAGCAACGCCCAGTCGCGCGTGCTGGAAGAAGCGTTATTGCAGATGGCGATGCCGTACCGCATCTACGGCGGGCAACGATTCTTCGATCGTCAGGAAATCAAAGATGCGCTGGCATATCTGCGTCTGATGGCTAACCGTAATGACGACGCCGCCTTTGAGCGCGTGGTGAATACGCCGACTCGCGGCATCGGTGACCGCACGCTGGACGTGGTTCGCCACACTGCCCGCGACCGTCAGCTGACCATGTGGCAGGCGACGCGCGCGCTGTTGCAGGACAAAGTGCTGGCGGGGCGCGCGGCCTCTTCGCTGCAACGTTTCACTGAACTGGTGGATGCGCTGGCGCATGAAACCGCCGATATGCCGCTGCACGTTCAGACTGACCGCGTGATCAAAGATTCCGGCCTGTTCATCATGTATGAGCAGGAAAAGGGTGAAAAAGGCCAGGCGCGAATCGAAAACTTAGAGGAACTGGTGACGGCAACGCGCCAGTTCAGCTATCAGGACGAAGACGAAGATCTGATGCCGTTGCAGGCGTTCCTGTCACATGCTGCACTGGAAGCGGGCGAAGGTCAGGCCGACGCCAATCAGGACGCCGCGCAGCTAATGACGCTGCACTCGGCGAAAGGGCTGGAATTCCCGCAGGTGTTTATCGTCGGCATGGAAGAGGGCATGTTCCCGAGCCAGATGTCGCTGGAAGAAAGCGGTCGTCTGGAAGAGGAGCGCCGTCTGGCCTATGTTGGCGTGACGCGGGCGATGCAAAAACTGACGCTGACCTTTGCTGAAACCCGTCGTCTGTATGGCAAAGAAGTCTCGCACAAGCCGTCGCGTTTTGTCGGCGAGCTGCCGGAAGACTGCGTGGAAGAAGTGCGAATGCGCGCTAACGTCTCGCGCCCGATGAGCAATCGCAGCGTCGGCACGCCAACCAGTGTCAGCGATACCGGCTTCAAACTTGGCCAGCGCGTCGTGCATCCTAAATTCGGCGAAGGCACCATCGTGAACATGGAAGGCAGCGGCGAACACAGCCGCCTTCAGGTGGCGTTCCCAGGGGAAGGGATCAAATGGCTGGTTGCCGCCTACGCTCGCCTCGAAGCCGCAAGCTAGCTTACTTGCGATCTTGAGTCCGGGCAGTGCTCGACATCCTCATGGACTACGTGTCCATTCCGGTGTCTCCGCGCTGGCCGGACTCAACCTCGCTGCGCCGCTGACGCTTGCCCGACAGAGTATCAGAGGCTAAATGTTTCACCCACTTCCGCTTTCGCATACCATTCCAGCGTTTCTTTCACGCGTTCGTCGCCTTCTGGCGGTGTACCGGGCAGGTAATCCTGTTCCTGAACGGGCTGATACGCCCCGTGTTTCACTTCGAAAATCACGCCACCTTCATCGAGCGATAATACGCTATGCCAGGTGTTGGCCGGGATTTCCAGCAGTTTGGTTTCTGCGCCGAGCCATAAGCGTTCGGTGACTTTGCCGCTTTCGTCGTACGTCAGCACCAGAAAACGGCCACGCAGCGCGGTCAGCATTTCCCATGTGTGCGGGTGGCGGTGAATGCGCACATAAGTGCCCGGTTCCATGGCGATCGCCAGACGTTGTACCTCATCTTCCGGGGCAGGGTGGATGTTCAGATTCTGGCGCAGTCGCGGTGAATGCGCGGCCTGAGTGATCAGGTCGCACAGCGTGTCTTGGGTAATCTGCTTAATCATTATTGGCTTCAGAAATAGAAAGGGAGTCAGGCCCCTGAGTGTAGCCAAAAAAGGGTTCTGACATAAGCGGGCAAAGGTTGCCAA
Source organism: Rahnella sp. 1L-D-7-B-C2 (assembly GCF_057290995.1). Taxonomy (NCBI): domain Bacteria; kingdom Pseudomonadati; phylum Pseudomonadota; class Gammaproteobacteria; order Enterobacterales; family Yersiniaceae; genus Rahnella; species Rahnella sp. 1L-D-7-B-C2. The sequence continues at coordinate 74,248 of NZ_JBXAVQ010000011.1, read as the reverse complement.
CATCGACTGTATTTTATGCATAAATGTTGCGGGAATAGATTTGTTCGCGGTTGACAGTCTTTTTCTTCTCGGCGTAACATGCGCGCACTATTATCAATGAGGAACTGCGCCTTGGACACACCCAGTAGATACTGGCTCAATAACCTGTTCGTTAGGTACCACTTCTAAGGCCCTCCTCTTTGCTGATGGCCTTAGTGGTTGTCAGCGACCCCCGTTCTGTCGCTGTGAGTCGGATCTGAATTTGGTCTGAATTACGCCGGTGACTCTTTTCGCCTCGTGATTTTCTGTGCTTCAACGCGTTGTCCACTTTCTGTCATTCTTGGGAGAACGGGCACATGCTGAGTGCTTTTAAATTAGAAAACAGCCGCTTATCCCGTTTAGAGCTGGACGAGGCAGACGATCTCAAAACCTCATTGTGGGTTGATTTGGTCGAGCCTGATGAGCAAGAGCGCGAGCGCGTTCAACATGAATTAGGGCAAAGCCTGGCGACGCGTCCCGAACTGGATGACATCGAAGCCTCTGCACGTTTCTTCGAAGACGAAGACGGCCTGCACATTCACTCCTTCTTTTATTATGAAGATGCCGAAGACCACGCGGGCAACAGCACCGTGGCATTTACCGTGCGTGAAGGTCGGCTCTACACCCTGCGCGAGCGCGAGTTACCGGCGTTTCGGCTTTATCGTATGCGCGCGAGAAACCAGACGCTGGTCGATGGTAACGCTTACGAGCTGCTGCTGGATTTGTTCGAAACCAAAATCGAACAGCTGGCGGATGAAATCGAAAATATCTACAGCGATCTGGAAAAACTCAGCCGCGTGATCATGGAAGGGCATCAGGGCGACGAATATGACGCCGCGCTGTCTACGCTGGCGGAGCTGGAAGATATCGGCTGGAAAGTGCGTTTGTGTCTGATGGATACCCAGCGCGCGCTGAACTTCCTGGTGCGCAAAGCCCGCTTACCGGCAGGTCAGCTGGAGCAGGCGCGCGAAGTGTTACGCGATATCGAATCCCTGTTGCCACACAACGAATCCCTGTTCCAGAAAGTGAACTTCCTGATGCAGGCGGCGATGGGCTTTATCAACATCGAGCAAAACCGCATTATCAAGATCTTCTCGGTCGTGTCCGTGGTGTTCCTGCCGCCGACGCTGGTCGCATCGAGCTACGGGATGAACTTCGAATTCATGCCTGAGTTGAAATGGGCATTTGGTTATCCGGGCGCAATTGGTCTGATGATCATCGCCGGGCTGGCGCCGTACCTGTATTTCAAACGTAAAAACTGGCTGTAATTTTTTGCGTAGACAATAAAAAAGCCCCTGAACGGGGCTTTTTGCTGCGGTTATGCTTTTGCCGCCACACCACGACGCAAGCGGCCCTGCGTGTAAAGCGCGTCAGTGATAAAGCACAGCAGACCGGCCCAGATAAAGCCGAAGGTGATGAGCTGTGAGGTATTCACCGTTTCGCCGTAGAACACCACCGCCAGCAGGAACATCAGCGTCGGGCCGAGATACTGGAAAAATCCCAACGTCGAGAGCTTCAGCCGCGCCGCCGCTGCGGTAAAGAACAGCAGCGGAATGGTAGTGATGATCCCCGCCGCCATCAGCAGTAAATCCAGTGACCATGGATTTGCTGACAGATTGCTGGTCGGGCTGTTAGCGATAAAGAACAGATACACGCCTGCCAGCGGCAGCAGCCAAAGGGTTTCTATAAGCATACCGGTCTGAGAATCCACACCGATTTTCTTACGCAGCAGGCCGTAAAAAGCGAACGTGAGCGACAGCCCCAGCCCGATGATCGGCACTGAACCAAACATCCAGATCTGAATCAGCACACCGGCAAATGCCAGCACCACAGCCAGCCACTGCAAACTTCGGAATCTTTCGCGCAAAAAAAGCATGCCGAGCACGACATTCACCAGCGGGCTGATAAAGTAACCAAGGCTGGCTTCGAGAATGTGATTATTATTAATCGCCCAGATAAAAATCAGCCAATTCCCACCGATAAACAGTGCGGTGATGAGTAACATGCCGACTTTCTTTGGTTGTGCGAGTACCCGCCGGACGTCACCCCAGCTACGACTGACGGACAACAGCACTAACATAAAGAAGAACGACCAGATGACCCGATGGGTAAGAATTTCATCGGCTGGCACTTCTTTGATGAGCTTGAAATACGCCGGAGCGATCCCCCAAATCAAATAGGCGATAAAGGCAAAAATGACGCCTTGCCGGGTACGTTGTGCATCCATGTGGGTACCTGAAGTAAATAAGAATGAAAGGTCGCGAGTGTAACTGATTTACGTCGCATGATTTCTTTTTCGACGCCTCAGCCAACCATGTAGGTCGCTGTCGTTGTCGCAATATGTACGCCGGTGTCATTGTGCAGATCGACGCGGGCGACGGAGACTTTATTTCCGGCGCGGATCAGGCTGGCTGACGCGATGAAATACTCGCCACGACCGGGTCGCAGATAATCCACACGCAAATCAACCGTGCCCATTTTTGACAGGCGCTGGCGCATTTCTGCTTCGAGCAATGGGTGATCGGGTTTGTCGCGGCGGATTAACGAACTGGTGACGCACACCAGCCCGGCTGCGACGTCGAGCACTGCGGCGATCACACCACCGTGTAATATTTTTTGTGCTGCGTTGCCAACCAGTTTGGTTTGATTAGCGAATTTCAGCTCCGCGTAATCGCAGTCGAGACGTTTAAGCTCCAGACCGAGTTCGCGGTTAAAAGGCATGTCATAAACGAAAATATTGCCAATCAGCTGCAGGGCAGCTTCGTGGCTGAGGGATGACGCGGACATGAAAGTTTTCCTGATCCAAACGACTGAGCGTTATAGTCGCCCAATTGGTTAACGAAATGTTGATTTTATGTGCCAAGGGCAGTGAACTCCACCTCGTGCATGATAAATCTATTCATTACTCTTGCGTGAATGTATATGTGTGTAAAATGCTCTGCTTTGTTTCTGAAGACCGGCCGGTAGTTGGCTATTTCAAACCATTAATTCGAAAAAAACATTTAACACTATAGGGTGAGGAAAAAATGCGTAAAACTTGGGCTGTCGGGGCCACTATGTTGGCGTTGCCATTGCTGGGACATGCAGAAGAAGCAACAGTGCAGGAAGTGCATGATAAGCCGGCAGTACGCGGCAGCATCATTGCCAGCATGTTGGAGGATCACGATAACCCGTTCACGCTTTATCCTTACGAATCGAACTACCTGCTTTACACCGACACCAGCAATATCAACAAGAAAGCCATCCAGTCTTATGACTGGGCAAATAAAGCGCGCCATGACGAAGTCGCTTTCCAGCTGAGCCTGGCCTTCCCGCTGTGGCGCGGCATTGCCGGTGATAACTCGGTGCTCGGTGCATCCTATACGCAGAAATCCTTCTGGCAGCTTTCTAACAGCGGGCAGTCTTCACCATTCCGTGAAACTAACTACGAACCGCAGCTTTTCCTGGCGTGGGCAACGGATTACGACTTCCTGGGCTGGACTCTGCGTGAAGCTGAATACGGCGTGAGCCACCAGTCGAACGGTCGCTCAGATCCGACGTCGCGCAGCTGGAACCGCGTCTATGCGCGCTTTATGGCACAGCACGGCAACTGGCAGGTAGATCTCAAGCCGTGGTATCGCATTCCTGAAAGTGAAGAAAATGATGATAACCGCGATATCACCAAATACATGGGTTATTACCGTCTGAAAGTCGGTTATGCGTGGGGCGACAGCGTGTTCAGTGTGGAAAGCCGTTACAACTGGAACACCGGCTACGGCGGCGCGACCACTGGCTGGAGCTACCCGATTTCCAAGCACGTACGCTTCTACACGCAGGTGTTCAGTGGTTACGGTGAGTCATTGATTGACTACAACCACAAGCAAACTCGCGTGGGTGTGGGTATCATGCTTAACGATATGATGTAATACCCGTCATACTTCAGGTTGCAGATGCGTTGGCTGCGCCGGGTCCCCCGGATCACTTACTCAGGTAAGTTCATCGGGATGCCCTCACTTGCCGCCTTCCTGCAGCCCGAATTATTGAGGGTATATAATAGTGTAGCAGTACAGCCCCGGTGGCTTTAGGGCTTAGCCGGGTGGTTTGAACAGTTGGGGAATTGAGTGTCTACGGCGGCAGTGATAAATAAAGAAGAGCTGGCTCATCAGGTATTACGCGATACCTTCGGCTATCAGCAATTCAGACCGGGTCAGCAAACGATCATCAATACCGCCATTTCTGGCCGGGATTGTCTGGTGGTGATGCCGACCGGCGGCGGTAAGTCGCTGTGCTATCAAATCCCTGCGCTGGTGATGGACGGCCTGACGCTGGTGGTTTCACCGCTTATCTCCCTGATGAAAGATCAGGTCGACCAACTGATGGCGGCGGGTGTTGAAGCCGGTTGCCTGAACTCGACCCAGACCCGTGAGCAACAACAGGAAGTGATGGCGGGCTGCCGTACCGGCCGCATCAAAATGCTGTATATCGCGCCGGAACGCCTGATGCTGGGCGATTTCCTCGAGCAGCTACAACAGTGGAATCCGGCAATGCTTGCCGTCGATGAAGCTCACTGTATTTCCCAATGGGGCCACGATTTCCGCCCGGAATACCGTGCGCTCGGCCAGCTCAAACTGCGTTATCCGCAACTGCCGGTGATCGCGCTGACGGCCACCGCCGATGAAGCCACCCGCAACGACATCGTCCGTCTGCTGGAGCTTAACGATCCGCTGATTCAGGTCAGCAGTTTTGATCGTCCCAATATCCGTTACACGCTGGTGGAGAAGTTTAAACCGCTCGATCAGCTGATTCGTTTCGTGCAAGACCAGCGCGGTAAAAGTGGCATTATTTACTGCAACAGCCGTGCGAAAGTTGAAGACACCGCCGCGCGCCTGCAAAGCCGTGGTCTGAGCGTCGGGGCTTATCACGCCGGTCTGGACAACGACACCCGCGCCCGCGTGCAGGAAGGTTTCCAGCGCGATGATTTGCAAATTGTAGTCGCCACCGTGGCGTTCGGAATGGGCATTAACAAGCCCAACGTGCGTTTTGTGGTTCACTTTGATATTCCGCGCACCATCGAGTCCTACTATCAGGAAACGGGTCGCGCCGGGCGTGATGGCCTGCCTGCCGAAGCGGTGCTGCTCTACGATCCGGCCGATATGGCGTGGTTACGCCGCTGTCTGGAAGAGAAGCCTGCTGGTGCGCAGCAGGACGTTGAGCGTCACAAACTGAATGCGATGAACGCTTTCGCGGAAGCGCAAACCTGCCGCCGTCTGGTGCTGCTGAACTACTTCGGCGAAGGCAAACAGAACGCCTGCGGTAACTGCGACGTTTGTCTTGATCCGCCAAAACGCTACGATGGCCTGCTGGACGCGCAAAAAGCGTTGTCAGTGGTCGCGCGCGTCGGACAACGTTTTGGTTTAGGTTACGTGGTCGACGTGCTGCGCGGTTCGAATAATCAGCGTATACGCGAATACGGGCATGACAAACTGACCGTCTACGGCATCGGTAAAGAACACAGCAACGAACACTGGACCAGCGTGGTACGCCAGCTGATCCACCTCGGGCTGATTATGCAAAATATCGCCATGCATTCGGCATTACAGCTGACCGAAGCGGCGCGTCCGGTACTGCGCGGAGAAATCCCTTTGCAGCTGGCGGTGCCACGTATTCAGACGCTGAAGATTAAAAGCCCGTCCCGCCAGAAAACTTACGGCGGCAATTACGATCACAAGCTATTTGCCAAACTGCGCAAGCTGCGTAAGTCGCTGGCCGATGACAACAATGTGCCACCGTACGTGGTGTTTAACGACACAACGCTGCTGGAAATGGCCGAACATCTGCCGATAAGCCCAAGCGATTTGCTGGATATCACCGGCGTCGGCCAGCGTAAGCTGGAGAAATTCGGGCGACCGTTTATGGCGATGATCCGCGATCATATTGATAACGGCGACGACTAACAGATTCTACTACCTACACATAACACAGAGAGTTAATCATGCTGACGCTGTTTCTGATGGTTGCGATGGTACATATGATCGCACTGGCGAGTCCTGGTCCGGACTTCTTCTTTGTCTCGCAGACAGCGGCCAGCCGCTCGCGCAAAGAAGCGATGATGGGTGTTATTGGCATTACGCTGGGTGTTGCCGTGTGGGCCGCCGTGGCGCTGATGGGTCTGCATCTGATCCTGCAAAAAATGGCATGGCTGCATCAGATTATTACCATCGGCGGTGGCCTGTATCTGTGCTGGATGGGCTGGCAGTTGCTGAAATCCGCTCGTTCTAAAAAGCAGGACGGTGGCACTGAAGCCGACGTGTCCGTCGCATTACCTGCCCGTGGTCGCACCTTTATGCGCGGGCTGCTGACCAATCTGTCCAACCCGAAAGCCGTCGTCTACTTCGGCAGCGTGTTCTCGATGTTCGTGGGCGACAGCGTCAGCGGCGGCGAGCGTTCAGCCATATTCCTGTTAATCGTGATTGAAACCCTGGCCTGGTTCTCTTTAGTCGCCATGGTCTTTGCGCTGCCGAAGATGCGTCGCGGCTATCAGCGTTTAGCCAAATGGATCGATGGCGTAGCGGGCGTGGTATTTGCCGGATTCGGTATCGCGTTAATTGTGAATCGCTGATCAGAACATTGCGCGCATAAAAAAGGGTCCGGCTAAATAGCGGACCCTTTTTGCATTCTGAGAAATTAAACCTTCCGCGCACTCGCCAGCAATACCCCTACCAGCATAAACAGCGAGCCGAAAATCCGGTTCAGCAGTTGCATTTGTTTCGGGGCTTTTACCCAGCCCGCGATGCGTGTTGCCAGCGTGGCGTAACCGATCATCACGATGATATCGACCACCACGGTCGTCACGCCCAACACCACGTATTGTGCAGCCTGCGGCTGGTGAGGAATGATAAACTGCGGGAACAGCGCGGCCAGAAAGACGATGCTTTTGGGATTGGTGAGGTTCACCAGAATGGCGCGTTTGAACAGGCGACGGCGCGGCATGCTGCTGGCCAGCGCGTTCAGGTCAATCGCCCCGGCAGAGCGCCACTGGCAGATACCCAGCCAGATTAGATACGCCGCCCCCAGCCATTTCAGCATCTCAAACGCCAGCAGCGATTGCGAAATCAGCGCGCCAAGACCGATACCCACCAGCACGATGTGGATAGACAACCCCAGCTGGAGCCCGGCAATCGATGCCACCGCGCCGCGATAGCCGTGACTGATGCCGGTGCTCATCGTATTAATTGCGCCAGAACCCGGGGACAGACTTAAGATAGAAGTAGTGAGCAGGTAGGTTAACCACCAGTCCAGTGTCATTGCGAGACTCCCTGAATACGTTTTATGTTGTTTTATGGCACAATACGCCATTGTTTATAGTTGTGCTATAGCTCACAAATAACACTTTTCTCCTCTGCGCCTAACAATTTTGGATCAATTGAATGTCTGCGAATTACGCAAGGTGGTTAACACGTGAAAAGGAGTTTTCCGCCTTTGCGACCGGGCCGCTGCTCGATTTCTGGCGTACGCGTGAGGAAGGTGAGTTTAACGGTGTAGACGATGTACCGATCCGCTACGTCCGGTTCTGTTCCCCCGATCATGATAAAGTCATCATGGTGTCACCGGGCCGTATCGAAAGTTACGTAAAATACCCCGAAGTAGCCTACGATTTATTCCACTGTGGTTATGATGTGATGATTGTCGATCATCGCGGGCAGGGACGTTCCGGCAGGATGCTTGACGATCCGCACTGCGGTCACGTACAGCACTTCGATGATTACGTTGAAGATTTCGAGCGCTTTTATCAGCTTGAGATTGCGCCCCGTCAGTACGCGAAAAAGTTCGCGCTGGCACACTCGATGGGCGGTGCGATCCTGGCACTGTATCTGGCCAAAAATCCGCAAAGTTTCGACGCGGCGGCATTGCTGGCCCCGATGACCGGCATTTATCTGCCGATGCCGGGCTGGATATCCCGCCGGATCCTTAACTGGGCGGAAAACCGTCCGGTACGTCGCGACGGTTATGCGCTCGGCACCGGTCACTGGCGGCCTTTGCCGTTTGTGGTCAATCGTCTGACCCACAGTCGCGAACGTTATCGCCGTAATCTGCGCTACTACGCCGATTATCCGGAGCTGCAGGTCGGCGGACCAACGTATCACTGGGTGCGTGAAGGTATCGACGCCGGGATGCATATCCTGAAAGAAGCCGAGAAAATCACTACGCCCGTCCTTTTATTGCAGGCAAGCGAAGACCGTGTAGTCGATAACCGGTCTCATCTTGCTTTTTGTCAGGCCATGGCCGTTGCGGGTCACCCTTGTGAAGGGGATAAACCGCTGGTCATTGAAGGCGCGCGCCATGAGATCCTGTTCGAGCGGGACGACCTTCGGGCACAGGCGCTGGACGCTATCATGCGCTTTTTTGCGCGACAGCATTAATCCGCGGTACGCCGCGCACAACTCCATCAGAGGTTAGAACCTACGCTATGTACCATGTTGTTGCTTCCGATTTAGATGGCACACTGCTATCACCTGACCATACCCTGAGCCCGTTCGCGAAAGAGACGCTCAAGCTGCTCACGCAGCGCGATGTGCATTTTGTGTTCGCCACCGGGCGTCACCATATCGATGTCGCGCAGATGCGTGACAATCTGGAAATCAGCGCTTATATGATCACCTCGAACGGTGCGCGCGTGCATAACACCGACGGTGAGCTGATTTTCTCCCACAATCTGGACGAAGATATTGCCCGCGATCTGTTCGGCATCATGCACAATAATCCGGATATTTTGACCAACGTTTACCGTAACGACGACTGGTACATGAACCGTGACCGCGCCGATCAGGACGATTTCTTCCGCGAATCCGTGTTCAAATACAAGCTGTACGAGCCGGGTCTGCTGGAAACCGACGGCATCTGCAAAGTCTATTTCACCTGCGAAGATCACGAGAAACTGCTGCCACTGGAAGAAGCGATCAACGCACGCTGGGGCGATCGTGTAAACGTCAGCTTCTCGCTGCCGGTCTGTCTGGAAGTCATGGCGGGCGGCGTATCGAAAGGACATGCGCTGGAATACGTGTCGAAACTGATGGGTTACACGCTGAAAGATTGTATCGCCTTTGGCGATGGTCTCAATGACCTTGAGATGCTGAGCATGGCCGGAAAAGGCTGTCTGATGAGCGGCTCTCTGCCGCGCCTGAAAGCAGCGATGCCGGATGCGGAAATCATCGGTTCTAACGCCGACGATGCGGTGCCGCATTATCTGCGCAAAATGTATCTGTCGGAATAATTCAGACTGTGAAGTACGTTGATCAGTAAATGAAAAAGGCACCGTTGGTGCCTTTTTGCTATGTGTCATATCAGTAGGAATCAGGCATTTTTCGCCAGTTGCGCTTTGTGCTTATTCTCACTGAGCATGGTTAATACCAGCAGCAGAACCGCCAGCACACATCCGGCAATCATCACGATAAAGCCGCCATCCCAGCCGAAGTAATCCACGGTGTAACCAACGATGGCACTTGCCGCAACCGAGCCGCCCAGATAACCAAACAATCCGGTAAAGCCCGCCGCCGTACCCGCCGCTTTCTTCGGTGCCAGTTCCAGAGCATGTAAGCCAATCAGCATTACCGGGCCGTAGATCAGGAAGCCAATAGTGATCATACAGGCCATATCAATGCCCGGATTGCCGACCGGGTTCAGCCAGTAAACAACAGTCGCGATGGTCACCAGCACCATGAAGAACACGCCGGTCGCGCCGCGGTTGCCTTTGAACACTTTGTCAGACATCCAGCCGCACAGCAGCGTCCCCGGTATACCCGCATATTCATACAGGAAATACGCCCACGAGGATTTATCCAACGCGAAGTGCTTCACTTCTTTCAGGTAGGTCGGCGACCAGTCGAGAATGCCGTAGCGCAGCAGGTAAACAAACACGTTCGCCAGCGCGATGTACCACAGCAGTTTGTTCGGCAAAATGTATTGCATGAAGATCTGCTTCGCCGTCAGCTCCTGCTCGGCGGATTCTTTCACGTAATCCGGCGGATAATCGTTTTTGTATTCTTCGATAGGCGGCAGACCGCAGGACTGCGGAGTATCGCGCATAGCCATGAAGGCAAACACCGCCAGCAGGATCGCGCCGAAAGCGGGCATATACAGCGCCGCATGCCAGTCGTTAAACCACGCCATCCCCAGCAGGAACAGCAACGGAGGAATGCCGCCGCCGACGTTATGCGCGCAGTTCCACACCGAGACAATTCCGCCGCGCTCCTTCTGTGACCACCAGTGAACCATGGTGCGTCCGCACGGCGGCCAGCCCATGCCCTGAAACCATCCGCACAGGAACAACAGCACGAACATGATGGCGATGCTGGAGGTTGCCCATGGCACAAATCCCATAAACAACATGACAGCGGCGGCGAGGATCAGGCCCGCAGGCAGGAAGACGCGCGGATTAGAGCGGTCAGAGACCGAACCCATAATGAATTTCGAGATACCGTAAGCGATGGAAATCCCGGAAAGCGCAAAACCCAGATCGCCGCGCGAAAAGCCCTGGTCGATGAGATAAGGCATGGCCAGTGCGAAGTTTTTGCGCACCAGATAGTAAGCCGCGTAACCGAAGAAAATCCCCATGAAGATTTGCCAGCGGAGACGGCGGTAGAGCGGATCGACGTGGCTTTCATCCACGGGCGCTTTGTGTGGCGCGGGTTTGAAGATACTGAGCATACATGCCTCCAATGGCATAAATCAGGTCTGACTCATCATGAGCCACTGACAAAGGGCAGTGCCGTTATGTTCCAAAACGAACATCATGCTAACGGGCAGAGCGCCTATGAACTGTGATAGATGACAGAATTGTTACAGTTTTATGACTAAGGAGGCGGATTTTGCGATATTGAGTAACAAAATGAAACGTCAGAAGGGCGGAATCTGTGGTTGAATCACATTTTTGATGGGTATCCCGGCCGTTAACGTGATCGCGCGCGTTTCCCTTCGAATGTGAGCGAAAAAACCCATTTCAACGGTGTGGGCAACGCGTTGAGGTGCCAAACCTGGCAGATCAGCAACAAAAAAGCGGAGCCAAAGCTCCGCCTGAGAGTGCCGCTGAAAGCAAAGATTACTGAACTTTCAGGGTATTAATAATAGCTTCAGCATCCGCCTGCGCCTGTTGCTGATTGTCAGCCGGCAGGGTAATTTGCAGCGTCAGCAGATGGCTGTCTACTTTGCCCAGCACGATAGACGAATAAGCTTTCTGACCGGCAGAGGTGATCACGCTGTCGTACTGTTGCATCGTCTGGCCGTTAACCTGAATCGATTTATTCGTCACGACTTGCAGGTTGGTATCGCGGGCTTTTTGCTGATCCTGCAAACGGGCAGTTAGCGTTTCCAGCGATTCGGTAGTGTTATCTCCGAGGATCACAATCACCGCTTTCTGACCGGTGCTGTCGGCGTACACGTGCATATTGTTTGCCTGAGTGCCCAGCTTACCGCTCTGGTCGCTCATTCCCTGCGGCAGGGAGAAGGTGACTTTTCCATCCAGCAGGCTGACTGGCGCGGTGGTTGTCGCCGCGGCTGCTGCTTTATCCGCTGCCGGTGCGTCAGTAGTTTTACCGTCACACGCCGCCAGACCGGCGACCAGTACTGCCATTCCCATCATTTTAGCGAAGTTACGCATCGGTCTTCCTTAAGTGGCCTGTTTATCAGGCTTAGATGTTGACTTAACGGCCTTATGGCAACCTATTCACGCCGCAAATGCAAGTCAGATTATGGCGCGATTTTTGTTTTGGGGAAGGCGGATCTGAAAAGGGGCGAAAGCCCCTTGTTAGCCGCTAGTGCGCACGCATGGCCGACGGAGTGTGATTTCCCTGAGCGGACAGACTCTTAAGCAGCATGTTCAGCAGTACGCCGTACATCGGCAGGAAGAACACCAGACAGATCAGCACTTTGAACGTGTAATCCACCAGCGCGATTTCCACCCAGTGTTCGGCCATAAAAGCGTCGGTGCTTTTGTAGAACGCGATGAAGAAGAACGACAGCGTATCGCTGATATTTCCCAGAAACATCGAGGCGACCGGTGCTATCCACCAGCGGCGGTTCTGGCGCAGGCGGTTGAAGACGTGAACGTCGAGAATTTGCCCCAGCACATACGCCATAAAGCTTGCGGTCGCAATGCGTGCCACCATGATGTTCAGGCTGCTGAGTGCGCCGACGCCCTGCCACTGCGCTTCAAAGAACAGGGCGGAAATCACGTAGGAAATAGCCAGTGCAGGTACCATCACGGAAAGAATAATCCGTCGCGCCAGCGGTGCGCCGAAAATTCGCACGGTCAGATCGGTGGCCAGAAAAATAAACGGAAATGTGAATGCGCCCCAGGTGGTGTGGAAACCAAAAATGGATACGGGTAACTGAACCAGATAATTACTGGAGGTAATGATGGCGATGTGAAAAAGCGATAGCCATATCAACGCGGAAAACCGCTGTTGAGCAGTAAAGGAATACATGATGTGACCTTTTTAGTGAATTGGGGTGAGGGAACCCAAGAGTGTCTTTTCTTTCACACCGGTATTTCCGGTGCGGCGCGCATAGTATCTGTTGCGCACCGTTTGCGCAACAGATCCGGTGGTTAATTATAGCGCAACGGTTTGCGCAGGTTGCGTGAGAAAACCAGCGGGTTAAACTGTGGCCCATTACCGTACAATCGCGCATTGCCGCTGAAAATGTTGAGAAACGAAATGACCGATCCCTTTATCAACCCGGACCATCAGCTTGATGCACTGGGCCTGCGTTGCCCGGAACCTGTAATGATGGTTCGTAAAGCAGTACGCACCATGAAAGACGGTGAAACATTGCTGATCGTCGCCGATGATCCGGCAACCACCCGCGATATTCCTGGCTTCTGCCGCTTTATGGAACACACGTTGTTAGCGTCTGATACCGACAGCCTGCCTTACCGTTATCTGCTGTGCAAAGGGCGGATCAGCGAGACCCGCCCATAATCCTCAGCGCGATTTATTGCGCAACAGTCTCAGGGCGTTGGCAGTGACGAGTGCCGTTGCGCCCGAATCTGCCAGCACCGCCAGCCACAGGCCGGTCAGCCCCATAATGGTGGTGACCAGAAAAATTGCCTTCAGCCCCAGCGCGATGGTGATGTTCTGACGGATGTTCGCCCGCGTGGCGCGCGACAGGCTGATCATCTGCGCCAGCCCGCTCAGGCGGTTGTGCGTCAGCGCAGCATCGGCGGTTTCCAGCGCCACGTCGGTGCCGCTGCCCATCGCAATTCCGATTGTTGCGGCTTTCATCGCCGGCGCATCGTTGATGCCGTCGCCGACCATCGCCACCGGTTTCACTGCGTTCAGCTCAGTGACCGCAGAGACTTTATCGGCAGGCAATAAACCGGCACGAAAATCGATGCCCAGCCGGTCAGCAATAGTTTTGGCCGCACGCGGATTATCGCCGGTCAGCATCACTGCCGATACGCCGAGCGCTTTCAGACTGCGCAACGCGTCGATGGCATCATCGCGCAGGCGATCCTGCATCGCGACCAGACCGATAGCCTGCGCGTCCTGCATTACCACGACCACAGTTTTACCGGCGGATTCCCACCCGGCGATTTGCGTTGTGGCGTCCGCACTCAGCGCGCTTTCTTCCACGCGTTTCGGTGCCAGCACCTGAATCTTTCTGCCGGAGACAATCCCTTCCACGCCGGAACCCGCCAGTGCCCGGCGATCCTGTGCGGTGATTGGCAGCGGATTATGGGCTTTCGCGCGGGCTAAAATCGCCTGAGCCAGCGGGTGATGTGAACCTTCTTCGACCGCAGCGGCGAGGCTTAGCACTTCGCCTTCGCTGGCGCCGTTCAGCACCAACACGCCGGTGACCTCCGGTTTACCTTCGGTGAGCGTGCCGGTTTTATCCAGCGCCACGGTTTCGATCAGCGCCAGTTGTTCCAGCGCTGCACCGCCTTTGATTAACGCACCCTGACGCGTGGCTGCCGCCAGTCCGGACGTAATCGCCGCAGGCGTCGAAATCACCAGCGCACACGGGCAGCCGATCAGCAGTAACGTCAGGCCACGATAAATCCATGTTTCCCACGAAAGCCCCATCGCCAGCGGCGGAATGATAATGACCAGCAGCGAAAGCAGCATGATAATCGGGGTGTAGTAACGGCTGAAGGTATCGAGGAAACGCTCGATCGGCGCGCGGCGCTCGTCGGCTTCTTCGATCAGTTGCAGAATGCGGTCAATAGCGCTGTTGCCGGGTGCGGAGGCGACTTCCAGACGAGCAAGACGATCGACGCACAGGCTGCCCGCAGGGACTTTTTCGCCAGGCTGGCGCTCAACGGGCACCGATTCTCCGGTCAGCGCGCTTTCATCAAAACTGGCGGCGCTGTGCAAAATCGCATCGGCAGGCAGACGCCCTCCGGCGGCGATTTCAATAATATCGCCGGGACGCAGACTGGCGACCGGCACGGATTCGGTTTTGCCATCAATGACCCGTACGGCGGTGTCCGGAATCAGCGCCATCAGTGCTTTCACCCCGCTGCGCGCGCGACTGGCGGCAAAGGATTCGAGGCGTTCACCGATCATAAACAGCAGCAATACCATCGCAGCTTCAGCGGTGGCGCCGATAAACAGCGCACCCAGCGCGGCGATGCTCATCAGCGTTTCAATGGCAAAAGGCGAACCGGAACGTGTCTGGCGGATCGCCTGACGCAACACTGGCCACAGGCCGACCAGCGTGGTGGCGATAAACGCCATTTCACCGGCCTGCAGATTGAAAATATCGAGGATCCAGCTCAGTAACATCAGCGTGGAAAGGGCGATCAGCGGCATATACTCTTTGAGCCGGGACGCTTCCTGCGCGGGGGCGTTCTGAGTTTTATCGAGAGATTGCAGGGTAAAACCTGCGCCGGTGACGGCACGCAGAACGTTTTGCGAAATATCATAACTGGCGTCAATCACCAGTTTTTCGGTGGCGAACAGCACTTTGGCGCGACTGACGCCGTTCAGGCCTGATACGGCATTTTCGATTTTACGGGCGCAAGCCGGGCAATCCATTCCCTCGACACGCCAGCTGTATTGCTGGTTGCCGGAAAGCGGCGCGCTGGGATCATCTTCACCCGGCGAGCCTTCCGCTGTACCGTCGGCTGCAGTGTGTGAGTGTTCACTTGTTTTTGGTGCGCAGCAGCTTTCGGCGACGGTAGCCCGGGGGGCATTGTCGCTGCAACAGCTGGCAGGATGCGCAGCTGCTGGCGCAACGGCGCTGATTTTATTGATGTGAAGTCCGGGCGCACGTTTACCCTGACAACCGCACTGACAGGCGGTGGTTTTTTGACATTGAATCATACTGCCTCCGGGATGAAACCGAATGAGATTACAGGCAGTTTAAACGTTGGAGTAGACTCCAGGGTCAAGCGATATTTGAGAGGGCGGAACCGGACGGTTCCGCCGCAGGGATTTCAATACAGATTACAAATAAAGTGATCGCACAATCAGGAAATGGCCGCCGAAATAGCAGGCAGCCACCAGCGCATCGGCGACGCGGAACTTGAATCGGTAGCGGCTGAGCAACCAGAAAATATTGCCCAGCAAAAGCAGCACGGTACCGCAGAATAGCGAAAAGGCCATGTCAGTGCTGCGCGCAAAATACTGTTCTCCCGCCAGCCAGACCATCAGCAGTGTCATCGCGATGTAAGTGGTTACTGCCCATTTAAGCTCGGCCAGCCTTGACCAAATAACCGCCAGCAGCAGTGCGCCAATGACCAGTAACGCCAGCGGTAGCGGCCAGAAAAAGGTGATCGTCATCTGGCTGGCGAAACTGAGCGTATACAGCAGATGCGAAAGGAAGAACGCGCCAAGGGCGTACATAAACCGCTCTTCCGGCAACAGCAGAAGGCCATCGGCCACCAGTGTCGCCGCCAGACCCAGCAGGATCAGATAGCTGTACACATTGAGCGTCGGTGCCTGCCAGGCGAGTAACAGCAGCAGTAATAAGGTGACGGGTTTGAAGACCCAGCGCTGCCAGCGCAGGCCGCGGTAGCTGGCATCAACGAACAACCAGCCGGAGAAAAATACTGCGAGGAATGGCCAACTCATTGTTTATCCTTTTATATTTCAAAACAGAACATCAAACCCATACCAGTATCTGCGTGCAGGAAAACGCATCCTGTTTTCCTGTATTTGATCCCAGTGTAGGAGACTGGCGCTGCCTTCGACAATCAGAAATCCCTGTTTCAGGCTGTGTGGCGAATTCCCACATGCTAAATTAGGCTGATTCATTATCGCCTTCATCTTCTGCGAACACAGACAAACAATGACTAAACCTCCGATGATTTTTATTGCGTTTATCGTGGTCATCGCGATTTTCGCCACCCGCCAGTATTTCCAGCAGCGGCGAACCAACGCCGATAACGATGCCGCGCCGCTTCGCACAGTGCAGGTGGAAGTGACGGCCAAGCGTGAGTATCTGTCGCCCAACCGGCGTTCGCGCCAGCGGGAGCAGATCCCGGTCGAAGATAAAAAATATGAAGGCTATTTCAAACCGCAAAACGGCGGTGCGGAGCTGAAACTCGTGCTGGATGAAGCGGCGTATCACCAACTGGCGAAAGGCCAGAAGGGGGCATTGAGCGTGAATGGCAGCCGTTTTGTGGCTTTTACGGCGCAGGACGCGCCGTAAAAACAGAGATTACTTTTTGGTGGGCAGTGGGGGTTGTTTCTTCTGCCATGCCATCAGTTCAAACACGCCAAACAGAAAAATGCGCGTTTGCAGCCACGGGCCAATCGTATCTTTTTCTTTTCCCTGGGTGGCTTTAAGCAACATAACCTGCAAACCGTGCATGAAGAACATGAACACAATCGCCACATCCAGAAAGTATTTGATCGGTTTCGGGAATGGGTGAATCAGGTTAAACGCCAGAAACCCCCAAATACACAACATCAACAACCGACCAATATTGATCAACATCTTACTGCTCCTGTTCAGGTGAGCCGGTTTCAGGCGTCACATCGCGATGGTAAAGACGATAAGCAACTTGTCCGGCGACTTTCTCACGGTGTAACCGCCAGCTGGCGGGCACGTCAAGCGTGTCGTGTTCGGCTTCTGTTTCGACGTAAATCCAGGCCTCATCGGCCAGCCACTGATTTTGCTCCAGCAAATTCAGTGTGTCTTGCAGAATACCTTTGCGAAAAGGCGGATCGAGGAAAACCACGTCAAAGGCACTTCCGGCTTTTGCCAGCCAGTTCAATGTATTAACGTTGAATACTTTCGCATCTTTGGCGTTTAGCAGCGCCAGGTTTTTCTCTAGCTGTTGCGCAACCGGGCGTTCAAACTCCAGCAGGGTAGCGCTGGCGGCATAGCGTGACAATGCTTCCAGACCCAGCGCGCCGCTGCCTGCAAAACAGTCCAGACAATGGGCGCCCTGTAACACCGGCGCAAGCCAGTTAAACAGCGTTTCGCGCACGCGATCGGTAGTCGGGCGCAGCCCCGGACTGTGTGGAACCGGAAGTTTGCGTCCGCGCCAGAGTCCGCCAATAATTCGGATTTGGCCTGCGGCGGGAGTGTTGGGTTTCTTTGCCATAGTTCGCTTGTGTAATCCGAAGCCATCGGGCTTCGTTGCATATCGTTTGGAGGGCTATTCTACCGGTGTGCGAGCAATGGGCAAATGTTTCACATGGGCGATTGAAAAACCAGCGGAATTCAACACGCGGGCGTGTTGCCGGAAGGGGAAAGTGATAGACTGCCCGACTATAACCCTATTAATAATCCGTTCGCCAATCATTAGCGGCGAGGAGTGAAGTTGTAAAATGGCTAAAGATAAAAAACGCGGTTTCTTCTCCTGGTTCGGCCGTGGCCGTCAGGAAGAAGAGCAGCAGAAAGAAGAAACGCGCGAAGAAGTGCCGGTTGTCGAAGAACCCGGCGTTCCTGTAGAGCCGGAACCGGTCACCGAACCTGAGCCGGTTATCGAGCCTGAACCTCTGAAAGAACCGGAACCTGATGTTGAGGAGCCTGCACGTTTAGAGGCCGCTGAGGAACTGGCAGAAGAAATTGTGCACATCACCGAACAGGTGGCTGCGCAGCAGGTAATTGAAGAGTCTGCGGTTGCAGAACCTGTCGTCATCGAAGCAGAAATCGAAGAACCCATTATTGTTGATGCGCCGGTCGTTGATGAACCGGTCGTTTTGGAAGAGCAGATCGTTGAAGACGAATTCGTTGAGTCAGCGGCTGAAATTGCCGAAGACGCCCGCGAAGATTCCCTTGAAGCGGTCGATGATAATGTCGTCGTTGAAGATGAGCCGCTGCCGGTCGCGCTGGATCCTATCGTTGTGCTGCCTGCCGGGGAAACCGAGCAGGAACGCCCGACCAAAGAAGGTTTCTTTGCCCGTCTGAAACGCAGCCTGGTGAAAACCAGGCAGAATCTTGGCTCGGGTTTTGTCGGCCTGTTCCGTGGTAAGAAAATCGACGACGATCTGTTCGAAGAGTTAGAAGAACAGCTACTGATCGCCGACGTTGGCGTCGAAACCACGCGTAAAATCATCACTTCCCTTACTGAACACGCTTCCCGCAAGCAGCTGAAAGACGCCGATGCGCTTTACGGCAAGCTGAAGGAAGAAATGTCCGAAATTCTGTCAAAAGTCGACCAGCCACTGGATGTCAGCGGAAAAACCCCGTATGTCATCCTGATGGTAGGCGTGAACGGCGTCGGTAAAACCACCACCATCGGTAAAATGGCGCGTCAGTTTGAAGCGCAGGGCAAATCGGTGATGCTGGCGGCGGGCGATACGTTCCGTGCGGCGGCGGTGGAACAATTGCAGGTCTGGGGTCAGCGCAACAAGATCCCGGTGATTGCACAGCATACCGGCGCGGATTCAGCTTCCGTGATTTTCGATGCGATTCAGGCGGCCAAAGCCCGCAACATCGACGTGTTAATCGCCGATACAGCGGGACGTCTGCAAAACAAAGCGCATCTGATGGAAGAGTTGAAGAAGATCGTTCGCGTGATGAAGAAACTCGACGAAGACGCGCCGCATGAGGTTATGCTGACGCTTGACGCCAGCACAGGCCAGAATGCGGTCAGTCAGGCCAAATTGTTTAACGAAGCGGTCGGGCTAACCGGCATTACGTTGACTAAACTGGACGGCACCGCAAAAGGCGGCGTGATATTCGCCATCGCCGATCAGTTCAGCATTCCGATTCGTTATATCGGGGTCGGCGAAGGTATCGAAGATTTAAGGCCGTTTAAGGCAGACGATTTTATTGAGGCACTTTTTGCCCGAGAGGATTAATACGGATGATTCGCTTTGAACAGGTCAGTAAAGCTTATCTGGGCGGACGACAGGCGCTTCAGGGCGTCAATTTTCACATCCAGCAAGCAGAAATGGCGTTTCTGACCGGTCACTCTGGTGCGGGTAAAAGTACCCTGCTGAAGCTGATTTGCGGCATTGAGCGTCCGAGCGCCGGGCAGATTTTGTTTGGCGGCCACGACATCAGCCGCCTGAAATCCAGTGAAGTGCCGTTCCTGCGCCGGCAGATAGGTATGATCTTCCAGGATCACCATCTGCTGATGGATCGCACCGTCTACGACAACGTGGCGATGCCACTGATTATCGCCGGTGCCAGTACTGAAGATATTCGTCGCCGCGTATCGGCCGCGCTGGATAAAGTCGGGTTATTGGATAAAGCCAAAAACCTGCCGATCCAGCTGTCCGGTGGTGAGCAACAACGTGTAGGCATCGCCCGTGCGGTGGTGAACAAGCCTGCGGTACTGCTGGCGGATGAACCGACCGGTAACCTCGACGGTGAACTGTCAGAAGGCATCTTGCGTCTGTTCGAAGAATTTAACCGGGTTGGCGTCACCGTGCTGATGGCGACGCATGACGTGGGTCTGATTGCCCGTCGTAATTACCGTACGTTGACGCTGAGTCAGGGTCGGATGTCGGGAGGAGTGTACTAATGGCGAACAGTCCAAACCCGACGAAAACCGCAAAAAGCGCCCGCGCAGCGAAGAGTAAAGCGTTGCAGGGTGGCTGGCGTGAACAATGGCGCTATGCGTGGATGAACGCGCTGGCGGATATGCTGCGACAGCCGCTGGCGACGCTGCTCACGGTGATGGTGATTGCGATTTCCCTGACCTTGCCGAGCGTGTGTTATCTGGTATGGAAAAACGTCAGTACGGCGGCCGAACAATGGTATCCGACGCCACAGCTGACGGTATATCTCGACAAAGCACTGGATGACAACGCGGCCGAAAATGTGGTGAAAACCCTTAAAACCGAAGCGGGCGTGGATAAAGTCAACTACCTCTCCCGCGAGGAAGCGATGGGCGAGTTCCGCAACTGGTCTGGCTTTGGCGGCGCGATGGATATGCTTGAGCAAAATCCGTTGCCTGCGGTGGCTATCATCACGCCGAAAATGAATTTCCAGGACTCCGCCACACTTAACACCCTGCGTGACCGCGTGGCGGCTGTGCAGGGCGTGGATGAAGTGCGTATGGACGACAGCTGGTTTGCCCGTCTTGCGGCGCTAACCGGTTTGGTGGGCCAGATAGCTGCGATGATCGGCATCCTGATGGTGATCGCCGTGTTCCTTGTCATTGGTAACAGTGTACGTCTGAGCATTTTCAGCCGCCGCGACACCATCAACGTCATGAAGCTGATAGGCGCGACCGACGGCTTCATTTTGCGGCCATTCCTCAATGGAGGCGCGATGCTCGGGTTCACCGGTGCATTGCTGTCGCTGGTACTCTCCGAAGTACTGGTGCTGCGCCTTGAGAGCGTGGTGACGCAGGTCGCGCAGGTCTTCGGTACGACCTTTGACCTGCACGGTCTGGGCTGGGACGAAAGCCTGCTGCTGTTGCTGGTTTCCGCGATGATCGGCTGGATCGCCGCCTGGCTGGCGACGGTGCAACATTTACGGCGATTTACACCACAGTAGTAATTATTTGCTATAATCTTCCCCTGCTGCTCAAGGATCGTGTCGCAGGGGGAGAGCCGCTTTATACATTCCATGCCGTCTTTTTCCTACTTTCCCCGCAATGGCACAAATTCACTATCCGATAGTCAGTCTGTCACTTAAAGTCGTCAGACTGTTGAATCTGTCCCTGAACTTTATGTAAAATTCGTGGTCGAAGAGCAGCGAATATGAAGGGCTCGGCGTTGTTTTGTTGTGGTCACTGTTCGTTAAAAGCAGACCGGCAACGAGGCGGTATCATCCCGCAGCAACGTGGTATAAAACCTGCATTACGTCATACATGAGAGGCTTGAATGACCAAAGAAATGCGCACTTTAGCATTAGTACCCCAAGGTAGCCTGGAAGCCTATGTTCGGGCGGCCAATGCCTATCCTATGCTCACCGCAGAGGAAGAACGGGCACTGGCTGAACGGCTGCATTACGACGGTGACCTGGAAGCGGCTAAACACCTGATCCTGTCTCACCTGCGCTTTGTTGCTCACATTGCCCGCAACTATTCAGGTTATGGTTTGCCACAGGCAGACCTTATCCAGGAAGGTAACATCGGCCTGATGAAAGCGGTTCGCCGTTTTAATCCGGAAGTCGGTGTGCGTCTGGTGTCCTTTGCGGTGCACTGGATCAAAGCAGAAATTCACGAATACGTGCTGCGTAACTGGCGTATCGTGAAAGTTGCGACAACCAAAGCACAACGTAAGTTGTTCTTTAACCTGCGTAAAAACAAACAGCGTCTGGGCTGGTTCAGCCACGACGAAGTGGAGCACGTTGCCCGCGAACTGGGTGTGACCAGCAAAGATGTGCTGGAAATGGAATCGCGCATGGCCGCACAGGACATGACGTTCGATCCAACGCCGGATGACGAACCACGCGACGGCGCGGCGATGGCGCCGATGCTGTATCTGCAAGATAAGAGTTCTGACTTCGCAGAAAGCATTGAAGAAGATAACTGGGATCGTGACGCGACAGACAAACTCTCTTCCGCGATGGAAGGTCTGGACGAACGTAGTCAGGATATCATTCGTGCGCGCTGGCTGGATGACGATAACAAGTCCACTCTGCAGGAGCTGGCCGACAAGTACGGCGTTTCCGCAGAACGTGTTCGTCAGCTGGAAAAGAACGCGATGAAGAAATTGCGCGTGGCGATCGAAGCCTGATAAGTGCGTTTCTGACGTGAAAAAGCGACCTTCGGGTCGCTTTTTTTATATCTGAAATCCAGAAGTTATTTCTTCCAGACATTCCCTTGGCGCACAAACCCGCACGCCCGCATAAACGCATCCAGTACTGTTTCCGGTTCCGCCTGCATCTCCCAGCATTTCACCTGCGGCAGCTGTGCCTGCAAATCTTCTATCAAATACAACCCAACTCCGCGACGGCGTGTCACTTCACGCACAAGCAGGTCACTGAGTTCGGCGTGTGTGCCGTTTAACCGGATTTTCACTGCGCCCAGAATACGTTCGTTGAAGACGGCGGCGAATAGTGCACGGTCCGGCTTCAGGCAGGTTTGCCAGTCGCTTTCGGTTTGCTCAGGCCAGATTTTGGCCAGATCGATCAGGTCTTGTGCGCTGAGTGAAGTGAGTCTTTGGATCGTTAATTTCATGAGGCGGACAGGTCAGAAAATGGGAAAGCCAGTGTAGCGGAATCCACTAAAAACGGTGCGTAACTTTTTTTGTACAGTATCAAGTCGAAAACTTTTTTTGAGATCCCTGTATAAGCGATAAATGTTGGCTTTAATCAATAATGCCAGCGTTAACCACTGATTGTTTGAAAAGGAACCGCGTATTCGCCCAGATAAAATTCTGTTTACACCTCATATTTCTGATTGTGCTATTTGATTTGCAGAAGAAAATTCCTGTTTAATGATATGAATTATAAAGTCTTATTTGAAAATGAGACGAAATAAGCCGGTAACTCGTTATTACTTATACTAAATTTCTTAAGTGATGATGTTTTGAACAGGCAAAGAAAGAGCAAACCACAACACACATCAACGGGGTAATCGGATGAAAGTAACAAAGGGTAAGATCTGGCTGGCAGGGTGTATTGCATTGGCAATGAGCCAGGCTGCGTTTGCAAAAGACATTAAAGTGGCCATCGTCGGTGCGATGTCAGGGCCGGTTGCCCAGTATGGCGATATGGAATTTACTGGCGCGAAACAAGCGATCGCCGACATCAACGCAAAAGGCGGCGTGAAAGGCGACAAACTGGTTGGCGTCGAATACGACGATGCGTGTGACCCGAAACAAGCTGTCGCCGTGGCTAACAAAGTGATCAATGACGGTATCCGTTACGTGATCGGCCATCTGTGTTCTTCTTCCACTCAGCCCGCTTCCGATATCTATGAAGATGAAGGCGTGCTGATGATTACGCCAGCCGCGACCAACGCAGATTTGACCACCCGTGGTTACAAAATGGTGATGCGTACCACCGGTCTGGATTCCGATCAGGGCCCGACGGCGGCGAAATATATCCTCGACACCATTAAGCCAAAACGTATTGCCGTTGTGCATGATAAACAACAGTACGGCGAAGGTCTGGCACGCTCCGTACAGGACGCGCTGAAGAAAGGCGGCGGTAACGTCGTGCTGTTTGAAGGTGTGACCGCAGGCGATAAAGATTTCTCTACGCTGGTAGCGCGTCTGAAGAAAGACAACGTCGACTTCGTGTATTTTGGCGGCTACTACCCGGAAATGGGGCAGATCCTGCGCCAGTCGAAACAGGCCGGTCTGAACGCCAAATTCATGGGGCCGGAAGGCGTGGGCAACTCCTCACTGTCTAACATCGCCGGTGATGCGTCTGAAGGGATGTTCGTTACCCTGCCAAAACGTTATGACCAGGTGCCGGCCAACCAGCCAATCGTTGATTCCCTGAAAGCCAAGAAGCTGGATCCAACCGGTCCGTTCGTCTGGACGACTTACGCCGCATTGCAGGCGCTGACCACCGGTATGGAACGCAGTGGCAGCATGGAACCGGCAGACATTGCTAAAAACCTCAAATCAGCTTCTGTCGATACCGTTATGGGTCCGCTGAGCTGGGATGAAAAGGGCGATCTGAAAGGATTCGAATTCGGTATTTTCGAATGGCATAAAGACGGCACGTCTACCCCTATCAAATAAAACTGCACCAAAGTGGTCTTCCGCTCCCTCCCCTGCGAAGGGGAGGGCTGGGGTGGGGTATTAATGGCAACTGTGTTGTTTGCCAAACCCCCTCCCAACCTCCCCCTTCGCAGGGGGAGGAGTAGCACAAGTTATCAAACCCTTGATTTATAAGGATAGGGTATGTCAGAGCAGTTCCTCTATTTCACTCAGCAGATGTTCAACGGCGTAACGTTGGGCAGTACTTATGCGCTGATCGCCATCGGTTACACCATGGTTTACGGCATTATCGGCATGATCAACTTCGCCCACGGCGAGGTGTATATGATCGGCAGCTATGTCTCCTTTATCGTGATTGCCGCCCTGATGATGATGGGTATCGATGCCAGCTGGTTGCTGATCGGTGCCGGATTTATCGCGGCGATTGTGATTTCCAGTGCCTACGGCTGGAGCATTGAACGCGTGGCCTACAAGCCGGTGCGTAACTCCAAACGTCTTATTGCACTGATTTCCGCCATCGGGATGTCCATCTTCTTACAAAACTACGTCAGCCTGACGCAGGGCTCACGCGATCTCGCTTTACCGAGCCTGGTCACCGGCCAGTGGACGATCGGCGAAACCAACGGCTTCGCGGCGACCATCAGCACCATGCAGCTGATCATCTGGGTTGTGACCTTTATCGCCATGCTGGCACTGACGCTGTTCATTCGCTATTCGCGCATGGGGCGTGCCTGCCGCGCCTGTGCAGAAGACCTCAAAATGGCCAGTCTGCTGGGTATCAGCACCGACCGCGTGATCTCCCTGACGTTTGTTATTGGCGCTCTGATGGCGGCGGTGGCGGGCGTGCTGCTTGGTCAGTTCTATGGTGTGATTAACCCGTACATCGGCTTTATGGCCGGGATGAAGGCCTTCACCGCGGCGGTGCTTGGCGGCATCGGCAGCATTCCGGGCGCAATGATCGGCGGCCTGATTCTGGGCGTGGCCGAAGCGCTGACCTCCGCCTATCTGAGTACTGAATACAAAGACGTCGTTTCCTTTGCACTGCTGATCGTCGTGTTGTTGGTGCTGCCGACCGGTATTCTGGGCCGTCCGGAGGTGGAGAAAGTATGAAGCGCCTGAATCTCTTAAATGCGCTGGTCTCTGCGTTTGTCCTGCTAATTCTGGCGGCGTTCATCATGGGGCTGCAACTTAGCCTTGATGGCACCAAACTGGTGGTGAACGGCGCGGGTGAAGTGCGCTGGACGTGGATCGCCATCGGTTGTGCGATTGTCTTTGTTTTCCAGCTGTTCCGCCCGATGGTGAGCAGCGGTCTGAAGAAAGTTTCCGGGCCTGGCTGGGTTCTGCCGAGTTTTGACGGCTCGACGCCGAAACAAAAACTGCTGGCGCTGGTATTGATCATCGCCGCCGTCGCGTGGCCGTTTATCGTCTCACGCGGCACGGTGGACATCGCCACGCTGACGCTCATCTACATCATGCTGGGCCTCGGTCTGAACGTCGTCGTGGGCTTGTCCGGTCTGCTGGTGCTCGGTTACGGCGGCTTTTACGCCATCGGCGCCTACACCTACGCGTTGCTCAATCACTATTACGGCATTGGTTTCTGGGAGGCGTTACCGCTGGCCGGTCTGGTTTCGGCGGCGTTTGGATTCCTGCTTGGATTCCCGGTGCTGCGATTACGGGGTGATTATCTGGCAATCGTGACGCTCGGCTTCGGTGAAATCGTGCGTATTTTGCTGCTCAATAATACCGAGCTGACCGGCGGGCCGAACGGCATCAGCCAGATCCCCAAACCGACGCTGTTCGGGCTGGAGTTCAGCCGGACACCGCGCGACGGCGGCTGGGATACCTTCAGCAACTTCTTCGGCGTCGCCTATGACCCGAGTGACCGCATTATCTTCCTGTACATGGTCGCACTGCTGTTGGTGGTCGCCACGCTGTTCATCATCAACCGTTTGCTGCGGATGCCGCTCGGGCGTGCATGGGAAGCGCTGCGTGAAGATGAAATCGCCTGCCGCTCTCTTGGCCTGAATCCGACGCGCATCAAACTGACCGCGTTCACCATCAGTGCCGCGTTTGCCGGTTTCGCCGGTACGTTATTCGCTGCGCGTCAGGGCTTCGTCAGCCCGGAATCTTTCACCTTTGCGGAGTCCGCTTTCGTGCTGGCTATCGTGGTGCTCGGCGGGATGGGCTCACAGTTTGCGGTCATCCTGGCGGCGATCCTGCTGGTGGTGTCCCGGGAGCTGATGCGCGATCTCAACGAATACAGCATGTTATTGCTCGGTGCCTTAATGGTGCTGATGATGATCTGGCGTCCGCAAGGTTTACTGCCGATGAAGCGCCCGCAGCTCAAACTGAAGCTGTCTAAAAAACAAATCGCCGATCAGGGGGAACAGGCATGAGCACGCAACCTCTGTTAGCCGTTGAAGGTCTGACGATGCGTTTTGGCGGCCTGCTGGCGGTCAATAACGTCGCGCTGAACCTTAATCAGGGCGAAATTGTGTCACTTATCGGCCCGAACGGTGCGGGTAAAACCACGGTGTTCAACTGCCTGACCGGTTTTTACAAACCGAGCGGCGGGACCATCAAGCTGCGCGAACAGCATCTTGAAGGATTGCCGGGGCAGAAAATTGCCCGTATGGGCGTCGTCAGAACGTTCCAGCATGTGCGGCTGTTCCGCGAAATGACGGTGATCGAAAACCTGCTGGTCGCCCAGCATCAACACCTGAAAAGCGGCGTGCTGGCGGGTCTGTTCAAGACGCCGGGCTTTCGCCGTGCCGAAGCTGACGCACTGGATCGCGCCGCCGACTGGCTGGAGCGCGTCGGTTTACTTGAGCTGGCGAACCGTCAGGCGGGCAATCTGGCGTACGGTCAGCAGCGTCGTCTGGAGATCGTTCGCTGCATGGTGACGCGTCCGGAAATTCTGATGCTCGATGAGCCTGCTGCGGGTCTGAATCCGCGCGAAACCGAAGAGCTGAACCAGCTTATCGCCGAACTGCGTAACCAGCACAGCGTGTCGGTGTTGCTGATTGAGCATGATATGAAACTGGTGATGGGCATTTCCGACCGCATCTACGTGGTGAATCAGGGAACGCCGCTGGCGCAGGGCACGCCGGCTGAAATTCGTAACAATCCGGATGTGATCCGTGCGTATCTTGGCGAAGGGTAAGGGGCAGAACACGATGTTGTCATTCAATCAGGTATCCGCCCATTACGGCAAAATTCAGGCGCTGCATGAAGTCAGCCTGAGCATTAATAAAGGCGAAATCGTCACGCTGATCGGTGCGAACGGCGCGGGGAAAACCACGCTGCTCGGCAGTTTATGTGGCGAACCACGCGCGTCGCACGGCTCGATTATTTTCGAAGGACAGGACATCACGCAGTGGCAGACTGCCAAAATTATGCGCGGCGATATTGCGATTGTGCCGGAAGGCCGTCGTGTGTTCTCGCGCATGACGGTGGAAGAAAATCTGGCGATGGGCGGCTTCTTCGCCACCCGCGATCAGTTCCACTCGCGTCTGGAGCGCGTGTTCGAGCTGTTCCCGCGCCTGAAAGAGCGTCGGGTACAGCGTTCGGGCACCATGTCCGGCGGCGAACAACAGATGCTGGCGATTGGCCGTGCGCTGATGAGCCAGCCGCGTCTGCTGCTGCTCGATGAACCTTCGCTCGGGCTTGCGCCGATCATCATCCAGCAGATTTTCGACACCATCCAGCAGTTGCGCGAAGAGGGGATGACCATCTTCCTGGTTGAGCAAAACGCCAATCAGGCGCTGAAACTCGCCGATCGCGGTTATGTGCTGGAGAACGGTCATGTGGTGCTGGAAGACACCGGCGCGGCGCTGCTGGCCAACGAAGCCGTGCGTGCGGCGTATCTCGGCGCGTAACGGCGGCTGAAATCGTAAATATTTGCTGTAATATCTCAAAACCGCACGGCTGGCGCTTTGCGGTTTTTATTTTGTCGATAAATTAACAACTCTTACATTCTTATAACTTGGCACATCATCAGGAACATTTCATGAACACAGAAGGTTTACTCGCCGCCCGTATGGTCAGGCTTAAAAGTTCGGCCATACGGGAACTGCTGAAACACAGCAAAATGGAAGGCGTTATTTCACTGGCGGGTGGTATTCCTTCTTCAGCGCTCTTCGATTTCGATGGCCTGCGTGAAGCGACGCAGATGGCAATCACTGAACAGCCTGAGCACGCGTTCCAGTACGGCCTGACCGAAGGCAGTCATACGCTGCGTGAGCGTATTGCTGAGCTTTGCGCCGAGCGCGGTGTGGTGGCCAGTGCGGACGATATCGTGGTTACCGCCGGTTCTCAGCAGGCGCTGGATCTGGTGATGCGCGCGGTCGTAAATCCCGATGATATTTTCGTGGTGGAACGCCCGACTTATCTGGCGGCGTTGCAAACGCTGGAACTGGCCGAAGCGCAAATTCTTTCTGTGGGTTCTGACGGCGACGGCATGATTGTCGATGAACTGGCTGAATTGCTGAAAACCCGAAAAATCAAAGGCGTGTATCTGGTGCCGACGTTTGGCAACCCGAGCGGCGTGACCCTCAGCCGTGCGCGTCGCGAACAGCTGGTACAACTGGCGAAAAAACATGAATTTCTGATTGTGGAAGATGATCCGTACGGTGAACTGCGTTTCACCGACGAACGCCAGCCGACGCTGTTTGAACTGTCCAAAGCGCTATTCGGCCACGCTGAAAACATCATCTATACCTCAACGTTCTCCAAGATTCTGGCTCCGGGCCTGCGTCTGGGCTGGGTGATCATGCCTGACTGGCTGCTGCATAAAGTGGCGATCATCAAACAGGCGGCGGATTTGCACGCCAGTGCGCTGTCGCAGTCGATTGCCGAATGCTATCTCGGCCTGGGGCGGCTGCCTGCGCAAATTGAAACCATCCGCGCTGCGTACAAAAAGAAATGTGAAGTCATGGCTGAATTGCTGGAACGTGAACTGGGCGACGTGCTGACCTTTGAATATCCGAAAGGCGGGATGTTCCTCTGGGCGCGATTCCGCGAGCCGCGTAACTGTGCCGAGTGGATGAAAAAGACGCTGGAGCAGGGCGTGGTGTTTGTGCCGGGCGAATTCTTCTATGCCGATAACCCTGATCACTCCACCTTCCGTCTGTCGTTCGCCACAGCAACCGAAGAGCAAATGCACGAGGCCGTTGCCCGCCTGAAACGCGCGCTGTAATCCCCCGCATTCTCTTCTCTCAGGCGCACCGCATATCCGGTGCGCTTTTTTTTGCCATCTATCCGTCACTTCCAGTTAACGCTCCTGTCACATCAATGTCATTTAACGGTTATTTTTCTGTCATTTAGCCGTGTCATGTTAGCTCCCGAATCAGAAAATCCTTACACCAACTGACATCACACCAGCCCTCTTCAGGAGACAAGCATGCTTAAGCACGCTGTTACAAAAACGACACTTTGCATCGCACTGGCATTCGCGTTCAGCACCCAGGCGATGGCGGTTACAGAAATTCCGTTCTGGCATTCTATGGATGGCGAACTCGGTAAAGAAGTGAACTCGCTGGCCGACCGTTTTAACCAGGCGCACCCTGATGTCAAAATCGTGCCGGTCTACAAAGGCAAATACGATGAAAGCCTGGCCGCCGGTATCGCCGCATACCGCACCGGTAACGCACCTGCCATCTTGCAGGTTTATGAAGTAGGCACCGCGACCATGATGGCGAGTAAAGCCATCAAGCCGGTGTATGAAGTGTTCAGCGACGCCGGCCTTAAGCAGGACGTGTCGCAGTTCGTGCCGACGGTGTCCGGTTATTACTCCGATTCCAAAGGCCGTCTGCTGTCCCAGCCTTTCAACAGCTCCACGCCGGTGCTGTATTACAACAAAGATGCCTTCAAGAAAGCCGGTCTGAATCCGGATCAGCCACCAAAAACCTGGCAGGACATGGCTGCTTACACCGAGAAACTGCGTGAAGCGGGCATGAAGTGCGGTTACGCCAGCGGCTGGCAGGGTTGGATCCAGATTGAGAACTTCAGCGCCTGGCATGGTTTGCCGATCGCCTCTAAAAACAACGGTTTTGACGGCACCGATGCGGTTCTGGAATTTAACAAACCAGAACAAATCAAACATATTCAGATGCTCGAAGACATGAACAAAAAAGGTGACTTCACCTATTTTGGTCGTAAAGACGAGTCCACCGCCAAGTTCTATAACGGTGATTGCGCCATGACCACCGCGTCTTCCGGCTCACTGGCGGATATCCGTCAATACTCCAAATTCAACTACGGCGTAGGCATGATGCCTTATGACGCGGATGTGAAGGGCGCGCCACAAAACGCCATCATCGGCGGCGCGAGCCTGTGGGTGATGAACGGTAAAGACAAAGACACTTACAAAGGCGTCGCCGAATTCCTGCAATATCTGACCACACCGGAAATCGCCGCCGAATGGCACCAGAAAACCGGCTATCTGCCTGTGACCACCGCCGCGTATGAGCTGACCAAAAAAGAAGGCTTCTACGAGAAGAACCCAGGTTCTGATGTCGCGACCCGCCAGATGCTGAACAAGCCACCGTTAGCGTTCACCAAAGGTCTGCGCCTGGGCAACATGCCGCAAATTCGCACCATTGTGGATGAAGAACTGGAAAGCGTGTGGAGCGGTAAGAAGTCTGCCAAAGAAGCTTTGGATACTGCGGTACAGCGCGGGGATCTGCTGCTGCGTCGCTTTGAAGCGTCAACCAAGTAATTGTTAGCTCCTCCCCCTGCGAAGGGGGAGGCCGGGAGGGGGTATTAAGGACGACTCTAGAGCAGCCATTAATACCCCACCTCAACCCTCCCCTTCGCAGAGGAGGGAGCCAAACCCGTCATCGCATCAACGAGTAAACTATTATGAGTTCACACCGTCCCGGTTTTGGTTGCAGCTGGTTGCCTTACGCACTGGTTTTACCGCAGCTGCTGATCACCGCGATATTTTTCCTGTGGCCTGCGGGTCAGGCGCTGTGGTATTCGGTGCAGACGCTGGATCCGTTCGGGTTATCCAGCCAGTTTGCCGGCATGGCTAACTTCACGCAGCTGTTTGCGGATCCGTACTATCTCGAATCCTTTTATACCACGTTGAAATTCAGCTTTATGGTGGCGTTTATCGGGCTGGCAGTGTCGCTGTTTTTTGCCGCGCTGGTCGATCATGTTATTCGCGGCAGCCGTATTTATCAGACGCTGATGATCCTTCCTTATGCCGTTGCACCGGCAGTGGCTGCCGTTTTATGGATGTTTTTATTCAGCCCCGGCCTCGGCCTGATATCGCATTTCCTGGCTTCGATCGGCTACAACTGGAACCACGCGCAAAACAGCGGACAGGCAATGTTCCTGGTGGTGCTGGCGTCGGTCTGGAAGCAGGTCAGCTACAACTTCTTGTTCTTCCTCGCCGCGTTGCAGTCAATTCCTAAATCGCTGGTAGAGGCCGCCGCTATTGATGGTGCTGGCCCGGTGCGGCGCTTCTTCAATCTGGTGCTGCCGCTGATTTCGCCGGTCAGCTTCTTCCTGCTGGTGGTGAATCTGGTTTACGCCTTCTTCGATACCTTCCCGGTGATCGACGCCGCGACCGGCGGTGGCCCGGTACAGGCGACGACCACGCTTATCTACAAAGTGTACCGCGAAGGTTTCTCCGGTCTGGATCTCTCCAGCTCCGCCGCGCAGTCCGTCATTTTGATGATGCTGGTGATTGGCCTCACGTTCATTCAGTTCCGCTTCGTCGAGCGTAAGGTGCGTTATCAATGATTGAAAACCGCAGAGGGCTGGATATTTTCAGCCACATCATGCTGCTGCTCGGCGTGCTGGTGATCCTCTTCCCGCTGTACGTCGCGTTTGTCGCAGCGTCTCTGGATAACAAACAGATTTTTGAAGTGCCGATGACGCTCATTCCCGGTACGCATTTATGGGAAAACATCAGCGCCATCTGGACGCAGGGCGTCGGCAATAACAGTCCGGCATTCGGACGCCTGCTGATTAACAGCTTCATCATGGCAATCGTCATCACCGTCGGAAAAATCTCTGTCTCAATGCTCTCGGCATTCGCGATCGTCTATTTCCGCTTTCCGCTGCGTAACCTGTTCTTCTGGCTGATTTTTATGACGCTGATGTTACCGGTGGAAGTGCGTATTTTCCCGACAGTACAGGTGATCGCTAATCTGCATATGCTCGACAGCTACACCGGCCTGACGCTGCCGCTGATGGCGTCAGCCACCGCGACGTTTCTGTTCCGCCAGTTCTTCATGACTCTGCCGGATGAACTGCTGGAAGCGGCGCGTATCGACGGTGCGGGCGCGATGCGCTTTTTCTGGGACATCGTACTGCCGCTGTCGAAAACTAACCTCGCGGCGCTGTTCGTTATCACCTTTATTTACGGCTGGAACCAGTATCTGTGGCCGATTTTGATCACCAGCGATGCCTCGATGGGCACGGCGGTGGCGGGGATTAAAAGCATGATCTCCTCAGGCGACGGCTCGACACAATGGAATCAGGTGATGGCGGCCATGATCCTGACATTATTGCCACCGCTGGCGGTGGTGCTCCTGATGCAGCGCTGGTTTGTGCGCGGTCTGGTAGACAGTGAGAAGTAAACCGAAATGGCAAATTTGAAATTACAGGCAGTGACCAAATCTTACGACGGCAAAAACCAGATTATCCAGAGTATCGATCTGGACGTTGCTGACGGCGAGTTCATCGTGATGGTCGGGCCTTCCGGCTGCGGGAAATCCACTCTGCTGCGTATGGTGGCCGGTCTGGAGCGCACGACATCCGGCGATATCTACATTAACGACCAGCGTGTCACTGAGCTGGAACCGAAAGACCGCGGCATCGCAATGGTGTTCCAGAACTACGCGCTGTATCCGCACATGACCGTGTTCGACAACATGGCCTATGGCCTGAAAATTCGCGGTTTCGGCAAAGCACAGATCCTTGCCCGCGTTGAAGAAGCCGCGCGCATTCTTGAACTCGGCCCGCTGCTGAAACGCAAACCACGGGAACTTTCCGGCGGCCAGCGTCAGCGTGTTGCGATGGGGCGCGCCATCGTGCGTGAACCGGCGGTGTTCCTGTTCGACGAACCGCTGTCTAACCTTGATGCTAAGTTGCGCGTACAGATGCGCCTTGAGCTGCAACAACTGCACCGCCGCCTGCGCACCACCAGCTTGTACGTGACGCACGATCAGGTCGAAGCCATGACGCTGGCGGAGCGGGTGATCGTGATGAACAAAGGCATCGCCGAGCAAATCGGCACGCCGTCGGAAGTCTATCGCCGCCCGGCCAGCCTGTTCGTTGCCAGCTTTATCGGCTCACCGGCGATGAACCTGTTGCCCGGTCAATTGACCACTGACGGCACGTCGCTTGTGATGGAAGACGGATTCGAATTGCCGCTGCCAGTCCCGCGCCCGGAATGGGGCGGTCGTGAACTGACAATCGGTATCCGCCCTGAACATATTCAGCTGACAGAAGATACGCAAAACGGTATTCCGATGGTGCTCAATACGCTGGAGTTACTGGGCGCGGACAATCTCGCGCACGGCAAGCTGGCGGGCAGCGGCGTTGTGGTGCGCTTATCGCATGAAGTGTTTCCGACGGCGGGTTCGCTGTTACGCTTGGTTTTCCCAACGAAAGCGTTACACTTTTTCGATACTCACAGCGGATTACGGATGGAATGAACATGAAAGCCTGGCCTTACCCTCGCATTGTGGCGCACCGTGGCGGCGGTGCTCTGGCACCGGAAAACACGCTGGCCGCCATCGATGTGGGCGCGAAATACGGTCATACGATGATCGAATTTGACGCCAAACTGGCGCAGGGCGGAGAAATATTCCTGCTGCACGACGATACCCTCAACCGCACCAGTAATGGTTGGGGCGTGGCGGGTGAGCAGCCTTGGGAGAAACTTCAGCAGCTCGACGCTGGTGACTGGTACAGCGCCGCGTTTAAAGGCGAGAAATTGCCGCTGCTGGCGCAGGTCGCCGAACGCTGTGCGCGCCATCACATGATGGTAAACATTGAAATCAAACCGACCACCGGCCTGAATGAAAAAACCGGCACTGACATCGCGCTCGCTGCCCGTGAGCTGTGGAAAGATCAGAGCGTTCCACCGCTGCTCTCCTCTTTCGAATTCGACGCGCTGGTCGCCGCCAAAAAAGCCGCCCCTGAACTGCCGCGCGGATTACTCATCGACGAATGGCACGAAAACTGGAATGCGCTGACCGACGAACTGGAATGTGTGTCTTTGCACCTCAATCACAAACTGCTGAGTGAAGCGCGTGTAAACGCGATCAAAGCCGCTGGCCTGCATATTCTGGTATACACGGTGAATAACCCCGAGCGCGCCCGCGAACTCCTGCGCTGGGGCGTGGATTGCATCTGTACGGATAAGATTGATGTGATCGGGCCGGATTTCGAATAAAACGTGGCGGTAACATGCGGGATCAGGCGCGGAAGACACCACGCCTGATAAAAAAATTACGGCGTCTGATTCAATTTCTGATTCAGCGTCTGGTTATTCTGCTGGATCTGCAACCGTTGCTGATTGCTCTGGATTTGCGAACGCAGTTTGAGTTGCTGTTGTTGCTGATTGCTGCGCAGATCCTGCTCCTGCTGACGTTTCTGCATTTGCTGGTTGTTCTGCTGCTGTTGCTGCATGCGCTGTTGCGACGGATTGGTCAGCAGCTGGTCGTTCGGATTCGGCACTTTCTCGACGGCACCGGCAGCGTGAACGGCCAACAGCAGTGGCAGTGCGGCGATCATTCCATATAAGCATTTCATCGGTTCATCCTCCATTTCCAGTCATCCGTTAAGTGTATGCCATCACACCCACCAGCGCGGCATTTGAGGGCACGTTTCCCTAAAAGCGTGGCGCGGCTCTCGTTTGTTCTATAATTAACCAGATGTAAACCACCTTCACATCCCGCGGTGTTTCTCATTGGGCTACAATCGTCCATCTTCCACACTTCCTCTTTCACACAGGGCTCAACTGCCGTGCCTTTACTTATTATCACCACCATTTTATGGGCCTTTTCCTTCAGCCTGATCGGCGTTTATCTCGCCGGACAGGTCGACAGCGTCTTCGCCGTATTGGTCCGTTTGGGGCTGGCGGCGCTGGTTTTCCTGCCGTTTCTGCGCTGGAAGGGCTATGCCTTTACCACCATCCTGCTGTACATGGCGGTCGGTGCGATGCAGCTTGGGATCATGTATCTCATCAGCTTCGAGGCCTATCTGTATCTGTCAGTGCCGGAATTCCTGCTGTTTACCGTGATGACGCCGCTGTACGTGACGCTGATTTATGACCTGATCAGCGGCCGTAAAATCCGTATTGGCTATGCGCTCAGCGCGCTGCTGGCAGTGGCGGGTGCGGCGATTATTCGTTATGACCACATCAGCGAGCATTTCATCATCGGGCTGTTGCTGGTGCAGGCGGCGAATATTTGTTTTGCCATCGGACAGGTGGGCTACAAACGTCTGATGGAAACCCGCCCGGTGCCGCAGCACACGGCCTTTTCCTGGTTCTACATCGGTGCGCTGATGTGCGCCGTAGTGGCGTGGTTCCTGTGGGGCAATCCGCAAAAATTGCCTACCACTGAGCTGCAATGGGGCATTCTGGTATGGTTAGGCGTTGGCGCGTCGGGATTGGGCTACTTCATGTGGAACTACGGCGCAACGCAGGTGGATGCGGGAACGCTGGGGATTATGAACAATTTTCACGTCCCGGCCGGGCTGCTGGTGAATCTGGCGATCTGGCAACAGCAGCCGCACTGGCCGAGCTTTATTCTGGGCGCGGCGGTGATTATGTCCTCACTGTGGGTGCACCGACGTTGGGTCGTGCCGCGTCGCGAACAAACGGCAGATGATCGCACGCGTGCTGCCGCGCCGAACGAATAAATGCTTCTGTGACCGGCTGACGCTGCTCGCCATCACGTACGGCGGCGTACAGCCGGCTCCATAAGCCATCGCCCAGGGTTTTTGTCACCACCAGACCCTGGCGCTCAAAACTCTCCACCACCCAGTGTGGCAGCGCCGCAATTCCCATTCTCGCCGACACCATCTGAATCAATAACAACGTGTTATCCACGCTTTTCAGCGACGGGCTGACGCCTGCCGGTTGCAGGAAATGCCGCCAGATATCCAGACGCTGGCGCTGCACCGGATAAATCATCAGCGTTTCACTGCTCAGATCTTCCGGCGTAATGACGGCCTGGGTCGCCAGCGGATGATCCGGGGCCAGCACCAGACGGACTTCGAAATCAAACATCGGCGAATAGTGCAAACCGCTGCGCGGCAGGATATCGGACGTCAATACGAGGTCCAGTTCGCCCTGTTGCAGCGCCGGTTGCGGGTCAAACGTCACGCCGGATTTGAAATCCATCATCACCTGCGGCCAGTTCTGATGGAAGTTGTCCAGCGCGGGCGTCAGCCACTGAATACAACTGTGGCATTCGATGGCGATACGCAGTGAGGTCTGATGCGGTTCATTACATGCCTGCAACGCCTGCTGGATTTGCGGCAGCACCTGCTCTGCCAGATTGAGCATGATTTCGCCCTGCGGCGTAAACCGCAGCGGCTGGCTTTTGCGCACAAATAATCTGAAACCCAGCCGTTGCTCGAGGTCACTGAACTGGTGAGACAGGGCCGATTGTGTCTGATGAAGCTGCGAGGCGGCAGCGGCCAGTGACCCGGTGTTGCGCAGTGCTTGCAACGTTCGCAGGTGTTTCAGTTCGATCATGAGAGTCCTTCACTGTGACATGAATAATTTGCGCTTGTGCAATATACAGTACCTGCGGATTATGGATGTGTAAACATCTGGACGGCTAAACAGGAATTAAAAAGATGACGATACTGAATCACACACTGGGTTTTCCACGCGTTGGTCTGCGTCGTGAACTTAAAAAAGCTCAAGAAAGCTACTGGGCAGGTAATTCCACTCAGGAAGAACTGCTGGCAACCGGCCGCGAACTGCGCGCCCGTCACTGGAAACAACAGGCCGAAGCGGGCGTTGATCTGCTGCCTGTTGGCGATTTTGCCTGGTACGATCACGTACTGACCACCAGCCTGCTGCTGGGTAACGTGCCTGCACGTCACCAGAATGCCGATGGGGCTGTGGATCTCGATACCTTATTCCGTCTTGGCCGTGGCCGTGCACCGACCGGTAAACCGGCTGCCGCTGCGGAAATGACCAAATGGTTTAACACCAACTATCACTACATGGTGCCGGAGTTCGTGAAAGGTCAGCAGTTCAAACTGACCTGGACGCAACTGCTGGAAGAGGTGGACGAAGCGCTGGCGCTCGGCCACAAAGTGAAACCGGTTCTGCTCGGCCCGCTGACATACCTGTGGCTTGGTAAAGTGAAAGGCGAGCAGTTCGACCGTCTTTCGCTGATTAACGATATTTTGCCGGTTTACCAGCAAGTACTGGCCGAACTGGCGAAACGCGACATCGAGTGGGTGCAGATTGATGAACCGGCGCTGGTACTTGAACTGCCGCAGGAATGGCTTGATGCCTACAAACCTGCGTATGAGCAGTTGCAGGGCAAAACCAAACTGCTGCTGACCACCTATTTCGACAGCGTCGGGCACAACCTCGACACTGTCCGCCAACTGCCGGTACAAGGCCTGCATATTGATGCGGTCGCCGGTCACGATGATCTGCAAACGGTCATCAACACACTGCCAAAAGACTGGCTGATTTCTCTGGGCGTGATCAACGGCCGTAACGTCTGGCGTGCAGATCTGAGCACCTGGTTCGACCGTCTGAAGCCGCTGGTTGAAGGCCGCAACGTCTGGATCGGCAGCTCCTGTTCATTGCTTCACAGCCCGATCGACTTAAGCGTTGAAAGCCGTCTGGATGATGAAGTGAAAAGCTGGTTCGCATTTGCCCTGCAAAAATGTGCCGAGCTTGCACTGCTGACGTCTGCGTTGAATAACCCGACCGCAGAAGCACAGCACAAACTGGCAGAATATAGCGCGCCAATTCGCGCCCGTCGTGAATCGACCCGCGTGAACAATGCCGCCGTTGGTAAACGCGTTGCGGCTATTACGGCCACCGATATCGAGCGTCCAAACGTTTACACCGAGCGCGCCAAAGCGCAGCGGGCCCGTTTCAATCTGCCTGCATGGCCGACCACTACCATAGGGTCATTCCCACAAACCACGGAAATCCGTGGCCTGCGTCTGGAGTTCAAACAAGGCCGTCTGGATAACGCTAAATACCGCACCGGCATCAGCGAACATATCAAGCAAGCCATCAAAGAGCAGGAGCGTCTGGGCATTGACGTACTGGTTCACGGCGAAGCGGAACGTAACGACATGGTCGAGTACTTCGGCGAGCATCTTGACGGCTTTGTATTCACGCAAAATGGCTGGGTACAGAGCTACGGTTCCCGCTGCGTGAAACCGCCGGTCATCATCGGCGACGTCAGCCGTCCGGAAGCGATCACCGTCGAATGGGCGAAGTACGCACAATCGCTGACCGAAAAACCGGTCAAAGGCATGCTCACCGGCCCGATCACCATCCTTTGCTGGTCCTTCCCGCGTGAGGACGTCAGCCGTGAAACCATTGCTAAGCAAATTGGTCTGGCGCTGCGCGACGAAGTGGAAGATCTGGAAAAAGCCGGTATCGGCATCATCCAGATTGACGAACCTGCACTGCGTGAAGGCCTGCCGCTGCGCAAGTCTGAGTGGAATGCTTATCTGCGTTGGGCAGTAGACGCGTTCAAACTGAATGCCGCCATTGCGAAAGATGACACTCAGATCCACACCCACATGTGTTATTGCGAATTCAACGACATCATGGATTCGATTGCTGCGCTCGATGCCGATGTAATCACTATCGAAACTTCGCGTTCTGATATGGATCTGATCGAAACCTTCAAAGAATTCGATTATCCGAACGAAATCGGACCCGGCGTTTACGACATTCACTCGCCCAACGTTCCAAGTGTGGAGTGGATCGAAAACCTGCTGCGTAAAGCGGCGGACAGTATCCCGGCAGAGCGCCTGTGGGTGAACCCGGACTGTGGCCTGAAAACCCGTGGCTGGCCGGAAACCCGCGAGTCTCTGGAAAATATGGTGAAAGCGGCTAAGCGTCTTCGTGCGGAGAAAATCTGACCGGATGTGAGTAAAAAGTACGTTGGTGGAAGTGTGCCGGTGAATAGCCGACACGTTGGGCTTCGGGGCTGTATACCCGAAGCTCTTTTTTTATCGGTCATTCGTACTTTGTTACGACTCTTTCAGCCCGCGGCATAAGGCGGCTGAAGCGTGATTGAGGAGGTTTTGACAGGCCGTTATCTCCAAACCCCGGTTTTGTCCACTAGGCTTAATACAGATTGTAATTCATTAAGACAGGGAGAAAACATGAACCGATTTACAGATAAAGTGGTTGTCGTTACCGGCGCGGGTTCAGGTATGGGCGCAGCGTCTGCCCGGCGTTTTGCCAAAGAGGGCGCGATTGTGGTGCTGGTCGGGCGAACCAAAGAAAAGCTCGAGAAGGTCGCCAGCACGTTGAGCAGCACGCAATATTATATTCATCTGGCGGATGTATCTTTGGCGCAGGACGTCGAGCGCATGGCGGCAGTGATCGAAGATAAATTTGGCCGCGTCGATGTGCTGGTCAATGGCGCGGGCGTGGTGGTGCAGGGTAAAGTCACTGAAGCCAGCCTCGATGACTGGCAGAAAATCATGGCGATCGACCTGAGCGGCGTTTTCTACTGCACTCGCTTCTTCATGCCAGCGCTGATTAAAAGCAAAGGCAACATCGTCAATATTTCTTCGGTATCCGGTATGGGTGGCGACTGGGGAATGAGCTTTTACAACGCAGCCAAAGGCGGCGTGACCAACTTTACCCGCTCAATCGCGATGGATCACGGCAAAGACGGCGTGCGCGTTAATGCGGTTTGCCCGTCTCTGACTTTCACTGAGATGGCGGCGGGGATTAAAGACAATCAGCCGCTGCTGGATAAATTCGCCGAACGCATCCCGCTCGGTCGCGGCGCAGAGCCGGAAGAAATTGCGGATGTCATCGCGTTCCTTGCCAGCCACGACGCGCGATTCGTCACCGGCGTGAATCTGCCGGTGGACGGTGGCCTGAGCGCATCTAACGGCCAGCCTCCGCAGGCATAAACACCTTTCTGGCTCATCGTTCCCGGCATCAGCGCGGGCCGGTGAGCCATTTTCCCATCGTTCCTCGCAAATCTGCGCGTTCCCTTTCTGCCTTCAGCCGAGGTTAGTTATCATAGCCAGATTCTGCTGACAGGTAGCCAACCATGACCCATCCCCTTTTTTCTGTTCTGTCTCCAATACTTGAGGACTTCGCAGGCATCCGCCATGTGTATTTTGCCGGTGCTCAGCATCCGGTGCCTTCGCTGGCATATCAGGTGGATTTTCCGCGTCTGGAGCTGATTCTGGACGGCGAGCAGATGATGGAATGGGAAGACGAGCAGGGCAAAAGTCAGACGACGCGAATGCTGGCGGGCGATGCATTGTTCGTTCCGGCCAAAGGCTGGAACAGCCCGCAGTGGCAAAAGCCGGTGCGCACGTTGAGTATTCTGTTTGGCAAGCAACAGCTTGGATTCAGCCTGCTTCACTGGGATGGTACAGGGTTTGATGGGAGCGAAAAGGGCAATATTGGCAGGCGTGGACCTCGCGTCGGCGCGTTTATGTTACAGGCGTTGAATGAACTGGCGTGGCACCGAAGCGATCAGCAAACGGCACAGTTTTTGGTAAAAGGGTTGCTGAGCCATGCGTTGGATCTGTTCAGCTCTTCGGTTCAGACCGCGTCGCGCAGTCAGGCGCTGTTCACGGCGATCCGCCAGCACATCGAAGAACATTACCGCGAACCGCTGACCCGCGATTCCGTCGCCAAAGCGTTTTATATCTCACCAAATTATCTGTCACATCTGTTCCAGAAAAGCGGCGGAGTCGGGCTAAACGAATATTTGAATTATGTGCGGCTGGAGCAGGCAAAAAATCTGCTAAAAGGCTACGACATGAAGGTGAAGGAAGTCGCTCATGCTTGCGGATTTGTCGACAGCAACTACTTTTGCCGCCAGTTTAAGAAAAACACGGAGCGTTCACCTTCGGAGTATCGGCAGCAATACCGCAGCCAGTTGGAGCAAGCACAGCCATAACTAGGGTAAAACGATCTGCGTGCCCTGCGGCGAGGTGGCGATTTTTTTGACGGCAGCCATGACTTTTTCCGGCGTGCGCAAAAACGTATGCATACCCGTCTGAACGCAGCGACTGTGGGCAAAGCGCTCGCGGTTTTCAAGCTGGATCTCGGTGACCAGCAGGACAATATCGGCTTGCGCAATATCGCTTTCTGACAGCGAATTTTCGATACCCAGAGCCCCCTGCGTTTCCACTTTTACCTGCCATTTTTCCTGCGCACTGAGTTTTTCCAGACGCTCTGCCGCCATATACGTATGTGCCACACCGCTGATGCACGCCGTGACGGCGACCAATTTCAATGACATTGCTATTCCCCTTTGTCGGAAATCATTGATCCGATGTTTAACCCGCTAACCACCCAGAGTGACCCGATATCCGTAGCTTTCCGCCAGCGCACGATAAGGCGCAAGGGTTTGTGCATCCGGCACCGGCGTTTTGTGCATGGAGTAGGTTTTCCCCAGTAGCGGATACTTGGCTTCACCGTACTTGTGGAAGGGTAACAGATGGATTTCATTTAAGTGGAAGGGTTTAAGGAAATCCAGGATCTGTTGCATGTTTTCGGGCATCAGGGTGTAACCGGGGATCAGGGGTAAACGGGGCAGCAGTTTCACGCCGCGCCCGGCAAGTTCACTGAAATTCTCCAGCACACGTGGCTGATTCATGTTGAGAATGGAACGCGCCAGCGACGGATCCATTATTTTGAAATCATACAAAACCTGATCGCAACGATCGGTCAGCGAAAGCAAGTGATCCCGCGGGGCATCGCCTG
The DNA here is from genome assembly GCF_057290995.1 of Rahnella sp. 1L-D-7-B-C2. Classification (NCBI taxonomy): domain Bacteria; kingdom Pseudomonadati; phylum Pseudomonadota; class Gammaproteobacteria; order Enterobacterales; family Yersiniaceae; genus Rahnella; species Rahnella sp. 1L-D-7-B-C2. The sequence goes on along the minus strand of NZ_JBXAVQ010000011.1, from coordinate 32,287 downwards.
CCGTTTCGATAGCCGTATGAATGCCCAGAGCCTGTAGCTCCTGCAATAACGCGCTGGCAAAAGCATGTTGCATCAGCACTTCACCCCCCGAAAGCGTGACGCCACCGCCAGAGGAGCGGAAAAACACTTCGTCCTTAAGCAGACGTTTCATCAGTTCTGGCAGCGTAATGTCTTCGCCGATGTATTCCATCGCACCGCTGGGGCATTCATCCGGATCTTGCAGGCATGTCCGGCAGTTCAGGCATTTCGTCTGCCGTTTGATGGTCTGTATGCGCGGCGACATGGACTCGGGGTTGGCGCACCACGGGCAGCGGTGCGGGCATCCTTTAAAGAAAACCAGGGTACGGATACCCTGGCCATCATTGAGCGAAAACCGCTGAATGTTGAAGATGCGTCCACGCAGGGTGTTATCTGCAACGATCGTTTTCACGACGACGGGGATGCGCAGCTCAGAGCTGGTGCGCGGTTCGACCGATAATGTCATCCTGAATCTCCTTTGACAGCTCGACGAAGAATGCGCTGTAGCCAGCTACCCTGACGACCAGCCCCGCGAAATCCTGCGGACGCTTTTGCGCTTCGCGCAGTTGCTCTGCATTGACCACGTTGAATTGCACATGCTGCAATTTCAGACGGGTAAACGCACCGAGAAAATCTGCCAGTTTGTTCAGCCCTTGCTGACCTTCCAGCGTCGACGGCGTGAATTTCACATTCAGCAGCGTACCATTGGAAAGCAGCGTGTTATCGAGTTTGCTGACCGATTTCAGTACGGCTGTGGGTCCTTGGTGATCCTGCCCGAGCATTGGTGAAAGACCGCCGTCGGCCAGCTGTTCACCGGCAAAGCGACCATCCGGCGTTGCGCCTACAACCGCACCTAACGGCACGTGTGCCGACACGGTGTACGAGCCCGGCGTGAACTGTCCACCTCGCGGGTTACGGTATTGTTCGACCTCTTTGCAGTAATAACGCAGCAAATCGGCGCTGATCAAATCAACTTCATCGACATCGTTACCGTATTTCTCGAAGCGGTTAATCAGGCGGGCACGAATGGCACGACCTTCTTCGCTGGCAAAATTTTCTTTCAGCGATGCCAGTAACTCATCAAATGTCAGACGTTGCTGGTCAAACACCATGCCTTTCAGCGCATGCAGTGAATCGCTGAGGTTGGCGATGCCAATTCCCTGAACGCCGGAGAAGTTGTAGCGTGCACCACCTGCGGTGATGTCATTACCGCTCTCCAGACAGCCGTCAATAAATGAAGAGAGCAGCGGAACGGGTGCCCAGTCGCGGTGGCCGATGTCGCAGATGTTGCTGCCCTGCGCCATCAGTTTGACGTAGTTGCTGATTTTCTGGCGGATCTTTTCCACCAGATCCGGGTAGGTGATCGCGGTATTACCTTCGTTTTCATGCAGTGTTAATTCCATGACTTTCAGCAGATTAAACATCGCTATATCGTGCAGGCCGTAAGTTTTCCCCGGAATCGACAGTTCCACACAGCCGACAACGGCATAATCCCGAGCGTCTTCCAGCCGTACACCGCGGTTCAGAAACGCGGGCACCACCACTTCATCATTGAAAATTTGCGGTATGCCGGTGCCGAGACGGATGGTTTCGGCTGTTTTCAGCAGGAATGGGCGGTCAATGAGTTCATTTACCCGTACGCCGAGATTGGGCTGTGGCAGGCAGATGCTCTGGTAGGCATCCAGACACAGAAATGAAAGCACGTTTACGGCGCTGCGCCCGGCTTCGGTAAGGCCACCAAGCAAGATGGTATAACCGGTCGGGAAGCCGGCGAAATAGCGGGCGCTGGAGGCAGAGCGCAGCAGAACGATGTCGTTGCATTTCACCCACAGGCTTTCCAGCAGTTCTTTAAGGAACGCCGGCGATTCCCCGTGAGACAGGGAATACTGGTAGAACGGCAACATATACTGATCGAAGCGCCCGAGTGAGAGCGAACTGGCGTTGGATTCGTACTGCAAAATAATGTTCATGTACCAGAACAACTGGCAGGCCTGATAGAAATCCTGTGGCGCACGTGCTGAGATATGCAGCGAAATACCGGCGATTCTTTCCAGCTCCTGCTTTCTTTGCGGGTCTTTGCACTCGTCCGCCATCAGCGTCGCCAGTGCGGCGTAGCGAAGAATATGCCGCTGTGCCGCCTGCAAGAGGAGTAATGCAGCCTGATAAAACGGATTATCCGGGTGCTGTAAAATATGCTGTTGGAGTTCAGCCACCAGACCCTCAAGACCAGTGTTCAGCAGGCGCGGATAATCAATAATAATATGCCCCTGGCCTTTGTCGGTCTGGTTGATGCTGAAAATCTGCGTTTTGGTGGCGGCGGTAACCTCTTCCGGCATCTGGCTGTTGATGAAATCTTTCATTGAACGCGATTCCCAGTAAGGGAAGAGTTGCTCGCGGTAAATCTGTTTATCCTCCGCAGAAATGTTGAAACGATCCTGCGGACGGGTGGAGAAAGCATCCAGCTCTTTCAGCAGCCAGTAGGGATCCATTTCAGGAGAGACGATCCCCGCACGTGGCTTAACCGTGCGATTACCGGCAATCAGTTCGTCTTCGCGCAGGCTAATCTCAACGTTATCCAGAATGTATGCCGTGGCCTTCGCGCGGCGAAGAATCGTCGGTTCGCCTTCCGTCTTTCGATGGCTTGCGGTATACAGCAGGGCGCGTTCCAGCGAAATTTCACGCGGGGTGGCGAAAAGCGCGGCCTTCAGACGTTCGATGCGGGAAGTCATCCTGTTCTCCTTAAATTCAATCCGTGACTGCAGTATTGTTGAGGTGTACGGCAATCTTTTCCATGATGGCGTCGGCACGTTTGACTGCATCACTGATGCCAACCCGCACCGTCACTTTGCCTTTAAAGCGTTCCTCGAATTTAATGCCTATATCTTTGGTCAGAATCACAATGTCCGCGGCGGCCACGTCTTCTGCCGTCAGCTCGTTCTCCAGACCGATTGAGCCCTGTGTTTCCACTTTGCATTCCCAGCCTTTGGCGTTGGCCGCACGTTCAATGGCCTCAGCGGCCATGTAGGTATGAGCAACGCCGGACGGGCAGGCGGTGACAGCAATAATCTTGGTCATAGTGTTTTCCCTGGTGTCAGTTAATTTCAAAGTCCAAATCCAGATCAGATTCCTGGTGGTTTTTAGTGGATTGTTTTTTGGCGGCAAGATATTTCAGCAGATTGAGACACAGAGCAGTGACGATCATGCCAACCAGCAGCGCGCCGATATAAGCAAATTTGCCCTGAACGACGGGCAGTACGATCAGTCCGCCCCAGCCCGCATAGCATTCTGCGCCGAGCAACGCGGCGGTGACCGCCGCACAAGCAGAACCGATCATGATGGAAGGAATAACGCGCAGCGGATCAGCGGCGGCGAAAGGGATTGCGCCCTCAGTGATGCCAACGCAGCCCATTAACATGGCCGCTTTCCCCGCTTCGCGTTCTTCTGAGGAGTAAAACTTGCGGCCAATCAGCGTGGCGAAACCGACACCGAGCGGCGGTGTGGCGATGGCAACGGCGGCAATGGCGACGACGGTATACACGCCCTGCGCGACGCAGATCAGCATAAATGCGTAGGCAACCTTATTGACTGGCCCGCCCATGTCGAAGGCCAGCATCAGACCCATAATGATGGCGAGTACCACAATGCTGCCTTGCTGCATCCCTTGCAGCCAGTGGGTAAGCGAAGTGGTCAGCAACCCGACGGGTTCGCCGAGCCCCCACATCATGATCCCCGCCGTCAGCAAGGTGCCGACGATCGGGATCACGAAGATCGGCATCACAGAGCGAAGGATCTTCGGAACCGGGATCTTTTTGAGATAGAAAACGATAATGCCGCCGAGCAGACCAGCGATGATCGCACCAAAAAAGCCTGCGCCAAAGGACGCACCTACCCAGGCACCGATGGCCGCAGGGGCCAGCGCCGAGCGGTCAGCGATGGAGTAACCGATATAGGCGGCCAAAAAAGGCACCATCAGGGTCAGACCGGCAACACCGATATCAAACAGCTTTTTCAAATTCGGATCGGTTAAAGCATCCGGCACGGCACCTTTACCGTAAAGCATGACAGAGATGGCCAGCAAAATGCCGCCCGCGACCACAAAAGGAATCATGTGTGAGACGCCAGTCATCAGGTGCTGGCGGGTATTTTTTAGAATATTGAGCAAGTCTTTCATGATTAGCTCCTGGAGCTTCCGGTGTCGGGCGTAACGATCGCAAATATCAGGGCTTCTTTTCGGGAAAAAGCTCAGATACTGAAAGGGTATCGACGACAACAATAGGCTGAGGGTCGTGGCGCTAATAGTGGACAGATTTGTGTTTTACTGGACTTTTGTAATGTTCGATCGAAAATGCGAGCAGCTTCAAATAACCCGTGATAACGGGAGATTTGTCGACTCCTGTACAGTGTGAGCTGTCTCGCAAAAAACGGTATGCATTACATTTATCCAGTGTTTGTCATTTTTGTCTGGTAGCCACCGCGAGCCTGGAGCTCCTATTCTGCAAGTGTCGGTAATTATCACCGGCATCTGGGATGAGGATTCAGAAATGACCAAGAAGTTGAGCTTCACCTGCGTACTGGTTAATGGGGTTCATGCCCGTCCGGCGAGCCATATTGAATCGTTATGCAACGGGTTTAAATCGACGTTTCAATGGCATAACGCTCGTACTGACCGCGTTGCCGACGGTAAAAGTGTGTTGTCACTGATTGGCGCAGATATTCTGCCTGGCGATGAATGCCATGTGACGGTCGAAGGTGCGGACGAAGTGGCTGCGCTGGCAGCGCTTGCACATTTCATCGAGCATCAATTTCCGCTTTGTGATGAAGCCCTTCCTGAACACGATGAGACCGCAGAACGTGAGCCTCTCCCCGAATCCCTGGCGCATCTTTCCCCGGTGATATACCGCGCCCGTTCCGTCAGTGAAGGCTGCGCGCTGGGCAAACTGGTTAATCTCTCCAACGTGAATCTGACGGCACTTACCGATTTGCCTGCGTCTCAAGGCAAGGATAAAGAACAAAGTTTGCTTTCCGGTGGGCTGGCGCAGCTCGAAAAATCTATTGAATTACAGCTGATGGAGGGCAGCGGCACCATTACCGCTGTGCTTGAAGCGCATCGTTCTTTGCTGCGCGATAACAGCCTGCGCGACGCGTTGCTAAGCCATGTGATGGAAGGAAAAAGCTGTGCGCAGAGCATCGTGGAAACCGCCACGCATTTCAGTGCACAACTCGCACAATCGTCCAGTGCTTACCTGCGTGAACGGGAACTGGATATTCGTGATGTCAGTTTCCAGCTGTTGCAGCATATCTACGGCGAAGCGCGATTTGCTTCCCAGCAAACCCTCACTGAAACCAGCATCTGTCTGGCGGATGAACTGACCCCAAGCCAGTTTCTTGAACTGGATAAAAAGTATCTGAAAGGCCTGCTGCTCGGCAGCGGCGGCAGCACGTCCCATACTGTTATTCTCGCGCGATCGTTCAATATTCCTACGCTGGTGGGTGTCGACCCTCAGCCTTTGCAGGTATATCTGCGTCAGGACGTGCAGATCGATGGTGATCTGGGGCTGATAGCCTGCGCGCTGACAGAGCCGGTACGGCGTTATTATTGTCAGGAGCAGGCCGTCCATCAGGCATTGCGCCAGCAGCAGAGTGTTTATCTCGACAAACCAGGCTATACCGCTGACGGCGTGCGGATGGAAGTGGCGGCGAACATTGCGCATTCAGTCGAAGCCAGTGCCGCTTTCAGTAACGGCGCCGAAGCGGTCGGCCTCTTCCGTACAGAAATGCTGTATATGGATCGCGTCAGCGCCCCTTCGGAAGACGAGTTGTACAACATATATTGTCAGGCGACGGAAGCGGCGAAAGGGAAAACCATTATCGTGCGGACGATGGATATCGGTGGAGATAAGCCGGTTCATTATCTGAATATTCCCGCTGAGAATAATCCGTTCCTCGGTTATCGCGCTGTTCGTATTTATCAGGAATTCTTACCGCTGTTCCACACTCAGCTGCGTTCGATCCTGCGGGCATCGGCGCACGGAACACTGAAAATCATGATCCCGATGATCTCCTCGATAGAAGAGATTTTATGGATCAAAGATCGTCTGGCAGAAGCCAAACAGTCCCTGCGCAGCGAGCAGATCCCATTCGATGAAAAAATTCAGTTGGGGATCATGCTGGAAGTACCGTCGGTGATGTTCATCATCGATCAGTGCTGCGAAGAGATTGATTTCTTTAGCATCGGTAGTAACGATCTCACGCAATATCTGCTGGCGGTCGACCGCGACAACGCTAAAGTGACCCGCCATTACAACAGTCTGAATCCGGCGTTCCTGCGCGGCCTCGATCATGTCGTGCGTGAAGTGCATCGTCACGGTAAATGGATAGGGCTGTGTGGTGAACTGGGTGCGAAGGGCTCGGTGCTGCCGCTGTTGGTTGGGCTGGGGCTGGATGAAATCAGCATGAGCGCACCGTCGATTCCAGTCACCAAAGCGCGGCTGTCGAAACTCGACAGCCGCGAATGTCGTCTTTTGCTAAACCGCGCGATGCAGTGCCGCACGTCGCTGGAAGTTGAACACCTGCTGGCACAGTTCCGTATGGACGTGAACGACGCGCCGCTGATCACTGCAGAATGCGTGGCGCTCAATACCGACTGGCGCAGCAAAGAAGAAGTCATCAAAGGCATGGTCGATAACTTAATGCTCGCCGGGCGCTGCCGGTATCCGCGCAAACTCGCGGCGGACGTCTGGGCGCGCGAAGCAGTGTTTTCCACCGGTCTCGGCTTCGGTTTCGCCATTCCACATACCAAATCTGAACACATCGAACAATCAACCATTAGCGTGGCGAAGTTACAGGAGCCGGTGCAATGGGGTGACGAAGAGGCGCAGTTTGTCATCATGCTGACACTTAACAAACACGCCGCGGGTGACCAGCACATGCGGATTTTCTCAAAGCTGGCGCGCCGGATTATGCACGACAGTTTCCGCGATGCGTTGATGCAGTCAACTACGGCGGTGCAAATTGAAGCGCTGCTGAAACAAGAGCTTGAACTCTGACAGGAGATGGTATGGAACTCTATCTGGATACTGCTGATATCGGCGAGGTTAAACGTTTTTCGCGGATTTTACCGTTGCAGGGCGTAACCACTAATCCGAGCATTGTGGCGAAAGCACGTACCTCATTATGGGAAGTATTACCGGCACTGCGCGATGCGCTGGGCGGCGAAGGAAAACTGTTTGCACAGGTTTTGGCCAGCCAGGCTGATCAGATGGTTGAAGAGGCGGAACTGCTGCATTCCCGCGTACCGGGACTGGTCGTCAAAGTGCCGGTCACTGCCGAAGGGCTGGCAGCGATGAAAATTCTGCGCACCCGCAAAATCCCGATGCTGGGCACTGCGGTGTACGGCGCAGGGCAGGGGCTGCTTTCGGCACTGGCGGGGGCGGAATATGTCGCGCCCTATGTGAACAGGCTGGATGCTCAGGGTGGAGACGGTATTGCGATGGTCACTGAGTTGCAGCAATTACTGACGCTGCATGCCCCGCACGCAAAAGTGCTGGCCGCCAGCTTTAAAACGCCGCGTCAGGCGCTGGCGTGCCTGCTGGCCGGATGTCAGTCGATCACGTTGCCGGTGGATGTGGCGGAGCAGTTTATCAGTGCGCCTGCGGTTCAGGCTGCGGTCGAAAAGTTTGAAGAAGACTGGCAGGGCGCGTTCGGGCGGCTGTCGCTGTAATCCTTCATTTTATTTTGATGAAAGTATTTCAGGTAAATGGCCCGGCAGGGAAATCTGTCGGGCCATTTCTGTTTCAGCCAATGATGCCTGCTAACGCGATTATTTCACACCGTAGTGCGCGAAGAATTCCAGCATCCGTTTCCAGCCATCGGCTGCGGCTTCTGCGTTATAGCTCGGGCGATAATCGGCGTTAAATGCGTGCCCGGCCTCGGGATACACCACGATTTCCGCATCAGCATTGGCGGCGCGAATGGCCTGACGCATGGTTTCAATCGTTTCCTGCGGAATGCTGGAGTCCTGCCCGCCGTACAATCCAAGCACTGGCGCATCAAGAGCGGCAGCGCGGTCTACTGGATTCGACGGGCTGGTCAGCGTTTTATCGCCCACCAGTTTGCCATACCACGCCACACCGGCTTTCAGCTGCGGGTTGTGCGCCGCATAAAGCCAGGTGATCCGCCCACCCCAGCAGAACCCCGTAATGCCTAATTTTGAGATATCGCCGCCGTGCTGCGACGCCCAGTGGGCCGCGTGGTCAAGATCGGAAAGTACCTGCTGATCCGGCACTTTACTGACCAGATTAGCAAATAACTCGCTGATTTCATTGTAATCGCGCGGATCTCCTTGACGGAAATACAGTTCGGGGGCGATCGCCAGATAGCCCTGCTTTGCCAGACGGCGACAAACATCCTGAATGTGTTCGTGTACGCCAAAAATCTCCTGCACCACCAGAACGATAGGTAATTTACCGGTGAATTGCTCCGGACGGGCGAGATAGGCGGGCAGATCTTCTCCCTGCGAAGGGATGGTAGTCTGTCCGGCGTGCAGGCCGTCGGTATCCGTGTGGATTGTCGTTTCAGCAACCGGCGTCACGGCCGGTGCAAAGCTGGTCGGAGCCTGTTTCAAGGGGAGGATTTCATCATTTTTCATTGGAGTCTCCATACAGAAAATTTGCGCTTTGGATTAAAACTATAGCCGGAAAGCGGCAACAGCAAGGCGCAAGAGATGTTCTATAGTTAAAAGTTAGTCAGGAAAACTGTCACGGAAGACCCATGGAACGTCCGAAACTTAAGTAGGAGTCTTGTGCAATGTCGAAATTACCTTCAAAAAAAACCAAGAAAAGTGAGTCACCACCGGTAAGCCACGCCCCCGCCACGGGCATTAAATCCACCCAACCTGGCCTGGGAGACTTAGCTCCCACCGATCGCGCTTATCAGCCTTCGCCGCAACCGACGCCGCCCGGAAAAGAGCCAACCGCCTCCGGCAGTGCCAAAAGTCCGCAGAATACTAACGCCAAACTCGATGCGCTTGAGCGACATCGTAAAAATGGTGAAAAACAGCCGCTGACCACCAATCAGGGGACGAAAATCTCTGATGATCAAAACTCGCTGAAAGCCGGAAGCCGTGGCCCGACTCTGCTGGAAGATTTCATTCTGCGCGAGAAAATCACCCATTTTGACCACGAGCGTATTCCCGAACGTATCGTTCATGCGCGAGGTGCTGCGGCCCACGGCTATTTTCAGCCTTACCGCAGCATGAAATCTGTCACCAAAGCCAGTTTCCTCTCTGACCCGAAAAAGCAGACTCCTGTGTTTGTGCGCTTTTCTACTGTGCAGGGTTCCCGAGGTTCTGCGGATTCCGTCCGTGATATTCGCGGCTGGGCTACCAAGTTTTATACCGATGAAGGTATTTACGATTTGGTCGGTAACAACACGCCGGTCTTCTTTATTCAGGACGCTCACAAGTTCCCGGATTTTGTGCATGCCGTAAAACCTGAACCGCATAATGAAATTCCGCAGGGCGCCAGCGCGCACGATTCCTTCTGGGATTACGTTTCCCTGCAACCTGAAACCTTGCATAACGTGTTCTGGGCGATGTCTGACCGTGGCATTCCGCGCAGTTACCGCACGATGGAAGGTTTCGGCATCCACACATTTCGCTTTGTGAATGCCAAAGGAAAATCCACCTTCGTTCGTTTTCACTGGAAACCGCTGGCGGGTAAAGCCTCACTGTTGTGGGATGAAGCGCAGAAACTGGCCGGGAAAGATGCGGATTTTCACCGCCGTGACCTGTGGGAATCCATCGAAGCTGGCGATTATCCGGAGTATGAACTGGGCGTTCAATTGATCCCCGAAGAGGACGAATTCAAATTTGATTTCGATTTGCTCGACCCGACCAAACTGATTCCGGAAAAACTGGTGCCGGTGCAGCTCATCGGCAAGATGGTGCTTAACCGTAACCCTGATAACTACTTTGCGGAAACCGAACAGGTCGCGTTCCATCCGGGGCACGTGGTGCCGGGCATCGATTTCACTAACGATCCGTTGTTACAGGGCCGACTTTTCTCCTACACCGATACGCAGATAAGCCGTCTGGGCGGACCGAATTTCCACGAAATCCCGATTAACCGGCCGACCTGCCCATACCATAACTTCCAGCGTGACGGTATGCACCGTCAGGATGTAGATACCAATCCGGCAAACTACGAGCCGAATTCTATCAACAACAACTGGCCGCGAGAAACGCCTCCGGCCGCATCGGGCGGCGGTTTCGAAAGTTATCCTGAGCGAATTGATGCGGCAAAAGTACGCCAGCGCAGCGAGTCGTTTGCTGAGTTTTATGCGCAGCCGCGCCTGTTCTGGCTGAGTCAGACGCCAACCGAGCAGGATCACATTGCCGGGGCGTTCTCGTTTGAATTATCCAAAGTTGCCCGGCCTTATATCCGCGAGCGCGTGGTGGATTTGCTGGCACGTGTCGATCAGTCTCTGGCACAGAAGGTGGCGAAAAACGTCGGGGTGACGCTTTCAGCAGACACGCTGAAAATTAAACCCCCAAAACCGGTGAATGGTCTGGACAGCGATCCGTCGCTCAGCCTGTATGCCAGCGGTAAAGGGGTGATTAAAGGGCGACAGGTTGCGCTGCTGCTGGGCGACGGCGTTCATGCGGCCGATGTTCTGGAAACCTTGCAGGCGCTTCAGGCTGCGGGCGTTCATCCTAAACTACTGGCCAGCCATCTGGGGACGGTGACCGCCGATGATGGCTCGACGTTACCGATTGACGCGACGTTTGCCGGGTCGCCGTCAATCACCGTTGATGCTGTGATAGTGCCGCACGGGCATATCGATGCGTTGCTGATGAGCGGGGATGCACGTCATTTCGTTCTTGAAGCCTATAAACATCTGAAAGTTATCGGCCTGAGCGGAGACGCGCGCCGCTTTAAATCACTTCTGGGGCTGAAGGATGATGTCAAAGAAGAGGGGATTATCGAAGGCGAAAAAGCCGAAGGTGCGCTGCTGAAGGCATTCCTGAAAGATTTGGCGAAGCACCGGATCTGGTCACGCAGCGCTGCAGCTGACGCCGTTCCCGCCTGATTTACGGCAAATATCCATGCAGACAGAGCCCCTCACGGGGCAATGTCTGCTTTTTTATGTCTCTACTGGAGGCATCACGTATAAAATTTCCTCTTTAGCGGCATAATTTGTGATGAGAATCACAAATTAAATGTATGCGTTGTTCTTGTTGTTACATCATAGTGACGACCGTCACGAAATGGCGTCACAATGTTCAGTACAGTTGCCGGGTGTTCCTCCTGCCAATAATTGACCTTACACACAGAGGAGTTTGTTATGTCTCAGCCTGAAGTTTTCCACCTTGGCCTGACCAAAAAAGATTTAAACGGTGCGACGCTGGCGATTGTTCCCGGCGACCCTGAGCGCGTGGAGAAGATTGCCAAACTGATGGAAAACCCGGTTCGCCTGGCTTCCCACCGCGAATTTACATCATGGCGCGCTGAGCTTGACGGCAAATCTGTGATCGTCTGCTCAACCGGTATCGGTGGCCCGTCAACGTCTATCGCAGTCGAGGAGCTGGCACAGCTCGGTATCCGCACCTTCCTGCGCGTTGGTACTACGGGTGCCATCCAGCCGCATATCAATGTCGGCGACGTTTTGGTGACGACCGCAGCTGTGCGCCTTGACGGGGCTAGCCTGCACTTTGCACCGATGGAATTCCCGGCAGTGGCCGATTTCGCCTGTACTACAGCGCTGGTCGCTGCGGCAGAAGCCGTGGGCGCACAAACACATATCGGCGTAACTGCCTCTTCCGACACCTTCTATCCGGGTCAGGAGCGTTATGATACTTACTCCGGCCGTGTTGTTCGTCGTTTCAAAGAATCGATGAAAGAGTGGCAGGAAATGGGCGTGATGAACTACGAAATGGAATCTGCCACCTTGCTGACCATGTGCGCAAGTCAGGGTCTGCGTGCAGGTATGGTTGCCGGTGTCATTGTGAACCGCACGCAGCAGGAAATTCCTAACGCGGAAACCATGAAAAAGACCGAAAGCCATGCAGTGAAGATTGTCGTCGAAGCCGCACGCCGCCTGATTTAATTTTTACAAAATCAGAACAACACATCACATCTATGGGCTGCCTCCGGCGGCCCATTTTTTTGCCCATTTCAAAGGATCTGTTAAGGTCAGGTTTGTAGTGAGTCTGGAATAATCACTTTCATTACGCCTCCGATTCCATGAAACAAGGAACTCCATTTTTGACTGTTAACGAGATTCTGGATTACACCACCACGTTTATTCGCGCACATCAGGTGTGGGCTGCGCCCATCGTTTTCTTTCTGGCATTCGGTGAATCACTGGCCTTTCTTTCATTGCTCCTTCCCGCGACTTTTATTTTGCTTGGGCTCGGCGCGCTGATTGGCGAAACCGGTATCCCTTTCTGGCCCATTTGGGCAGCGGCAGCGGCCGGTGCGTTCCTGGGCGACTGGCTGTCGTACTGGGTCGGTTCCCATTATCAGGATCGTGTCGGCAACTTCTGGCCGTTCTCCCGTCATCCGCAAATGCTTGTACGTGGTCACGCTTTTTTTGATAAATGGGGCATGCCGGGCGCGTTTATTGGTCGCTTCTTTGGCCCGCTTCGTGCTGTCGTCCCGTTAGTCGCGGGTATCTGTGGTATGCCGCAAAAGTATTTCCAGATTGCCAATATCACTTCCGCGCTGATCTGGGCCTTCGGTATTCTGGCACCCGGCGCCTTTGGCATTCAATGGCTCAGCCGCTGGTTTTAAATCCTGCTCTCTGTGAATGACTGCCGCAAGGGGGAAAGCGCAGGGAAATTTCTTTTTGGAAGACATCCCGCAAAGCCTTAATGCAACAGAAAATAGACTGGACATCCATACAGCCTGCTATTACCGTGACCGCAGATGACTTTAAGAAGGAAAAAGCGTGGATATCAGCATTCTGACGGCCCTTGGCGCGGGGTTAATCGGCTTGTTAGTAGGCTGGCTGCTGGCCAGTTTACGGCAGCAGCAACAGCAGACTGAGTTCGAGACTCAGCGCCGTTTGCTTGAGCAATCTCTTGAGCAGCTGAAGGGCGAAAATGACGCGCTGAAAGGCGAACGGCAGGCCTCGTTGCAGCAAATCCGTGAAGCTGAACTGGAGTTACGGAAACTTCACAGCATGCAGGCGGCCAGCCAGGAAAAACTGCAACTGCTGACGCACTGGCAAAACGAATGTGAACAGCTTAATCAGGAGCTGCGAGCGCAACGTGAAATCAACAGCGCACAGGAAGCCGAGTTACGCGAGGTGTCGACCCGTCTGGATGAAACACGTATGGCCGCCGAAGATAAGCAGCGGCTGCTGATCAACAGCGAACAGCGTCTGAGCAGCCAGTTTGAAAATCTCGCGAACCGAATCTTCGAACAAAACGGCCGGCGCGCCGACGAACAGAACAAACAAAGCCTCGATAAACTATTGTTGCCGCTCCGCGAGCAACTGGATGGTTTCCGTCGTCAGGTGCAGGACAGCTTCGGGCAGGAGGCACGTGAGCGACATACGCTGGCGCACGAGATCCGCAATCTGCAGCAACTTAATGTTGAAATGGCGCGTGAAGCCGTCAACCTCACCAAAGCGCTGAAAGGTGATAATAAGACGCAGGGAAACTGGGGCGAGGTGGTGCTGAGCCGTGTGCTGGAAGCCTCCGGTCTGCGTGAGGGATACGAATACCAGACGCAGGTTAGCGTTCAGGTGGACAGTAACAGCCGGATGCAGCCGGACGTGGTGGTACGTCTGCCGCAGAATAAAGACGTGGTGATCGACGCGAAAATGACGCTGGTGGCCTACGAACGTTACTTCAACAGTGAAGACGACAGCGAGCGTGAGCTGGCGCTCAGCGAACATATCGCGTCGGTGCGCGGGCATATTCGCTTACTGGGGCGCAAAGATTATCAGCAGCTTCCGGGTCTTCGCAGCCTCGATTATGTGCTGATGTTTATTCCCGTTGAGCCTGCTTTTCTGCTGGCCATCGACCGTGAACCCGAATTGATCAGCGAAGCGCTCCGTCACAATATTATGCTGGTCAGCCCGACGACTCTGCTGGTCGCATTACGTACCATCAGCAACTTGTGGCGCTATGAGCATCAGAGTCAGAATGCCAAACGTATTGCCGATCGCGCCGCCCGCCTGTATGACAAACTGCGTCTGTTCGTCGACGATATGGAGTCGATGGGTCAAAGTCTGGATAAAGCGCAGGGAAGTTATCGTTCCGCAATGAATAAACTCTCGCAAGGGCGTGGTAATCTCATTGGGCAGGTAGAAAGTTTCCGCGCGCTGGGCGTTGAAGTTAAACGGCCGATCAGCCCATCTCTGGCCGAGATGGCAAAAGCGGAAAACGAACCTGAAGATACCGCATCTCTACCCGACACCTCTGATGCGGAAGAAGAACCGACGTTGAACCCGAACGAATGATGACGATAGGCTAGCGGCACCCTGTTTTCACAGATTTTATGATTCAACCGATGAATCTTTGCAACATGTTGAATCAGCATCGGTGATGGGGCTTTCTAACGGGTTCTGATACACTTCTCCCCAAGAGTTTGACTGAAAAAGCAGGCATATAAAATGGAAAAGCAGACGCAGGAAACTACGCATTTTGGTTTTCGCACGGTAGCTAAAGATGACAAACAGGGGATGGTGGCAGATGTCTTCCATTCCGTGGCGGCAAAATATGACCTGATGAATGACCTGATGTCTTTCGGTATTCATCGTATCTGGAAACGTTTCACCATTGATTGCAGCGGTGTTCGCCGTGGTCAGCGTGTGCTGGATCTGGCTGGCGGTACCGGTGATTTGACCGCAAAATTCTCCAGACTTGTCGGCGAGACTGGCGAAGTCGTTCTGGCGGATATCAACGACTCCATGCTGAAAATGGGGCGTGAAAAACTGCGGAACCTCGGCATTGTGGGTAATGTCAGCTACGTTCAGGCCAACGCCGAAGCGCTGCCTTTCCCGGATAATTACTTTGACTGCATCACTATTTCTTTCGGGCTGCGTAACGTTACTGAAAAAGAAAAAGCGCTGCGCTCTATGTACCGTGTGCTTAAGCCGGGTGGCCGTTTGCTGGTGCTGGAGTTCTCCAAGCCGCAGTTGAAACCGCTCAGCAAAGCGTACGATACCTATTCCTTCCATATTTTGCCGCGTATTGGCGAGCTGGTTGCGCAAGATGCTGAAAGCTATCGCTATCTGGCTGAATCCATCCGTATGCATCCGGATCAGGAAACGCTGAAAGGCATGATGGGCGATGCCGGTTTTGAGAATGTGATTTATCACAATCTCACCGGTGGCATCGTTGCACTGCATCGGGGTTTCAAATTCTGATATGAGTATGCCGATGTTGTTAACGCCGCTACTGACTGCCGCCATCGAGACGCCGCTTAATTACCTGCTTTTCAGAGATCGCAGCATGAAGGCGGCGCGTACGCGTCTGGCTGGTAAAGTTCTGCGCGTCGAGTTGCAGGAACTGAGCGCTCCGCTAATGTTTGTCTTCAGCGAGCAGAAAATTGATGTCCTCGGACAATGGGATGGCGTGGCAGATTGTACCGTTACCTCAAAACTCTCCGTTCTGCATAAGCTGCGCGATCGTCAGCAGTTATCACCGCTCATGCGCAGCGGTGAGCTGGTGGTCGACGGCGATATTTCTGTGGTTCAGCAGTTGGTTGCGCTGCTGGATATGGCCGAGTGGGAGCCAGCCGAATTGCTGGCACCTTATGTCGGCGATATCGCAGCCCAAGGGTTAAGCCAGGCAGTGCAGGGCGGTTTCCGTTTCTTGCAAAAAGGGCTGAAACATCAGCAAAACTACGTGGCGCAAACGCTGACCGAAGAGTGGAAGATGGCTCCCGGTCCGCTGGAGGTGGTGTGGTTTAGTGATGAAGTCTCCGCACTGGTGCGGGAACTGGATGCTCTTGATAAACGCCTCGAAAAACTGGAGGGCAAACCGTGACGCCAAGGGAAATGCGACGTTTATACCTGATTATCCGCATGTTTCTTATCTACGGCCTTGACGAGCTAATCCCTAAAATCCGTTTAACGCTGCCATTGCGCATGGGCCGTTATCTGTTTTTCTGGTTGCCACATCGTCATAAAGAAAAGCCGTTGGGTGAGCGCATGCGACTCGCGCTGGAAGAACTCGGTCCGGTATGGATAAAGTTCGGGCAGATGATGTCTACGCGCCGCGATCTCTTCCCGCCACACATTGCCGACCAACTGGCCCTGCTTCAGGATCACGTTCCGCCTTTTGATGGCGCACTGGCACGTCAGCAAATAGATACCGCCTTGGGTGGCCCGCTGGAAAACTGGTTTGATGAATTCGACCAGACGCCGCTGGCTTCCGCCTCTATCGCCCAGGTGCATACGGCGGTTCTGAAAGAGAACGGTAAGCCTGTAGTACTCAAGGTGATCCGCCCTGACATCTTACCGACCATCAAAGCTGATATCCGTCTGATGTCGCGCCTTGCCGGTTGGGTGCCGATCTTGTTGCCTGATGGCCGCCGTCTGCGCCCGCGTGAAGTGGTTCGTGAATATGAAAAAACGTTGCTTGATGAGCTGAATTTGCTGCGCGAAGCGGCAAATGCTATCCAGTTGCGTCGTAATTTTGAAGGCAGCCCGATGCTGTATGTGCCGGAAGTGTATCCGGACTACTGCAGCGAGCGCCTGATGGTGATGGAACGGATTTACGGCATCCCGGTTTCCGATATTGAAGCGCTGCAAAAGCAGGGCACCAACATGAAGTTGCTGGCTGAGCGTGGTGTTCAGGTCTTTTTCACGCAGGTTTTCCGCGACAGTTTCTTCCATGCCGACATGCACCCCGGTAATATTTTCGTCAGCTACGAAACGCCTGAAGATCCTTGCTACATAGGCATCGATTGCGGCATAGTTGGTTCACTGAACAAAGAAGATAAGCGCTATCTGGCTGAAAACTTCATCGCTTTCTTCAACCGCGATTATCGTAAAGTGGCTGAACTGCACGTCGACTCCGGTTGGGTTCCGCGCGATACCAATGTTGAAGATTTTGAATTTGCTATCCGGACCGTGTGCGAACCGATTTTTGAAAAGCCACTGGCCGAGATTTCCTTTGGTAACGTGTTGTTAAATCTGTTTAATACTGCGCGCCGCTTTAATATGGAAGTCCAGCCTCAGCTGGTATTACTGCAAAAAACGCTGTTGTACGTCGAAGGTCTGGGGCGTCAGCTGTATCCGCAACTGGATTTGTGGACCACGGCAAAACCTTTCCTGGAAAGCTGGGTTCGCGATCAGGTGGGTCTGCCTGCCATGATCCGCGCATTAAAAGAGCGTGCCCCATTCTGGGTTGAGAAACTGCCTGAATTACCCGATCTGGTTTACCAGAGTCTGCAACAACACAAACTGTTGCAGTACAACATCGAAAAGCTTTCATCCCAGATGCACAATCAGAGTTCCCGTCAGGGTCAATCTCGTTATCTTTTGGGTATAGGGGCGACACTGTTATTAAGTGGAACTCTATTGTTGTTAGGCAACGTCGAGGTTTATCCGGCGTGTCTGATAACGGCGGGTGTCGTTTCCTGGCTGATCGGCTGGAAGCGCGCCAGTTAACACACTGTTAAAATCGAATCGTTTTAAATTGAATGCCGTTTTCCAACGGCAATGAATGTCGTTCCTTCCTATTTGAGGTGAAAATAATGGGTGGTATTAGTATTACTAAGATCCTGATTCTCGTGGTGCTTGTCGTGTTGCTGTTTGGTACGAAGAAACTGCGTGGTCTGGGTGCTGATCTGGGTGCTTCCATCAAAGGCTTCAAAAAGGCCATGAGTGATGATGATAGCCAGTCAAAAACAAACAAAGACGCTGACATAACGCCAACTGATGCTGATTTCGCTGCCAAGTCTATTGAAGGCAAGCCAGACGCTAAAGCAGAAGATACCAAGAGCCAAAACAAAGAGCAGGTATAAGCCGTGTTCGATATTGGATTTAGTGAACTACTGCTGGTATTGGTGATTGGCCTGGTTGTCCTCGGGCCGGAGCGTTTACCTGTAGCAGTCAGAACAGTAGCAGGCTGGATCCGTACGCTTCGCGCTATGGCTGCTTCGGTACAGAGCGAGCTGTCGCAGGAGCTGAAACTTCAGGAGCTGCAAGATAGCCTGAAGAAAGCCGAAGAAGCGGGTCTGAAGAATTTAACGCCGGAAATCAAAGCGTCGATGGACGAGTTGAAAGAAGCAGCAGAATCCATGAAGCAATCTATCAATTCAGGGCTGAATCCTGCTGACAAAGCAATGGAAGAGGCGAAAGCGGAAGGTAATACCATCCACAATCCTGTGATAGATGATGCAGAAGCGCATCACGATGCGGGCATCTCCCCGGCTACGGCGGATAATGTAGCCTCCGCGCCGGTTGCGGCACCGCAAAGTGCGGTTGATGCTGCACTGGCTTCGAACAGGACGGCCCATGCCGCTGCTGCACAGGCCGAGACTCTGGCAGCCACCGCAGAACCTGTCATCACTGAACCTTCGGTGGCCACGGCACCTGTGACCAAACCTGTTGCCGTTGAAGCACCCGTTGCTGAACCTACTGCGCCGGAAAAACCGGTTTCACTCACTAAACCGACGGGCGAGCGCTAAACATGGCTGTTGAAGATACCCAACCGCTTATCAGCCATCTGATTGAGCTGCGTAAGCGACTACTGAACGCCATTCTTTGTATCTTAGTGGTGTTCCTGGCACTGGTTTATTTTGCCAATGACATCTATCAGCTGGTGGCTTCGCCGTTGATCGAACAAATGCCTCTAGGCGCGAGCATGATTGCGACCGACGTCGCCTCACCGTTCTTTACGCCTATCAAGCTGACAATGATTGTCTCGGTATTTGTTTCCGCACCGTTTATTTTGTATCAGGTCTGGGCGTTCGTCGCGCCTGCCCTGTACAAGCATGAACGCCGTCTGATGATGCCGCTGCTGTTCTCCAGTTCCGCACTGTTTTACCTTGGCGTGGCATTTGCCTACTTCGTGGTGTTCCCGCTGGCGTTTGCTTTCTTTGCGAAAACCGCTCCGGCAGGCGTGCAGATTGCAACAGACATTAACAACTATCTCGATTTCGTGATGGCGTTGTTTATGGCGTTTGGCGTCTCCTTCGAAGTGCCGATTGCAATCGTTCTGCTGTGCTGGAGTGGCGTCACCACGCCAGAAGACCTCAAGAAAAAACGTCCGTATGTGCTGGTTGGAGCGTTTGTGGTCGGGATGTTGTTAACACCGCCGGATGTGTTCTCCCAGACATTGCTGGCGATCCCGATGTATCTGCTGTTCGAAATCGGCGTATTCTTTGCCCGTTTCTATGTGGGTGGACGGCGTCGTGCGGATGTAGATAAAGAGAACGATCAGGGTGAAGCTGAGTAATCTCTCAGTCGCTTCTGACGTGTTAATTAGAACGTGATAAATCGAAATCAAACCGCCCGGAAGGGCGGTTTCTGTTTCAGGACTGCGTATGTTTGAAATTGGTATTAACCTCACCAGTAATCAGTTTGATAAAGATCGTCCCCAGGTGGTGGAAAGAGCCCGTGCAGCAGGTCTGAGCGGCATGCTGATCACCGGCACTTGCGCACATGAAAGTGTGGAAGCGCAGAGAATGGCGGCAGAGCATCCTGATTTTTGCTGGTCAACGGCGGGAATGCATCCGCATCAGGCAAGTGGCTGGAATGCAGAGGTTGAGCTGACGATCCGCCGGCTGGCTGCCATGCCGCAGGTTGTCGCTATCGGCGAATGTGGTCTGGATTTCAACCGCAATTTTTCCCCCGCCGATCAGCAGGAAGCGGCGTTTACCGCGCAACTCGGGCTGGCAGCAGAGTTGCAGTTGCCGGTTTTTTTACACTGTCGCGATGCTGGCGAGCGTTTTGCTGCGCTGCTGGAACCCTGGTTGTCGAAATTACCAGGCGGCGTCGTTCACTGTTTTACCGGCACGCAGCATGAGCTTGAGCTGTATCTGTCTCTTGGCCTGTCAATCGGGATTACCGGATGGGTTTGCGATGAACGTCGCGGGCTGGAACTGCGTGAGATGTTGCCGCTGATCCCGGCAGAGCGGTTAATGCTGGAAACGGATGCACCGTATTTGTTGCCGCGCGATATGGAAAACAAGCCGAAGAACCGGCGCAATGAACCGGCATTTTTGCCGCACATTGTGAATCAGGTCGCACTGTGGCGTGGAGATGATCCGCAGTGGCTGGCTGATATCACTGACGATAATGCACGTAAGATGTTCGCTCTGTCTGCGCGTTAAGTGCGCGAAATGATAATTGCCTGAATTGAAAAAGCACCGGATAACGGTGCTTTTTCAATTCATAGAGCACAGCCAGGAAAGGCCACTCAGATTTTCTGGAAATGCGTGTTATCGATGCTCTGCCGCACGGGCTGATTGATGAGGTTGAGCATCAGCAGCGAACGGGCTTCGCCGTCAGGTTCGGTGTAGATAGCCTCGAGGCCTTCGAACACGCCTTCGGTGATCATCACCACGTCGCCTTCATACGGCGTTTCAGGATCGCGAATTTCTATGGTTGGCGGTTCCATCAGCTGTTTTATCACGTCGGGTTGAACCGTCGCCAGTTTGGGTCCGAAGCGGATAAAATGGCTGACGCCACGTGTGGCGCTGATCGTCGTGGTGTGTATCCGTTCCGGGTCAAACTCAATGAACATGTAATTCGGGAACATGGGTTCGCTGACGGAAGAACGGCGTCCGCGCACCATTTTTTCCAGGGTGATCATTGGCGTCAGGCAATTAACCTGCTGGCGCTCAAGGTGTTCTTTGGCGCGGAGCAGCTGACCGCGTTTGCAATAGAGTAAGTACCAGGATTCCATAGTTTCCCACATTAAAGCGTTGATTCTGGCAGCATAGCAAAAGCCGCCCCTGATATACAGGCAGTGAGAATCAGTGCAGACGTTTGCTGATTGTCGGCCGGTTATCTTTTATTATCGAAGAAAAGTGCACACTTATCCCCTTATCTTCATCTTATTACAGTCAGGAGAAGCGTCATGGAGCTGTTCTTACTGAGCAACGGTAAGCTTTCCGGTGAATCAGAATTACTGGGTTATGCGAAAGAGCGTATTCAGGCGGTGCTAAAATCCCGCGCGATCACCTCCGCCGTCCTTATCCCTTACGCGTTGATCCGCAGTGATTACGACGAACGCGCGATGGCGCTTTCTGAAGCGCTGGGTATCGAAGTCACCAGTATTCATCACGCTGATAACCCGGCAGATGCCATTGCCAGCGCGCAATGTATTTTGATTAGCGGCGGCAATACCTGGATGCTCAATCAGCTATTGCACGAAAACAGCCTGATTGTTCCCATTCAGCGCGCCGTGCGTGAACGCAATGTACCTTATATCGGCTGGAGCGCAGGTTGTAACGTCGCAACGCCAAGTATTCGTACCACTAATGATATGCCTGTGCGTAACTCCGTGGTGCTGCCGTCTCTTGGTCTGTTCCCAGTGCAAATCAATCCGCATTACATCGACGCACACTTAAGCGGCCATATGGGGGAAACCCGTGACGAGCGTATTGCCGAATTCTGTGCGGTGAACCCGTCTGAGTCAGTGATTGCGCTGCGCGAAGGCAGTTTGCTGCAAGTGTCGGGTAATGAGCTGAGTTACTTCAGCGCTAAAGATCAAGGCTTTAAAGTCTTCCGTCATGGTCAGGATATTCAGGAATATCAGGACACGCAGGCGTTGAGCGGGCTGGTTCCTTTTAACTGCCGGTGATCCGCTGAACGAAACGCGATTTGCGCACCGTCAGACCAACAGCCTCGGCTTCTGACGGTTACACTGCCTTTTCATTATTGGTGTTTACCAGCTGGTAACAAAAAAGCAGCAACAACTTAGGAGAGGCTCTATAATGCTTTCCTTCAACCCGGCGACTCAGAATCAGCATGAAATACCGTGATTTACGTGACTTCCTCTCGTTACTTGAAAAGAGAGGCCAACTGAAACGCATTACCCAGTCTGTCGATCCTTATTTGGAAATGACCGAAATTGCTGACCGTACCTTGCGTGCGGGCGGCCCGGCACTGTTGTTCGAAAATCCAAAGGGTTATGACATGCCGGTGCTATGTAATTTATTCGGCACACCTGAACGTGTGGCGATGGGCATGGGCAAGGAAGACGTCAGTGCGTTACGTGAAGTCGGTGAACTGCTGGCGTTTCTGAAAGAACCTGAGCCGCCGCGCGGTTTGCGCGATTTGTACGACAAAGCGCCGAAGTTTAAGCAGGTGCTGAATATGCCGACCAAAGTGCTGCATTCTGCACCTTGTCAGCAGGAAATCTGGGAGGGCGACGAGGTGGATATCACCCGTATTCCGGTGATGCAGTGCTGGCCGGAAGATGCCGCGCCGCTGATCACCTGGGGGCTGACCGTCACCCGTGGCCCCGACAAGCCACGTCAGAATCTGGGCATTTATCGCCAGCAGGTTCTGGGTAAAAATAAAGTCATCATGCGCTGGTTGTCTCATCGCGGCGGTGCGCTGGATTTCCAGGAGTGGTGCCAGAAGCATCCGGGGAAGCGTTTCCCCGTTGCCGTGGCGCTGGGTGCCGATCCGGCAACCATTCTGGGGGCGGTAACGCCGGTGCCGGATTCGCTGTCGGAATACGCGTTTGCCGGTTTGCTGCGTGGCAATAAAACTGAAGTGGTGAAGTGTATTTCCAACGATCTCGAAGTGCCCGCCAGCGCAGAAATTGTGCTTGAAGGGTATATCGAACCGGGTGAAATGGCGCCGGAAGGGCCTTATGGCGACCACACAGGCTACTATAATGAAGTGGACAGCTTCCCGGTCTTCACGATTACGCACATGACGCAGCGTAAAGATCCTATTTATCATTCGACCTACACCGGCCGTCCGCCGGATGAGCCGGCGATACTGGGCGTGGCGCTGAATGAAGTCTTTGTGCCGATCCTGAAGAAACAATTCCCGGAAATTGTTGATTTTTATCTGCCACCGGAGGGTTGCTCCTACCGTATGGCTGTCGTTACCATGAAGAAACAATATCCCGGTCATGCGAAGCGCGTGATGATGGGAGTCTGGTCATTCCTGCGTCAGTTCATGTACACCAAGTTTGTGATTGTGTGTGATGACGATGTGAATGCCCGTGACTGGAACGACGTGATTTGGGCGATTACCACCCGCATGGATCCTGCCAGGGATACGGTGCTGGTAGAAAATACGCCAATTGATTATCTCGACTTTGCCTCTCCGGTCTCGGGCCTTGGTTCGAAAATGGGGATGGACGCGACCAACAAATGGCCGGGTGAAACGCAGCGTGAGTGGGGGCGTCCGATTGTGAAGGATCCTGCCGTCACCGCCCGTATCGACGCCATCTGGGATGAGCTCGCTATTCTTAATGATAAAGACGATGCGAAGAATTAATCGACGCCTGGTCCTACGCTTTGCTTTGATGACCCACAGAGGGAACGCATGACAACATTGAGCTGTAAAGTGACCTCGGTAGAGGCGATTACCGATACTGTGTATCGGGTCCGGCTTTTACCGGAAGCGCCTTTCTCGTTCCGCGCGGGTCAGTATCTGATGGTTGTGATGGACGAGCGCGATAAGCGTCCGTTCTCACTGGCCTCGACGCCTGCGGAACACAACGTGATCGAGTTGCACATTGGCGCATCCGAGCTGAACCTGTACGCGATGGCAGTGATGGATCGCATTCTGAAAGAGCAGTCGATTACCGTGGATATCCCTCACGGCGACGCATGGCTGCGCGAAGAAGGCCAGCGTCCGCTGGTGCTTATCGCAGGCGGTACCGGGTTCTCCTACGTGCGTTCGATTCTGATCACCGCACTGGAGCAGCAGCCTCATCGCGACATTTCGATCTACTGGGGTGGGCGCGAGCTTAAGCACCTTTATGACCTGGGTGAGCTGGAAGCGCTGAGCATTCATCACCCGAATCTGAAAGTGATCCCGGTGGTGGAACAGCCTGAAGACGGCTGGCAGGGCAGAAGCGGTACCGTACTGAGTGCGGTATTGCAGGATTTCTCCTCTCTGGCGGAACACGATATTTATATCGCCGGACGTTTTGAGATGGCGAAGATTGCCCGTGAGCGTTTTGTTTCAGAGCGCGGCGCACTGGAAGACCGTTTATTTGGTGACGCATTCTCTTTCATTTGATTTGAGCAGTGCGTCGCAAGTCGTGAAAAAGCCCGCCCCTGACAGGCGGGAAAACGGCAACTAAAACGGATGAGATGAGATGTATCAAAAGCGGGCTGAGATACCCGCTTTTTCTTTTTGCAGATGACGGAAAATCAGATGCGTTCAAACACGGTCGCGATACCCTGACCTAAACCGATACACATGGTGGCGACACCAAACTGCACATCGCGGCCTTCCATCAGGTTCAGCAGGGTTGTGGAAATACGTGAACCCGAACATCCCAGCGGATGTCCCAGGGCAATTGCGCCGCCGTTGAGATTAACGCGCTCTTCCATGGTTTCCAGCAAACCCAAATCTTTCACGCACGGCAGAGCCTGAGCGGCAAACGCTTCATTGAGTTCGAACAGGCCGATATCCTCAACGCTTAGCCCGGCGCGTTTAAGCGCCAGTCGCGTGGCAGGAACCGGGCCGTAACCCATAATCGACGGATCGCAGCCGACCACCGCCATCGCACGAATCCGTGCGCGGGCTTTCAGGCCGAGTGATTTCGCGTGGGATTCGCTCATCAGCAGCATTGCCGAAGCGCCGTCGGAGAGTGCCGATGAGGTCCCTGCGGTAACGGTGCCGTTAACCGGGTCGAATGCCGGACGCAGCGCGGACAGCGTCGCGACCGTGGTTTCCGGGCGGATGACTTCGTCAAAATCATAACGGGTCAGTACGCCTTCTGCGTTGTGGCCTTCGGTCGGGACGATTTCTTTAGCAAAGTGACCGGCAAGCGTCGCGGCATGGGCCCGCTGGTGCGAACGCGCAGCGAATTCATCCTGCATTTCACGGCTGATGTGATGCATTTTTGCCAGCATTTCGGCGGTCAGCCCCATCATTCCCGCTGCTTTCGCCACGGTTTTGCTCAGGCCTGGATGAAAATCCACGCCGTGATTCATCGGCACGTGGCCCATATGTTCCACGCCACCAATCAAACTGACCTGTGCATCACCGACCATAATGGCGCGTGCCGCGTCATGCAGTGCCTGCATCGACGAGCCGCACAGACGGTTCACGGTGGTAGCCGGTACGCTGTGAGGGATCTCCGCCAGCAAGGCCGCGTTGCGCGCAATGTTGAAGCCCTGCTCCAGCGTCTGCTGAACGCAGCCCCAGTAGATATCATCAATATCTTTGGCATTCAGCGCCGGATTGCGCGCCAGTACGGCACGCATCAGATGCGCGGATAAATCTTCAGCCCTGACGTGGCGGAATGCGCCGCCTTTCGAACGACCCATCGGCGTGCGGACTGCATCAACTATGACTACGTTTTCCATGATTTCGGTCCTTATGCCTGATTACCGGTGCTGATGTTTTCCAGCGGAGCCGCAACCGGGTAGTAACTTTCATTGGTTTGCGCTTTGGCGCGAAGCCCGTCCGGTGCCTGATACATCGGCCCCAGGTGCGCGTATTGTTCGGTCATTTTGAGATATTCTGCCGTGCCGATCGTATCGAGATAACGGAACGGGCCGCCGTGGAACGGAGGGAAACCGATGCCGTACACCAGCGCCATATCCGCTTCGGCAGGGCTTGCGATGATGCCTTCTTCGAAGCAGCGCACCACTTCGTTAATCATCGGGATCATCATGCGGGCGATGATGTCCTGCGGTGAGAAGTCAGCGTGGGCCGGTTTGAGATTTTCAGCCAGCAGGCTGAGCGTCTGTTCATCCACTTCTTTACGCGGTTTACCTTTGCTGTCTTCGCTGTAACGGTAGAAACCCAGCTGATTTTTTTGGCCAAAACGGCGGTTATCGAACAAGACGTCCACGGCGTCACGATAATCTCGCGCCATACGCTGCGGGAATCCGGCCGCCATGACCGCCTGCGCGTGATGCGCGGTATCGATACCGACCACGTCCAGCAGATATGCCGGGCCCATCGGCCAGCCGAACTGTTTTTCCATCACTTTGTCGATCTGGCGGAAATCTGCGCCATCACGCAGCAGTAAACTAAAGCCGGAGAAGTACGGGAACAGTACGCGGTTGACGAAAAATCCCGGGCAGTCGTTGACCACAATCGGCGTTTTACCCATGGTCAGCGCGTAAGAGACGATTCGCGACAGCGTTTTATCTGAGGTTTTCGCGCCACGAACAATTTCCACCAGCGGCATACGATGTACCGGGTTGAAGAAGTGCATGCCGCAGAAGTTTTCCGGGCGTTTGAGCGAAGAAGCCAACTGATCGATAGGAATGGTTGATGTGTTTGAGGCCAGAACGGTATCGGCGTCGAGTAACGATTCGGCTTCGGCCAGCACTGCGGCTTTCACTTTTGGATTTTCCACTACGGCTTCGACCACCACGTTGGCGCGTTCGATACCGCTGTAATCCAGCGTCGGGTGAATGGTCGAGAGCACTTTCGCCATCTTCAGTCCGTCGAGTTTTCCGCGCTCGAGTTGTTTGTTGAGCAACTTGGCCGCTTCGTTCATGCCAAGCGTCAGGGACTGGTCATTAATGTCTTTCATAATAACCGGCACACCTTTCAGCGCGGACTGGTAAGCGATTCCGCCACCCATAATGCCTGCGCCCAGCACGGCAGCCTGCACCGGTTTTTCGCTGTTATGCGCCAGTTTTTTGGCTTTGGCTTTGACGAACTGATCGTTAAGGAAAATGCTGACCAGCGCGCGCGCCTCTTTAGACTGCGCGAGGGGAACAAAGCTGGCGGTTTCCAGTTTAAGAGCTTCGTCGCGGTCAAGGCGCGCGGCGGCTTCGATGGTTTTGACCGCGGTCATCGGTGCCGGATAGTGTTTGCCTGCATTCTGCATGACCATGCTTTTCGCCACGCTGAAGCTCATTGCCGCTTCGATCTGGCTGAGTTTGAGCGGCAGGCGTTTCGGGTCACGGCGGCTTTGCCATTCCAGTTTGCCGTCAACCGCTTGTCTGAGCATGGAGATCCCGGCGTCGCGCAGCGTATCGGCATCAACCACCGCATCGACCAACCCGACTTTCAGCGCTTCTTTCCCGCTGATATTTTTACCTGCGGCGATAATTTCCAGGGCGCTGTCGGTACCAATCAGGCGCGGTAAACGAACGGAACCGCCGAAGCCCGGCATAATCCCTAAACTGGTTTCTGGCAAACCAATGCGCGCGTCGGCGGTGCTGATCCTAAAATCAGTTGCCAGCACGCATTCGCAGCCGCCGCCCAGCGCATAACCGCTAATGGCAGAAAGCGTCGGCACCGGTAAATCTTCCAGCCGGTTAAAAATGCTGTTGGCAAAATTCAGCCACTCATGCAGTTTCTCCGCTGGCGCGTTGAACAGGGACAAAAATTCAGTGATGTCGGCACCGACAATAAAAGCCGGTTTCGCTGAGCTGAGCAGCAACCCTTTCAGGTCAGACTGCTTTTCGAGTACCGCAATCGCCTCGCCTAAGCTGGCGACCGTTTGGGTATCAAGCTTATTCACCGAACCTGGAGCGTCGAACACCAGCTCCGCGATACCGCCGTCGAGCCAGTGCAGGTGTAATGTTTCGCCTTGGTAAAGCATGTGTCTCTCCTGAATCATCTGGGATGATCTGGTATGACCAGATGCTTTCGAGTGTGGTTATTATGTTAATAATTTGCAAATGAGATGTGTTTTATTTGCAGGCAAGATCACAAACCTTCCGGGACTATGGCAGGCGTGAGGCTGTGATAAGATGCTGCATCGTCTTTCCGGTGAAAAAAGGACAGTTGGATGGAATCGCTTACTACGCTTTATAAAGAACATATCGCCACGTTGCAGTCGCGTGCCCGCGAAATTCTGCAACGTTCTCAGCTTGATGCGTTACTCATTCACTCTGGTGAACTGATAACGACCTTCCTTGATGACCACAGTTATCCCTTCAAAGTGAATCCGCAGTTTAAAGCCTGGGTGCCGGTCACCAAAGTGCCGAACTGCTGGTTGTGGGTCGACGGTGTAAATGCGCCGAAGCTGTGGTTCTATTCGCCGGTGGATTACTGGCACAGCCATGAGCCGCTGCCGGATTCGTTCTGGACCAAAGAGGTCGTCATTACGCCGCTGGCCAATGTCGATGATATTAAAGGTCAACTGCCGGTGGATTTGAAGCGCGTGGGTTATATCGGTTCAAGCCAGGATCGCGCTATCAGCATGGGCGTGCCCGCAGCTAATGTGAACCCGAAAGCGGTGCTGGATTTCCTGCATTATCATCGTTCGTACAAAACCGGCTATGAGCTGGCCTGTATGCGTGAAGCGCAGAAAGTGGCAGTCAGCGGGCATCGTGCGGCGAAGGAAGCGTTCCTGTCCGGCATGAGCGAGTTTGATATCAATCTGGCGTATCTCACCGCTACTGGCCACCGCGATACCGATGTGCCGTATGACAACATTGTCGCGCTGAACGAACACGCTTCCGTGCTGCATTACACCACCCTTGATAACCAGCCGCCGTCCGAGATGCGCAGCTTCCTGCTGGATGCCGGTGCGGAGTACAACGGCTATGCTGCTGACCTTACCCGCACCTATGCCGGAAAACCGGACAGTGATTTCGGTGCGCTGGTAAAAGATCTCAATACCGAGCAACTGGCTTTAATTGACTCGATTAAGTCTGGCGTGCGCTATACCGACTATCATGTTCAGATGCATCACCGTATCGCCAAACTATTGAAAGCGCACAAGCTGGTGCTGGATATCAGTGAAGACGCGATGGTTGAACAAAATCTGACCGGCCCATTCCTGCCGCATGGTCTTGGGCATCCGCTGGGATTGCAGGTGCATGACGTCGCTGGCTTTATGCAGGACGATAAAGGTACCCATCAGGGTGCGCCTTCACAGTATCCGTATCTGCGTTGCACCCGCGTGATTGAGCCTGGAATGGTGCTGACCATCGAACCGGGTTTGTATTTCATCGATTCGCTGCTGACACCGTTGCGCGAAGGGCAGTTCAGTAAGCACTTTGCCTGGGATCGCATTGAGGCGATGAAGCCGTTTGGCGGGATCCGTATCGAGGACAACATTGTTATCCACGATAACCGTATCGAAAACATGACCCGCGATCTGAAGCTGGCCTGATGCAGCCGTATCCCGTTCCTGCTGAGTCTGTCACTTTCAGCGAGGAGATAAAGAAGAGCCGCTTCATTACCTTCCTGGCAAGAACAGAAGGCGTTGAAGCGGCGAAAGCGTTTATTCAGGACGTCAGGCATCAGCATCCGGCAGCGCGTCATCACTGCTGGGCGTTTGTGGCGGGTGCGCCGGATGATTCGCAACAGCTGGGTTTTTCTGATGATGGCGAACCGGCAGGTACTGCGGGCAAACCCATCCTCAGTCAGCTGATGGGAAGCGGGATCGGGGAGATCACGGCCGTCGTCGTGCGGTATTACGGCGGTATCATGCTGGGCACCGGCGGATTGGTGAAAGCCTACGGCGGCGGTATTCAGCACGCATTAAAACAACTTACCGTGCAGCAAAAAGTTCCGCTGGCAGAATTCACGCTGCAGTGTGATTACAGCCAGTTACAGCTGGTGGAAAAGCTGCTTTCGCAAGTCGGCGGGCATATTTTACGCAGTGAGTTTGGTGCTGCGGTCGATCTCGTTCTGGCGCTGCCCGCGGCGGATGCAACAGCAACGGTCAGTCATCTGTTCGATATCAGCCGTGGCACGCTCATTCTGCGTCCGGTTTCTTAATTTTTTCTATGGTTAATTCGCTGAGGAACGCACCAGCATGCATTTTCGTGCCATAACACGCATCGTAGGGGTGCTTGTCATCCTGTTTTCCGGAACGATGATTATTCCCGGTCTGGTCGCTCTTATTTACCGGGACGGCGCGGGACGTGCGTTCAGCCAGACGTTCTTCGTCGCCCTGGCGATTGGACTTTTCCTCTGGCTTCCCAATCGAAAGCAAAAGAGTGAGCTGAAGCCGCGCGAAGGTTTTCTCATCGTGGTTCTGTTCTGGACTGTGCTGGGCAGCGTCGGGGCATTGCCCTTTCTATTTTCTGAACGGCCGAACCTCTCACTCACCGATGCGTTCTTTGAATCTTTCTCCGGCCTGACGACTACCGGTGCGACTACGTTGGTCGGGCTGGACTCCTTACCGAAAGCGATTCTGTTCTACCGGCAAATGCTGCAGTGGTTTGGCGGTATGGGGATCATTGTGCTCGCCGTAGCAATCTTGCCGATATTGGGCGTGGGCGGGATGCAGCTGTATCGCGCTGAAATGCCCGGGCCGCTGAAAGATAATAAGATGCGCCCGCGTATTGCTGAAACCGCAAAAACCTTGTGGTTGATCTATGTGTTGCTGACCATCGCCTGCGCATTGTCGTTATGGGGCGCAGGGATGTCAGTCTTTGACGCCATCGGGCACAGCTTCTCGACTATTGCCATCGGTGGCTTCTCGACGCATGACGCCAGCATTGGTTATTTCCACAGCGGCACCATTAACAGCATTATCGCTGTGTTCTTGCTTATCTCCGGCTGTAACTATGGTCTGCATTTCGCAATGCTGAGTGGCCGTAACCTGAAGGTGTACTGGCGCGATCCGGAATTCCGTATGTTCATCGGTGTGCAGTTTACGCTGGTGGTCATCTGCACGATTGTTCTGTGGATCCACAATGTCTACGGTTCCGGGCTGGAGACTATTAATCAGGCGTTCTTCCAGGTGGTATCAATGGCCACCACGGCGGGTTACACCACAGACAGTATTTCAAAGTGGCCGCTGTTCCTGCCTCTTCTATTATTGTGTTCTGCGTTTATCGGCGGCTGTGCCGGTTCGACCGGCGGCGGCCTGAAGGTTATCCGTATCCTGCTGTTGTATTTACAGGGCTCGCGCGAACTGAAAAGGTTGGTGCATCCCAATGCGGTTTACACCATCAAACTGGGTAACCGCGCTCTGCCAGAACGTATCATCGAAGCTGTATGGGGATTTTTCTCGGCCTATGCCCTGGTGTTTATTGTCAGCATGCTGGCGATTGTTGCGACTGGCGTGGATAACTTCTCGGCATTCGCCGCTGTTACGGCCACCCTTAATAACCTGGGGCCAGGGCTGGGCGTTGTCGCCGATAACTTTGCGTCCATGAATTCCGTGGCGAAATGGATCCTGATCGTCACCATGCTGTTTGGTCGTCTAGAGGTCTTCACACTATTAGTACTGTTTACGCCGACGTTCTGGCGCGAATAAGTTTTGGAAAGGGAAACAAGAATGAAAGCGTTGATACTCTACTCAAGCCGTGACGGGCAGACCCATGCCATTTCTTCTTATATTGCCAGTGAGCTGAAAGAGAAGTGCAGCTGCGATGTCATCGATCTGGCACACGCTGAGCATGTGGATTTGAAAAGCTATGACCAGGTGATGATTGGCGCGTCTATCCGCTATGGTCACTTTAATGCAGTGCTGGATAAATTCGTGAAGAAGCACGCCGAGACTCTTAACCAGATGCCATCGGCCTTCTTTGGCGTCAACCTCACCGCCCGTAAGCCTGAGAAGCGCAGCCCGCAGACCAATGCCTATGTGCGCAAGTTCCTGCTGAACTCGCCGTGGGAACCGGCAATCTGTGGCGTTTTCGCTGGTGCGCTGCGTTATCCGCGTTATCGCTGGTTCGATAAGGTTATGATCCAACTTATTATGCGTATGACAGGCGGCGAAACGGATACCAGTAAAGAAGTGGAATACACAGACTGGCAGCAGGTGGCTAAATTCGCTGAGGATTTTGGGCTGATTTCGTATAAAAAATCGCTGTAATGCAGGCTTTATAAACGTTTAGACCAAAAAGGCAGCATTCAGAAAGTTTTTTTAAATTAAGGGTTGCGACCTTCTGAGAACTCCCTATAATGCGCCTCCACTGACCGGGAACAACGACTGAGAAGTCGCTCGGACAGGAAGAGAAAAAGATGAAAGTTCGAATGAATAATCTCTTGACTCTTCAGCGGGAAAACGTAATATACGCCTCCCGCGCCGCATAAGATTCCTTGCGAACCGCGGCATGCTCTTTAACAATTTATCAGACAATCTGTGTGGGCACTCACAAGACGATATCAGCCACCTCGGTGGCAAAAAATATCAAGTCTTAGAGTGACCAAGCAGTAATTCATTTAGTTGAATTATTACGAAGTAATCTTTGAGCACCGCTTAACGTGTTTAAGCAAA
>NZ_JBXAVQ010000010.1:0-143996 GCF_057290995.1 Rahnella sp. 1L-D-7-B-C2 | reverse complement strand
GTGGCATAAGAAAACGGCTCCCTGTGGTGGAAGCCGTTATAGTGCCGCAGTTTAAGGATCGGTCAACCGATCCTTAACTGATCGGCATTGCTCGCGCGGTGGGTTTTCTTAAGCCGTGCCGGATATCATTCCGTCTGATCTTTACTGCCCTGGATCAGTTTACGGGCAGCGGCGATCTGGTCGTTGTCCGGCGTTTTAGGTTTGGCGTTGTTCAGTGCGGTGCTGAGGCTGGAACGTCCCCACAGGTCGAAACTGTCGTCATCTTTCAGGTGATCAAAAATGGAAGGGGCTGCGTCAGGTTTTTTAGCCATGATGGTTACCGTTCTCTTGTTTATATGCCATTCAATGAAAAAGCCCGACGCGGAGGCATCGGGCTTGAGGTTTTATCACGCCTAGAGATAGAGAGAAGGCGTGCCCGCCGGGCGGGTTTTAAAGCGGCGATGGAGCCAGAGATACTGGTCTGGCGCGCGCATAATTTCGGTTTCAATGACGCGGTTCATATAAGCCGCCGCTGCCATTTCATCATCAATAGGGTAATCCTGTAACGCCGGCTGAATCACCAGATCGTAACCTTTACCGGCCGGTTTACGTACCAGGACAACGGTTATCAACGCGGGTTTTGCCAGACGTGCCAGCATATAGGTGCCGCTGGTGGTGGCGGCTTCATTGACGGCAAACAGCGGGGCAAAAACGCTGCCGCGCGGGCCGTAGTCCTGATCTGGTGCAAACCAGACGGCTTCGCCCTTTTTCAGCGCATGAACCATGCCGCGTAAATCTTTGCGATCCAGCATCGCTTTGTTGGAACGCATACGACCCCAGGTCTGCACGAATTCCATCGCTTTATTATTATGCGGTCGGTACATCGCCATCATCGGCTGACATAGCCCCATCGCACGGCCACCCAGTTCCAGCGACATAAAATGCACGCCGATAACCAGGACGCCCTGATTTTTTTCCTGCGCCTTTTTCAGGTTGTGCAGGCCGCTGACGTCAAACCAGCGCTTAACACGGGCGTCTGACCAAAACCAGGCCATGCCGGTTTCAAGTAAGCCCATGCCGAGAGATTCAAAATTGCTGACAATTCTGGCTTCGATCTGTTCTGGCGTCAGATCAGGGAAACACAATTGCAGGTTACGGCGGGTGATGGACACACGGCGTTTCAGAAAACGCATGGAAGTACGGCCAAGCCAGACGCCTAAACGGTATAAAACCGGATAAGGAAGCTGAACCAGAAGGAACAAGACGCCGAGACCGAACCAGGTCAGCCAGTAGCGTGGATGTAAAAACGAAGCGCGAAATCGTGGAGATGTCATAAATGCCTAATCATCTGCATTAAAGAAAACAGAGTAACGCGTGAGCTCACAGCATGGCGCGGTACGGATTATCCTGCAAATAGTGGGACAACACATGCCTGGCAATGTTTTAAAAACGTCGATAATTGACGCAAAATTTACATTAACAGGCGTTACATTGAGAAGCCGGGATCGCGAAGCTGAAGGGCTGTCCGTAGGCGTTGAGCGGGGCGAATACGACTCTTACTGCAAAGTATAACATGTTATCTGAGCGTTCGACTGAGGGTAATTTTCCGATAATCATGCGAATCGGCATCCATTTTGAGATGTTTTAAGCAACCGGCTAAAAACGATACATAAAGCAGATGTATCTCTTTGAGAAAGCAATCCCATTGACGTGGAGAGCCGGCATGCTGCAGTAAAAAAGCATGCCGTAACAGATATTACCGATATAACGGATTGCTCATCACCGAGTAACGGCCACTGCCGTACAGCGCGATAACAATGGCGGCCATAAAGTAATACACAATATCTTCAATCGCCCATGCACCGACCGGTGACAATGCGAACGTATGGTGAACGCCAACCATCAGCCAGGCGACGACCATTGTGGCAGCGGCAGAAAGCGCCGCCAGGCGAGTGAAGATCCCCAGTATCATCATGACCGGGGCAATCACTTCGCCGATGATCACGCCATACGCCACGAAAGCTGGAATGCCATAATCCGCCAGCATCCCCTGAATGCCACCCAGCCCGTCGTGCAGCTTGTGCCAGCCATGAAAAATCAGCAGCCCGTAGGTGATACGTAGCAGCAGAATGGCCAGATCCGGCTTATTCAGCGCGGCGGTAAAACGCGTATAAAGTTGCTTCATTGATTGCGACTCCCCAGAGATACTTTTTGTCACTCTAAAGTAATTCTTATTCGTTGAATGCGGGAGAGAATTATTCTCATCGCGGTTGATCTGGGTTAAGTTTTGAGTGGATATCGAGGGGAGAGAGTGACTGTGCGATGTTTAACAAAAAAGGCGCTCCCCTTGCGGAAAAGCGCCTTTTCAAGACAACGACTGATTAGTATCAGTTCATGCCGTATTTTTTCAGTTTCTTACGCAGCGTACCGCGGTTGATACCCATCATCAGGGCCGCACGAGTCTGGTTGCCACGGGTGTACTGCATCACCATGTCCAACAGTGGCTGTTCAACTTCAGCCAAAACCAACTCATACAGGTCATTCACGTCCTGACCGTTCAGTTGAGCAAAATAGCCCTTAAGTGCTTGTTTTACCGAGTCACGCAGAGGCTTTTGAGTCACCTGGTCTTGTGAGTTTACGGTTGAAACGGTCAGTACGTCAGAATTCACGCGTTGTTCGAACATAGTTCTGTCAGCTCTTTTTTGTTACGCAAGATTTTCGAAATATGCTTCCAACGCCTCCAGCTGTTCGCTGGCATCCTCTATGGCGTTGAAGGAGCGCCGAAACTGGTCACTCGGGGCATGTTCCTGGAGATACCATGAAACATGCTTACGGGCGATACGGAATCCCTTGCCTTGACCATAAAAGTCGTGCAGTTCCCGTACGTGCCCTATTAACAAGCGCTGTACCTCACCTAAAGGCGGTGGCGGTAACAGTTCCCCTGTGTCCAGATAGTGCTGGATTTCCCGGAAGATCCAGGGTCTCCCCTGAGCGGCACGTCCTATCATCAGAGCATCAGCTCCGGTGTAGTCGAGCACCGCTCTGGCTTTATGCGGGTCAGTTATGTCGCCATTCGCGATAATCGGAATGGAAACACTCTGCTTAACTGTCCGAATACTGTCGTACTCTGCATCTCCATTGAAAAGGCAGGCACGGGTTCGGCCATGAATTGTCAGGGCCTGAATTCCACAGTCTTCAGCCAATTGGGCAATTTGTACACAGTTACGGTGTTCCGGTGCCCAACCAGTACGAATTTTCAACGTGACTGGCACATCTACCGCGTTAACCACGGCAGTGAGGATTTGTTTGACCAAATCCGGATACTGCAACAGCGCAGATCCTGCCAGTTTGCGGTTCACTTTCTTGGCCGGGCAGCCCATATTGATGTCAATGATCTGCGCACCGCTCGCCACGTTAATTCGGGCGGCAGCCGCCATATCTTCGGGATCGCAACCGGCAATTTGCACGGCACGGATTCCCGGTTCATCGTTATGCACCATACGCAATCGGGACTTGTCCGTCCGCCACACTTCCGGATTGGAAGAGAGCATTTCGGATACAGCCATCCCAGCACCCATCGCATGACATAAGGCACGAAACGGTCGGTCTGTTATACCGGCCATTGGGGCCGCAATCAGGCAATTTGTAAGCTGGTGGTGTCCGATGCGCATAGACTTAGAATGACCATACTGATGTCCGCAAGGGCGCGTATATTACGCATTTTTGATGTGAGATGAAAGGCCAAACTTTGAGCAATTTGATAAGAAAATGCCTGGCGGCTGCGAATATTGAGCGTTGTTTTGTATTTTATATAACATTAACATTGAGTTAAGTCCGATCGGTTAAATTGTGCGCTTGAGGAAATTCCTAATATCTCTCTAAATCACCCTGTTATAACAGGTGATTCTAAGGGCCTGATCGACGTTTTAAGCATCAACAACCACAAAATTCCGTGATGCAGATCGCTACATGGTCAGAAAGTAACTTCTTTTTAGGATACCTGGAAAGGATTCACCCGTGAAAAGAGAGGCAGCAGAAGTGAGCTCTGTACCTCATCTGGCAGACGTTATTATTCAGCGACGATGACGCGGCCGTGCAGGTCCTGCACAGGGCGATTATTGGCATGATGCATCGCATGCTGGAATTTCTCCAGCTGCGCTTCTGAAAGCGTTTGAGGCTGTGTCATCACCAGCCAGCGAACGCCCTCGGTGCACGGTGGCGTGGTTAGCGAACCGCTAAAGCGGTAGTGGCTCTGTTCAGCAGGCAGCAATTTCGAAAGATTCACTTTTTCGGTGATATTTGCCGGTTTGCCTGGTTCAGACGGCATCTTCTCCCAGATTTTCGCCAGTTCTTTATTCTCATCACCCACGTTGAACATCACCGCGACTACGGCAATTTCACCCGCGGCGTTGGTATGTACAAAGTGAGCTTCCATCGGGAAGGATTTCCCATCGAGGGTGTTTTCGCTTGGCGAATGGAAATGGAACTGTTGCAGTGTGAAGGTTTCGCCATCCACAATCAGGGTGTCGCCCTTCGGCACGTTGACCTGAACGCTATGGCCGTTGTTCACAACGCTTTCAGGCGCAGCCAGATAGCTGATGGATAAAGGTGTGGCATGTACCGGGGAAGCATTGTGGATATCCACAGGAGACTGATTCTTGCCGTTGGTACATTCGCTGAATTCCGGACTGATTTTGGACCAGTTTTGCGGAGCGCCGTTACCTTCATAAGACCAGTGTGTTTGTTCGCTGGCAAATGCAGAAATACTGCAGGTGGCCAGGACAATGGCCAGTAATTTAATTTTCATGAAACTTCCCTTTTCTAAAGTCGTTTAAACACATGGATAAAAACCATGCGAATTGTAAGGACTTCCTGGAAGGGTTGACAGAGCAGAGAGTGGCAGTAATAACTTTTCAGAGGAAATCGCATTTAGTGCGCAGGAAATAGCCCGTCCCTGAGGTGAACGGGCATGAAATTGCAGGGATCAGGCTTTTTTAACACCAGTTATCCGGCACCATTCTTCTTTCTCGGCAACCGCATCCAGCTCGAACTTATCTTTATACGCATCGGCCACGCTTTGCGCCTGACTCGCCAGAATACCGGAAAGCCCCAAACTACCGCCTGCCACTGGTAATACGCCAATCAGCGGCGCCAGTTCACGCAGCGGACCTGCCAGGATATTGGCGACCACCACGTCTGCTGACAGGTTCTCTGGCTGATCTTTTGGCAAATACAGCGACAAACGCTCGGATACGCCGTTACGTTCGGCGTTGTCGCGGCTGGCCTGGATAGCCTGCGGATCGATGTCGATCCCGACGACGTGTTTTGCGCCCAACTTCAGCGCGGCGATTGCCAGAATACCGGAGCCACAGCCGAAGTCGATCACGGTTTTATCGGTAAGATCCAGACTGTCGAGCCATTGCAGGCACATCGCCGTAGTCGGGTGAGTCCCGGTACCGAACGCCAGACCCGGATCCAGCATCACGTTCACGGCGGTCGGATCCGGGACGTCGCGCCAGCTCGGGCAAATCCACAGACGCTCGCCAAAACGCATCGGATGGAAGTTATCCATCCACTCACGCTCCCAGTCTTTGTCTTCCAGTTGCTCGATTTTGTGTACGAAACCTTTGCCCAGCAGCGGTTCGTTCTCAAGCAGGGCAACGACTTCTGCCATGTCGGTTTCGGCATCGTACAGGCCGATAGCATCGGTATCGCCCCACAGCAGGGTTTCGCCCGGCAGGGGTTCAAACACCGGATTATCATGTGTGTCCTGGAAAGTGACGGACACCGCACCACTTTCGATAAGCGCGTCGCTCAGCGTTTCCGCGTCATTACCGGTGGTGTTAATTTTCAGTTGGATCCAAGGCATAGCGATTCTCTTCTTAGCAATCTGTTAAATCAGTACCGCCCGGTCAGGACGGCTTGAATACGGTTTCGCGCGGCTGTACGCCAAATTTATTGCCGATATAAAACGCCAGCAATCCCAGCGACAGCGACGGCACAATCGGATGCAGACCGGCAATGTGCAGGTCGAGACTGGCGAGCAGGGTATAACAAACTGCGCCAACAATCATTGAGCTCAGCGCACCGGTGGCGTTCGCACGCTCCCAGTAAAGGCCGAGCACCAGCGGCCACAGGAATACCGCTTCCAGCCCGCCGAAGGCCAGAAGATTAAGCCAGATGATCATTTCAGGCGGACGCCACGCGGCCAGTACCACCAGCAAACCGAGGATGAACGTTGCCCAGCTGGAGAAGCGTTTTAAACGGCGCTCGTTGGTGATTTGCTCTGGTTTTACGCCGAGGTACAAGTCTTTAACAATCGTCGCAGACGACTGCAAAAGCTGGGCGTTAATGGTCGACATAATCGCGGCCATCGGAGCGGCGAGGAATATTCCGGCGGCATAAGGCGGCAGGACTGTGATCATCAGTGTCGGGATTACCTGATCGGGGATCTTCAGATCAGGCAAGATAGCGCGACCAAGCGCCCCGGCCAGATGCATCCCAAACATCAGGATGGCGACCACCACTGTGCCGAGCATGATACCGCGATGCACCGCTTTGCTGTCTTTATAGGAGATACATCGTACGGCGGTGTGCGGCAGGCCGATCACACCAAAGCACACCAAAATCCAGAAGGACGCCATAAACGGCAGCGAAAGAACGTCATCACCGCCGTGGACGGACACCAGTTTCGGGTCGATCTGTTGCAGTTTATCAACGGCACTGTGGAGACCACCGGCCGCATGGATCACCGCCACCAGCAGCAAAATCGTGCCCAGCAGCATCACCAGCCCCTGCATCGCATCGTTGAGCACGCTGGCACGGAAACCGCCAAACGCAGTATACAGTGCGATACTCACACCAAAAATTAGCAGACCGGTGTCATAAGGGATCCCGGCCGCTGTTTCCAGCAGACGTGCGCCACCGATAAACTGCACGGTCATTGCGCCAAGGAACGCGACCAGCAGACTCAGGCTTGCCAGCCAGACCAGCAGACGGCTCTGATAGCGCGCGAACAGCATATCGTTGAGGGTCACGGCGTTATAGCGTCGCGCCAGAATGGCGAATTTTTTGCCCAGCACGCCGAGCGACAGCCAGACCGCCGGTAGCTGAATCATCGCCAGTAATACCCAGCCAAGGCCGAATTTATACGCCGCACCCGGGCCGCCAATAAAGGAGCTGGCACTGATGTATGTCGCGGTGAGGGTCATCGCCAGTACAAAACCGCCCATCGAGCGGTTACCGAGGAAGTACTCGGTGAGGAAGTTACCCTGCTGACGGCGGGTATAGGCATACACTGACAATCCGAACACCAGCAGTAAATAGGCCACAAGCGGTAACAAGACTTCAGTCTGCATGATGGTCCTCCAGTGGAATATCTCGATAGATGACGCGAACCATCAGCCAGCTCAAAAGAATAAAAATCAGCGGAACCAGAAGGCAGGCCATCTCAAACCAGTGCGGAAGACCGGTGATGCCCTGTTTATCATCAGGAATGTAGGCGGCAAAACACCACGCCAACAGATAAGCAATCGTCAGCCCGAATGCCCAGCGGGCTTCCCGGTTGGCTTGTAGAAAACGTTTATCAATTGTCATTTTCTTCTCCCCCTAAACGTAAAAAAGGCCGGAATATCCGGCCTTGATAAGAGAGTACGCAACGGTACGGTCTTTTTATTTTTCCTGCAAACCGAGTTTTTTCTCCAGATAGTGGATGTTTGTCCCACCGATCTGGAAGTTCTCGTCATTCATGATGCGCTGTTGCAGTTCAATGTTGGTTTTGATGCCGTCGATGATAAGCTCCGCCAGTGCATTTTTCATGCGAGCAATCGCCACTTCACGGGTTTCGCCGTAAGTGATCAGTTTACCAATCATGGAATCGTAATACGGAGGCACGGTGTAGCCTGCGTAGATGTGCGATTCCCAACGAACACCGAAACCGCCAGGTGCGTGGAAACGAGTGATTTTGCCCGGGCTTGGCAGGAAGGTGTTTGGGTCTTCCGCGTTAATACGGCATTCCACCGCATGGCCTTTGACACGCACTTCGTCTTGTTTGATCGACAGAGGCTGACCGGAAGCGATCCGCAGCTGCTCTTTGATCAAATCCACACCGGTGATCATCTCGGTAACCGGATGCTCAACCTGGATACGGGTGTTCATTTCGATGAAGAAGAACTCACCGTTTTCGTACAGGAACTCGAAAGTACCCGCACCGCGGTAGCCGATATCCACACAGGCTTTGGAACAACGTTCGCCGATGAAACGACGCAGTTCTTCCGTGATGCCTGGTGCTGGCGCTTCTTCCACGACTTTCTGGTGGCGACGCTGCATGGAGCAGTCACGTTCAGCCAGATAGACCGCGTTGCCCTGACCGTCGGCCAGTACCTGAATTTCCACGTGACGTGGATTTTCGAGGTATTTCTCCATGTATACCATGTCGTTGTTGAAAGCCGCTTTGGCTTCCGCACGGGTCATGTTGATGGACTGCTCGAGATCTTTATCGCTGCGCACAACGCGCATACCACGACCGCCACCGCCGCCAGAGGCTTTGATGATGACCGGATAGCCGATGCGTTTGGCGAAGCCACGGTTAAGATCCATGTCGTCGCCCAGCGGGCCGTCAGAACCTGGTACACAAGGAACGCCAGCGGCTTTCATCGCGTGGATGGCAGACACTTTATCGCCCATCAGGCGGATAGTTTCTGCTTTCGGGCCGATGAAGATGAAGCCTGAACGCTCAACCTGTTCTGCGAAATCCGCATTCTCGGACAGGAAACCATAGCCAGGGTGAATAGCCACCGCGCCGGTAATTTCTGCTGCAGCGATAATTGCAGGGATGTTCAGATAGCTTTTAACTGAAGGTGCAGGGCCGATACAGACGGTTTCGTCTGCCAGCAGCACGTGTTTCAGGTCACGGTCAGCGGTGGAGTGCACAGCAACGGTTTTGATGCCCATCTCTTTACAGGCACGCAAAATACGCAGGGCAATTTCGCCGCGGTTCGCGATAACAATTTTATCTACCATGGTACGCCTCGTTTATTCGATGACGACCAGCGGCTCGTCGAATTCAACCGGTTGCCCGCTTTCTACCAGAATTGCTTTAACAACACCGGATTTGTCCGCTTCGATTTGGTTCATCATTTTCATCGCTTCAACGATGCAAAGAGTATCGCCCGCGTTCACTTTCTGGCCCACTTCGATAAAGGCTTTCGCGTCCGGGCTTGGCGTGCGGTAGAAAGTACCTACCATCGGGGAGCGAACGATGTGACCACTGATTGCAGCCGGAGCAGCGGCTTCAGCAGGTGCTGCTGGAGCAACCGCAGCAGCCAGACCAGGCTGCTGTTGAACAGGCATAGCGTACGCCTGTTGCATCATAGGATAAGCCTGCGCAGGTGCAGCACGGCTGATACGAACTGACTCTTCACCTTCAGAAATTTCCAGTTCAGAAATGCCTGATTCTTCAACCAGTTCGATCAGTTTTTTAATTTTACGAATATCCATGGGTGTGATTCCGTACTCTTTTTGCGTAGAAATTAGTGGGTTTTAGACAAGCGATTAACCGCTGCCTGTAAAGCAAAGTGGTAGCCGTCTGCGCCAAGTCCGCAAATGACGCCCACTGCGATGTCGGAAAGATAGGAATGATGCCGGAACGCTTCGCGGGCATGGACATTTGACAGATGGATTTCGATAAACGGAATCGAGACCCCCAGTAATGCATCGCGTAGCGCCACGCTGGTATGGGTAAAGGCCGCGGGATTGATGAGGATAAAATCGACATTTCCGCGTGCCTGATGAATGCGTTCAATCAGGACATGTTCTGCGTTAGATTGCAGATGACTCAGTGCCACATCAGCGGCAGCAGCCTGCGTTTCCAAACCTTTAACAATATCGTTGAGCGTGGTGTGTCCGTACGTTTCAGGCTCACGGGTGCCTAACAAATTCAGGTTAGGACCGTTCAGTAGCAAAATGTCAAACTTATGCGCCATTGTGAGCCTATCTCCGGCAATTAGACAAAGATTGTAGAAAATACCCTGATGTCACCGATTTGTCACCTGTTTCGGGGCAAATCGTCCTGTCTCCTCAACATGAGGTCGGGCATTATAATGATATCGTGGCAATTAGCAGCTAAATACTGGTCTTATCAGCGAAGATAATCAACCCTCGGCCGGTGCAAGAGGGTTGATTTACAGGAATTATGAGGGGCAGAACACAGAAAAGTTCCGCAGCCTATCGCAGCCACTGGCGGAATTTCTTATAACGAAGTGCCAACAAAATGGCGGCAATTGCGGCGTAGATCACCGGTTGCGGCGATAACACTTTCACCGACCAAAGATAGTGGATCGGCGCAAGAATGGCGATAAGATAGATAAAATTATGCAACTTTTGCCACGCTGCGCCCATTTTACGCTGCGCCCACAGCGTCGAAGTGCAGGCCAGTGCCAGCAGCAGTATCCAGCTGATAATCCCCAGGGTGAGATAGGGACGAGAAATCAGTTCACTGCCTAACAACTTCAGGTTACTGACACCCAGTTCGAGGAAGGAATAACTCAGAAGATGCAGTGTTCCCCACGCAAAACACCACAATCCCAGCAGACGGCGGATACGGATCAGCAGCGGTTGCTTGCCATAGCGCGCAACTGGCGTGACCAGCAGCGTCACCAGTAAAAATTTCAGAGTCATCCGACCGGTAAAATGCTGAATATCTTT
Organism: Rahnella sp. 1L-D-7-B-C2; assembly: GCF_057290995.1. Classification (NCBI taxonomy): domain Bacteria; kingdom Pseudomonadati; phylum Pseudomonadota; class Gammaproteobacteria; order Enterobacterales; family Yersiniaceae; genus Rahnella; species Rahnella sp. 1L-D-7-B-C2. Next base: position 133,313 of record NZ_JBXAVQ010000010.1, on the reverse strand, counting down.
CGCCGGATCGGCGCTGAACCAGCCCTGATCGACAGAAAGCAGCAGCCATAAAAAAGGCAGGATTGCGGCAAGCCAGATGATCACTTTCAGCCAGGTAATGTTTGCAGGGCTCAGACGGCGCATAAGTATGACTTCCTTTCCTTAATAGAACTTACGAAGATCCATGCCGTGATACATCGATGCCACCTGTTCGGCATAACCATTGAACAGCAGCGTCGGCTGGCGCTTCACGTCAAGTAATCCGCCGGCACCGATAAAGCGTTCTGTTGCCTGCGACCAGCGCGGATGATCCACATGCGGGTTCACGTTGGCATAAAAGCCGTATTCGTTGGTTGCGATCTGGTTCCACGTCGTTGGCGGTTCATTTTTGGTGAACTTGATATTCACGATAGATTTGATGCCTTTAAAGCCATATTTCCACGGCACCGTCAGGCGGATAGGCGCACCGTTTTGCGGCGGCAACGCTTTGCCGTAAACGCCGACGGTCAGCATCGCCAGTGGATTCATCGCTTCATCTATACGCAATCCTTCCACGTACGGATAATCCAGCCCGCCGCCAATAAACCGGTCTTTCTGGCCGGGCATGTGCTCCGGGTCATACAGCGTGGTGAAGGCTACATAGCGCGCATTGCTGGTAGGTTCGGCGAGTTTGAGAATATTACTCAGCTGGAAACCGACCCAGGGCACCACCATCGACCATGCCTCTACGCAGCGCATACGGTAGATGCGCTGCTCGAGCGGGAAGCGCTTCATGATGTCATCCATATCCAGCGTCATTGGTTTACCGACTTCGCCATCAAGGGTGATTTTCCACGGCGATGTGACCAGTTGCCCGGCGTTGGCTGCCGGATCAGCCTTATCCAGACCAAATTCATAGAAATTATTGTAACCGGTGACTTTATCTTCCGGCGTCAGCGGCAGGTCATTCTGATAAGCAGCAGGTTTACTGAAGTCCAGCGGCTTACCGGAAGGTGCGGGCGGGCGGTCGTGCCCTTTAAACCAGGAGAGGATATCCGCCTGGGCAGTCTGCGGAAGTGCCAGTGCCGCAGCGCTAATCCCCAGCGCCTGCAAAACTTTGCGGCGATCGTAGAAAATGCTTTCAGGCGTGACATCCGCCTCGGTGAGTTTGCGGGGTTTATACATGGCAGTCTCCGGTTTACGACATCAATCGCATTCATAGTTTTTATGATTATTCAGACAGCATGGCGTGAAACTCAGGCTTTTGCGAGGTATGGAAAGTAAAAACGAATTTCAAAAAAGTGATCAGAACTATAAGAATTCTGAATTAATGGCTTTTTCAGTTGCTATGCTATGAATGTATGTCAAATCCTGTTCGTCTTACTGAGGTAATATAGCCGCGTTTTTTATGGCAGGCGTACAGAACGGGCCTGTTTTCACTTCACCGTAGCGAGTAAGGCACAGGGATGCGATTTACTACCCGACTCTCAGCACTGATTTCGATGTTAGTTGCGCTGGCAATGTTGTTGATGTTGCTGGGCGTGACCTTTAGCTTTATCTATCTGAACAAGCAAAGCACCGAGCAACATCTTCAGGCGCTGACGACGACCTACGATCAGGCGCTGTTGTCACAATCCCCCGCACAGGCTCAGCGCTGGTTGCCGCAGGCCATGCGCATGCTGGACGTCACGGACATTGAAGTAAAACTCAACAACTCTACCGTCTACGAATATCACGAACGCCCGGGTTTACACCGCTCGTGGGACAGCGCGATGCCCGAATACAACACCGCCGTTTACCCGCTCATGCAGCACCCTGATATGACGCTGCACGTCTCTTATATCGACCCCGTCAGCAGTTACATCCGCTCCATGCGCTCTACGCTCACCATCAGCGTGGCCATCCTGATTATGCTCGGCATGTTGTTACTCAGTTTCCGCTGGCTGCGACAGGAAACTAATGGCGTTGAGAAACTGGAAGATCGCGCGGTACGAATTTTACGCGGTGAGCGCGAAGGGCTGACCGGTAATCTGGGCGAATGGCCACATTCTGCCAGCAGTGCCATCGATCTGTTACTGACCGATCTGAATGAAGCCCGCGAGCAGCGCAGCCGCGTCGATACCCTGATTCGCGCCTATGCCCAGCAGGATTCGCAGACCGGCCTCAGCAACCGATTGTTCTTTGATAATCAGCTGGCGACACAGCTGGAAGAAGAGGGCACACACGGCGTGATCATGCTGCTGCGCCTGCCTGATTTTGATCTGATGCGCGAAACCCACGGGCAGGCGATGGTGGAAGAATTGCGTTCCGCAATGGTCAATCTGCTATCGACCTTTGTGATGCGCCACGTTGATGCCTTACTGGCACGTTATTTCCACAGTGATTTTGCCGTTCTCCTGCCGCACCGGACGCTCAAAGAAGCTGAAGTGATGGCGGCACAGCTGGTAAATGCGCTCGGTGTGTTACCGACATCGTCGCTTATCGATCGTGATGCCCTGATGTACATCGGCATCAGCGCCTATCGTTTTGGCCAGACGCCGGATCAGGTAATGGATATGGTGCAGCAGGCGACGCGTCACGCGGCGTTTCAGGGCAGCAACAGCTGGTTTATCTTCGACAATAATGTGCCTGAAAAAGGGCGCGGCAGCGTGCGCTGGCGAACCCTGCTGGAAAATACGCTGGCGCGCGGCGGGCCGCGGTTATATCAGAAACCGGCATTTTCCCGAAACGGCAAACTCGATCACCGCGAATTACAGCGCCGGGTCTTTGACGGCGAGCACGAATTGCTGGCTGCGGAGTTCATACCATTGGTGGTGCAGTTCGGCCTGTCACAAAGCTACGACCGCATCATGATAAGTCAGATTATTCCGTTACTTAACCGCTGGCCTGACGAAACGTTGGCATTTCACCTGACGGTTGATTCATTATTGCAGCGCTCTTTTGTACGCTGGCTGCGCGATACCTTGCTCCAGTGTGAGAAAAAACAACGAAATCGGATTTTGATTGAACTTGCTGAGGCAGATCTCTGTCAACATACCGACCGCCTGCGTCCGGCGATTCGTTTATTGCAAGGTTTAGGCTGTCGGCTGGCCGTTTCACAGGCCGGTCTGACGGTGGTCAGTACCTCTTATCTGAAAACTTTCCCGGTGGAAAGGGTCAAACTTCATCCGGGTCTGGTGCGGGATATAGATAAAAGAATTGAAAATCAGCTGTTTGTACAAAGCCTGCTGAGTGCATGTGAAGGGACACAGGCTCTGGTCTTTGCCTCCGGCGTGCGAACAAAAGAGGAGTGGTCGATCCTGCTCGATAAGGGGATCCACGGCGGCCAAGGTGATTTTTTTGCCGGACCGGAGCAGGTTGAACCGGTTGGTAAAAAATATTCACACAACAACGATGTTTAAGTGACCGTAAACCGATTATTTAACGTAGAATGACCCAGCTTTCGACCGACTCCCTTGCCTAGCATCCGGTGCTTATCATCTGGCCGCGGGTTGACGGAGATTCCTGGTGAAAGTGTAAGAATTTATGTGCGGTGTTGCTACTTCACCTGGGGGCCTGCCCGAGGTAAATCGAGCCTGCGATACAGAATTTTATCGCAGTGCCATCAGCCTCAAAAGTCACCTCCAGTGAATGGCGACATCGCGGACAATTTTCACGTAAGCAGGACGTTTTTGCGCCTTGTCGCTGCTTCGCGTGGTTGGTAAAGTAGGCGGATTTTATTTTCCGCCCCCAGCTAGCAGGATTATCCTTTCGTTATGTTTAAGAAATTTCGTGGCATGTTTTCCAACGACTTGTCCATCGACCTGGGTACCGCCAATACCCTCATCTATGTAAAAGGACAAGGCATCGTGCTGAATGAGCCATCAGTTGTGGCAATTCGTCAGGATCGTGCTGGTTCACCTAAAAGCGTTGCTGCTGTTGGTCACGACGCAAAACAGATGCTGGGTCGTACTCCCGGCAATATCGCAGCTATTCGTCCAATGAAAGACGGCGTTATCGCTGACTTCTTCGTGACTGAGAAAATGCTGCAACACTTCATTAAGCAAGTTCACAGCAACAGCTTCATGCGCCCAAGTCCGCGCGTGCTGGTTTGTGTGCCGGTCGGCGCAACGCAAGTTGAACGCCGTGCTATCCGTGAATCCGCACAAGGTGCTGGTGCGCGTGAAGTGTTCCTGATTGAAGAACCGATGGCTGCGGCGATCGGTGCAGGTCTGCCAGTCTCAGAAGCCACCGGTTCTATGGTGGTGGATATCGGCGGCGGTACTACTGAAGTGGCTGTGATTTCCCTGAACGGCGTCGTGTATTCGTCTTCTGTGCGTATCGGTGGTGACCGTTTCGATGAAGCTATCATTAACTACGTGCGTCGTAACTACGGCTCCCTGATTGGTGAAGCCACGGCAGAACGTATTAAACACAGCATCGGTTCGGCGTATCCGGGCGATGAAGTGCACGAAATTGAAGTGCGTGGCCGTAACCTGGCTGAAGGCGTTCCGCGTGGTTTCACGCTGAACTCCAACGAAATCCTGGAAGCGCTGCAAGAGCCGCTGACCGGTATCGTCAGCGCAGTGATGGTTGCACTGGAACAATGTCCGCCAGAACTGGCGTCTGACATTTCCGAGCGTGGCATGGTGCTGACCGGTGGTGGCGCGTTACTGCGTAACCTCGATCGTCTGCTGATGGAAGAAACCGGTATTCCGGTGGTTGTCGCAGAAGATCCGTTGACCTGCGTTGCTCGCGGCGGCGGTAAAGCATTAGAAATGATCGACATGCACGGCGGCGACTTATTCAGCGAAGAGTAATCTCAGCGACGATTTGATTGATGGCGGAATAATGGTTTTCTTCCTTTATTCCTCTCAAAAAATAGTCTGCCCGGGAAGGTGGTTGTCCGTCAGGTAAAACCTGCAACGCGAAGTGTGCAGTGTTCAATGTGGATCCGCGCAAACACTGTCTAAACTGAGAATGTTTAGGCGGTGTTTTTGGCTATCCCATGAGATTGCCACCTTTTCTGTCAGGGGAAGCATTGACTTCATCTGACTGAAACCTTCTGTTGCCGAGGAACTCGCATATTTTATGAAGCCAATTTTTAGCAGGGGACCTTCCCTGCAACTGCGACTTTTTTTGGCTATTCTTACGGCCATTGTCCTGATTGTTGCCGACAGTAAAATAGGTACGTTTGTTAAAATCCGCACCTATATGGATACTGCCGTCAGTCCCTTCTATTTTCTGTCAAACGCCCCGCGTGAATTCTTAGATCAGGTTTCCTCGACGTTCGCGACACGCGGCCAGCTCGAGCTGGAAAACCGTGCTTTGCGCCAGGAATTATTGCTGAAAAACAGCGACCTGATGCTGCTTGGTCAATATAAACAAGAGAACGCCCGTTTGCGTGAGCTGCTGGGCTCGCCGTTGCGTCAGGACGAGCACAAAATGGTGGCTCAGGTTCTGTCTACCAGCGACGATCCGTACAGTGATCAGGTTGTCATCGATAAAGGCAGCAATAGCGGCGTTTACGTCGGCCAGCCGGTAATCAGCGATAAGGGCGTTGTCGGTCAGATCGTTGCCGTCGGTGCGCTCACCAGCCGGGTGCTGCTGATTTGCGATGCGTCCCATGCCCTGCCGATTCAGGTGCTGCGCAACGATATCCGCGTAATCGCCGCCGGCAGCGGCTGTGCGGACGATCTGCAACTCGAACATCTGCCAAGCAATACCGATATTCGCGTCGGCGACGTACTTGTCACGTCGGGTCTCGGTGGCCGTTTCCCTGAAGGTTATCCGGTGGGCGTGGTGTCTTCTGTCAAAGTCGACAACCAGCGCGCTTATACGGTGATTCAGGCGCGTCCAACGGCCGGTCTGCAACGTCTGCGTTATCTGCTGCTGTTATGGGGTTCGGATCGCAACGGTGATCATCCGTTGCCGCCTGACGAAGTCCATCGTGTGGCCAATGAACGTCTGATGCAAATGATGCCTCAGGTATTGCCGCCGCCAGGTGATATGGGGCCTCCGGCACCGCTTCCGGCACCGGCAACTGGCACCGTGACTGCGCCGGTTAGCACATCCGTGACCCCGAGGGCGACGCGATGAACAGCTACCGGAGCCACGGACGCTGGATTATTTGGCTATCCTTTATCATAGCCATGTTGTTACAGGTCATGCCGTGGCCTGAACAGATCTACATGTTCCGGCCCTCCTGGTTGTTGCTGATCCTGATTTACTGGGTGATGGCATTACCGCACCGCGTCAACGTCGGTACCGGTTTTATCGTCGGTTTCATCATGGATTTGATCCTCGGTTCAACGCTGGGTATTCGTGCGCTGGCGTTTGCCATCACCGCTTATCTGGTGGCGTTCAAATTCCAGTTATTCCGCAATCTGGCACTCTGGCAGCAGGCGCTTATTGTTATGGTGTTGTCGCTGGCGGTAGATGTGATGGTGTTCTGGGGCCAGTTCATGGTGGTGAACGTGTCGTTTCGCCCTGAAGTTTTCTGGAGCAGCGTGGTTGACGGCATTCTGTGGCCGTGGCTGTTCTTGCTGATGCGTAAAATTCGCCGTCAGTTTGCTGTTCAATGAGGATGTTATGACCGAACTTTATCTCGCTTCCGGATCGCCACGCCGCCGTGAATTGCTGGCCTTACTGGATCTGCCTTTTGAGCGTCTGATCACCGACGTGGCGGAAGAACGCCAGCAGGATGAGGCACCGGATGCATACGTATTGCGTCTGGCGAAAGATAAAGCGCGGGCCGGCGTTGCGGTCGCGACGGAAGATCTGCCTGTGCTGGGCGCGGACACTATTGTGGTCCTCGACGGTAAAGTGTTGGAAAAGCCGCGCGATGAATCGCAAGCCGCTGTTATGCTTAATGCATTGTCCGGCAGGCAGCATCAGGTGATGACTGCAGTCGCCTTCGCCAACAGGCGTGATTGCCTCAGTACGCTGGTGGTGACCGATGTCACCTTTCGTTCGCTATCCGCCGATGACATTGCACACTATATTCTGAGCGGTGAGCCCATGGATAAAGCGGGCGCTTACGGTATTCAGGGAAAGGGCGGTTGTTTCGTCCGAGAAATTCGCGGCAGTTACTATGCAGTCGTGGGACTCCCGCTGGTGGAGACTCAGGAGTTGCTCAATGAATTTGCTGCCTTACGCGAGCTTAGGAGTAAACATGACAGCTGAATTACTGGTCAATGTCACCCCGTCTGAAACCCGCGTGGCCTACATTGACGGTGGCATTCTGCAGGAAATCCATATTGAGCGCGAAACCAAGCGCGGGATTGCCGGCAACATTTATAAAGGACGTATCAGCCGCGTATTGCCTGGAATGCAGGCCGCTTTTGTTGATATCGGACTTGAGAAAGCCGCGTTTTTACACGCGTCTGACATCATGCCTCACACCGAATGTGTCGCCCGTGATGAGCAGAAAAACTTCCACGTGCGCGACATCGCAGAGCTGGTGCATCAGGGCCAGGATCTGATGGTGCAGGTGGTGAAAGACCCGCTCGGTACCAAAGGCGCGCGTCTGACTACGGACATCACCCTGCCTTCACGTTATCTGGTGTTTATGCCGGGTGCGTCCCACGTGGGCGTTTCGCAGCGAATTGAAAGCGAAGCTGAGCGCGATCGTCTGAAACGTATCGTGTCTGAATATTGTGACGAGCACGGTGGCTATATTATTCGCACCGCCGCCGAAGGCGTGGGCGAAGAAGAACTTAAGCAGGATGCCGCTTATCTGAAGCGCCTGTGGACCAAGGTGATGGAGCGCAAACGTCGCAACAAAACCAAGTACAAATTGTACGGCGAGCTGGCGCTGGCCCACCGAGTACTGCGTGATTTTGCTGGTGAAGCGCTGGATCGTATTCGCGTTGATTCCCGTCTGACCTATGAATTGCTGGTGGAATTTACCAGCGAATACATGCCGGAAATGACCAGCAAACTGGAGCATTACAGCGGCAAGCAGCCTATTTTCGATTTGTTCGATGTGGAAAATGAAATCCAGCGCGCACTCGAACGCAAGGTTGAGCTCAAATCCGGCGGCTATCTGATCATCGATCAGACCGAAGCCATGACCACCGTGGACATTAATACCGGTGCGTTCGTCGGCCATCGCAATCTGGAAGACACCATTTTCAACACTAACACCGAAGCGACGCAGGCTATTGCCCGCCAGCTGCGGTTACGTAATCTCGGCGGCATCATCATCATCGACTTTATTGATATGTCGAATGAAGATCACCGCCGTCGCGTATTGCACAGCCTTGAGCAGGCGTTGTCGAAAGACCGCGTAAAAACGGGCATCCACGGTTTCTCTGCGCTCGGTCTGGTTGAAATGACCCGCAAACGCACCCGTGAGAGCGTCGAACATGTATTGTGCAGCGATTGCCCTACCTGTCATGCACGCGGCACGGTGAAAACCGTCGAAACGGTATGCTACGAAATTCTGCGTGAAATCGTGCGCGTGCATCATGCGTATGATTCCGACCGTTTCCTGGTTTACGCCTCTGCTGCCGTGGGCGAAGCGCTGAAGGGCGAAGAATCCCATGCACTGGCTGAAGTCGAAATTTTCGTCGGCAAACAGGTCAAAGTGCAAGTGGAGCCGCTCTACAGTCAGGAGCAGTTTGACGTCGTGATGATGTGATCTGAAGGCAATGTGTCAGAGGCATCAGGAAGTAACAGGTTTCCATTGCCGTCTGTACGGGTGAAGACCGGTATGGAATGGGGAAACAAGGAGAGAAGTTTGAGGCGACTGCCCGGTATCTTATTAACCACCAGCGCAACCCTTGTTGTGATAGTGGCTTTGGTGATCAGTGGCTTACGCCTGGCGTTGCCTCAGTTGAGCCGTTTCCAGAATCAGCTGGTCGAAAAAGTCGAATCCGTCACCGGCGTGCCGATCGAACTGTCACAGATTAGTGCCAGCTGGAAAACCTTTGGCCCGATCATGGAAGTTCGTGGCCTGCAGGTTACGTTGCCGGATGCCAACCTGAAGGTTCAGCGTATCACGATGGCGCTGGACGTCTGGCAATCGATGCTGCATCTGCGGTGGCAGTTCCGCGATCTCACTTTCTACAATATGCAGTTGGATCTCAACAGTACGCTGGGGGGAGACAACCAGGGCAACGGTCTTAAGCCCAACCGCATCAGCGATATTTTCCTCCGGCAGGTGGACCACTTTGACCTGCGCAACAGTCGTATTTCCTTCCTGACGCCGTCCGGCCCGCGCGCCGAATTCGATATCCCGCAGCTGACGTGGCTGAACACCCACAACCGCCACCGTGCCGAGGGGCAACTAAGTCTGTCGAGTTTCAACGGCCAGCATGGTGTGGTGCAGGTGCGTATGGATCTTAATGATTCCAACGGACTGCTTAACAACGGCAAGATTTACCTCCAGGCCGATGATATCGACATGAAGCCGTGGTTTAGCCGTTGGCTGCGCAACAACACCGGTCTCGAGACGGCTAATTTCAGTCTGGCGGCGTGGCTGACCGTACGCAACGGCGATGTCTATGCCGGTGACGCGCTGCTGAAGTCCGGTTCTGCGACCTGGAAAACCGGTGATGATCTACACCGTCTGGACGTCGATAACCTGACGCTGCATGGAAACCGTCAGGGCAATGGCTGGCAACTCGGTACGCAACAGCTGAACATAAAAACTGACGGGGTCGCCTGGCCGAAAGGTACACTGGAGGCGCTATACCTGCCGGAAAACAACGAATTTCTTGGCCCGTCGCAGGGTGAGGAACTGCGCATTCGCGGCACCCATTTGCAACTGGAACGTCTCGGGCCGGTCATCCCGACCATTTCTTTCCTTACGCCAGCGCTGTTAGAACGCTGGCAGGATCTGAAACCGGCAGGCAGTATCGATCGCCTCGCGCTCGACATTCCGCTTAAACAACCCGAACACACCCGTTTTATCGCCGACTGGCACGACGTCAGCTGGCAGCGCTGGGAATTACTGCCGGGCATTAATCATTTCAACGGCAGCCTGAAAGGCAGCGTGGCCAGCGGTCAGCTGGATGTCAAACTGCAAGACAGCCTGCTGCCTTACGGGGAGATGTTCCGCGCGCCGCTGGATGTGAGTGCGGCAACCGGGTCGTTCAACTGGACGAACGATCAGGATGGGTGGACGTTGTCCGGTAAAGACGTTGACGTCAAAGCCGATGCGCTGTGGGCGAAGGGTGATTTCCACTACGCCCAGCCAGCAAAAGGCGAGCCGTGGCTGAATATTCTGGCCGGTATCCGTCTTTACGACGCCGGGCAGGCGTGGCGTTACTTCCCTGAACATCTGATGGGTAAACATCTGGTGGATTATCTGACTGGCGCCATTAAGGGCGGTCAGGTGGATAACGCTACGCTGACCTTCAACGGCAATCCGCATCACTTCCCGTTCAAAAAGAACGAAGGGCAGTTCCAAGTCTGGGTGCCGCTGCGTCATTCCACATTCGAATTCCAGCCGAAATGGCCAGCGCTAACCGATCTGGATATCGATCTCGATTTCCTCAACGACGGCCTGTTCATGAAGGCTGCGCACACCAAACTGGGCAACGTTGACGGCAATAATGTCGTCGCCAATATTCCTGACTATCTGAAAGAAAAGCTATTCGTCGATGCTGATCTGCGCGGTTCAGGCAAAGATATTGGCGATTACTTCATGAATACACCGCTGCACGATACGCTGGGCGGCGCATTGCAGGAACTGCAAATCAGCGGCGAAGTGAATGGCCGCTTACATCTTGATATTCCACTGGACGGCGAGGAAGTTCGCGCGACCGGTGGCGTGACGCTTAAAGACAACAGCCTGCTGATCAAACCGCTGGAAAGCACCATCAGCCATCTCAGCGGTCAGTTCAGCTATGACAACGGCAACCTGCAAAGCAATCAGTTAACCGGCACCTGGTTCGGACAGCCCATCAACGTAATGTTCAGTACGCAGGAACTGGCCGATGACTTCAAAATTCAGGTCGGTCTGAACGCCAACTGGCAACTGTCGAAATTGCCGGGTCTGCCTGCCGCAGCGGCGAGCAAAATTTCTGGCGGAACGCCGTGGAAAGGTGACGTCAATATCTCCCTGCCGCACAAAGGCACACCAAACTACACCGTGGATGTGAACGCCGATCTGAAAGATGTGAGCAGTCACTTACCTGATCCGCTGAGCAAAAAGGCCGGAAATTCCATGCCATTGCTGGTGAAGGTGAAAGGCGATTTACACAGTTTCAATCTCGAAGGCGTGCTGGCGGGCAAAGACCATTTCAACAGCCGCTGGCTGCTCGGTAAACAGCTGAAACTGGATCGTGCTTCCTGGCAGGCTAATACCAAGAAAACGCCGCCGTTACCCGCCGACAGCAGCCTGACGCTGAACCTGCCGCCGCTCGATGGTGAAAGCTGGCTAGGTTTACTGTCGCCGGATAAAGCCGCGCAAAGCAGCAGTAACGGTAAAAGCGGCAACGGCAAAATGGCCGGATTCAGCTTCCCGCATCAAATCATCCTGACGACACCGGCACTGACGCTTGGCGGGCAGGTGTGGAATGACCTGACGATAAGCTCCACGCAGGGGCGTCAGGGCATGGAGATCAACGCGAAAGGCAAAGAGATTGACGGCACGCTGAACATGAACGACAGCGGTCCGTGGCTGGCGAATCTGCACTATTTGTATTTCAATCCGCAGTGGACGGTGGCCGATGTCGCTGGCAGCGGTAAAGCGGCGACGAACTCAACGGGCAGTGACAAAGTCTCCTTTGCGAACTGGCCTGCGGTGCAGTTGCGCTGCGAAGCCTGCTGGTTCCTCGGTCAGAACTTCCGCAAGGTGAATGCCGATGTTACACCGCAGGGCGATCAGCTGATGCTACGTAACGGCCTGATCGACACCGGCGTGGCGCGCCTGGACGTGCAGGGTGACTGGAAACAGAATGCGCAGGGCGAAAATACCGGCCTGAAAGGCAAGCTGAAAGGCAAAAATATCGATCAGGCGATGTCTTTCTTTGGCGTCACCACACCGCTGAAAGGCGCGCCATTTGACATCAACTTCGACCTGCATTGGAAATCCGTGCCGTGGAAACCGGACGTCAGCACCCTCAACGGCACGCTGAAAAACGAGCTGGGTAAAGGTGAAATCGCCGACGTCGGCGGCGGCCGCGCCGGTCAGTTATTGCGTCTGGTGAGCTTCGACGCATTGCTGCGTAAGCTGCGCCTTGATTTCAGCGACACCTTCGGAGAGGGCTTCTATTTCGATTCCATCAAATCGACCGCATGGATTAAAGATGGCACGCTGCACACCGACGATCTACTGGTCGACGGGCTGGCGGCGGATATCGCCATCACCGGCAAAGTGAATTTTGTGAATCAGCAACTGGATCTCCAGGCCGTGATCGCACCGGAAATTTCCGCTACCGTCGGCGTGGCAACCGCCTTTGTGATAAACCCGGTGGTCGGCGTGGCGGTGTTTGCCGCCAGTAAAGTGCTCGCCCCGCTGTGGAATAAAATTTCGCTGATCCGCTATCAGATAACCGGCACCATCGCGGAGCCGCACATTAATGAAATTCTGCGTAAACCTGTCACCGCACCGAAGGCCGCCGCGCAGTAATGCCATAAGGATGGCGGCAGGCAACCTCGTTCGGGCTGTGTTAGGCTGTTAATAACCCTGTAACAATGGATTGTCCGGTGGGTTGAGGTCATCCCTAAACCTCAGCGCGCCGGATTTTCGTTTAAAAGAGAGTGAACATCTATGAGTCTGGCCTTAGTCAGTGAGCAGTTACTAACTGCCAATAATCTGAGTCATCAGGATCTGTTTTCCGTTTTGGGCCAGTTGTCAGAACGTCGCCTCGATTACGCCGATCTCTTTTTCCAGTCCAGCTTCCATGAAGCCTGGGTGATCGAAGACAGCATCATCAAAGACGGGTCTTACAATATCGATCAGGGCGTCGGTGTGCGCGCCATCAGCGGCGAGAAAACCGGTTTTGCCTACGCCGATCAGATAACGCTGAATGCGCTGAACCAAAGCGCAACGGCGGCGCGCAGCATTGTCCGTGAACAGGGCAACGGCAAAACCCACACGCTGGGCGAAGTGGCCTACAAATCCATGTACTCTGCGTTGGATCCGCTGCAAAGCTTGTCGCGCGAAGCGAAAATTGACCTCCTGCACCGCGTGGATAAAATTGCCCGCGCAGCCGACAAGCGCGTGCAGGAAGTCAGCGCCAGCATCACCGGCGTGTATGAAACCGTGCTGGTTGCGGCGACTGACGGCACGCTGGCGGCGGATATTCGTCCGCTGGTGCGTCTGTCCGTCAGCGTGCTGGTTGAGCAGGATGGTCGCCGTGAGCGTGGCTCCAGCGGCGGCGGTGCGCGCGTCGGGTATGATTACTTCCTCGAAACGGTGAACGGTGAAGTGCGCGCCGAAGCCTTCGCACGCGACGCCGTGCGTATGGCGCTGCTGAACCTGACGGCGGTTGCTGCCCCGGCTGGCGGTATGCCCGTCGTGCTCGGTGCGGGCTGGCCGGGAGTCTTGTTGCATGAAGCAGTCGGTCACGGGCTGGAAGGCGATTTCAACCGTCGCGGCACGTCGGTCTTCAGCGGTCAGATGGGCAAGCTGGTGGCATCAGAACTGTGTACAGTGGTTGATGACGGCACGATGCACGGCCTGCGCGGCTCGCTGGCGATTGATGATGAAGGCGTGCCGGGCCAGTACAATGTGCTGATCGAAAACGGTGTGCTGAAAGGCTACATGCAGGACAAACTGAATGCGCGCCTGATGGGCGTTGCGCCGACCGGTAACGGCCGTCGCGAGTCTTATGCGCATCTGCCTATGCCGCGCATGACCAACACCTACCTGCTGGGCGGGAAATCCACGCCTGAAGACATCATCAGCAGCGTCGAATATGGTCTGTATGCACCGAATTTCGGCGGCGGTCAGGTGGACATCACCTCCGGCAAATTCGTGTTCTCCACGTCCGAAGCCTATCTGATTGAAAAGGGCCGCATCACCAAACCGGTGAAAGGCGCGACGCTGATTGGTTCCGGTATCGAAGCGATGCAGCAGATTTCCATGGTCGGGAACGATCTGGCGCTCGATAAAGGCGTCGGCGTATGCGGTAAAGAAGGCCAGAGCCTGCCGGTCGGCGTCGGCCAGCCAACCCTCAAGCTGGATAATCTGACGGTAGGCGGCACGGCGTAATCCCAAATCTCTTTGTTTTTATCCCTCCCCTTTCACAAGGGGAGGTCAGTTAGGGTTTTGGTTTGTGCTCCACACATCACTCCCACGGCATCCCCTTTTTCCCCTGCCGGTAGCCCTGATACACCTTGCCGACCCGTTTGAAGTAATCCGTCAGATAGTTAATGCAGACCTGCACTTTCAGCGGCAGTTTGTCTTTTTCGGTGTACAGCGCGTAAACCGGGCGCGGATCCGACTGATAGCGGCCAAACAGAATCTCCACGTCTCCGGCGTTAATCTCTTCGATAATCCACATCAGCGGCACGTAGGCAATACCGACACCGGCTTTCAGCCAGCGGATCATCGTCTGCGAATCGTTGGTGACGAAGCGCCCCTGCGGATTGATACGGGTGGTGATACCTTCGGGGGCGATCAGTTCGAATTCACTGTCGGGACGGACGCTGTACTCCAGCCATGAGAAATTCACCATGTCCGCCGGTTTTTCCGGCGTGCCGTGCTGCGCCAGATAACTGCGGGCGGCGCACACCACCATTGGCATCGAACCGAGGCGCGTGGAGAACAGACTGGAATCCTGCAAGGCACCGACGCGGATCACTACGTCTAAGCCGTCGGCGATCAGATCCGGCGCCGGGATGCCGGTGACCAGATTGACGGTCAGGCCGGGGTATTCGCCGAGCATTTCGGCGGTCATCGCAGCAAGAACATTTTGTGCCATTGTTGATGAGCTGCCGATGCGTAACGTTCCGGTGGGTGTGTTGTTAAAGGCGTATAATTGCTCATGCACTTCACGCACGTCATGGAGCATTTTCCGGCAGCCCTGATAATAAATCTTTCCGGCCTCGGTCAGGCCGATACTGCGAGTGCTTCGGTTTAATAATTTGATTTGTAGGTCATTTTCAAGCTTTGAGATCGTCTGGCTGATGGCGGAAACGCTCATGTCGAGGCGTCGCGCCGCGGCGGTAAATGAGCCGCTCTCCACAACCTGAGCGAAAATCGACATGCGTTTTAATCGGTCCATTGTTAACTCTGGCTTAAAAGTGATTTAGATCACACAACGTTGATAACTTGATAATAAGCAGGCTAATATACCCTTCCGGGCGATAAACCTCAGGTTCGAGTTTTCCTGACTGCTTACCTTCGCACACTTCCCTGGCAACCCCACAGTTTCCATCTCTGCCTCCCGTGAATTATTTCTCCGGGTTTGAGAGCTGTTGCCTAAAATAATGAATAATGTGCGCGCGGGATTAACCAGCATTTCTGCCGTCATACTGCCCGTCGTCATAATGTAAGGAATTTTTGATGAGTTTGCTTCCGGTAATGGTGATTTTCGGATTGTCGTTTCCCCCGGTGTTCTTTGAAATACTGCTGGCGCTGGTGGTGTTTTTCCTGCTGCGGCGCATTTTGCAGCCCACGGGAATTTACGATTTTGTCTGGCACCCGGCGTTGTTCAACACAGCTTTGTACTGCTGTCTTTTCTACCTGATCTCCTGCATGTTCGTCTGAGGGCGTTGTGAAAAATTTCTCTATAAAAATAATACGTTATCTAATTACGCTGATTCTTGTCGTTCTGGCTGTCATCGCAATCTTTAAAGCCTGGGCGTTCTACACCGAATCACCGTGGACCCGCGATGCCAAATTTACCGCTGACGTGGTGTCCATCGCACCCGACGTCACCGGTCTTATCACCGATGTGCCGGTCATTGATAACCAGCTGGTGAAGAAGGGGCAAATCCTGTTCAAAATCGATCAGCCGCGTTATCAGCAGGCGCTGGACGAAGCGAGCGCTGACGTCGCGTACTATCAGGCGCTGGCCGCCGAGAAAAAACGCGAAGCCGGTCGCCGTGTGAAACTGGGTGTGCAGGCAATGTCGCAGGAAGAGATCGACCAGGCGAACAACGTGCTGCAAACCGCGCAACATCAGCTGGCGAAAGCCCAGGCTGCGCGCGATCTGGCGGTGCTTGATCTCCAGCGCACCGTGGTTGTTGCCCCTGCTGATGGCTGGGTGACCAACCTCACCGTGCATCCGGGTAACTACATCAACCGCGGTTCGACCGCCGTTGCGCTGGTGAAGAAAAACTCCTTCTATATTCTTGCCTATCTGGAAGAAACCAAACTTTCCGGTCTGAGCAAAGGCGACCGCGTGGAAATCACGCCGCTTGGCAGTAATCGCATCATGCACGGCACGGTCGACAGCGTCGCGGCAGCGGTGACCAACAGTTCATCCTCTGCGGCAACCAACGGGCTGGCGACTATCGACAGCAACCTCGAATGGGTACGTCTGGCGCAGCGTGTGCCGGTCAAAATTGTTCTTGATGATGCCGATCAGCAGCATCCGTATCCGGCAGGCACCACGGCCACCGTCGTGATTACCGGCAGTCACGATCGTCAGCAGAATGACGGTTCTCCGTTCCGCCGATTGTTGCACCGTCTGAGAGAGTTTGGCTAAGGCCGGAAAATGAATAATAGTGTCCTGATCCCTCGCATCCGTTTTGCGTGTAAGCTGACGTTCGCGATCCTCGGCGCGCTGGTGCTCGGGTTCTATCTGCAACTCGAAACCCCGCGCTGGTCTGCCATGACCGCCGCCATCGTGACCTCCGGCCCTGCGCTGGCGGCCGGTGGCGAGCCGTTTGCCGGTGCCATCCGTCACCGTGGTTTTCTGCGCGTTATCGGCACCTTTATTGGCTGTCTGGCCGCGCTGGTGATAGTGATCGCCACGGCGCGTGCACCGGTGGTGATGCTGCTCCTGTGCTGTATCTGGGCGGGCGTCTGTACCTGGTGGTCTTCGCTGGTTCGCGTCGAGAACTCCTATGCGCTCGGTCTGGCCGGTTACACCGCGCTGATTATCGTCGTCACTTCCGCCGCCACGCCGCTGCAAACGCCGCAGTTTGCGGTAGAGCGTTGCAGTGAAATTGTCCTCGGGATTTGTTGTGCAATCGTCGCTGACCTGTTGTTTTCTCCCCGTTCTATCAAAAAAGATATCGACCGCGCCGTCAGTCAGTTGATGCTCGATCAGTTCGCGCTGATGCGAATTTGCGTGAATAACGCGTCGAAGGAAGATATTGATAAATCGTGGAATAATCTGGTGAAAAGCACCACGGCGCTGAACGGTATGCGCAGCAGTCTGATGATGGAATCATCGCGCTGGCAGCGCTGTAACCGGCGTCTGAAAGCGCTGCACAGTACCTCGCTGAGCATGATTACGCAGGCCTGTGAAACGTATCTGATCTTGCAAACCTCGCCGGAAAGATTGTCTCCCGAACTGAAAGCGATGTTCGATGAACCGGCGGAAACCGTCACGGAGGTACATCGCCGGCTGAAGCTGTTGCGGCAGGTCATTACCGGTTCTCATAGCGATAACGTCCTGATGACCATCAGCGCCTGGGCCGGTGCGGGCACCCGTGCGCTGTTGCTGATGAAAGGCGTTCACACTAACAGCAGCATCAGCAGTATCGAAAGCGGCGTGCTGGACAGCGAAGTGGTGGTGCGTCCGGCCTCGGCAGAACGCCATCACGCGCTGATTAACGGCCTGCGCACCTTTACTGCGACCGCCATCGGGTGCCTGATGTGGTTGTGGACCGGCTGGACGTCGGGCAGCGGCTGCGTGGTGATTATTGCCGTTGTGACCTCGCTGGCGATGCGCACACCTAACCCGAAGGGCATGGCGATGGACTTTATCGTCGGTATGCTGCTGGCGATCCCTGTCGGTTCGATGATGTTTATGCTGATTATGCCCGCGACGCAGCAAAGTTTGTTCCTGCTGTGTCTTTCACTGGGGATTTTCACCTTCTTCATTGGTATTGAAGTGACTAAGCGTCGCCTCGGTATGCTCGGGCTGCTGGCGGGAACCATCAATATTCTGGTTCTGAGTAACCCGATGAAATTTAATGTGACCTCGTTTTTGGATAACGCCACGGGTCAGGCGATTGGAACCGTAATTGCCATGACGGTATTACTGGTGGTGCGTGATAAATCGCGCGAGAAAACCGGTCGCACCCTGCTTAACCGCTTTATGAGCAGCGCCGTTTCCGCGCTGACCACCAAAGCCTATCGCCGCCGCGAGAACCATCTGCCTGCGTTATACCATCAGCTGAATCAGTTGCTGGTGATGTTTCCGAACGACATCGGCAAATATCGCCTGGCGCTGATGCTGATTATCGCGCATCAGCGGATGAAGCTGGCGGAAGTGCCGGTAAACGACGAGCTGTCGGCATTCCATAAGAAAATCCGCAATACGGCTGACCACGTAGTGTCAGCGTCGGGCGAAGGAAAGCGAACGTATTATTATCAACGTTTGCTAAGCGAGCTCGGGGAGTATCAGGAAAAACTGGTGGAATACGATGCGCCGCTGAAAGTCACCGAACCGGTGCGCCGCCTGACCGACATGCTACATCGTTATCAGCATTCCTTTGTGGTGTAAGCGAATAAAATACAAGGCCGTTGCTGCAAAGCACCGGCCTTTTTCTTTTGCGCTTACTTTAGCTTTTACTTCGTAAACGCCTTGCGATCTTCCGGCCCGATGGTCCGCATAACGCGGCACGGTACGCCCACCGCGACGACATTTTCCGGAATAGAAGTTGTGACCACGCTGCCTGCGCCAATTACGCTGTTACGGCCAATCGTTACGCCTGGATTCACTATTACGCCCGCGCCCAGCCAGACGTTATCTTCAATCACGATGGGCAGGGAGAACTGTTGTCCGGTGATGCGGATGTCCGGATCGATTGGATGCCCGGCGGTGGCGAGGGTCACGTTCGGCGCAATCATCACGTTATCGCCGATGGTTACCGTGGCGTCATCCACCAGCGTGAGGTTGAAGTTGGCGTAGAAGTTCTTGCCGATGTGGGTATGCGTGCCGTAAGCCACGCGCAGTGGCGGTTCAATCCAGCCATTCTCGCCGATGCTGCCCATCATGTCTTTGAGCATCCGCTGGCGCTTTTCTTCTTCCGAGGGGCGGGTCAGGTTGTAATCGTACACCCGTTCTTTCCCTGCACGGCGCTCTTCCGGCAGCCCTTCGCCCATGTCCGTATACAGCTCGCCGATATTCATTTTTATGCGTGTCGACATCCCTTTTCCTTAATCATTAAGCCAGTGATAACTCAGTTTACTCACCAGCTTTGTGGTTGTGAACGTGTGACATTCCACTTTGCGAGCTGTGTCTCTCAGTGCTGTCTGAGAGACGCTTCCTCCTGAGCCGCTATACTTATTTCTATTCATTGCTTTAAACGGTATACGTCAGGAGGATTTACATGTCTGCCCACCTTAAGAAACTGTCCGCACATCCTTTATTTAAGACCGGTTATTTCACCGGCGGTAAATGGCATGAAGCCAAAACCACGTTTGATGTGCTGGATCCGGCCACCGGAGATGTGGTGGCGAAAGTGGCGAAAGCGGGGAAAGCTGAAACCGAAGCGGCGATTAAAGCGGCCAGCGATGCCTTTCCTGCGTGGCGCAAAACCACCGCCAAAGCACGTTCTGAAATTTTACACCGCTGGTATGAGCTGATGCTGGAGAACAAACAGTTTCTCGGCGAGCTGATGGTGGCGGAGCAGGGCAAACCGCTGAAAGAAGCGCTGGGCGAGGTCGATTACGCCGCCAGCTATCTGCAATGGTTCAGCGAAGAAGCTAAGCGAGCGAACGGCGAAATCATTCCGCCAGCAAAAGCGGGTTCCCGCATTTTTGCCACCCGCGAACCTGTCGGTGTGGTCGCGGCGATCACCCCGTGGAATTTCCCGCTGGCGATGCTGACCCGCAAACTCGGCCCGGCGCTGGCTGCGGGCTGTACCGGCCTTATCAAACCGGCCAATAACACGCCGCTTTCGGCCTTCGCGCTGTTGCAACTGGCAAAAGACGCCGGTGTGCCGGATGGCGTGATCAACGGCGTGGCCGGTGATACACATGCCATCAGCGACGCAATTATGTCCAGCGACAAAGTGCGTAAAGTCTCCTTCACGGGGTCGACGGAGGTTGGTAAAACGCTGGTGCGTAATAGCGCCGACACCATGAAAAAAGTGTCGATGGAGCTCGGCGGCAACGCGCCGTATATCGTATTTGATGATGCCGATCTCGACGCCGCCGTCAAAGGCGCGATCACCTGTAAATTCCGTAATACCGGACAGGTATGCGTGTGCATCAACCGCATTTACGTGCAGGACGGCGTTTACGATGCGTTCGTTTCCCGTCTGGTGGAGGAAGTGCGCAAGCTGAAAGTCGGCAATGGCATGGACGACGGTGTGATTGTCGGGCCGCTGATCGACATCAAAGGGCTGGAGAAAGTGGAAGATCACGTCAAAGACGCGCTGGAGAAAGGCGGACGACTGATGGAAGGCGGCGAGCGTCACAAGCTCGGCGGCAACTTCTTCCAGCCGACGGTGATTGCCGATTCCACCGACGATATGAAAGTCGCCCACGAAGAAACCTTCGGCCCGCTGGCGGCCTGCTTCCGTTTCAAAACGGAAGAGGAAGTTATTCAGCGCGCCAATGATACTCCGTTCGGGCTGGCTGCCTATTTCTACAGCCAGAACCTGCAACGCGTTTTCCGCGTCGCGGATGCAATTGAGAGCGGCATGATCGGCGTGAATGAATGTGCGATTTCCAACGAAGCCGCGCCGTTTGGTGGGGTGAAAGAGTCCGGCCTGGGGCGCGAAGGGTCGGTTCTGGGACTGGAAGAGTATTTACAGGTGAAAACGTTACATTTAGGAAATCTATAAGTCGCCTTTTCAGAAAGCGGATTTTAGGAAACAATAAAGAGGAACACATCATTTCCGGCTATGCACAAAGGACGTCAATGAAGGTATTTTACGGGCTGCGGCGCACGCTGATGGTGGTCGCCGCCGTGATTCTGGGGCTGTCCGGCGTCGCCGGGCAGGTTGTCGCGAAAACGACATACAACTCTGGCACCATCGTATCGGGCACCGATGAGAAAACGGTAGTCAGCTATTTGCGCCAGAATCACCGGTTACCTGACAACTACATCACCAAGAAAAAAGCGCGTGAAGCGGGCTGGGATGCACGTTCCGGTAATCTTTGCGACGTGCTGGCGGGAAAAGCCATTGGCGGCGACCGTTTCTCGAACCGGGAAGGGCGCTTACCGACAGCGTATAAACGGGTCTGGCGTGAGGCGGATATCAACTATCGCTGCGGACGTCGCGGCGCTGACCGCGTGCTGTTTGCCAGCGACGGGCTGATTTACGTCAGCCGTGACCATTATCAGAATTTTGTTCGGGTGGAGTAATGTCGATGAATAAAGTGAGCTTCGATTTTAATCACATCCCGGATTTACCGGCATTCTATGCCGAATTTGTCCGTCAGTTTTCACTGACTGACAGCTTTGGCGCGAATCTGGATGCACTTTGGGATGAAGTCACGGGCGGGATTGCGCTGCCGGTGGAGATAGATTTTGTCAATCTGACTGCCAGCCGTAAGCGGCGTTTCGGCGCACTGATTTTGCTGTTTGAAGAGGCAGAAGAAGAGCTGGAAGGCGAGCTGCGTCTGAACCTGCTGGAGAAACCTGTCGCGAAAGCGAAAGGCTGAAAACAAAAAACCCGCCTTTCAGCGGGTTTTGTTTTTTATTCCTGGGCCTGAGCCAGTTCGCGCAGATACTGGAAAATCTGGCGGTAAGATTTCGGCGGTTTGTTAGTCGCTTTCTCTTTCTGCGCGTTGCGGATTAATGCGCGCAGCTGCTGGCGGTCGGCTTCCGGATACAGCTCCAGCACCGTTGGCACTGCTTCATCGCCTTCTTCGACCAGACGGTCACGCAGCATTTCCAGTTTGTGGAACAGCGAAACCTGCTGGTTGTGGCGGTTTTTGAGCTTGTCGAGCGCGGTTTCAATCGGCTCCACATCGCGCGAACGCAGCATTTTACCGATCAGCTGTAACTGGCGGCGACGGCCTTCTTTTTTGATTTTCTGAGCTAAATCGATGGCCGCGCGCAGATCTTCATCCAGCGGCAGTTTATCGAGCGAGTTTTTACCCAGATCCACCATTTCTGCACCGAGATCTTTCAGCGCCTCGGCGTCACGTTTGATTTCACTTTTACTGACCCAGATGATCTCATCATCTTCTTCGTTCTCATTATTCTCGGGAACGTCATCGAGCCAGTCGTCAATTTTCTTTGTCATGGGCGCTTCCTCTTATCGAGGTAATCCTGTCAGTTTGATTGTGCTTTATTGCTTCGGCGGCATTATGCCACAGAGATGGCTATTCTGTTGCAACTTCGGTCTTAACAACGCCGCACGCTATGCGAAATTATGGCGAGTCTCTGTTAGACTCAAAAGGATAAGTATCTGTGTTTCAGTGTAGAACAATCCCTTTTATCTCATAAGCGATGGCATGCCGATGAACGTAGTGAATCAAGTTGCGCAGCAGCGTAAAACCCTCGAACAGGCCGTATCTCAGGCATTAGAACTGGCGAAAGCCGGTTCAGACGCCGCAGAAGTGGCGGTCAGCAAAACCACCGGTATCGGCGTCAGTACACGTTTTGGTGAAGTCGAGAACGTTGAATTCAACAGCGATGGCGCGCTGGGCATCACCGTTTACTATCAAAACCGCAAAGGCAGCGCGTCTTCCACCGATTTAAGCCCGGACGCGATCTCCCGCACCGTGCAGGCCGCGCTGGACATCGCCCGTTATACCTCGCCGGATCCGTTTGCCGGTGTAGCGGATAAAGAGATGCTGGCCTTCGATGCACCGGATCTGGATTTATTCCATCCGGAAGAGCTGGATCCGGATCGCAGCATTGAGCTGGCAGCACGCGCTGAACAGGCCGCGCTGAAAGCGGACAAGCGCATCACTAACACCGAAGGTGGCAGCTTTAACAGCCATTACGGCATCCGCGTTTTCGGTAACAGCCACGGCATGCTGCAAAGTTATTGCTCAACGCGCCACTCGATTTCCGCCTCAGTCATCGCCGAACACGAAGGCGACATGGAACGTGATTACGCCTATTCCATCGCCCGTAAAATGAGCGATCTGAAAGACCCGGAATGGGTTGGCGCAGAGTGCGCACGCCGCACGTTGTCCCGTCTCGCACCGCGAAAATTACCCACCATGCACGCACCGGTGCTGTTCGCTGCTGAAGTAGCGACCGGCCTATTTGGCCATCTGGTAGGTGCGATCAGCGGCGGCAGCATCTACCGTAAATCCTCCTTCCTGCTCGACAGCCTTGGCGAACAGATCCTGCCAGAGTGGCTGACCATCGAAGAACATCCGCATCTGTTGCAGGGGCTGGCCTCGACGCCGTTCGACAGCGAAGGTGTGCGCACCCAGCGTCGCGACATCGTAAAAGCGGGCGTGCTGCAAACCTGGCTGATGACATGCTATTCCGCGCGCAAGCTCGGTCTGCAAACCACCGGGCACGCAGGCGGCATCCATAACTGGCGCATCGCCGGTCAGGGTGACGACTTCGCCGGTATGTTGCGTAAGCTGGACAAAGGCCTGGTGGTGACGGAACTGATGGGGCAGGGCGTCAGCGGCGTTACCGGCGACTACTCCCGCGGTGCGGCAGGTTTCTGGGTCGAGAACGGTGAAATCCAGTATCCGGTGAGTGAAATCACCATCGCCGGTAACCTGAAAGACATGTGGCGCGATATGGTCGCCATCGGCAGCGATATCGAAACCCGCAGCAATATCCAGTGTGGTTCCGTATTATTGCCTTCGATGAAAATCGCCGGCGAATAATCTCTCCCCGCAGCGGTCGCCCGATCGCTGCTGTTCTTCTCCTTCATTCCGCTCATCAATGCTTATTTACAAAAAAAGTCGTTCCACTTTGCCCTCTCTCGGCCTATTTTTATAAAGCCTTACAAGCAATGTCGTTTTAAATAATAAATTTATAACAATAGAGAGAATCGCTCATGCGTAAACATCTGATGGCGTTAGCAGTAGTGGCCTTATTAGGAAGCAGTACGGTCGCACTGGCGGCGGATTTAGAAACAGACATGGACACGATTGCCGATAACTACGGCAAAGTGTTGAAAACCAACGATCAGGCGGAACTGACCACCGGTCTGGCGAACATGAAAGCGGCAGCAGAAGATGCTAAGAAGGCGACCCCACCAAAGCTGAAAGGCAAAGCGCCAGACAGCCCTGAGATGAAGGACTACCACAAAGGGCTCGATACGCTGATCGGACAAATTGATTCGGCTGCCGCTTTAGCTAAAGCGGGCAAAGTGGATGAAGCGAAGAAAGAAGCTGAAGGGTTTAAGGCGACAAGGAATGAGAACCATAAGAAGTTTAAGTAAATGACGCCTGCCTTGCTCCTTTCCCTCCCCTTCGCAGGGGAGGGATTTAACGGACTTTAACGTCGCAGTTCCCCCGCTGCCTCCGGCTGGAACAACAACTCCAGCACCTCGATCCGGCTGTCTTCGCCGTTCGGCATCTTCCACGTGATACTTCCACCCACGCGTAAGCCCAGCAACGCTGCACCAAGCGGCGCCATCACGGATAACTGCTCGTTACTGTCTTTCAGCGCCGCCGGATACACCAGCGTGCGGATATGTTCTTCGCCCTCTTTACCTTCTGTAAAGCGCACCTTGCTGTTCATCGTGACCACGTCGGCGGGCATGTCTTCTGGCGGCAAAATCTCTGCGCGATCCAACTCTTCATTCAGGGCATCTGCGACCGGGCTGTTGGCATAGGCAGGCTGCGCCAGCAGGGTGTCCAGGCGTTCTGCGTCAAGTTCGCTGATGGTCAGTGTCGGTTTGCTCATAACATTCTCCAGGATTCCTTTTGCATCACCCGCTTT
The DNA here is from genome assembly GCF_057290995.1 of Rahnella sp. 1L-D-7-B-C2. Taxonomy (NCBI): domain Bacteria; kingdom Pseudomonadati; phylum Pseudomonadota; class Gammaproteobacteria; order Enterobacterales; family Yersiniaceae; genus Rahnella; species Rahnella sp. 1L-D-7-B-C2. The sequence goes on along the minus strand of NZ_JBXAVQ010000010.1, from coordinate 108,471 downwards.
GTGCGGATGGGTTGCCAGTAGGCAAAAAATAACACCCCCGCGGATAAGCGCAGGGGTGTGAGTAATTTGCGGGTGTTCTTTGATACTAGGCACTCTTAAGCGGAAATGAAAGGGATGTGATGGAAATATTCCGCATTGCGAAAATTCCGATTACCAGTGAAATACGCTGCTACAGACGGTAATACTCAGTGATATGACGACTTAACTTTTCGTTTTGCGAATCGGATCCGCTCAGCTCATTGTATTTCCACTTCGAACTGGAAAAAGACGGTCTACACAGGAAATCTCCCTGGGGTTAGGGTAAAGACAGACGAAATAAACGGCTGAAATTAGTGAGTCAGGCAAGGAGAGAGGTAATCGCGAGTGAATAACGCAAGCGCATCTGTGAATGGGGCCGGGCAACGTGAATTTAAAGACGCTGCGGCAACCACAGAGCAAATTTTAAAAGATATTCAGGCCATGCAAAGTGCAAAGAATATCTACACCACCGATGTTCAGTTGCAGATGTTAACGTCACACGTTAAAGCCATGGTGTTGCGATCCATTACCGGTGAGCCGTTACCTGAAGTCGAAAAAGAATTATTTGATGAAATCTCTGATGACTCCATGAAAATGGCAGAAGAGGTGATCGGCTGGTTAGGAAATTTACCGATCGAAGAAGCGTATCTGCTCTCGGTGCATTTCGAAGTCGCACGCGACAACGAGCCAAAATAAATTTTACAGAAAGTACAGCGAATTAACTGGAGAGATAAATCATGGGACAAGTATTAGTAGTGATCGGCGACCGTTTAGGCAAAGGGCAGAAAGTCGCGGCAGGCGTTGAAGCAGCGGGCGGAAAAGCCATTGTTGTCCCTGGTATGGCAGCAGATATGAAACTCGGTGACGTGATGAAAGCAGAAGGCGCGACCTTTGGTATTTCTTTCTGCGGCAGTGGCGGCGCGGGTGCGATTACCGCACAAAACAAATATGGATATAAAGCCAAATACGGGATGCGCTCAGTGGATGAAGGTGTCACCGCAATTAACGAAGGCTGTTTGGTATTAGGGTTTGGATTTATGGATAAAGAAGAACTGGGTCAGCGCCTGGTGGAAGCTTATAACAAAAAGTATGGTCAGGCGTAATGAAACAACAATCAACCACGACAGTTCGGGTTGAGGGAAAAGGCGAAAATAAGGCTGCCGCCTTTTCTTCCGCACTGAGTCAGGTTCAGCGAACCGTTCTCAAAGCTTCGGCGAATAATGTCTTGCTGCGCATTGAACCGCAGGACGTCAAGGTAATAAAAGCCGAAGAATCCGTTAAAAGAGAAAAGTTCCTGTTCTTTTTTCTGGCCAGGGAAAAAAAGAGTTATTACGTGGCGTTAGACATTACCGTCAACCTGACTGTTATTGATACGGAACAGGTAGTTTTTGTCACGAAATAAAAACGTTAGCTATAAATGACAAGGATATACTGATGTTTTTAATTATTTTATTTAAGTCGCTTATTATCGGCGGACTGGTTGGGGTGGGCGTAGGTGCGGGTGCCGCACGTATGTTCCACGCGCCGACCGTGCAAGGAATGGGGGCTTTTCGTACTCTTGGGGAATTAAATTCCTGTGAAGGCGATCCGGCTTCGCATTTCTCATTCGGTCTGGGCTTCTTCTTTAATGCCTGGGCATCTTCCGTGGCGGCGGGGTCTTTCACACAGGACGTCGACCACCGCATCATCCCTCACTGGGCGACCGCGGCACTGATGTTTAAAAACCGCAACGTCGCAGAAACCATGCATGACCCGCGCAAAATGGCGATTGCGGGCGGCATCATCGGCATGATTGTCGTGGCATTCCTTAACACCACGGCCTCGGCGGTTCCTGCTGCACTGCAGGTCACGGCGATCAAAGTGCTGGTGCCTGCCGCAAACATGCTGGTGAACACCGTCATGCCGGTGATTTTCTGGCTGGCTGCGATTGATGCAGGGCGTCGTTCGGGTTTCTGGGCCACCATTTTTGGCGGTCTGGCGCAGATGATCATGGGCAACGCCGTACCGGGTCTGGTGCTGGGTATCCTGATTGGTAAAGGGGTCGAAGAAAGCGGCTGGAACCACGTCACCAAAGTGATGATGGCGGCGATTATCGCGCTGTTTGTCCTCAGCGGCTTCTTCCGTGGTTTCGACGTCAAACTGTTGCAGTCATTCATGCTGGACGTTCCGACATGGCTGAACGGCATCCACAACTCCATCAGCGGCAAGTAAGAGGAAATGACAATGGAAGAACAAGCCAAACGTGGTTTCTGGTACGCCGAATGGTCGTTCCCGATCTTTGTCGGATTACTGTCCTCCGGCGTCTTCGCCGGGACGCACATGTATTACCTGTATGGCATCGGGGCGTTTAACGAAGTGGCGTTTGTGTCGATGCTGCGTTCAGGCATGGATACCGGCGTGTACGGCGCAGTGGCGGCCTTCGGTGCCAGCTTCCTGTTCGCCCGCATCATCGAAGGCTCTCTGGTCGGGATTCTAGATATCGGTGGCGCTATCCAGACCGGCATCGGCCTTGGCGTTCCGGCGATGCTGCTGGGCGCGGGGATCATCTTCCCGGTGGCGAACTTTGCTGCTTCGCTGGTGACCGGCCTGATCCTCGGTTTAGCCGTGGGTTACATCATCATTCTGGCGCGCAAATTCACCATCAATCAGAGCAACTCGACCTACGGGGCGGACGTGATGATGGGCGCGGGTAATGCCTCCGGCCGCTTCCTCGGGCCGTTGATTATCCTGTCCGCGATGGCCGCGTCGATTCCTATTGGTCTGGGCTCGTTGCTGGGCGCGTTAGGTTTTTATCTGTGGCAAAAGCCGATCACCGGCGGTGCCATTCTCGGTGCGATGGTACTGGGCGCGTTTTTCCCGGTTTCCCTGTAGGAACGGCAGTAAAACGCAGTAACCGGGCGTCAGGACGCGCTCCTGAGGCCCGGTCTTACGCAGAAGAGAGACGGAGAAGAGAGAATGTATGATCTGATCATCCGACAGGCAAAAAGCACAGACGGCAGCCTGATGGACATCGCCATCCGCGACGGCAAAATCGCCGCCCTTGACGTCCCGGCGGACGCATCCGCCCGCCACGTTCTCGATCTGCACGGCAAGGCTTACGCCAGCGCGGGCTGGATCGACTCCCACGTTCACTGTTACCCCAAATCACCGATTTATCATGATGACGCTGATCTGATCGGCGTCGCCAGCGGCGTGACTACCGTGGCCGATGCCGGAAGTACCGGCGCGAATGATGTCGATGATTTCTATCAGATCACCCGCGCGGCGAAAACTAACGTCTACGCGTTTTTGAATATCGCCCGCACTGGCATTGTCACGCAGAACGAACTGGCCGATATGGCGCAGATCGACAAAGCGGCGGTGCGTACGGCTATCGAAAAAAATCCTGGTTTTATCATCGGTATTAAAGCCCGCATGAGCAGCAGCGTGGTCGGTAAGAACGGCATTCAGCCGCTGATTCGCGCTAAAGAAATTCAGCAGGAAAATGATGATTTACCGCTGATGGTTCATATCGGCAATAACCCGCCGAATCTCGACGAAATCGCTGATTTACTCACTTCCGGCGACATCATCACCCATTGCTATAACGGCAAGCCGAACCGCATTTTGTCGCCGGAAGGCGTACTGCGCGATTCAGTGAAACGCGCGCTGAGCCGCGGCGTGCGGCTGGATGTCGGCCACGGCTCCGCGAGCTTCAGTTTTGAGGTGGCGGAACTGGCCATTAAGCAGGGCATTTTGCCGCACACCATCAGCTCCGATATTTACTGCCGCAACCGCATTAGCGGACCGGTTCACAGCCTGGCGACGGTGATGTCCAAATTCTTTAGCGTCGGCATGACGTTGCCGCAGGTGATCGATTGCGTCACCTCGCACGCCGCCGATGCGTTACGCCTGCGCACCAAAGGGCGTCTGGAAGTGGGTGCCGACGCGGATCTGACCCTGTTTGAACTGCGCCACGCGCCGCAGGTGTTTGTCGATTCTGAGGGTCAGTCCGTGAAGGGCGAAAGTTTGCTGGTGCCTCTGGCCGCCGTGGTCGCGGGCATCACTCTGTTAACCGAAGAAGGGAAATCTGCTCATGTCTTCTGAACAATCGTTATATGAAAAGTACAACTTAAAACAGGTCATCAATGCTTCCGGGCGGATGACCCTTCTCGGCGTCTCAACGCCGCGCGAAGAAGTGGCTGCCGTGGTGAATACCGGCCTGAACCATTTCTTCGAGATGAAAGATCTGGTGAATAAAACCGGTGCGTACATCGCCAGACTGCTGAATGTCGAAAGCGCAGTCGTGGTGTCCTGCGCCTCCGCCGGGATCGCCCAGTCGGTCGCGTCGGTGATCGTGAAAGATAACGCGTGGCTGCTGGAAAACCTGCACGCCGCGCCGCTCGACGTGCCGCACGACATCGTGCTGCCGAAAGGTCATAACGTGAATTTCGGTGCACCGGTCGCCACGATGGTGACGATGGGCGGCGGGAAAGTCGTCGAAGCCGGTTACGCCAACGAATGTTCGGCGGCACAGCTGGCGGCCTGTATCACGCCGCGCACTGCGGCCATCATGTACATCAAATCGCATCACAGCGTGCAGAAAAGCATTCTCTCCGTGGAAGAAGCGGCGGCGGTGGCGCGGGAATATAACCTGCCGCTGATCGTCGATGCGGCCGCAGAAGAAGACCTGACCTGTTACTACGAAATGGGCGCAGATCTGGTGATTTACAGCGGTGCGAAAGCCATCGAAGGGCCGACCAGCGGTCTGGTGCTGGGTAAAAAACAGTACGTCGAATGGGTGAAGCTGCAATCCGGCGGCATTGGCCGCGCGATGAAAGTCGGCAAAGAGGGCATTCTCGGCCTGACGCAGGCGATTGAAAGCTACATCACATTGCCGAAAACCACTGGCCAGGAAATGGTCGATAAGATGACGCCATTTATCGCCAGCCTGAATGAAATCCACGGCGTCACCGGCCGTGTGGTCTGGGACAGCGCCGGGCGCGACATCGCCCGTACGGAAATCACATTTGACGAAGCGGTGCTGGGCTGGAAAACCAAAGCCATTGTGGAAGCGATGAAAACCGGCGATATCGCTATTTATTTCCGAGGCTACCGCGCTAACGAAGGCAAGATCGAAGTGGACGTGCGCAGCGTGACGCCGCCACAGCTCGCCATCGTCGCCGACCGTTTCAAACAACTTTTCAGTGGAGAGAAAGCATGAAGCTGACCCCAAACTTCTACCGTGACCGCGTCTGCCTGAACGTGCTGGCGGGCTCGAAAGACAATGCCCGCGAGATTTATGACGCGGCGGAAGGTCATGTACTGGTTGGCGTGCTTTCCAAAAATTATGCCGATGTGGCAAGCGCCGTGGCGGACATGAAGGAGTATGCCGCGCTGATTGAAAACGCGTTATCCGTCGGCCTCGGCGCGGGCGATCCGCGTCAGTCTCTGATGGTCAGCCAGATATCAGCGCAGGTGCAGCCGCAACACGTCAATCAGGTCTTTACCGGCGTCGGCACCAGCCGTGCGCTGCTCGGCCAGAGCGACAGCGTGGTCAACGGTCTGATTTCGCCTACCGGCAAAGTGGGCCTGGTGAAGATCAACACCGGGCCACTGAGCTCAAAGGCCAGCGATGCGATTGTGCCGGTGGAAACCGCCATTGCGCTGCTCAGGGACATGGGCGGCAGCTCGGTGAAATATTTCCCGATGGGCGGCCTGAAAACCCGTGAGGAATTCGCAGCCGTCGCGCGCGCCTGTGCGGAACAGGATTTCTGGCTGGAGCCGACGGGCGGTATCGACCTGGAGAACTTCGGGGCGATTATGGAAATCGCACTGGCGGCGGGTGTCACGAAAATCATTCCGCACATTTATAGCTCAATCATCGACAGCGCGACCGGTAACACCCGCCCGGAAGATGTGAAAACCCTGCTGGCCAGCGTTAAAAAGCTGGTGGGCTAAAGATTCTGACCTTTCCTGCGCGGTGAGCCGTCTGCGCGGTTAAACACTCTGCGTTCTCCCGGTCACGGGGGCGCAGAGTCTCTCGTTTGTCTGACAACCCCGTTTGAGGAAATGTATGAGAAACTGGTTTCTGATTTCAGGTTTAACCTCCGCGATGCTGGCCGTATCCGCCATGCCGCTCTACGCAGCCGAAAAAACCATGACGCCACACTTTGCTTATGTCGGCACCTACAACCCGAACGGGGAAGGTGTTTACCGCTTTAAATTTGATCCTAAAACCGGGGCGCTGAGCGAGAAGACGCTTGCCAGCCAGCTGCCTAATCAGGCGCAGATGGTGCTCAGCCACGATGGCAAAACGCTGTTTGTCGGCAGCGAAATCGATAATTACAACGGCGGGAAACACGGCGCCATTGCCGCGTACCGCATCGCGCCGCAAGACGGCAGCCTGACGCTGATTAATCAGGTAGATTCCGCAGGCGCAGGGCCGGTGTATCTGTCGCTGACGCCAAAAGGCGATCATCTGCTGGTCGCCAACTACATCAGCGGCATCGTGGCGGTATTCCCGGTGGCGGCTGATGGCAAACTCAGCGACGCCAGCAACAGTCAGCAAGATTCCGGCCCGGCGGGCGCAGGCAAACCCGCGGCCGCTGCCGAAGGCAGTTTCGCGGTCAGCGATCACAACGGACCGCACGCGCACATGATCGCCACCGATCCTTCCGGCAAATTCGCGTTCTCCACCGATCTCGGTCTGGACAGGATCTTTCAGTGGAAGCTCAACGCTGAAACCGGCGTACTCGAAGCCAACGAGCCGCCGTTCATCAAGGCCTCGTCCGAAGGAGCCGGGCCGCGCCACTTTGTGTTCCATCCCAACGGAAAAGTGGTTTTCCTGATCAATGAAGAAGCCTCGACGCTGACCAGTTATCGCTTTGACGCCACTAAAGGCACGCTGACTGAACTGCACAGCCTGTCTTCGTTGCCTGCCGGTTTCAAAGGCACCAACTTTGCGGCGGGCATTGTGCTGAGTAAGGACGGTAAGCATCTGTACGTGGCCAACCGTCTGCACAACAGCATCGCGCAGGTCTCGGTGACCGGCGAGGGCGCAATGAAATGGAGCGATGAAACCTGGACGCGTGGTGATTACCCGCGCACGCTGACCTTGTCACCGGACGGCAAATATATTTACGCAATGAATCAACGAAGCGATAACATCACTACATTCAAGGTATCGTCTGACAGCGGCAAACTGACCTTCGTCGACAGCTACGTGGCGGTCGGCAGTCCGTCGCAGATGGTTATCGCGCCCTGACTGACACAACCTGAGAACCAAACCCCATTCGTTTAAGCGGATGGGGTATAGCGGCAACAATATGGAACAACAATGGTGAGATTTCCCAATCAACGGCTGGCGCAACTTTTTGATGCGTTACAGACCGAAACCCTGCCTCAGGATGAGCTGGCCAGGCGTCTGGAGGTGTCAACGCGCACCGTGCGTGCGGACATCACATCACTCAATGAAATCATTGCCGGTTATGGCGCGACCTTTGTTCACAGCCGTGGCAGCGGTTATCAGCTGCGCATCGACGATCAGGCGCTGTTCTCCTCGTTGCAGCAATCGGCACAGCCTAAACCGAACCCGACGCCGCGCACCGCCGCAGAGCGGGTAAAGACGTTGCTGATCCGCTTTTTGACCTCAGCTTTTTCACTGAAGCTGGAAGATCTGGCCGATGAATGGTTTGTCAGCCGGGGAACCCTGCAAAATGATATGGCTGAGGTGAGGGAGCATCTGGCGCGTTACCACCTGAATATCGAAACCAAACCGCGTTACGGTATGAAGTTGTTCGGCGCAGAACTGGCGATCCGCGCCTGTCTCACTGACCTGCTGTTTCAGCTCGATGCCGAAGAGCAGGCCAATCCGCTGCTGAAAGCCGAGAGTCTGGAGCCGGAAGCGCTGGTGCCGCTGACACGGTTTATGCATCAGCTGCTGACACAGTCGGCTATTCAGCTGACCGATGCGGGCGAGCAGTATCTGATCCTCTACTGCGCGGTGGCGATCAAACGCATCGCCGGCGGTTATCCGCTGACGGATTTCGATGCGGAAGAGGGCGATCCGGCGGTGAAGCAGGTCTCCCTGCGGCTGGCGGAGGAGCTGAAAAGTCTGGTGGGCAAGGAGATCCCGGCCTCCGAAGAGGCCTACCTGCGGGTGAATATCGCCGCGCGGCGCGTGCAGAATATTTTGCCGACCGACATTAACGCCGACGATGATGAATCGCTGGTCGATTACATTCTTTCGTATATCAATGCGCATTATAACTATGATTTGCAGGGCGATAAGCAGCTGCGTGCGGATCTGCTCACGCATATCAAGACCATGATTACGCGGGTGAAATATCAGATCAATATTCCTAATCCGCTGCTGAGCAACATCAAACAGCATTATCCGATGGCGTATGACGTCACGCTGGCGGCGGTCTCCAGCTGGGGTAAATACACGCCGTATACGCTCAGCGAAAACGAGATCGGTTTTCTGGTGCTGCACATCGGCGTCGGACTGGAGCGGCATTACGATATTGGCTATCAGCGTCATCCGCAGGTGATGATGGTGTGCGATACCGGCAATTCCACCATCCGTATGATTCAGGCGCAGATCAGCCGTAAGTATCCGCAGCTGGTGATGAAGCAAATCGTATCTTTGCGCGATTACGAGAAGCTGGAGCACATTGACGAAGATTTTATTATCTCGAATGCGCGCATCAGCGAGAAGAATAAGCCGGTGGTTGTGCTTTCACCGTTCCCGACGGAATACCAGATGGAACAGCTCGGCAAGCTGGTGCTGGTGGATCGCACCCGGCCTTATATGCTGGAAAAATTCTTCGACGAAAAACACTTCATGATCATCAACGAACCGATGACGCAGGCGGAACTGTTCCGGCATGTGTGTTCGCAGCTGGAAGAAGAAGGGTATGTCGATCAGGCATTTTACCCGTCGGTGGTAGAGCGTGAGGAAATTGTCTCGACCATGCTGGGGGAGGGCATTGCATTGCCACATTCGTTAGGTTTGCTGGCGAAGAAAACCGTGGTGATCACTTTGCTTTCTCCGCAGGGTATTGCCTGGGGCGAAGGGGAAACGGCGCATGTGATTTTCCTGCTGGCGATCAGCAAGGCGGATTACGAAGAGGCAATGGCGATTTACGATTTATTCGTGACGTTTGTGCGGGAGCGTTCGATGAGCCGTTTGCTGAGCAGTGAGAATTTTGAGAGCTTTAAGGCTATTGCGATCGACTGTTTAAGCCGCATTTAATACGGCTTAAACAGTGGGTTAATTCTCAGTCTTCATCGAATCCGGAATTAATCAGATTCACTACGGCGCTCAGTGCTTCAACCTCATCGGGGCCGGTGGCTTCGATTTCGATTTGCTGGCCTTTAGGGGAGTCGAGCATCAGCAGGGCGATCACGCTGCTGGCTTCCGCTTCAATGCCTGTGCCGTTGCGCAGCATCACTTCTGATTCAAAACTCTGCACCAGTTCAAACAACTTCATCGCCGGACGGGCGTGCATCCCTAACCGGTTTTTGATTTCTACCGTTTGTTTCACCGTCATGATTTGCGTTTTTCCAGCGTGCGATGGCGGGACTGAACATTCTTCCCACGGGAACGGAAATAGTCGGCCAGTTCTTCCGCGATATACACCGAACGGTGTTTACCGCCAGTACAACCAATGGCGACGGTCAGATAGCTGCGGTTGTTGGTTTCCAGCGCGGGCAACCATTGTTCGAGATAGCTGCGGGTCTGGTAGATAAAATTGTGCACTTCGGTATGACGGTCAAGAAACGCCGCGACAGGCTTATCAAGCCCGGTCATCGGGCGCAGTTTCGGATCCCAATGCGGGTTTGGCAGGAAACGTACGTCGAAGACGTAATCGGCATCAATCGGCAGGCCGTGTTTGAAACCGAAGGATTCGAAGACCATCGTCAGTTCGCGTTCACGTTTGCCCAAAAGGCGGGTGCGCAGCATTTCTGCCAGCTCGTGAACCGACATTTCGGAAGTGTCGATGATCAGATCGGCGGCGGAACGCAACGGTTCGAGCAGATCGGCTTCTTCATCGATGGCACTTTCGAGGGACAGATTTTTGCTGGAAAGCGGGTGCAGACGACGGGTGTCGCTGTAACGGCGGATCAGGGTATTGCGGTCGGCATCGAGGAACAGCAACTGCGGCGAGAAACTCTCAGGCAGTTGTGACATCGCATACTCATAAACTTCCGGTGTTTCAGGCATGTTGCGCACATCAATGCTGACGGCGGCAGACGTATTGCGTTCGACAAGCGTCTGGGCAAGCTGCGGCAGTAACACCACCGGCAGATTATCCACACAGTAAAATCCCATGTCTTCTAATGCCCTTAGGGCAACCGACTTCCCGGAACCGGAACGGCCGCTGACAATCATCAGCACCATGGTGTCACTCCCCTGGCATTCAGTGTTCAGAATTCACTTTCCCGGCGCGCTGCCGGGAATCTTAAAATTATTCGTTTTCAGTCATTATCTTGAACAGTTCTTCGTCGCTTTGCGCTCCGCGCAGACGGCGACACACTGTTTTATCTGCCAATTTCTTGGCCACTAAAGACAAGGTGTGTAAGTGGGTTTTACATTGATCTGCAGGAACCAGCAAGGCAAAAAGCAGATCCACTGGCTGATTGTCGATAGCGTCAAACGCGATCGGTTGTTCGAGCTGAATAAACACGCCCACGGCGCGTAACGTATCTTCTTCCAGCTTGCCGTGCGGGATGGCGATCCCGGCACCGATCCCGGTGCTGCCCATACGCTCACGGGTCAAAATGGCGTCAAAAATCACCTGTGGCGACAAATTCAGTTGTTTGGCCGCCAGCTCGCTGATGATTTCCAGCGCACGTTTTTTGCTGGCGCAATGAACGCCGCTTTTGGTGCATTCGGCATTGAGCACCGACGTTAATTGCATTGCTATATCGTTGATCATGTCATCTTCACTTTTGCGCTGATTCACCCTTAAAGCTATATCGGCTCGTTCCCCGAAGGTCACAAGCCGATGCCCGAAGGTGTGTAGCACAGGGTTGGCTACATGAATGTCAGTGCTGTTTCAGTTTGTCTTTATGTTTGTTCAGCTGACGGGCCAGTTTATCAACCAGTCCGTCAATCGCTGCGTACATATCCTGATGTTCCGAGGTGGCATGCAACTCGCCTCCGTTCACATGCAGTGTCGCTTCCGCGACTTTTTGCACTTTTTCAACGCTTAACACCACATACACCTGATTAATCCTGTCGAAATACTGTTCTAACTTCGCCAGTTTCAACGAGATGAATTCTCTCAGGGGATCGGTGATCTCAATGTGATGTCCGGTAATGTTGAGCTGCATAATGTCTTCCTTCTCTGTTGAGGTCAAACTAACTGTTTACGCTGGTTTGAGGGCGGGATGGACAAAGACTCTCGGTATTTTGCAACGGTACGGCGTGCAACCATGATGCCCTGATCGGAAAGCAGGGTTGCTAACTTACTGTCGCTGAGCGGTTTTACAGGATTCTCCGCGGCTATCAATTTCTTCACCAGCGCCCGGATTGCGGTGGACGATGCCTCGCCGCCGCTGTCAGTACTGACATGGCTGGAGAAGAAATACTTCAGTTCGAAAATGCCGCGCGGGCTGTGCAGGAACTTCTGCGTCGTCACGCGCGAAATCGTCGACTCGTGCATTTCAACGGCGCTGGCGATATCGGCCAGCACCATTGGTTTCATGTATTCATCACCCATCTCAAAGAACGCCTGCTGCTGTTCGACAATGCAGCGCGTCACTTTCAGGAGCGTGTCATTACGGCTTTCGAGACTTTTGATCAGCCATTTGGCTTCCTGCAGATTGCTGCGGATAAACTGCCCGTCGCTGTCGCTGCGGGTGGAATTGCCCATCGCGGCGTACTGCTGGTTGATCTTCAGTCGCGGAATGCTGTCTGAGTTCAGTTCGACGGACCAGACGCCCGACACTTTGCGTACCAATACATCCGGGATCACGTATTCTGACTCGCCGGTATTGATCGACTGCCCCGGTCGCGGATCAAGAGACTGGATCAGGAGCATCGCTCCTTTCAGTGTATCTTCTTTTAGACGGGTTGATCGCATAAGTGCGCGGAAATCATGGTTCGCCAGCAGATCCAGATGCTCGCTGATGATAAGTCTGGCTTCTGTGATGAAAGGCGTTTCCGGGACGTACTGAGAAAGCTGAATCAGCAGGCAGTCGCGTAGATCGCGCGCCGCCACACCCACCGGGTCAAAACGCTGAACGCGCTTTAAAACAGCTTCGACTTCATCCATGGTGACGTTTTCATCGCCAATACTTTCGAGGATGTCGTCGAGAGAAATTGTTAGATAACCAGTGTCATCCACGGCGTCGACAATGGAGGTTGCGATAGCGGCGTCGGTGTCGGAAAACGGCGTCAGCTCGACCTGCCACATCAGGTAATCCTGCAATGTTTGGGTAGTTTCACCCTGATACACCGGCAGTTCGTCGTCGCTGTAATCATTGCCGGTACCGGACGGGGTGCCTGCGGTGTAAATCTCATCCCAGGTGGCATCCAGCGGCAGCTCTTCGGGCATGTCTTTCTGCTCGAGGGCTTCGCGGGTATCCAGACCTTCACTGTCAGGGGTTTCGACCGCATCGATTTCATCGTGCAGGTCAGTTTGTTCCAGCAGAGGGTTGCTCTCCAGCGCGAGTTGGATCTCCTGTTGGAGCTCAAGCGTGGACAATTGCAACAGACGGATCGCCTGTTGTAATTGAGGAGTCATGGCCAGTTGTTGGCTGAATCTGAGTTGCAAACCTTGCTTCATATCTTGGCTTTATATCCGTGGCTGATTTGAGACGGTATAGCTTCGGTCAGAAACGGCCTGTTTACGTTAACGCGCAACAGGCTCGGTTCAGGCGGCGCAGATCACAGACGGAATTCTTCACCGAGATAAACACGTTTCACTTGTTCATCAGCAAGAATGTCGGCCGGAGAGCCGTGGGCGATAAGTTTGCCCTGACTGACGATATAGGCACGTTCACATACGTCCAGCGTTTCACGGACGTTGTGGTCAGTGATCAGTACGCCGAGGCCGCTGTCACGCAAATGCTCAATGATTTTTTTGATATCGATGACGGAAATCGGGTCAACACCGGCGAAGGGTTCATCCAGCAGAATAAACTTAGGATTTGCCGCCAGCGCGCGGGCAATTTCCACACGACGGCGTTCACCACCGGACAGTGACTGACCGAGGTTATCGCGCAAATGGGAAATATGGAACTCTTCCATCAGCTCGTTAGCGCGATCGTTTCGCTGGTCTTTATTCAGGTCGTCACGGATCTGCAATACCGCCATCAGGTTATCAAACACGCTGAGGCGACGGAAAATGGACGCCTCCTGAGGCAGGTAACCAATGCCGCGACGTGCGCGGGTGTGCAATGGCAGAAGGCTGATGTCTTCGTCGTCAACGATAATGCGGCCCGCATCACGCTGCACGATACCGACCACCATGTAGAACGTGGTGGTTTTACCGGCACCGTTAGGGCCGAGTAATCCGACGATTTCGCCCGAATTAACGGTCAGGCTGACATCTTCAACGACCTTACGGCCTTTGTATGCCTTCGCCAGATTTTCTGCGATTAATTTTGCCATAAATTATCAGTTACTCTTTTTGGTCTGGCCGCCGGCTGCTGCCGGGGTCTTTTCCTGCAACTGCGTCGGAACCAGAACGGTCGTGACACGGTTGCCTTTATCACTGAAGGCTTCCATCTGCTGCTTTTGCACCAGATAGGTAATACGATCGCCTTTCACGTTACTGTCGAGCTGTTCTAAGTACGCGTTGCCGGTGAGGGTCACCAGATCGGTTTCCACTTCATAACGGACTTTCTGCGCGTGGCCTTTGATAGGTTTGCCGTTGTCCTGCAACTGGTAGAAAGTCACCGGGTTGCCGTAGCCTTCAACCACTTCTTTACCGGATACGCCTTGCGGGCGGATCACGACCACTTTATCGGCTTTGACCTGAATCGAACCCTGATTCACCACCACGTTGCCGGTGAAGGTCGCTGTGTTGGTATTCACATCCAGCGCCTGATTGGCGGAATCAATGGTGATCGGTTTCGTCGTGTCATCTTTTAACGCGAATGCTGGAATACTGACGGCCAGCAAGGAGCCTGTGATCAGAAGATTACGGATTTTATTTTTTACTTTGAATTTCATAAGAGGTCGTTACCTTTTCGATCAGCTCTGCTGTTTTATCACGCAGATTACCACGCATTTTCATGCCGTTAGATGTAAAACCTGTACCGTAAAGCGTCACTTCATCGTCTGAGGCAACGTCTTGTGTCGTCAGGTTAACCCGTGCATTGTCCGTTTTGATTCTTTGCAGCTGTGATGTTTCCGGCGTCAAACTATCTGCCTGCACATGCCCATAAAGATAGAGCATTTTATCCTGAGTCATCTTGGCTTTATCAGAACGCAGTACCCAGGTTGGAACTTTATTCTTGTCATACATAGTCGCCACCGGGTTGGTAAACCAGGTTACCTGATCGGTGGTGTAGTATTTGACCTGATCGGAGACCAGTTTGTACGTCAGGCTGCCCAGCGGGTCATACACCATGGTGACCGTGTGGGAGCTTTGATAGGTCGGATCCTGATCGTTAACCGCCTGCGGCGCGTCATCGGAGTTATCAGACAGCGACCAGCCAATCAGCACCAGAACAATGGCTGTCAGAACCAGAATGATCCAAAGTCTTGTTTTATTCATATCGACAGCCCTTTGGCGTCCTCCAGCTTGCCCTGCGCCAGCAGAATCAAATCACATAATTCGCGAACTGCGCCACGGCCACCGGCAATGCGGGTGACGTAATGCGCCTTTGGCAGCAGGATAGGATGTGCGTCCTGAACCGCGACGGACAAACCCACTTCGGCCATTACCGGCCAGTCAATCAGGTCATCACCGATGTAAGCGACTTCCTCTGCCCGAAGCGACAGTGTATCTAACAGTTCGCGGAAGGCCAAAAGCTTATCTGATTGACCTTGATACAAGTGACGGATCCCAAGTGTTTTGGCGCGATCTTCCAATAATTTCGCATTGCGGCCTGTAATAATGGCGACCTCAATGTCAGAAGTCAGCAGGCAACGGATGCCATAACCGTCGCGAACGTTAAAACTTTTCAGCTCTTCTCCCTGATTTCCCATGTAGATCAGGCCATCAGACATGACGCCGTCCACATCGCAAATCAGCAGGCGAACCGCTTTTGCCCGTTCAAGCACGTCGGTGCTGACCGGACCGTAGCAGGTATCCACCAGGGCTGTGCTAATACTCATTCAGGGCATTCCTCAATTAAACTACGCCAGCGCGCAGCATGTCGTGCATATGTAACACACCCAACAACTGGTCACCATCAGCAACCATCACACAGGTAATGTGTTTTTCCTGCATTAAATTCAGCGCATCGACGGCCAGCAGGGAAGGACGCACGCGAACGCCGCCGGTGGTCATCACATCCGCAATGGACGCAGTGTTGATATTGACGCCCATGTCGAAAATCCGACGTAAATCGCCGTCGGTGAAGATCCCATGAATTTTCATCAGGTCGTCGCAGATAACGGTCATCCCCAGATTCTTGCGCGTGATTTCCAGCAGGGCATCGCGCAAAGACGCATCGCGGCTGACGTGCGGTATTTCATCACCTGAGTGCATGATATCGCTAACGCGCAGCAGGAGCTTGCGACCCAGTGCTCCGCCGGGATGTGACAGCGCGAAATCTTCCGGCGTAAAACCGCGTGCTTCAAGCAGCGCAACGGCAAGGGCATCACCCATCACCAGTACCGCCGTGGTGCTGCTGGTTGGTGCTAAGCCGAGCGGGCACGCCTCTTTGGGCACCCGCACGCAAAGATGCACGTCGGCCGCTTTCCCCATGGTACTTTCGGGATTCGCGGTCATGCAGATAAGCGTAATGGCTAAACGCTTTAACACCGGGATTAGCGAGAGAATCTCATTCGCTTCGCCGGAGTTGGAAATCAGGATCACGACGTCCTGTTTGGACACCATGCCGAGATCGCCATGGCTGGCTTCGCCCGGATGAACAAAAAACGCCGGGGTGCCAGTACTGGCGAAGGTGGCGGCCATTTTCCGGCCGATATGGCCTGACTTGCCCATTCCCATCACCACGACTTTACCGGTGCAGGCGAAAATCTTCTCACAGGCACGGGTGAAATCAGCGTTGATGTATTGATCTAACTGCTCAAGTCCTTCACGTTCTGTTTTCAGCACTTCACGTCCGACAGCCTGGAAATCAAAGTCGGAGGCGAGGATATCGTTAGCCATAGTCAATTCCTGACAGAGTTCAGAGGCCGATACCGTCCGGTTGAAGGAACAGCACCGCCATATAAGCGATAAATCCACAGAGTAACAGTGCACCGGCTAAATGACCGATACGGTGTTTTCGCATCAGGCACAGCCCGGTAAGTACTATACTGACCGCCAGCATGACCCAGTAATCGCGATGAAACGCATCCGGGTTGAACGAGCCCGGCGCCACCAGTGCGGGTAATCCCAGCACCAGACAGGTATTAAAGATATTCGCGCCGATGATGTTACCCAGCGCGATGTCGTCTTCACCTTTAAGAGCACCGGCAATAAACGTCGCCAGTTCCGGCAGGCTGGTTCCAATGGCAATTACCGTCAGGCCAATCACCAGCTCGCTGACGCCAAAATAACGGGCAATCACGGTACTGTTATCGACAATCATCCCTGACGCCAGCGGCATAATGATAAAGCCCAGCGCAAGCCACAAAAACGCCACGGTGTTACTGCTGTCGGAAGGCAGCTCGGACATCTGCTCATAAGTCAGCGTATCGAGCCCTTCTTTTTCGGCCGCGCGGGCGATTTTTATCACCAGCATCATAAAGGCCGCCGCGCTGGCCAGTAGCAAAACGCCATCAACGCGGCTGAGTTCACCGTCACTTAACAGAAAACCGCAGAGCCCTGTGACCAGTAACAATAGAGGGAGTTCGCGGCGTAATATATCAGAACGCACGGAAAGTGGATGAATCAGGGCTGCACCGCCCAAAATCAGAAGAATATTAATGATATTTGAACCAATTGCGTTTCCGACCGCCAAATCCATTTGATCATTGATGGCGGCAGTGGTGGAAACGACCAGCTCAGGAAGGGAGATCCCGACGCCGACGACGGTCATCCCAATAATAAGCGGAGGCATGCCCATCGAACGTGCTAATACTGCGGCTCCGTACACCAGACGATCGGCGGCATACACAAGAAGTAAGAGGCCGACAATCATCAGTACGATAGCGAGAAGCATGAAACATCCTTTCTTGGGTATAATGCGAGGTTCGTAGCCCTGGCGGGCAGGCGATTCCTTCGTCAACATAGGCCGGCGCGATATTTTGTCTGAAAAGGGCGCCAGCAGGTTCCTGTATGTTAGACGACGAAGGCTTTTATCATAAAATGGTTATTCGTTGATTTTGACCGTCTGTGGCGGAAAAGTAAATCGATGGCAACTTTGGTAACGAAACTGGGGTAAGTTTTTGTAAAAATACCAAAGTTATACAACACGGCTTGCGGGCCAGACGTATTCTTAGCGAAAGTAATTTAAGCGGAAGTCGTCTTTTGCAAAGGCATTCCGAAGGGATAAACGAATGAGTCAAAGCGAGTCGAATCTGGTAGAGATCAAGGGCATGAGCTTCGTGCGCGGCGATCGTCCCATTTTCGAAGAGATAAATATGACGGTGCCGCGAGGCAAAATCACCGCCATTATGGGGCCTTCAGGGATCGGTAAAACGACGTTGCTGCGCCTGATCGGTGGTCAGCTGACGCCCGATAGCGGTGAAATCTGGTTCGACGGGGACAATATTCCGACTCTTTCGCGCCGCAAGCTGTATGAGTCCCGCAAGAAAATGAGCATGTTGTTTCAGTCCGGTGCATTGTTTACTGACCTCAATGTGTTCGAGAATGTGGCGTTTCCGCTGCGCGAACACAGTAAATTGCCGGAAGCCTTGCTGCGCAGCACGGTAACCATGAAGCTGGAAGCGGTCGGTTTGCGCGGTGCCGGTGAACTGATGCCTGCTGAATTATCCGGCGGGATGGCCAGACGTGTGGCACTGGCGCGTGCTATTGCGCTCGACCCGGAACTTATCATGTTCGATGAGCCATTCGTCGGGCAGGATCCCATTACTATGGGCGTGCTGGTTAAACTGATTGATGAGCTGAACCATGCGCTTGGCGTCACCTGCATCGTGGTGTCTCACGACGTGCCCGAAGTGCTGAGTATTGCCGATTACGCTTATATCGTGGCTGCACAACATGTCATTGCTGAAGGAACGCCTGAGGAGCTGCAAAACAATCCTGATCCGCGCGTTCGTCAGTTCCTTGACGGTATTGCCGATGGACCGGTGCCTTTCCGTTTCCCGGCCGGTGATTACAAAGCCGAGTTGCTCGGATGATGGAGTTTCCTATTTATGTTAACTAAGGCGCTAGCCTCAGTCGGGCGTCGCGGGATACAAACCTGCGTCTCTTTTGGCCGTGCGGGCCTGATGCTCTTCCGGGCACTGGTCGGTAAGCCGCAATTCGCCAAGCAGTGGCCGTTGCTCATCAAGCAACTCTACAGCGTCGGCGTGCTCTCCCTGTTAATCATCCTGGTGTCCGGCCTGTTTATCGGCATGGTGCTGGGGTTACAGGGCTACCTGATTTTAACCACCTACAGTGCTGAAGCCAGTCTGGGCATGATGGTCGCGCTCTCTTTGCTGCGCGAGCTGGGCCCTGTGGTGACCGCCTTACTGTTTGCCGGTCGCGCCGGTTCTGCTTTAACCGCAGAGCTGGGTCTGATGAAAGCGACGGAGCAAATCTCCAGTCTTGAAATGATGGCGATCGATCCGCTGCGCCGCGTTGTGGCACCGCGTTTCTGGGCCGGTCTGATTTCCATGCCTTTGCTGACGGCAATATTTGTCGCGGTAGGGATCTGGGGGGGATCGCTGGTCGGCGTGGACTGGAAAGGTATCGACAGCGGTTTCTTCTGGTCAGCGATGCAAACCGCGGTAGACTGGCGGACTGACTTGCTTAACTGCCTGATTAAAAGCCTTGTTTTCGCGATCACAGTGACCTGGATTGCGCTTTTCAATGGCTATGATGCGATCCCGACGTCCGAAGGGATCAGCCGGGCAACGACACGTACTGTGGTGCATTCGTCACTGGCGGTGCTGGGATTAGATTTTGTGCTGACAGCAATGATGTTTGGAAATTAAAACCATGCAAACGAAAAAGAGTGAAATCTGGGTTGGCGCATTTATGATTATCGCATTGATTGCGGTGGTCTTCCTGTGTCTGAAAGTCGCTGATATCCGCTCCATCGGTTCGGATCCCACTTACCGTATTTCTGCGGACTTCGACAATATCGGTGGCCTTAAAAGCGGTTCACCGGTGAAAGTGGGCGGCGTAGTTATCGGTCGTGTCAGTAGCATCACGTTGGATAAAAATTATTCTCCGCGTGTCGAAATGAATATTGACCAGAAGTACAACCAGATCCCAAGCACCAGTACGCTGGCGATCCGTACCTCCGGTTTACTGGGCGAACAATTCCTGGCACTGAATATTGGTTTTGAAGATCCTGAGATGGGGACGACTATCCTTAAAGAAGGCGGCGTCATTCAGGACACCAAATCAGCGCTGGTTCTTGAAGATCTGATCGGTCAGTTCCTGTACAAGAGCGGTGATGGAAAGGCCGACCCTGATGCGGGCGAGGCACCTGCTGCAAATGCCACCCCTGCACCTGATGCTAATACAGCGCCGCAACCGGCTGCGCATTAAGCATTTGGCAACGTGGATTCTCCAATAAAGAGGAAGTTAGAATGTTTAAACGTTTAGTAATTGCTGCGCTGCTGGTAGTGATGGCCCCGCTGGCCAATGCTGCTGTGGATAAAACCAATCCCTACAGCGTGATGAATGAAGCGGCGAACAAGACTTTCACCCGTCTTAAAAACGAACAGCCAAAAATTAAGCAGGATCCAAACTATCTGCGTCAGGTCGTCCGCGACGAGCTTCTGCCGTATGTGCAAATCAAATATGCCGGTGCGCTGGTGTTAGGCCGCTATTATCAGCAGGCTACCCCGGCACAGCGTGATGCTTACTTCGCGGCGTTCAGCGATTATCTGCAGCAGGCTTATGGCCAGGCGCTGGCGCTGTACAACGGTCAGAGCTATCAGGTTCAGCCAGAACAGTCTTATGCCGACAAAGATATCATCGCCATCCGCGTGACCATCACCGATCCAAACGGCCGTCCTCCGGTTCGTCTGGATTTCCAGTGGCGTAAAAACAGCCGCACCGGTGAGTGGCAGGCGTATGACATGATAGCCGAAGGCGTCAGCATGATTTCCACTAAGCAAAATGAATGGGCCGATATCCTGCGTCAGAAAGGGATTGATGGTCTGACTGCACGCCTGAAACAGGCTGCGGCACAACCGATTACTCTGGATCAAAAATGAGTGATGCCCTGCGCTGGGAATGCCAGCCGCCGTTGCTGACGTTGCGCGGCTGCCTGGATCGCGAAACGTTGTTGCCGGTCTGGGATGCGCGTAAATCGCTGCTGGCCGGCGTCACGCGTCTGGATGTCTCCGGGCTGGATCGCGTGGATTCTTCCGGTCTGGCGCTGCTTGTGCATTTGCGTCAGGAAGCCAGCCAGCAAGGCATCTCCCTGACCCTTGAAGGTACTACCGACCGGCTGAGAACGCTGATCACGCTGTATAACCTTCAGGACATTATTCCAGCCGACATCTCCGCTCCGGCGGTCAGTCAGTTAATAAAGAATAGTGAGTGGTTACGGTAAGTTAGCGAACCTGCCGTGAACTGCTAACCTAAAGACCTCAAAGCCCCTGTGCGAAACTCTTCCTCAGGGGCTTTTTCGTGGTTTAAGATTTGCCCCGATCCCTATAAGATACCGGGCTGTTATGATCCTTCAGAAGAATAGATCCCTATGGAAACGAATGAAATTAAAGAAGTGCTGATGAACGCTTTGGCACTGGATGAAGCCCACATTACTGGCGATGGCAGTCATTTTCAGGCCATTGTCGTTGGTGCGATGTTTGATGGCATGAGCCGCGTGAAAAAACAGCAGACCGTTTACGCCCCGCTGATGGAATACATCGCCGACAATCGAATTCACGCACTGTCTATCAAGGCTTATACCCCGGAAGAATGGGCGCGTGACCGTAAACTGAGTGGTTTATAAGACTGTCGGGTATCCGGCAGCTTCCTCTAATTTGAACCTCATAAAAGAGAGCCGTCCTAATGGATAAATTTCGTGTACAGGGTGGGACTCGCTTAAACGGCGAAGTGACTATCTCTGGTGCAAAAAACGCCGCACTTCCTATTTTGTTTGCCGCACTGCTCGCAGAGGAGCCGGTTGAACTTCAGAACGTTCCTCATCTGAAAGACATTGATACCACCATCAAGCTGCTTGGTCAGCTGGGCACCAAGATTGAACGCAACGGTTCTGTGTTCGTGGATGCCAGCGGTGTGAATGAGTTTTGTGCGCCGTACGATCTGGTGAAAACCATGCGTGCTTCCATCTGGGCACTCGGTCCTTTGGTCGCGCGCTTTGGCCGTGGTCAGGTTTCTCTGCCGGGCGGCTGCGCGATTGGCGCACGTCCTGTTGACCTGCATATCACCGGTCTGGAACAGCTGGGCGCAACAATTGTGCTGGAAGAGGGTTACGTAAAAGCCTCTGTAGAGGGTCGCCTGAAAGGTGCGCACATCGTGATGGATAAAGTCAGCGTGGGCGCGACGGTCACCATCATGAGTGCTGCTACGCTTGCCGAAGGCACCACCATCATTGAAAACGCCGCGCGCGAGCCGGAAATTGTCGATACCGCCAACTTCCTCAACACGATTGGTGCAAAAATCACCGGTGCAGGCACCGATAAAATTACCATCGAAGGTGTAGTCCGTCTTGGTGGCGGTGTATATCGCGTGGTTCCTGACCGTATCGAAACCGGGACTTTCCTGGTGGCAGCGGCTATCTCCGGCGGTAAAGTCACCTGCCGTGAAGCGCGCCCTGATACGCTGGATGCCGTTCTGGCAAAACTGCGTGAAGCGGGCGGCGACGTTGAAGTGGGTGAAGACTGGGTCAGCCTGGATATGCACGGCAAACGCGCTAAAGCAGTCACCTTCCGCACTGCGCCTCACCCTGGTTTCCCGACCGATATGCAGGCGCAGTTTAGCCTGTTGAATCTGGTGGCAGAAGGTACCGGTGTTATCACCGAAACCATCTTCGAAAACCGCTTCATGCACATCCCTGAGCTAATCCGTATGGGGGCTCACGCGGAAATCGAAGGCAGCACGCTTATCTGTCATGGCGTTGAAAAACTGTCTGGCGCGCAGGTGATGGCGACTGATTTGCGCGCATCAGCCAGCCTGGTTCTGGCGGGTTGTATTGCAGAAGGCGTCACCGTGGTTGACCGTATTTATCATATCGATCGTGGCTATGAGCGTATTGAAGATAAACTGCGTCAGCTGGGCGCGAAAATTGAGCGTTTCAAAGGCGAGTAATTCTTAAGCCTGACGCAATAAAAAAGCCGGAAGGGGAAACCTTTCCGGCTTTTTCGTTTATGGGGTTTAGGGTCAGTGGTCAGGATATTCCTGCACGGTGACCTGCAACGTCAGCTTGTCGCCGTTGCGCATGATTTCCACCGGAATAACGGTGCCGGGACGCACTTCCGCAACCTGATCCATTGTTTCGATAGCGGAAACTGCCGGTTTGTTATTCACGTTAACAATGACGTCACTGACCCGCATACCCGCATTGGCCGCCGGGCCGTTAGCTGTCACTTCGTTTACCACGATGCCCTGAATGCGATCCAGACCGCTGTTCGGCCCGTGCAGTGGCGACACCTCGCGGCCGCTGATCCCGATATAACCGCGAATAACGCGGCCGTCGCGGATCAGTTTGCCCATCACTTTGGTCGCCAGTGCGGTAGGGATGGCAAAGCCGATCCCTTCCGGCGTCGCGCCATCGTTGCTCTGGTCAAAGGATAATGTATTGATACCCACCAGCTCGCCGAGTGAATTGACCAGCGCGCCGCCTGAGTTACCCTGGTTTATCGAGGCATCGGTTTGCAGGAAGTTCTGACGGCCGGACGGGCTGAGGCCGATACGGCCTGTGGCGCTGATGATACCCTGTGTCACCGTCTGCCCGAGATTGTACGGGTTGCCGATCGCCATCACGATGTCGCCGACGTGCGGATTACGGTTCGGGTTAATCGGGATGACTGGCAAATTCCCGGCGTTGATTTTCAGCACGGCCAGATCTGTCAGGCTGTCGGAGCCGACCAGCAGCGCTTCGAATACCCGGCCATCCTGCAAGGCAACAATAATCTGGTCAGCATTATTGATCACATGCTTGTTGGTGAGAATATAGCCGTTGTCATTCATGATCACGCCAGAACCTAGCGTGCGGATCTGCAATTCGTTTTGCGAGCTGTTGCCCATGTTGCGGTTGTATACGTTGACCACTGCTGGCGCGGCGTGTCGTACACCCGAGTTATAGCTAACCGGTTCTTCGCTGGTTTGGGTGAAATTGCGTTCGAACAACGGTTCCGTGATCTTTTTACGCAGCATAGGCACCGCCGCCAGCAAAATTCCGGCAACAATCAGACCAATAACAGCGGATCTCAATAGCTTAACAAACATGAGTGTATGGGGTACGAGAGGAAAAGTGACTGAAGAATAGCACGAGTTAATCGGACGCAGCAGCACCTGCGTCCGATTTTCAACGCTTTACGGCATCAGCAGGTACATATTTTGCCCTTTGCGCACAATGCTCAGGGCAATCAGATCCGGTTTGGTTTCGAGTATTTTGCGCAACGCCGCCAGATTGTCGATGGGTTCACGGTTAACGCCGATGATCACATCGTCTTTTTCCAGACCCACCTGTTCAGCCGGTGTGCCTTTTTTGACGTCATCGACCTTAACGCCCTTGCCGGTTTTCGCCTCCACATCACTGAGCGTGACGCCTTGCAATGCCGGATTGATCTTCTCGATGCCCACTTCCACGGCCGGGCTTTGCGCCAGCGTGACATTGACGGTCATCGGTTTGCCTTCGCGCAGTAAACCAATCTGCATCACCACGCCAGGTCCGGCGGTGCCGACTTTGGCGCGCAGTTCCGCGAAGCTGCTGAGCGTTTTGCCCTGTAACGTAATTAATACGTCGCCGGATTTGATGCCCGCCTTGGCCGCCGCAGAGTCTGGCAGCACTTCATTGACGAACGCGCCGCGCTGGCTGTCCAGTTTAAATGCCTGCGCCAGTTCCGGCGTCATTTCGCTGCCGCGAATACCCAGCAGACCGCGTTTGACTTCGCCAAACTCAATCAGCTGGTGGCTCAGATTTTTCGCCATATTTACCGGGATCGCAAAACCAATCCCGACGCTGCCGCCCTGAGACGAGATGATCGCAGTGTTGATCCCGATAAGTTCGCCTTTCAGATTCAGCAGTGCGCCACCGGAGTTGCCTCGGTTAATGGAAGCATCGGTCTGGATAAAGTTTTCCAGCCCTTCGAGATTCAACCCGCTGCGTCCAAGTGCGGAAACAATCCCTGATGTGACGGTCTGCCCCAGTCCGAAGGGATTCCCTACCGCGACGGCGAAATCGCCAACCTGTAAGGCATCGGAATCGGCCATCGCAATTTGCGTCAGGTTTTTTGCGTCAATCAGCTGGATCACTGCAATGTCCGACTGGTCATCTTTGCCAATCAGTTTGGCTTTGTATTCGCGGCCGTCGTTGAGCTGGACGGTAATCTTATCGGCATTGTTCACCACATGGTTGTTGGTGAGGACATAGCCTTTGGCAGCATCAATGATGACGCCAGAACCCAGCCCTTCGAACGGCTGAGCGCCCTGATTAGGTTCAGGATCTTGCTGACCAAAGAAAAATTTGAATTCGGGAGGTACGTCTGTGCTTGGCGGTTGTGTACCGGAAACCTGAACGCCAACCACGGCGGGCAATACTTTTTCAAGCATCGGCGCGAGACTGGGCAGCGGTTGCCCCTGAACGGCCATCGGCAAAGCAGCAGTTGCCATCGGCGCAGAAGCGAAGGTTAATCCGAGGCTAACAGCTAACACACTGAGCAAAAGTGACTTTTTCTTCATCAGGATAACTCTCTCGCTTTCTGTAATGGGCGTCTTTATCGACAATCGAATGATGATTCACAGCACGGGAAAGGGCAGGTCCGGAGACGGTGCATGCGCAGGGCATGCACCGTGGTTGTCCCGGCGCCGATGAACAGCGATGCCGGGCAATGTTGCGTGGGTTATTTGCGTACAGGACGCTCGCCGCGCAACAGACCCGATGCACCATCAGAGTAATCGCGTGGCATCTGAACCGGTGCCTGATCGTTATCGGCTTCAGAACCTGTCAGACGGTAGTTGAAAGGATTATCCTGTGCAGGCATGTCCGGCAGCAGGTTGTTAGAGCTTTTCGCCATGTGCTGATAAAGCTGACGGTAATCCGTCGCCATGTTATCGAGCAGTTCTGCGCTGCGCGCAAAGTGGCCTGTCAGTTCCTGACGATATTCGTCGAGTTCTGCTTTGCTTTTCTCCAGCTCATTTTTCATGACTTGCTGATCGCGTAATTGACGATTGCCAAAGCGCATCGCCACCGCACCAATCGCGATACCGACCACTAATCCAATGAGTGCATACTCCCAGGTCATAATGACTCCTATTTTGACTTCGTTGTCCCGCAGGGCTTTTTCACGTAACTTTTATGACTTAACTTTTTTACACAATGCTTTTAACGTTATTGTCACACGCATTCGTCATGCAATAGCTCCACTATAACCGTTAACCTTGTCTGTGTGGAATCCTGCCGTCACAATCACCGCAGTCCGGCGCCTTTTTCGCGCACAGACTGAAGGGAAAAGCAGCGAACCGACAGCAAAAAAGCGGCTAAACGACGTGAAAAACATTAAAATTTTTTCTCAGGGACGTTAACTAACATGCAACCCAAATCACCCCTTATCCTTTATCAGAACGCTGTTGATGCCGGAGAGTTCCAGCCGGACGCCGTTCAGAAGCAGGCTGTGGCCCAGCTTGATACCATCTATCAGGCACTCAGTGCCATCTCAGCCCCTGCCGCTCAGTCAGCCAAACGTGGTGGCATGCTGGGGCGCCTGTTCGGCAAGGCGCCGGTAAAAACTGCGCAGCGTCCGGTTCAGGGCTTATATATGTGGGGCGGAGTAGGGCGCGGCAAGACCTGGCTGATGGATTTGTTTTTCCATAGTTTGCCGGGCGAGCGCAAATTGCGCCTGCACTTCCACCGTTTCATGCTGCGCGTTCATGAAGAGCTGACGCAGTTGCAGGGGCAGGAAGATCCGCTCGAAGTGATCGCCGATCGCTTCAAGGCTGAAACCGACGTGCTGTGTTTCGACGAATTCTTTGTCTCTGATATCACCGATGCCATGCTGCTGGCTACGCTGTTACAGGCGCTGTTTGCCCGTGGTATCACGCTTATCGCTACGTCTAACATTCCGCCGGACCTGCTGTACCGCAACGGGCTGCAACGCGCGCGCTTCCTGCCTGCAATCGATCTGATTAAAGAATACTGCGACGTGCTGAATGTCGATGCGGGCATTGATTACCGTCTGCGTACGCTGACGCAGGCGAATCTTTGGCTGTCACCGGCCGGGGAAGAGACCACTGACGCGATGCATTCAATGCTTGGCAAGCTGACCGGCAATCACAGTGGCTCAGCCGAGATAAAACCGGTGCTGGAAGTGAATCATCGTTCGATGCAGGCGATCGCCGCTGTCGACGGCGTGCTGGCGGTAGAATTTCATACTTTGTGCGAAGAAGCGCGCAGCCAGCTCGACTACATCGCTCTTTCAAAAATCTATCACAGCGTGTTACTGCACAATGTGCCGGTGATGGGGGCGGACAGCGAGAATGCAGCGCGACGTTTTCTGGCGCTGGTGGATGAGTTCTATGAACGTCATGTGAAGCTGGTTATCTCTGCCGCGGTGCCGATGTTTGAGATTTATCAGGGCGAGCGGCTGAAGTTCGAATATCAGCGTTGCCTCTCACGCCTGCAGGAGATGCAGAGCGAGGAATACCTGAAAAGACCGCATCTGCCTTGATCTTGTTGACTAAAAGGCAGGCGATAAATCGTATAAAAAAGAAACAGTGCATCGCACAAGGGCGGCCGTTACACTGACTTCAGGGATTTATGATTTTTCGTCAAAAAGGGTTCGCTCTTTGCGGGAGACTTCTCTATAATCTTGCGACCCCACGTTACTACAAAGTTTTTTTCCCGAAACTTTATAAGTGCCAGCATTGGCTATTCGAAGGGGTAGGTTTGCTGGACGATGGTCGTGTGAACCTCAAATACTTATTTTATAAACAAGTAAGCGTTCGGGTGTTCGCCAACGTGTAACTTTAATTGGGTAAGCTTTTAATGAAAACTTTTACAGCTAAACCGGAAACCGTACAACGTGACTGGTTCGTAGTTGACGCTACCGGCAAGACCTTAGGTCGCCTGGCCACTGAACTGGCCCGCCGTCTGCGTGGCAAACATAAAGCGGAATACACTCCGCACGTTGATACTGGTGATTACATCATCGTTCTGAACGCAGAAAAAGTTGCTGTAACCGGCAACAAGCGTAACGACAAGATCTATTACCATCACACCGGCCACATCGGTGGTATCAAGCAAGCGACCTTTGAAGAGATGATCGCTCGCCGTCCTGAACGCGTGATCGAGCTCGCGGTTAAAGGCATGTTGCCAAAGGGCCCGTTGGGTCGTGCAATGTACCGTAAAATGAAAGTTTACGCGGGTAACGAGCACACTCATGCGGCGCAACAACCGCAAGTTCTTGACATTTAATTCGGGATTATAGGCAATGGCTGAAAATCAATACTACGGCACTGGTCGCCGCAAAAGCTCCGCCGCTCGTGTTTTCATCAAACCGGGTAGTGGTAACATCGTAATCAACCAGCGTAGCCTGGAACAGTACTTTGGTCGTGAAACTGCCCGCATGGTAGTTCGTCAACCTCTGGAACTGGTCGACATGGTTACTAAATTTGACCTGTACATCACTGTTAAAGGTGGTGGTATCTCTGGTCAGGCTGGCGCTATCCGTCACGGTATCACCCGTGCACTGATGGAATATGACGAAAATCTGCGTGGCGAACTGCGTAAAGCAGGCTTCGTTACTCGCGATGCTCGTCAGGTTGAACGTAAGAAAGTCGGTCTGCGTAAAGCACGTCGTCGTCCTCAGTTCTCCAAGCGTTAATTTTCTGCTGCTTATGCAGCACAGTGCTACGGCACGAAAATCAACGTCAAAAACCCGGTGCCACACCGGGTTTTTTTATGCCTGTCATTCCGCTAAGGCTTGCAAAAAACAGGCTTAAATGATTTTCAGATACACAATTCACCACGAATTCATCTCGCCGTCCCCACAGCACGCGTAAAATCTGGTAAACTATCACACACTTTTGTGCCTATTCGCCGAGCAGTTGACGTTGCCGCGCTTCCTGGCTGGGTTCGCCTTGCCAACGGTTGTCTATGAAACTACGGAACAAAAACTGCAGGCTGGCGATAAAATGACTGTTCAGGATAGCAGCCTGACAGTTGGCTATTCGCTGTATAATTCTAGATAACTTGGAGGTTTTCATGGCTGTCGCTGCCAACAAACGTTCGGTAATGACGCTGTTTTCCGGCCCGACCGACATTTTTAGCCATCAGGTACGTATCGTACTGGCCGAAAAAGGTGTCAGTGTCGAGATTGAGCAGGTTGAGATGGATCACCTGCCGCAGGATCTTATTGACCTCAACCCTTATCGCACCGTCCCTACGCTGGTCGATCGTGAGCTGACGCTGTTCGAATCCCGCATCATCATGGAATATCTTGATGAGCGTTTCCCGCATCCACCACTGATGCCGGTCTATCCGGTAGCGCGTGGCGAGAGCCGTCTGATGATGCACCGCATCGAAAACGACTGGTACTCTCTGATGCGTCAGATTGAGAACGGCACCGCCGCCGAAGCCGACGCAGCGCGTAAGCAACTGCGCGAAGAACTGCTGGCCATCGCACCAATTTTCTCTTATATGCCTTACTTCAAGAGCGAAGAGTTCAGCCTGGTCGATTGCTATCTGGCTCCGCTGTTATGGCGTTTGCCGGAAATGGGCATTGAGTTGTCCGGCACGGGTTCTAAAGAGCTGAAAGGCTATATGACGCGCGTCTTCGAACGTGATGCATTCCTGGCCTCCCTGACCGAACCCGAGCGCGAAATGCGTTTGCACACACGGGGTTAAGGTATGGAGATGAACGACATGTCTCCGCGCCGGCCTTACCTGTTGCGGGCTTTTTATGAGTGGTTGCTCGATAACCAGCTCACCCCGCACCTGGTGGTTGATGTGACGATGCCCGGCGTTATGGTTCCGATGGAGTTTGCACGTGACGGACAGATCGTTCTGAACGTGGCACCTCGCGCCGTCGGTAATCTTGAACTGGGTAATGACGATGTACGTTTCAACGCCCGTTTTGGCGGTGTGCCGCGTAACGTATTCGTACCGATCGCTGCAGTACTGGCGATCTACGCCCGTGAAAACGGTGCCGGTACCATGTTCGAGCCTGAACCTGCTTACGAAGCTGAAGGTGCCTTCGCGGATAACCTGAGCAACGATGAGACCTCAGAGCCGACCATGTCAGTCATTGACGGTGATTTGCCTGATGTGTCTGAAGAAGGCCCGGATGACGAGCCGCCAACGCCACCACGCGGTGGTCGCCCGGCATTACGCGTCGTGAAGTAATCGTTCGTCAGATTGATTCTGGTTTGCACTTCGGCCAGACTGAAACCCTGCGTGAATACGCGGGGTTTTTTATTGTCCAAACCCCACCGGGCTCTCCTTTCGCCAGTGCAGATTTGCTGTGTTATCATTCAAAAAGTCATTCGCAAACGTCCCATTAATAATGGTCTGATCCCGACGCTATGAGCACATTCGACGAACAACCGGCAGAAACCAGTGATACCTTCGGGCATGCAATGCGCCGCCGTCCGCTCGCGCGCAAGAAGCTTTCAGAGATGGTAGAAGAAGAACTGGAGCAGATGATCCGCAGGCGCGAATTCGCTGAAGGTGAACAACTGCCGTCAGAACGTGAGCTGATGACCTTTTTCAATGTTGGCCGTCCATCCGTGCGTGAAGCACTGGCTGCGCTTAAACGCAAAGGGCTGGTGCAGATTAGTAACGGTGAACGCGCCCGCGTTTCACGTCCTTCGGCAGAAACCATTATCAGTGAATTGTCCGGCGTGGCGACAGATTTTCTGGCGCGTCCTGAAGGTATCGCTCATTTCGAACAACTGAGGATGTTTTTCGAATCGAGCCTGGTACGTTATGCCGCCGAGTTTGCCACTGATGAGCAGATTCAGCGTCTGGGGCAGGCGCTGGAAATAAATAGTCAGTCGCTTGATGATAACGAGCTTTTCATTCGCTCGGATATCGAGTTTCATCGCGAACTGGCTGAAATCCCGGCCAATCCGATCTTCATGGTCGTGCATGTTGCCTTGCTGGACTGGCTGATTGCGGCGCGTCCTGCCGTACCGCAGGAAGAATTGCATGCGCATAATAATGTCAGCTATCAGCAGCACATCGAAATCTTCGACGCCATTCGTTCGCGTGATCCTGATACCGCGGATGCTGCGCTGAAAGCGCATCTTAAAAGCGTATTTGCGGCCTATTACGCGGCACCGCGTAAGCATGGTTTTAAAAAACAACCGGTCTGAACTGAGATCTTCCCCGCATTTTTTTTGATCATCGCTGATCAACCATAACTATTTCATATGGCAGAGATCACATCCTGAGCCTTCAGTTGTATTGTGTTTGTTTTTTGGTCTGGTATAACAGGTATAAAGGTATATCGATATGCTTGTAAACCAACAACCAAGAGGCGTTTATGAAACAGAATCTGCGGGGCGTGATGCCGGCATTGCTCACTCCTTTTAATCAGCAACAGCAAATAGATACCGACAGCCTGCGCCGTCTGGTGCGTTTTAATATCGAACAGGGGATCGATGGCCTGTATGTCGGCGGCTCCACTGGTGAAGCTTTTCTTCAAAGCCAGCAGGAGCGCGAACAGGTGCTGGAAATCGTGGCGGAAGAAGCAAAAGGGAAGGTGATATTAATCGCGCATGTCGGTGCAATCAGCACCCGTGAAAGTCAGACGCTGGCAGCTGCCGCCTGCCGTTACGGCTTTGATGCTGTCTCCGCAGTCACGCCTTTTTACTATCCTTTCAGCTTTAATGAACATTGTGATCACTACCGTGCCGTGACGGATTCTGCCGAAGGCTTGCCTATGGTGGTCTACAACATTCCCGCACTCAGCGGCGTGAAACTGACTTTGGAACAGATTGATACGTTAATCACACTGCCCGGCGTTGGTGCGCTCAAACAAACCTCCGGTGATCTGTACGAAATGGAGAAAATCCGCCGTGCGCATCCGGATCTGGTCCTCTATAACGGTTATGACGAAATTTTTGCTTCCGGCCTGCTGGCGGGGGCTGATGGTGGAATTGGCAGCACCTACAACGTGATGGGCTGGCGATATATGGCTATTAAACAAGCAGTGCAGGACGGGGATATGCGACGCGCAATGCATCTGCAAAGTGAGTGCAATAAGGTCATCGATCTGCTGATTAAAGTCGGTGTTTTCCGCGGACTGAAAACGATTTTGCACTATATGGATATCGTTGCCGAGCCGCTGTGTCGCAAACCTTTTGCACCGGTGGATGCACAGTATCTGCCAGCGCTTAAGGCGTTGGCCGCGCAGCTTCAGGCAGAACGTACTGCGTTCTGATGCCTGCTCCCTGATACCGGTTTGTCCGGAATCAACAATACTCTATCAGTCCTAACCAAAGGACGGGTTAGTACTCATCCGTCCCGGGGGTGATTTATGCGTAACAATGCCCGACAGACCTCATGGTTTCGCCTTTTGACTAAACCGCAATGGAAAGCATTTTCGGCCGCATGGATTGGCTACCTTTTGGATGGTTTTGATTTTGTCCTGATCGCATTAGTGCTGACAGAAATTAAAAGCGAGTTCGACCTGACGGGTGTACAGGCGGCGAGTCTGATTTCAGCGGCATTTATCTCCCGCTGGTTTGGTGGATTACTGCTCGGCGCAATGGGTGATCGTTATGGCAGGAAGCTGGCGATGATCACCAGTATTGTGCTGTTTTCTATCGGGACATTGGCCTGCGGCTTCGCCCCTGGTTTCACAGTGATGTTTTTCGCCCGTCTGATTATCGGTATAGGCATGGCGGGCGAATACGGTTCAAGTGCCACATACGTCATTGAAAGCTGGCCGAGACATTTACGCAACAAAGCGAGCGGGTTTCTGATATCCGGGTTCTCAGTAGGCGCGGTGATTGCCGCTCAGGTTTACAGCGTGGTGGTGCCGGTCTGGGGGTGGCGCGCGTTGTTTTTCATCGGCATCTTACCCATTATTTTCGCCCTCTGGCTGCGTAAGAACATACCGGAAGCAGAAGACTGGAAGGTGAAGTTCGCGAATAAGAAACCGGCCAAAACCATGGTGGATATTCTCTATCGCGGCAAGCATAGGGTCACCAATGTAGGTATGACGGTCGTCGCGGCCATCGCGTTGTATTTCTGTTTCGCTGGCAACGTGGGCAGTGCGGTAGTGATTACGATACTGGGTCTCATGTGCGCGACAATTTTCGTCAGCTTTATGGTACAGGGCAGCGGCAAACGCTGGCCGACGGGTGTATCGCTGATGGTCGTCGTCTTCTTTGCCTTTCTGTACTCATGGCCAATTCAGGCGCTATTACCGACATACTTAAAAACCGAACTGGCCTATTCGCCAACGCTGGTCGCCCATGTGCTGTTCTTCAGTGGCTTTGGTGCAGCGGTAGGTTGCTGCGTGGGCGGTTTCCTCGGCGACTGGCTGGGAACGCGTAAAGCCTATGTGTACAGCCTGCTGGCCTCTCAGTTATTGATTATTCCGGTATTTGCCATTGGCGGCGGAAATATATGGGTGTTGGGATTACTGTTGTTCCTGCAACAAATGCTGGGGCAGGGCATCTCGGGCATTCTGCCTAAGCTGATCGGGGGGTATTTTGATACTGAACAGCGTGCAGCAGGGCTGGGCTTTACCTATAACGTCGGCGCGCTGGGTGGCGCTTTGGCACCGGTGATTGGGGTGACAATTGCACAGCGTTTGGATCTCGGTACTGCGCTGGCTTCACTGTCCTTCGGGCTGACATTTGTGGTGATCTTGCTTATCGGGCTGGATATGCCCTCACGCATTCAGCGCTGGATCCATCCGGAAGCATTACGTACGCATGATGCGATTGATGGCAAACCTTTCAGCGGAGCAGTGAAAGTAAAGCCGGTAAATACAAAAACCGGGTTAATCAGAAATTGAAATCGTGAGGGTTTCCAAATGACGACGCTGGTGATTGATATCGGTGGCACTAAACTTGCGGCTGCGCTGGCAGACAGCGGCTTGCATCTCACCCGGCGTCGGGAAATCCCCACACCCGCCAGCCGGACGGCGGATGCTTTGCACACTGCACTGTCTGAACTGATCGCCCCGCTGGTTTCACAGGCTCAGCGAGTGGCGATAGCTTCTACGGGCATTATTAAGCAGGGGGTTCTGACAGCGCTGAATCCAGATAATCTGGGTGGTCTCAGACATTTTCCGCTGGTGGAGGCGATTTCCCGTCTGACCCGACTTCCCTGCATAGCGATAAATGATGCTCAGGCCGCCACCTGGGCCGAGTATCATTCACTGGCAACGGATATTCGGGATATGGTGTTTCTCACTGTCTCGACTGGCGTAGGCGGCGGAATTATCAGTAATGGAAAGTTGCTGACAGGCACCCAAGGGCTGGCGGGACATTTTGGCCATACGCTGGCCGATCCTCAGGGGCCACGCTGTGGTTGCGGCCGGACGGGGTGCGTGGAGGTGATGGCCTCAGGGCGTGGAATTGCCAGCGCTGCACGGGGCGAATTAGCCGGTAGTACCGCAAAACAGATTTTTGCCCACGCGGCTGCGGGAAATTTGCACGCACAAGCACTGATCTTACGTTCGGCCCAGGTGCTGGCACGTTTGATTGCAGATATCAAAATAGTGACGGATTGCCAGTGTGTCATCATTGGCGGCAGTATTGGTCTGGCCGACGGCTATTTAGGGCAGGTGAAAACCTGTCTTGATGAAGAACCTGAGGTGTGTCGCGTACCACTATTGAGAGCGCAACATCAGCATGACGCCGGTTTGCGGGGAGCCGCTTTACTGGCGCGGGAAATGACGTTTTAGGTTGATTCCGCTTAAAAAAAAAGGGACTGTCATCGCTGGCAGCCCCTTTTTTATTGATGACCTGTTGGATCAGACCTCGAGGAAATTCATAATCCCTTCAGCCGCTTTACGCCCTTCGGCAATCGCCGTGACCACCAGATCAGAACCGCGAACCGCATCGCCACCGGCGAAGATTTTCGGATTGCTGGTCTGGAAAGCGTTATCGCTGCCTTCCGGTGCCAGGATGCGTCCCTGAGTATCCAGTTCGACGTCGTGTGCAGCCAGCCATTCCATTTTGTGAGGACGGAAACCGAAGGCCATGACCACGGCGTCTGCTTCCATCACATGCTCGGAACCGGCAACAATCTCAGCACGGCGACGGCCATGTGCATCTGGTGCACCCAGTTCGGTACGCGCCATGCGCACGCCGCAGACACGGCCAGAATCATTCAGCTCAATACTCAGAGGTTGCAGGTTGAACTTGAATTCCACGCCTTCTTCACGCGCGTTCTTCACTTCGCGACGCGAGCCCGGCATGTTCTCTTCATCACGACGGTACGCACAGGTCACGTGAGTCGCACCCTGACGGATTGAAGTACGCACGCAGTCCATCGCAGTATCACCACCGCCCAGCACCACCACGCGTTTCTTGTCCATGGTGACGTAAGGCTCTTCCTGACTGTCGTCGTAACCCATCAGCTGTTTGGTGTTGGCGATGAGGAACGGTAGTGCATCGTACACGCCGGGTGCATCTTCGTTCGCCAGACCGCCGCGCATGGACTGATAAGTCCCCACGCCGAGGAAGACAGAATCGTATTCCGCCAGCAGTGCATCAATGGTGATGTCTTTACCAACTTCCGTATTGAGTTGGAACTCGATACCCATCTCAGTGAAGATTTCACGACGCTTGGTCATGACCGATTTTTCCAGCTTGAAGGCCGGAATACCGAACGTCAGCAGGCCGCCGATTTCCGGATGACGGTCATATACCACTGCTTTGACGCCGTTACGGGTCAGTACGTCGGCACATGCCAGGCCAGCCGGTCCTGCGCCGATGATCGCCACACGTTTTCCTGTTGGATGTACGTGAGACATATCCGGGCGCCAGCCCATTTCGATGGCTTTGTCGCTGATGTAGCGTTCGATATTACCGATGGTCACCGCGCCGAATTCATCGTTCAGGGTGCAGGAACCTTCGCACAGACGATCCTGCGGGCAGACGCGCCCACAAACTTCCGGCAGGCTGTTGGTCTGGTGCGCGAGGTCGGCGGCTTCCATGATGCGACCTTCGTTTGCCAGCTTCAGCCAGTTTGGAATGTAATTGTGTACCGGACATTTCCATTCGCAATAAGGGTTACCACAGGACAGACAGCGGTCTGCCTGCGATGCAGCCTGAGTTGCTGAGAACGGCTCGTAAATTTCCACAAACTCAATTTTACGGATCTTCAGCGCTTTCTTAGGCGGATCAACACGCTGTAAGTCGACAAATTGATAAACGTTTTGACTCATCTTAACCTCTTACTGCGCTTGTACCCGCAGCTCAGCTGCGGAACGGCTACGGTGACCCAACAATGCTTTGACATCACTGGACTTCGGTTTAACCAGGGCAAATTTCGGTGCCCATTCTGGCCAGTTTGCCAAAATCTCTTCACCGCGGGCTGATGCGGTCAACTGTACGTGTTCAATAATCAAACCGCGCAGATGCTCTTCGTGGATGGCCAGGTCGGCCACTTCCAGCACTTCTACCAGTTCAGGATTGACGCGCTTACGGAATTCACCATCTTCATCCAGCACGTAAGCGAAGCCGCCGGTCATGCCTGCGCCGAAGTTGACGCCGGTACGACCCAGCACGCAGACGATGCCGCCAGTCATATATTCACAGCCGTTGTCGCCGATGCCTTCAACCACGGTAATCGCGCCTGAGTTACGCACGGCGAAACGTTCGCCTGCGCGACCCGCCGCAAACATTTTGCCGCCGGTTGCGCCATACAGGCAGGTGTTACCGATGATGCTGGCTTCGTGGCTGCGGAATGCTGAACCGATTGGCGGGCGGATGGCGATACGGCCACCGGCCATGCCTTTACCCACGTAGTCGTTCGCGTCGCCGGTCAGCATTAAGTCCACACCGCCTGCGTTCCAGACGCCGAAGCTCTGGCCTGCGGTGCCGTTGAAGTTAATACGCACCGGATCTGCCGCCATGCCCTGATCGCCATGTTTCTCAGCAATCGCGCCGGACAACATTGCGCCGACAGAACGGTCGGTGTTACGGATATCAAAGTAGAACGCTTTGCTCTGCTTAGAATCGATATGCGGCGATGCCTGCTCCAGAATATCTTTGTTCAGCTGACCTTTGTCGAAGGCCGGGTTACCTTCGGTGCAGTACACCGCTTTGCCTTCGTGCGGCGTGGCGGTCGCCAGCATCGCAGAAAGATCAAGGCTGTTTTGCTTCGCGGTGAAGCCGTCCAGCTCGGTAAGCAAGTCGGTACGACCGATCAAATCTACCAGCTGACTGACGCCCAACTCGGCCATGATTTCACGGGTTTCCTGCGTGATGAACTTGAAGTAGTTCACTACGCGCTCTGGCAGGCCGTGGTAATGGTTGCGGCGCAGTTTGTCATCCTGTGTTGCCACGCCGGTGGCGCAGTTGTTCAGGTGACAGATACGCAGGTATTTACATCCCAGCGCGACCATCGGGCCGGTACCAAAACCGAAGCTCTCTGCGCCCAGAATGGCCGCTTTGATGATGTCTAAGCCGGTTTTCAGACCGCCATCCACTTGCAGACGAATTTTGTGACGCAGGCCGTTGGCCACCAGAGCCTGCTGTGTTTCCACCAGACCCAGCTCCCACGGGCAGCCCGCGTATTTCACCGAAGACAGCGGGCTTGCGCCGGTGCCGCCGTCGTAACCTGCGATGGTGATTAAATCGGCATAGGCTTTTGCCACACCGACCGCGATGGTACCGACGCCTGGTTCAGAAACCAGCTTCACCGAAATCATCGCTTTCGGGTTGACCTGTTTCAAATCGAAGATCAGCTGTGCCAGATCTTCGATGGAATAGATGTCGTGGTGAGGCGGTGGAGAAATCAGGGTCACGCCCGGCACGGAATAACGCAGTTTCGCAATGTACGGCGTCACTTTGTCACCCGGCAGCTGGCCGCCTTCGCCCGGTTTTGCACCCTGCGCTACTTTGATCTGAATAACGTCAGCATTCACCAGGTACGCCGGCGTCACGCCGAAGCGGCCAGAAGCCACCTGTTTGATACGGGACACTTTATTGGTGCCGTAGCGCGCCGGATCTTCGCCGCCTTCGCCGGAGTTCGAACGTCCGCCGATGCTGTTCATCGCTTCGGCCAGAGACTCATGCGCTTCCGGGCTTAACGCACCGATAGACATCGCTGCGGTATCGAAACGGGTAAACAGACCTTCCGCCGGCTCTACCTGATCGACCGGGATCGGCTGGTCTTTCGGCGTTACTTTCAGCAAGTCGCGCAGTGTGGCGACCGGACGCTCGTTAACCAGTTTGGCGTATTTTTTATAGTCATCGTAATCACCGCTGTTGACTGCCGTTTGCAGGGTGGTGACCACATCCGGATTGTAAGAATGATATTCACCGCCGTGGACGAATTTCAGCAATCCGCCCTGATCCAGCGTTTTACGTTTCAGCCACGCGCGCTTGGACAGGTTCAGCAGATCCTGTTCAAAGTCAGTGTAACCGGCGCCGCCGATACGGCTGACCACGCCGTTGAAGCAGGTGTTGCAAAGATCTTTCGCCAGACCGACGGCTTCAAACAGTTTGGAACAACGGTAAGAGGCAACGGTGGATATGCCCATTTTGGACATGATCTTGTACAGACCTTTGTTGATGCCGTTACGGTAGTTCAGCATCACTTCACGGTATTTCTTCTCGATAACCTGCGAATCCACCAGCTTGGCCAGCGTTTCATAGGCGAGGTATGGATAAACGGCGGTGGCACCGAAGCCGATCAGCACCGCGAAATGATGCGGGTCACGGGCGCTGGCGGTTTCAACAATAATGTTGGCGTCGCAGCGCAGGCTTTTCTCAACCAGGCGCAGCTGCAGCGCACCGACGGCCATTGGTGCAGGCAGCGGCAGGCGGTTAGCGGAGATGTTGCGGTCGGACAGCACCAGCAGCACCGCGCCGTTACGCACTTTCTCTTCGCCTTCGTCACAGAGTTTCTGGACGAACTGCTCCATATTTTGCTCGGTCGGATCGTAGGTCAGATCCAGTGTCTCAGCGCGATAGTGTTTACTGTCAAGCTGGGTGAGCTGTTTAAAGTCAGACCACAGCAGGATTGGCGATTTGAAGCTCAGACGGTGTGCCTGACCTTCAGCTTCGCAGAACACGTTCATCTCGCGGCCAATGCTGGTTGCCAGAGACATGACGTGCGCTTCACGCAGCGGATCGATTGGCGGGTTGGTCACCTGCGCAAACTGCTGGCGGAAGTAGTCATAAATAATGCGCGGACGGCTGGAGAGCACGGCAAACGGCGTATCATCGCCCATCGAACCGACGGCTTCCTGACCGTTCTCACCGAGTACGCGGATGATTTGATCTAATTCTTCACTGCTGTAGCCGAACTGTTTCTGGAAGGTTTCCAGCGTAGTGTCGTCCAGTTCGCGGCTACCGACCTGATCTTCCGGCAGGTCTTCGAACGGCACCAGACGCTGAACGTTTTTCTCCATCCACTCTTTATACGGATGGCGACCTTTCAGATCGTTGTCTGTTTCAGCCGAGTGGTGGATTTTCCCGCTGCGGGTGTCGATCACCATCAGTTCGCCCGGCCCGACGCGGCCTTTTTCGACCACTTCGTCCGGCTGGTAATCCCAGATACCCACTTCAGACGCACAGGTAATCAGCTTGTCTTTGGTGATGACGTAGCGCGCAGGGCGCAGGCCGTTACGGTCGAGGTTACAGGCGGCGTAGCGGCCATCTGACATCACGATACCGGCCGGGCCGTCCCACGGTTCCATGTGCATGGAGTTAAAGTCGAAGAACGCGCGCAGATCGTTATCCATATCCGGGTTTTGCTGCCAGGCTGGCGGCACCAGCAAACGCATGGCGCGCAGCAGGTCCATACCGCCCGCCAGGAACAGTTCCAGCATGTTATCGAGCGAGCTGGAGTCCGAACCGGTTTCATTGACGAAAGGTGCAGCATCTTGCAGATCGGGGATCAGCGGCGTTTTGAATTTGTAGGCACGGGCGCGCGCCCACTGGCGGTTACCGGTGATGGTGTTGATTTCGCCGTTGTGCGCCAGATAGCGGAAAGGCTGAGCCAGCTGCCAGCGCGGTACCGTGTTGGTCGAAAAACGCTGGTGGAACAGGCAGATAGCTGATTCCAGACGCAGGTCGGCCAAGTCTAAATAGAAGCGTGGCAGATCCGCAGGCATACACAGGCCTTTGTAAATCGTGACCACGTTGGAGAAACTGCATACGTAGAAGTCTTTATCCTGAACGCGTTTCTCAATGCGGCGGCGCGCCATATACAGGCGGCGCTCCATGTCACGCGGACGCCAGCCGGCAGGCGCGTTGACAAAAATCTGTTCGATGCGGGGCAGGGAGGAAAGCGCGATTTCACCGAGGACATCCGGATTGGTCGGAACGTCACGCCAGCCCACTACGGACAACGTCTCGTTTTGCAGCTCTTCTTCAACAATGCGGCGGCTTTCAGCCGCTTCTGTTTCGTCTTTGCTGAGGAATAGCATACCGACGGCATAGTTCTTCGCCAGACGCCAGCTGCGCTCTTCGGCGATCATCCGGAAGAAACGGTCCGGCTTCTGTAAATGCAGGCCACAGCCGTCGCCGGTCTTGCCGTCAGCAAGGATCGCGCCACGGTGTTGCATACGCGCCAGTGCGTGGATTGCCGTACGCACGACCTTATGGCTAGGTTCGCCTTCAATATGGGCGATCAGGCCGAAACCACAGTTGTCCCTCTCTTGGGATTTATCGTACAACATATCGTGAACCCCCCAGGCTCTGCGAGACTCTCACACCAACCGCGAGGGCGCTATAGACAGAGATTGCTCGCATTTTCGCGCACTCTTGCGGTGCGTTGAATGCCCGGGCATCTCCGTCAAAGGCCTCTCGTGATGGTGCTCACAAGTGGTGGTTGACTTGTTTTAATGAGGGAGTCTTCAATTACTGCATAAATATGACGAGTTGCTCACCCGTCGAGATTGCTTCCAGCGGACTCCCAACTTAGCGAGAAAGCACTGACAGGTCAAATGGCGAATTAAGTTATATTAAAAGTGATATAAAGAGATTTAATTGATTGAAATATATATTAATTGTGTCGTTTTTATTGGCGTATTTTCGGTGGGGTCATGCCTGTAAAGTGTGAGCTGACTCACTATGGAGAAAGCTTCAGATCTCCGCACCATGCTGGCACGGGCGTAATTACCAGTATTTTATACTGCAAAAGACTGTGCTGATGCGGTTTGTCACTGTTTTTAACCGGGTCGTAATAATGTACTAATACGGGAGCAGTAATAAGAATTATTCATACTGCCATGAATGACTTTATTTGCAGTAATAATGAATAGTTATGCCTGCGCGGGCAGCGCCTTCAGAGAAAGGTTTACGGGGATAATGAAGAAAAACGTTAGCCGGAGTGCATTTGGCCGGGCTACGGGCAGAATATGGCCGGCCGATATTAATAATATCGCGGCGAAGATTAGTCAATAACTCTGCACTTATTTCCCGCATTGCACCACAGCAAGCCCCTGCAAGGTGCAGCTCACAAACTTTCTGCGCAATATCCGCCCTCAGACTCACCCCGGTGAGGTTTTGCGGTATGATTCACGCGACTTCGTTTTAAGGGAACCGTTATGAAGCAAATCCGGGTTTTAGCGCAGTATTATGTCGATCTGATGGTCAAACTGGGGCTGGTGAGATTCTCACTGCTGTTGGCCTCTGCGCTGGTGGTACTGGCGATGATTGTCCAGATGGCGGTGACCATGCTTCTGCGTGGCCAGGTGGAAAGTATCGATGTGGTTCGGTCCATTTTCTTTGGTTTGCTGATCACGCCCTGGGCCGTGTACTTCCTCTCGGTGGTGGTCGAGCAGCTTGAAGAGTCGCGCCAGCGGTTAACGCGCCTGGTTGATAAGCTGGAAGAGATGCGCCATCGCGATCTCGAACTGAATCAGCAACTGAAAGACAATATCACCCAACTTAATCAGGAAATCGCCGACCGCGTGAAAGCAGAAGAAGCGCGTCTGGCAGTGGTCGATAAGCTAAAACTTGAAATGCATCACCGCGAGCAGGCGCAGATCGAACTGAGCCAGCAATCGGCGTTATTACGCTCCTTCCTCGATGCGTCCCCGGATCTGGTGTATTACCGCAACGAAGATAAAGAATTCTCCGGCTGTAACCGTGCGATGGAATTGCTGACCGGTAAAAGCGAGAAACAGCTTATCGGCCTGACGCCTGATGATGTGTATACCCCGGACATCGCCGAGAAAGTGGTGGAGACCGATGAAAAAGTATTCCGTCACAACGTTTCTCTGACCTATGAACAATGGCTGGTGTATCCGGATGGCCGTAAAGCCTGCTTCGAACTGCGTAAAGTACCGTTTTACGATCGTATCGGTAAGCGCCATGGCCTGATGGGCTTCGGACGCGATATTACCGAGCGTAAGCGTTACCAGGACGCGCTGGAGAATGCCAGCCGCGAAAAGACCACGTTTATTTCCACCATCAGTCACGAGTTGCGTACGCCACTTAACGGCATTGTCGGGCTGAGCCGCATTCTGCTCGATACCGAACTCGACAAAGAACAGCACAGCTACCTGAAAACCATTCACGTCAGCGCCATCACCCTTGGCAACATTTTCAACGACATTATCGAGATGGACAAAATCGAGCGCCGCAAAGTGCAGCTCGATAACCAACCGGTGGATTTCACTGAGTTCCTGTCCGATCTGGAAAACCTCTCCGGCCTGCTGGTGCAGCCGAAAGGGCTGAAGTTCATTATGGATCCCGATTTACCCTTGCCGCGCAGCATCACTACCGACGGCACGCGCTTACGCCAGATTCTATGGAACCTGATCGGTAACGCCGTGAAATTCACCCGCCAAGGGGAAATTGTGCTGAGTGTGCATTACGAAGCTAACAACATGCTGCGTTTCGTTGTGCGTGATTCGGGGATGGGGATCCCGCAGGACGAGCAGGACAAAATCTTCGCCATGTATTATCAGGTGAAAGATCGCAACGGGGGCAAACCGGCGACCGGCACCGGTATCGGTCTTGCCGTGTCGAAGCGTCTGGCGCAGGCGATGGGTGGCGATATCACCGTCAGCAGCGTACCGGGGCAGGGATCAAGCTTCACGTTAACCGTACGCGCTCCGACGCTGGATGCACCGGTGGCACAGACTGATGAAGAAGAGGATATGCCGCTGCCGGCGCTGCACGTGCTGCTGGTGGAAGATATTGAGCTGAACGTCATTGTGGCGCGCTCGGTGCTGGAGAAACTCGGTAACAGCGTGGAAGTGGCGATGAACGGCCATGATGCGCTGGAGATGTTCGATCCACAGGAATTCGATCTGGTGCTTTTGGATATCCAGCTACCGGATATGACCGGACTGGATATCGCCCGTAAACTGCGCGCCGATTACGCCGGTCAGCATTTGCCGCCGCTGATCGCGCTCACGGCCAACGTACTGAAAGACAAAAAAGAGTATCTCGACGCAGGTATGGACGATGTGCTGAGCAAGCCGCTGTCCGTTTCTGCGCTGACCGCGAAGATCCAGCAGTTCTGGGATCATCAGCCCGATGTTTCCCTTGTGCAGAAGGAGCCCGTAGTGATGAAAGACAGCGAAGCTTTACTCGATACCGCCATGCTGGAGCAGTATATCGATCTGGTTGGCCCGCAGTTGATTTATCAGAGCGCAGACATGTTCGAAAAAATGATGCCGGGTTATCTCGCGGTGTTGGATTCCAATATGACAGCGCGTGACCAGAAAGGAATTGCGGAAGAAGGGCACAAAATTAAAGGCGCGGCGGGTTCGGTAGGTCTTAAGCATTTGCAACAACTGGCGCAGCAGATTCAGACGCCGACGTTACCGGCATGGTGGGATAACGTGCAGGAATGGATTGATGAACTGAAGGCCGAGTGGCGAAATGATATACAGGTATTGCGCGAATGGACGGCAAACGCTGAAAAAAAATAACCCCAGCCGAGGCCGGGGTGCGCGAATACTGCGCCAACACCAGGGAAAGAGGTAACCCACGATAGTTGTTAGGGTTTGGATTTCGCAGGTCTTGGAATTAAGCGTTAAGTCTAATACATCCTGTAGCAATCAACATAACAAATATAAGCTGAACTGTTACAACATTCATTAAAAACTGTGATGTAGATTAGTCTTTGTCTATACAAAACATCAAGTCTTTATCGCAGGATTTTTGAGAGATTACAAATGAAGGTTGCTGATGTCTCCACACAGGAACGCAGTTTTGCTTATGTTCATGAAAATAAGGGCACTGATTTGCTGGTTTTTCCTACAGAATTTCAGTGTCGTTAATCACCGTGAAGTTGTATAACAGTGTGGCAACCCACTGTAATTCATGATTTATAGGTATCGCGTGATCATATTTTGATCAAAATGAACGGCAGTTTTGAGTTGCCTAAAGATAATGAAAAAATTTCACTTAGG
The DNA here is from genome assembly GCF_057290995.1 of Rahnella sp. 1L-D-7-B-C2. Taxonomy (NCBI): domain Bacteria; kingdom Pseudomonadati; phylum Pseudomonadota; class Gammaproteobacteria; order Enterobacterales; family Yersiniaceae; genus Rahnella; species Rahnella sp. 1L-D-7-B-C2. Next base: position 64,511 of record NZ_JBXAVQ010000010.1, on the reverse strand, counting down.
TTGGAAAGGAAAATGCCAGACATAAGCGTAAATTTCCCGCTGAATTTCGCTTTATTTGCGTTGCAGGTTTGACTTAGTGGCAAGAAATTTCAGAGAGGGATTGATGAGAATTCGTTCAGTTTACGTAATTCAATTCATTAGAGTTGTTAATCAATTTTTTTTCGATTTTTTACCGCTTACAACCAGAGATCACCCGAAAAAAAAATGAGATAAAAGGCGTGGGAACCGGTTCCCATGATGCGGAACTCATTGATGATATGGATCAAAAAAATTTTTATTTGTTCAGTTTATGGGTAAAAATCTTAACAACATAAACAGATTGTTAGCAATTCGAGTCGTTATTTCGCTAGCCTGAACCGGCAGCTTCTTACGGAGATTGATTAGATGGTCAGATGTGTTGTGGAAAGTGCTGAATGAATAAATCTTCTAAAAGAGGTCTGTTACGTAAGCCACTGTTATGGCTCAAACGTATACTAATATTGATACCCTGCTTATGGATAGCAGGTATCGTTATTTTCGCGTTTTTGCCGGTGCCATTTTCAGCTGTCATGGTGGAAAGGCAGGTCTCGGCATGGCTGACCGGCGACTTTGGCTACATCGCGCATTCCGACTGGGTGTCTATGGACGAAATTGCCTCGCCGATGGCACTGGCCGTCATGGCGGCAGAAGACCAAAAATTCCCGGAGCATTGGGGATTTGATGTGGATGCCATTCAGTCGGTGCTCGATCGTGATAAAGAGGGCGGTAAAATGCGTGGCGCATCGACCCTGTCGCAGCAAACCGCAAAAAATCTCTTCTTATGGGACGGTCGCAGCTGGATCCGTAAAGGGCTGGAAGCCGGGTTGACCGTTGGCATTGAAACGGTCTGGACCAAGCGACGCATCCTGACGGTTTACCTGAACATCGTGGAGTTTGGCGATGGCGTCTTCGGCGTCGAGCAGGCCTCTCAGCACTTCTTCCATAAACCCGCCAGTAAGCTGACCGCATCGCAGGCGGCATTGCTGGCGGCAGTGCTGCCTAATCCACATCTTTTTAAGGTCAACGCGCCGTCGGCGTATGTTATGCGCAGACAGCAGTGGATCCTGCGCCAGATGAGCCAGCTCGGCGGCGAATCTTTCCTGGTGGAACATAAACTGAACTAGGTCTGGCTGAGTTGAACCATAAAAAAGGACAGCCTGAGCGCTGTCCTTTTTCGTCACTAACGTCTGACAACCGTCGGAATTACTTCACGTAAGTAAACGCCGTGGTGACGTGTTTCACGCCGCTCACGCCTGCTGCGATACCCGCCGCAGATTTGCCTTCTTCTGGTGTCACCAGCCCCAGCAGGAAGACTTCGCCGTTTTCGGTGGTCACTTTCACGTTGGACGATTTCACTGAGTCACTGGTCAGCAGTTGCGAGCGGACTTTGGTGGTGATCCAGGTATCGGTGGACGCCGTACCCATGCTGACTGGCTTGCCGGTGCGGATCTCGTTATACACTTCGGTTGCACCTTCCACGCCAACTGCAATCTGCTTGGCGCGTGCGGCCATATCCGGCGTCGGTGTCTGGCCGGTCAGCAGGACTTTGCCCTGATAGGCGGTCGCCACGATACGGGCTTCGTCTTTCAGCTGTTTATCTTTACTCATGGCATTGGAAACACGGGCTTCCAGCGTGCTGTCGTCTACCTGAGTACCGACGGTCCGCGGGTCAGTGGTGGTTTTGGTGGCCACGCCAGCTACGCCAACAACGGCGGCGGCAACACAACCTTGTAAAAGAAGGGCGCTAAACACTACTGCAAAGAGGGAACTTGCCTTCATTGGAACTCCTTAATCGTCCTGGTGAGGGAACAGCGTGCTATCAATCAGGTCACAGAGGCAATTCACTGTGAGCATATGCATTTCCTGAATACGGGCGCTGCGATGGGACGGGATGCGGATCTCAACGTCGTGAGGCCCCAGTAAACCCGCCAGCTCGCCGCCGTCATAACCCGTCAGTGCCACAATCGTCATATCACGGGTTACCGCTGCTTCAACGGCTTTCACAATATCACGGCTGTTGCCGCGGGTAGATATAGCCAACAGAACGTCGCCCGCTTGTCCCAGCGCCCGCACCTGTTTGGCATAGATTTCGTCATGCAGCCGGTCATTCGCGATGGCGGTCAGCACAATGTTATCTGCACAGAGTGAGATTGCTGGAAGGCTCGGACGTTCAGTTTCAAAACGATTAATCAGACTGGCGGAAAAATGCTGAGCATTGGCCGCAGAAGTGCCGTTACCGCAGCACAGAATTTTATTGCCGTTGAGCAGCGATTGCACCAGCGTCATCGCGGCGCGGGAAATCGCGTCAGGCAAGGCTTCTGCCGCTGCAATCTGGGTTTGGATACTTTCGGTAAAGCAGACTTTGATTCTATCCAGCACGGGTTTTCGTCCAGTCAGTCGTCATAATATTTATTCCGCATTGAAGGCATCACGCAGCCATTCTATCTGGCTGCCGGTGATGGCAAAAACATCAAAACGGCAAGATGATGTGTCAAAGCTTGCTTGACGTGCGGCAAGCCAGAAAGATGCAGCGCGCAGTAATCGCTGCTGTTTTTGACGCGTTACGCTTTCCGCCGCGCCGCCAAATTTCGCATTGCGCCGGTAGCGAACTTCAACAAACACCCAGGTTTGCTGGTCGCGCATGATCAGGTCTATCTCTCCCGTGCGGCATGCCACATTGGCCGCCACAAAGGTTAACCCTTCGCGTTCAAGATAGTGTCGTGCGAAAGCCTCATACTGATCCCCACACGATCTTGCGCGCAACTTTGACACATTTCCAAACATCAGTACGTCCTTGTACCTGTAAAGTTCTGAATTCCCTTCGCGCTAGCGCTGTTTCAGGTATCCCTTAGAATCACGTCTTAAGAGGAAACCGGCACCAGCGAGCCCTGACGGTATTGCAGCCACGGGAGTTTACGATGGATCACGCAGTTAGCGTTGGCGCTCAGATCTCCTGTGCTGCCGGAAACTTCAAAGCCCGGCAACGTGCGCATTTGGGAAAAGTGATTGGCCAGATTCCAGGCATCAATCCCCATTGCGTAGAGACGCACCAGCGAGTAATCGTTGCCGAATTTTGCGGTGGCCTGCTGCATCAGCGCCGGGTTAGAACCTGCCAGCAATGGAATATCGCTAAACTGCACGCCTTCCATTTCCAGTCGGTAATCCGGACCTGCACCGGCCTGATAGCTGCGGGAGCTGGCATAGACAGAAGGACGTGAACGGCCGCTGCCACTCATATCGAGCATCGGTTTAATCAGCGTCAGTTCGCTTTGTGTGGCGACTACGTAGACTGAATCCACTGCGCCGCCTGAGCTGCCCTGAACAATCTGAGCATCAGTCGGTGGTGCAGGAATGGTGATCCCGCCGATGGTCACACCCTGCGCTTGTGCCGGAGCGGCTGCATTGCTGGCAATGACCGGCGTCCCTGTCATACGAATACCGCTGCCGATGGATGAACGTAATTCACCCGCAGAACCCAGACCTTGTTTCAGGACGGTCTGACCTCCCAGCTTCTGCCATTCATTAGCAAACGCCTGTGCGATTCGGTCGCCAAAGTTGCCACGCGGAACCAGCAGTAACGGCATACGTTTTTGCTGCGACCACATATGGCGGGCGGCATCCTGTGCCTCGTCTTCCGGCGAGAGCGCAAAGTAACAGATATTTGGGGCGTTTTTCTCAGTTTCTGGCTGATTGAGCGCTAAAACGTTCAACGGGGTTTGATCAGAGGACAGCTCGTTCACCTGATCTTTCAGCAACGGACCGACGACAAGCGTTGCGCCATCTTGCTGAGCCTGCGTCAGCAACGCGCTGAGCGGCTGGCCATTAGTGTCGTAGATTTTGACCTGTGCATTGCTGCTGGCAACCGGTACGGCGGCAGGAACAGACGTTTGCGGCTGTTCTGGCGGCGTTGCTGTACTTGCGCTCGCGTCCGGCGCAGAGGTGCTGACAGCGGCATCAGGATCCGTGGCGGGCTGAGCCTGCGCATTTTGATCGACCGGTGCATTTTGTGGTGCCGGTTGCGAAATCTGACCGGTCATCGCGGCATTAAAGCCCTGCTGGATGGCATTGCCGTACACTTGCGCCGGGCCGCTCATCGGCAGGAATAGCGCAATTTTACCGGTAGATGCTGGCTGGAACGTCAGCACATTATTCAGCTGTGTTGGCAGATTTTTGGCTGCCGGATTGACCGGATAACGGCGCTGCCAGTCTTTGATACCGGCTTTCAGCAGATCGGGATCCTGCTTATTGCTCTGCCAGACGCTGAGTAAATCCAGCCATCCCTGCAATGTATTTTCGTCCGCATTGATAACAATGCTGGCGGCATCCTGCGCAGAAAGCTGTGTCAGCGACATCCAGGTGCGGTCGATATTGTCCTGATGCGGCTGGCCCTGCAACAGCGGTTCCTGTGCGATATACGCGCGGATCACCCCCAGACTGGTGCGGCCCTGACTGGCGTCGATTTGCGCCTGATAGTAACGTGCCTTCTGATCATTGGTCAGGTTGGTCGGATCCAACTTACTCAGGCTGGTCGCCGCATCGGTGAAATTCTTCTGCGCTATTTGCAATTGGGCGGCGGTCAGTTGCTGCTCGGTGGTTTGTTCTGAGCTCAGATTCTGCGGCAGCTTGGCGAGCTGATCGGCCGCCTGAGGCAGTTTGCCTTCGCGTATCAGGGCACGCACTGCAAGCAATTGCCAGTCAGCCTTGTTATCATCACCGCTTTGCTGTGCCTGTTGCAGATAATAGTCAGAGCTGCCGGACGCTGCCCCCTGGACACTTTCAGTCGGTGCCTGTGGCGACTGACCGGTACAGCTGGCGAGAAGCATCGCTACGATAATGGCAGGGAGCAAACGTCCCGAACGGGTACGAAAAGTCATTGAGGAAGGCATTCAGTTTCCAGTGATGTTTTTTTCAAGATGCTCAATATTAAATCGGCAATCCGGATGAAACAATGAATCAACACGATCAAGCAGATATTTCTGCATCAACGCTGTACATCGTACCCACGCCAATCGGCAATTTAGGGGATATTACCCAACGTGCATTGGCCGTGCTGAGCAGCGTGGATTTGATTGCGGCGGAGGATACCCGTCATACCGGATTATTGCTGCACCATTTTGGTATCAGCGCCAAAATGTATCCGCTTCATGACCACAACGAACAGCAAAAAGCTGAGCATTTATTATCAAAACTTCAGGAAGGTCAAAGCATTGCGCTAGTTTCCGATGCCGGAACGCCGCTGATTAATGACCCCGGCTACCATCTGGTGCGTCGCTGTCGTGAAGCCGGTGTGCGCGTGGTGCCCTTGCCGGGTGCCTGTGCGGCGATCGCGGCGTTATCCGCCGCCGGTTTGCCTTCCGATCGCTTCTGTTATGAAGGTTTTCTGCCTGCGAAAACAAAATCGCGAAAAGATACCCTTCAGGCACTGATCGAAGAGCCACGCACGCTGATTTTCTATGAATCCACCCATCGTCTGCTCGACAGCCTGCAGGATATGGTGGAAGTCTGGGGGCCGGATCGCTACGTGGTGCTTGCCCGTGAGCTGACCAAAACCTGGGAAAATATTCGCGGCGACGGCGTCGGCGCATTACTGGCCTGGGTGCTTGAAGATGAAACGCGCAAGCGCGGTGAAATGGTCCTGATCGTTGAAGGCCATAAAGCCGATACCGAGGCGTTACCGGCAGAAGCTTTGCGCACGCTGGCGCTGCTGCAAAAAGAACTTCCGTTGAAAAAAGCCGCCGCGCTGGCCGCCGAAATCCACGGTGTGAAAAAGAATGCGTTGTATAAATACGCGCTTGATGAGCAAGAGGGTGACAAATAGGGCGTAATACCCTATCATCCGCCGCGGAGTTGACCAGACAGTCGCCGCTTCGTTGCCGTCCCTTTCGGGGGAGACAGATGGAGGGGAGGAAAGTCCGGGCTCCATAGGGCAGGGTGCCAGGTAACGCCTGGGAAGCGCGAGCTTACGACAAGTGCAACAGAGAGCAAACCGCCGATGGCCCACGCAAGTGGGATCAGGTAAGGGTGAAAGGGTGCGGTAAGAGCGCACCGCGCGGCTGGCAACAGTTCGTGGCATGGTAAACTCCACCCGGAGCAAGGCCAAATAGGGGTTCACATGGTACGGCCCGTACTGAACCCGGGTAGGCTGCTTGAGCCAGTGAGCGATTGCTGGCCTAGACGAATGACTGTCCACGACAGAACCCGGCTTAACGGTCAACTCCCTCGTCTAAAGAAACCCCGCGCAGAGCAATTTGCGCGGGGTTTTATCTTTCCGGAAGCTTATACAGACGAATGACTGTCCACGACCCTTTTCATAAAATGAAAGCGGCTTAACGGTCAATTCCCTCGTCAAAAGAAAGCCCGCGCAGATAACTCTGTGCGGGCTTTCGCCTTTCTGTGATTCGCAAAATATTTTAGACCGGCAAATCGATCAGCAATGCCCGCAGCGGCGTGCTGGCGGAGACGGTCAGGCTATTTTCCTGATGAATGAACGCGCCATCGCCGCAGGTCAGTTTTTGGGATTCGCGGCTGGCTGAGCCCTGCGCATCCACCTGTCCATGAATTGACTGTAAATACGCACGAGGCCCGCGGATTGGAATCGAAATATGTTCACCCGCGGCTAAATCCAGATGATGGATCCACACGCTTTGCCGCAGTTGCAGGCTGCCCGCTTCGCCATCCGGAGAAGCCAGCAGAAAACTTTTCGTATTTGGCAGCGCCATTTTTTGCGTCACCGGATTTTCATGCTCCGGGCAGGCATCGAGCCACAGCTGCATGCGCGTCAGCGGTTGTTTATCGCTGGTGTTCAGCTCGCTGTAGCTGACGTTGGCCTGGGTCGATAACAACGCCGCTTCTCCCGCTTTTACGCGCACGCTGTGCCCTTCACTGTCGCGGTACTCGGCTTCCCCCTGTAATACCAGATTCAATACATCCACACGTGGATAAGTTCGTGGCTGAAAACTGGCACCTGGCGCCAGCACTTCCTGATTCAGCACGCGCAATGAGGCGTAGCCCATCAATTTAGGATCGAAGTAGTGGCCAAAGGAAAACGTGTAGCGGGCTTGCAGCCAGCCAAAGTCAGCGGTGCCGCACTCTTTTGCCGTTCTGCTGGTAATCATGGCGGTCGCCTCAGTTAAAAATTTCAATGGATAAATGGTAAGCGTCTGGACGTGTGATTGTTAGCCAGTTAATCTGGTCGCTATATTCAAATTTCCTGAAAGAGAAAAGAATGGCTAAGGATCGCGCACTCACACTGGAAGCTTTAAGGGTCATGGACGCCATAGACCGGCGGGGCAGTTTTGCCGCCGCTGCCGATGAGCTGGGCCGCGTCCCGTCAGCCCTGAGCTACACCATGCAAAAGCTGGAAGAGGAGCTGGACGTAGTGCTGTTTGACCGTTCAGGTCATCGGACAAAATTCACCAATGTGGGCCGTATGCTGCTCGAACGTGGCCGCGTACTGCTGGAAGCGGCGGATAAACTGACCGTCGATGCCGAAGCGCTGGCGCGTGGCTGGGAAACGCAGATCACCATCGTCTGTGAAGCGCTGTCACCGGCGACTAAACTCTTTCCGCTGGTTGAAAAACTGGCGCTGAAAGCCAATACGCAGGTGTCGCTAATCACCGAAGTCCTGGCCGGTGCCTGGGAACGTCTTGAGCAGGGCCGCGCTGACATCGTCATCGCCCCCGATATGCACTTCCGCTCATCGACGGAAATCAACAGCCGTAAGCTGTATAAGCTGGTCAGCGTGTACGTGGCCGCACCGGATCATCCCATCCATCTGGAAGCGGAACCGCTTTCAGACGTCAGTCGCGTAAAATATCGCGGGATTGCCGTGGCCGATACCGCCCGCGAGCGCCCGGTGCTGACCGTGCAGCTGCTGGACAAACAACAACGTCTGACGGTAAGTACGCTGGAAGAAAAACGTCAGGCCCTGCTGGCAGGCTTAGGTGTGGCGACGATGCCGTATCCGATGGTGGAAAAAGACATCGCCGAAGGGCGTTTGCGGGTGGTGAGTGCGGAATACAATCACGAAACCGACATCATTATGGCGTGGCGTCGCGACAGCATGGGCGAGGCCAAAGCCTGGTTCCTGCGTGAAATCGTTAAACTGCTGGGCACGCGCGAAGCGAAGTGATTTTGTCTTCGCTCATCACTCCCATACTTTTCCAGCCTTCCCCCTTGTGAAAGGGGAAGGAGCAGGTCAGAAGCGGGTATCGCGACCGTGATCCGATTCTAAATCCTGCGCCGGGCCGGTGGAGATAATGCCGTAAGGATTGATCGTCGCGTGGCTGCGGTAATAGTGGTTGCGGATATGCGCGAAGTCGGTGGTATCACGGATGCCCGGCATCTGATAGATATCGCGCAGAAAGCCGTAAAGATTTGGGTAATCGCTGATGCGGTGACGGTCGCATTTGAAATGCGTAACGTAAACCGGATCAAATCGCACCAGCGTAGTCCACAGGCGAAGATCGGCCTCGGTCAGCTGATTGCCGGTCAGAAAACGGTGTTTACCCAGTAAATCCTCCGCGCGTTCCAGCGCAGTAAACACGCCATTCACCGCTTCATCGTAAGCATCCTGAGACGTTGCGAAACCGGCTTTATACACGCCGTTGTTGATCTGCGGATATACCCATTCATTAATCTCATCGATCGCCGGACGTAAAGACTGCGGATAATAATCGCCCGCTCGCGCACCCACGGCGTCAAACGCGCTGTTGAACATACGGATGATATCGGCGGATTCATTGCTGACGATGGTCTGCTGCTTTTTGTCCCACAGGATCGGCACCGTGACGCGTCCGGTGTAATCCTTCTGCGCGCGCAGATAGATTTCATAGGCAAAGTTCAGGTGATACAGATCGTCGCCCGTGGCGGCCGGGAAATCGGTCCCGAAGGTCCAGCCATTTTCCAGCATCAGCGGATGTACTACGGAAACCGGAATAATATCCTCAAGGCCTTTTAGCGTACGCATCAGCAAAGTCCGGTGCGCCCACGGGCAGGCGAGAGAAACATACAGATGATAGCGGTCGCGTTCTGCCGCAAAGCCGCCCACGCCATGTTCACCGGGAGTGCCGTCTGCAGTTACCCAGTTACGGAATTGCGATACGGAACGTTTGAAGTGTCCGCCGGTAGACTTGGTGTCGTACCAGGTGTCTTGCCAGATACCATCTACTAATTGTCCCATGGTCTTCTACCTTGCTTTCAGATGTTTTTTCAGAAATAAAAAAGGGCGAGGTGATAAATCACATCGCCCTGCAGGTCTTACATATTATCTAATTATTCAAGTATAGCCGGGTATTGCCGGCGCGATGTCCGGCGTTATCCCTGGTGTCGGACGATTACCAGTTTTTCTTGATCAAACGGTCGATGCTGAATGCACCAGGACCTGAAGCAAACAGGACGAAGAAACCACCGGCAATGGACAGGTTTTTCATGAACATCATCTGGTTAACGCCCTGAGCGAAATCAGTATGGAAGATAAGCGCGGTCAGGATGGTGAAGACGGCGGTAATCAGCGCGGTAGTACGGGTCAGGAAACCGAAAAGAATTGCCAGGCCGCCGCCGAATTCCAGCAGGATGGTCAGTGGCAGGAAGAAGCTTGGCACGCCCATGGAAGTCATGTAACCGGCGGTTGCGGTGTAACCATTGATTTTGCCCCAGCCTGCGACGATAAACAGAATTGGCATCAGAATACGGGCAACCAGCAGGGCAGTGTCTTGTAACTTAGTCATCTAATTTCTCTCCGAACGTCATGTGCTCAAATTGAGCTTTAAATGTTACCGGCCCGGTCGGAAAATGTTTCCTGCCGTTACCGCATCAGTTGATGACGAGATAATAGGGGGAATGACGATGCTTTGTTAGCAAGTAAATCTGTCTGAAAGCTTCAAAAAAATTGAACGGGCTTAGGATTGTTATTCAAAAAGAAAAGGGCCAGATGAATGTTCATCCGGCCCTCAGAAGTGAAAGCATTGACGTGAAGAGCAGAGCGCTTATTTCTGAGCGAAGGTCTTACGGAACAAACGTACCGTTCCCCAGATCCCGAAAGCACGTCGTGACCAGCGGACAATCACGCTGGGATGGCGAATACCGTAGACGGCGACCAGACTGGAGCCAACCACCAGATATTTACGCATATCCACGAGTTTCACCCAGCCGCGGTCGATTTTTGCAGTGGCATCCAGCCAGTCAGCACCGGCATGAGATAACTCATTCCGCTGGCGCTGTATCTTGCGCAAAATTCTGACTTTCTCGATAGCGCGGTCCGGGGTGCTCATTGCTCGTCATCCTTCTCAAGCAGGGCGCGATCGACGTCAAGTTGCTTGCGCGTGAGGCTGAGCAGTGTGGATCGCTTAGCTTTCGCCAGCGTCATTGCACCAAGAATCACCGCCAGCAGCAGCAGTACGCCGGTCGTAGTGCCCATGGCCATCAGGCGATAAGCCGGATCGATTGCCCAGAAGAGGACAACCAGCAGGCTCATCAGGCCGAAGGCAGTAAAGATCAGGGTAATACCGGCCATGAGCAGCAATTGGAAAATATTGGCCTTTTCCTCTTCCAGCTCAATTACGGCCAGTCTGACGCGCGTTTCGACAATGCCGACCACCACGGTGGCGACACGTTGAATGATGTCGAAAAGCCCTTTACCCGGTCCTTGTGGTGCAGGTTTTAACGGTTCAGCCATAATTATCGGCGAGCTAACAGAACGCCGATGACTACGCCGACCGCGGCACCAATACCGACGCCCGTCCAGGGTTTTTCATGTACATAATCGTCGGCTTTGCCGGCAATTTCTTTTGTCTGATAGGCAATTTTGTCACCCGTATCGCTCAGACGTGCGCGCGTGTCTTTGAGCAGGGATTCTGCTTTACCGCGCAGTTTATCGAGTTCAGCTTTCGGCTTATCGGTAGAAGTCTGGAGCACCTCTTCCAGGGTATCTGCCAATGACTTTAATTCAGCCCGCAGTTGTTCTGATGTATTACTCGCCATGTGTAAGTCACTCCATACGTTAACTGATTCGAACTTTTAACATAGCGGATATTCAGGTGATCGCAAATGCGAATTGTCTGTTTCAAAAAGCAAGATCACCCAAAAATCCTCCGTGGCAGGGTGCAAAATCACCTCTGACGGAACGAAATTAGTGGCCCTGAGCCTCTTTCAATTCCGCTTGTGCTTCCTGTAACTTCTGCTGTTTTTTAACGATTTTATCGTGATCGCCTTTTGCCTGAGCTTCTTTCAGCTCCTGCTCGCGCTCGCTGACTTTTTCACGTTTCTCTTTAACACCTTTTTCATTCTCAGCTTTCAAGCCAGCGTCGGTACAATGCGCCTTATTTTCACGCAGCGCTTTCTCAAGACCATTAACGCGGTTCTGATTTTTGTGCGCGCGGGCTTCGTCGATTTGTTTCTGAATTTCGTGTTGTTTGGTCACGCAGCTTTCAGGCTGTGGTGCAGCAAAGCTGGTTGTGGTGAAGAGTAACGCAGGGGTGAGCAGCAGTGCAGATAAGGTCAGTTTCATCGTATAGCTTCCTTTTGATGTTTAAGTGAGTGTGGCACTTAATTCCTTGAACAGAGAACGTCAAACAATAGATTTTGTGTATAACTAGCTTATAAATAATATCACCGCCAAATGGGCGGTGATATCAGACAATTTAACCAAAACAGCCGAAGTGCTTACCCAAACTTCAACCGGTCCCGGTTGAGCTTATCCAGCCACACCCTCGCATGGGGCGGCTCACAGTTCTGAATAAGGAATCCTGGCGGCAGAATATCCTGCAAAACGCTTTGCGCCATCTGGCGCTGTTCAGAGGAATCGAGCTGAATAACCAGTCCGTCATCGAGTGGCGTAATGCTTTTGATATGGATCCCACGCTGGCTGAGCCCCTGATATACAAAAAAGCCGTCAGGTAGCGAAATACCTGCTTTAGCCGGGCGGATTTGCAGCGCATTGCCGCTGGCGGGTATCCGTGAAACAGCCAGCCCTATCATGGCGGCGGCGGCCAGCAGCATGATCATCACCGGCAAAAGAAAAGAACGTTTAAGAAACCTGCGGCTCATTATGCGCTTTTGCCTTTATTCTGGCGGTCGGCGTGCTTTTTACGCCACAGCACCACAATCGAACCGACCAGCCCGCCGATCAGCAACAGCACCGGTAATAACATCAGACAGTTCATCACCTGATCTTCATATTTGAGGAACAGCGGCGTTTTACCGAGGAAATAGCCCAGCGAGGTAAGGATCATGATCCACAGGAATCCGCTGACCCAGTTGAAGAACTGAAAGCGGCTGCTGCTAAGCCCTGATAAACCGGCGATGGTCGGCAACAGGGTGCGGACGAAGGCCAGAAAACGGCCCACCAGCAGGGCCGAAAGACCGTGTTTATGGAACAGCGCGTGGGCGCGTTCGTGATAATGAACAGGCAAGTGCCCGAGCCAGCTTTGGACTATTCGCGTATTTCCCAGCCATTTCCCCTGCACATAACTGAGCCAGCAACCCAGGCTGGCAGCGCTGGTCAGCAGGAAAATGGTGAGCGGGAAATTCATCGCGTCTTTGGCGATCAGCACACCGACCAAAATTAACAGGCTGTCGCCGGGCAAAAACGCCGCAGGTAGCAGGCCGTTTTCAAGAAAAATGATCATGAATAAAATCAGGTACAGCGCCCAGACCAGCGATGGGTCAGCCAGGGTTTTATAATCTTGTTGCCAGAGTGCATCGATGAGAGAACTGATAATTTCCATCTGTTTCTTAAAACTCCATCATGTTCAGTGAGTCAGCGAAATACATCAGCGGAGAAACTGTCTCGACGCTACCTGTAAGGCTGATATTGGTCGCCTCTTCCCTGGCGTGCGGTCTGGTTGCGAGTCTTGTGCGTTCCTACGCGTCGTTTTGCCGTGTTTCACCTGGCGCAAACGGGTAAGAAAAGTCGTCTAACTGTAACAAAATAACAATAGCTCAGACAGGTAAATATAGCGCGTCGGGGCCGATCATTTAAGCCTGAAGCACGTTATGGAAAAGGGTTTTACATTGACTGACACTACTCGACAGTGACTGACAGGGAAGAGAAGTTTCTTGCAGAGGCAGGAAAATGGCAGGTTGGGTGAATGAACCTGCCGTAATGCGGGTTTATTTATTATTCACCAGAGGCTGATCGAGATGAACCACCGGATTTTCTGAATACAGATAACGGTCTACATTGAACTCGAAATCATCACTGGTGGCGCGGAAAAGCATTTGTTTGGTGTTTTCCAGATGCTGCCACATTGCCAGTTTTGCCGCGTGCGGATCGCGGCGGATCAACGCTTTAAGGATCAGGTCATGATCTTCACACCAGCTTTCGATCGACTTTTCGTCGATATGTTCATGCAGCTTGCGCCAGTACGGGTTGTGCAGACGCTGGCTCCACATCTTTTCGACGATGGTGGCCAGCGCGCTGTTTTGCGTCGCCTGCGCCACCTGCACGTGAAATTTAAGATCCCATTCTGAATCACGGAACCGGTCTTCCTGCCGCGCATGCTCCTGAATTTCCATCAGGCGCATGATGTCCTGCTTGGTGACCTGCGTGGCGGCAAACTCCGCAATGTTACTTTCAATCAACTGGCGCGCCTGCAATAACTCAAACGGACCTGCGGTGCCAAATTCACTGCCGCAATCCGGCACGACCAGATGGCGCTGCTGGTTGGACATCACATGAATGCCCGATCCTTTACGGACTTCCACATAACCTTCCACTTCCAGCATGATTATCGCTTCGCGTACCACGGTGCGGCTGACGTTCATTTCATCGGAAATCAGACGTTCGGCGGGAAGTTTCTCGCCAACCGGATAGACTCCGGTCTCAACGCGCTCCTTGAGCGTGGCAGCCAGTTGTTGATAAAGGCGTCTGGTGTCTGTGGATTCCATGTGAGTGCTCTTTAAAGTAGTGAACCTGCAACGAATGAGTCTGACAGATCCCGGGACCTGTTATACAAGTACCAGTATACGGTTTAAGAAGAGGGGATGCACCGTGCATTGGTCAGAAAGGCAGGGGGGATATCTCAGAAAAAGCAAAGCCCGGCAAAGGATCTTACCGGGCTGCAATCAGCGGATCAGGCTTTCGCGGTTTTTAGCGGAGCCGGTACCGGTTCAACGGCGGAACGGTTCTGCAATACTGTCCAGATGATGATTGCACCCAGCAAGTCGAAGACGGCGAGCGCCGCAAACAGCGGGCTGAAACCGATGGTATCGGCCAGCGCACCAACGACCAGTGCAAACAGGGTACTTGCTGTCCAGGCGGCCATCCCGGTCAGTCCGTTGGCTGTCGCCACTTCGTTACGACCAAACACATCAGAAGAGAGCGTAATCAGCGCGCCAGACAGTGACTGGTGAGCAAAGCCACCCACACACAATAAAGCGATAGCAGCGTAAGGGCTGGTGAACAGGCCGATCATGCCAGGGCCTATCATCAGGACTGCACCCATGGTCACGACCATTTTGCGGGAAACGATCAAGTTCACTTTAAAATGTTTCTGGAAGAACGGCGGCAGATAACCACCCAGGATACAACCGAGGTCAGCAAACAGCATCGGCATCCAGGCGAACATCGCGATTTCTTTCAGGTTGAAGCCATACACCTTGAACATAAACAATGGGATCCAGGCATTGAATGTGCCCCAGGCCGGTTCAGCCAGAAAACGTGGCAGCGCGATACCCCAGAACTGACGGTTACGCAGGATCTCCCAGGCAGACATTTTCTTGCCGTTGGTGGTTTGGTGCTGTGCTTCCTGACCTTCCAGAATGTAATCGCGTTCTTCGTTACTGAGTTTTTTCTGGTCTTTCGGGTGTTTGTAGAGAACTAACCAGCTGATTGCCCAAAGCATGCTGAGCCCACCGGTGATGACGAACGCGAGCTGCCAGCTGTGCATGATGATGCACCAGACAACCAGCGGTGGCGCAATCATCCCGCCGATAGAAGAACCAACGTTAAAGTAACCGACGGCAATAGAACGTTCTTTTGCCGGGAACCATTCGCTGCTGGCTTTCAGGCCGGCAGGGATCATCGCGGCTTCTGCCATACCGACAGCACCACGCGCGATAGCGAGTCCACCCCAGCTGCTGGCCAGCGCGGTCGCCATACAGAAGATGGCCCACATGATGGCAAACATGGCGTAACCGACTTTGGTGCCCATCACGTCGAGAACATAACCGGCTACCGGCTGCATCAGGGTATAGCAGGCAGAATAGGCGGCGATAATATAAGAATATTGTTGTGTACTGATGTTGAGCTGACTCATCAGTGTCGGTGCTGCAGCGGCTATGGCGTTACGTGTTAAATAACCCAGTACAGTCCCGACTGTGACCAGCCCGATCATGTACCAGCGTAACCCTTTGATCTTACCCATTTAACTCACTCCCAGTAAATAATCCGGCAATGACGGCTGAGCCTGTCATCGCACATTTCGCGCCATCTGACTCAGCATGGGCTTCTGGCTTTTCCTTAAAGTGTTTTCCGGGAACATCGCCGCCAGAGGATTTCGCTGGGGGAGCTGCCCGATGACTCACGCACTGCTTTATTCTTATCTGTGCGTAAGGATCCGATGAACTTCCTGCACACCAGAACAACTGCTTCACCTTCCGGCTGACTGCACCTGAGAAGTGTTGTCCGGCAACAGCGAAAGGACGTGGCAGGTAATCTCTGACGCTCTTGTCCGGACGCAGCAAAGATAACTTGTCATACAGATTTAAAATTTGAATGACATCACAAAACCACATTTAAACTGTGTGCTTACTTAACTTTTTTAACTTCACGGTTATTTACTTGATTTTACAGAGTTAATAGTTTTTTTGTCGACATGCGTCACACTTTTCACTGGTTACGTAACAACCAGTACCGGAAAAATCAAACGAAAGTGGTGTAACAACTTTACGATTTGTTCACAATCGAGGAAAAGAGAGTTAAAACGGCTTTATGCAAGCCGTCAGCGGGCGGCGGGGATTGCTGACAGAGAAATAACTTGTCATACCGATTTAAAGTTTGAGTGACATCACAAAATCACACTCGGAATGTGAGGATAATAGCGGTCAGTGCTTAAAGACTCTAAAGTTTTTGTTTTACAGAGAATTAGTGTGTGTTTTACAACGGAAATCGCCCACTTTCGCGGAAGAGTACCCCTAAAAAGAGCTGGACGATAAACTGAATTGGTGTGATAACTTCTCACCATTGAGAGACAACTCTACAGAATTCATGATGAGGATCCTAAGATGGCGCAGTTTTTAACGGAAGATTTCCTTCTCGACACAGAATTCGCACGTCGCCTGTATCACGACTACGCGAAAGATGAGCCCATTTTCGACTACCACTGCCATTTGCCGCCTGAGCTGATTGCGCAGGATTATAAATTTAAAAACATGTACGACGTATGGCTGAAAGGCGATCACTACAAATGGCGCGCGATGCGTACCAATGGTGTGCCTGAGCGTATGTGTACCGGTGATGCTACTGACCGCGAGAAGTTTGACGCCTGGGCAGCAACGGTTCCGCACACCATCGGTAACCCGCTGTACCACTGGACTCACCTCGAGCTGCGTCGTCCGTTCGGCATCACCGGTAAATTGCTTTCTCCGTCTACCGCAGGCGAAATCTGGGAGCGCGGTAATGCTTTACTGGCGCAGGATAACTTTTCTGCCCGTGGCATCATGAAACAGATGAACGTGAAAATGGTCGGCACCACCGATGATCCGATCGATTCTCTGGAACATCACAAAGCCGTGGCGCAGGACAGTAGTTTTGACGTTAAAGTTCTGCCGAGCTGGCGTCCGGACAAAGCCTTCAACATCCAGGCCGCGACGTTCGTGGACTATATGAAGAAACTGGAAGCGGCCTCTGATGTGTCAATTACCCGTTTCAGCGATCTGCGTGATGCCCTGAAAAAACGTATGGATCATTTCGCAGCGCACGGCTGCAAAGTCTCCGACCACGCACTGGATGTTGTGGTGTTTGGCGAAGCGGATGATGCGACGCTGGACGGCATTCTGGCCCGTCGTCTGAACGGTGAAACGCCAACGACTGAAGAAATTGCCCAGTTCAAAACCGGCGTTCTGCTGTATCTGGCTTCTGAATATCAGCGTCGTGAATGGGTGCAGCAGTACCATATTGGCGCGCTGCGTGACAATAACACCCGTATGTTCCAGCTGATTGGTGCGGACGTTGGTTTCGATTCTATCAACGACCAACCGCTGGCAGAGCCGCTGTCTAAGCTGCTGGGTGCGCAGGGTATGGCTGGTGGCCTGCCAAAAACTATTTTGTACTGCCTGAATCCGCGCGATAACGAAGTGATCGGCACCATGGTCGGTAATTTCCAGGGTGAAGGGATGCCGGGCAAGATGCAGTTTGGTTCCGGCTGGTGGTTCAACGATCAGAAAGACGGTATGCAACGCCAGATGACTCAGCTCGCCAACCTCGGCTTACTCAGTCGTTTCGTGGGCATGCTGACCGACAGCCGCAGCTTCCTGTCTTATACGCGTCATGAATACTTCCGCCGCATTCTGTGCCAGATGATCGGCCGCTGGGTGGAAGATGGCGAAGCGCCGGCGGATATCGAACTGCTGGGCAGCATGGTGAAAAACATCTGCTTTGACAACGCCAAACAGTATTTCCAAATCGAGCTGAATTAAAAACGCACGACGGAGCGCAGATTCCTGCGCTCCGATAATAAGCAGAGTAATAACAACTAATTATCCCCTTTAGCACGGCGGCCACAGGACACATTCTTTGTCCTCAAAGACCGGCGTCTGAGCAAATTAAGGTAAATGTGAGATGCAAAGGTTAAATCGCCGTGACTTTCCAGGCCGTCATCATCCCGACAAAATTATTCAGTTCGGTGAAGGTAACTTTTTGCGGGCGTTCGTTGACTGGCAAATCGACCTGTTAAATGAACATACCGATCTGAACGCCGGTATCGTGATCGTTCGCCCGATTGACACCGATTTTCCGCCTTCGCTCAGCACGCAGGATGGCCTGTACACCACCATCATCAGCGGCCTGAACGAGCAGGGCGAAACAGTGCGTGATACGCGCATCATTCGTTCCGTAAACCGCGAAATCAATATCTACCATCAGTTTGACGAATATCTGGCGCTGGCGCGCGATCCTAATATCCGCTTTGTGTTTTCCAACACCACCGAAGCAGGGATCAGCTACGTCGAGAGCGATCGTCTTGAAGACGCGCCACCGGCCAGCTTCCCGGCCAAACTGACCCGTTTGCTGTTCGAGCGTTTCACTCACTTCTCCGGCGCCGCCGATAAAGGCTGGGTTTTACTGCCGTGTGAACTGATCGACTACAATGGCGAAGCCTTACAAGAACTGGTGCTGCGTTACGCACAACAGTGGGCGTTACCTGCTTCCTTCACCCACTGGCTGGAAACCAGCAACACCTTCTGCTCAACGCTGGTTGACCGCATCGTGACCGGTTATCCGCGCAGCGAAGTGGACAGCCTGCAGCAGGAACTGGGCTATCAGGACAGCTTCTTCGACAGCGCCGAACACTTCTACCTGTTCGTGATCCAGGGGCCGAAAAGTCTGGCCCAGGAGCTGCGTCTGGACAAACTTTCGCTGAACATCCGTCTGGTTGATGACATTAAACCGTACAAAGAACGCAAAGTGGCGATCCTCAACGGTGCGCACACCGCGCTGGTACCGGTGGCATTTCTTTGTGGTCTGAACACCGTCGGCGAATCGATGAATGATGCGCAGTTAAGCCGCTTTGTAGAGCTGGCTATCGCTGAAGAAATCTCGCCGGTGCTGGATCTGCCGCAGGATGAACTGACCTCCTTCGCGCAGGCAGTGCTAAGCCGTTTCCGCAACCCGTTCATTCAGCATCAGCTGTTGTCGATTGCCCTGAACGGCATGACTAAATACCGTACCCGCATTCTGCCTCAGCTGCTGGCGAGTCAGGAAAAGCATCAGATCCTGCCACCACGCCTGACCTTCGCGCTGGCCGCCTTGCTGGCGTTTTACCGTGGCGAACGCCATGGTGAAATCTATCCGTTGCAGGATGATGCCCACTGGCTGAGCCGTTTCTCAGAATTGTGGAGCGGCGTGCGTACCGGCGAATTACCGCTGGCCGGGCTGGTGGAGAGCGTGCTGGCCGATGAAGAACACTGGGGACGGGATCTCAACACCGTACCTGGCCTGACCGCCAAAGTGACCGAACAGTTACAGGCGATCGAAGACCGTGGCATGCGCGATGCGCTGGCGGCTTACAGCTAAGAGGGCGACTATGCAAAGTATCATTCAAATTCATCCTGCTGATAACGTTGCCGTGGCACTGCGCGACATTGAAGCCGGTGAGCGCGTCGAAGCGGGCGATTATCATGTCGTATTGCCAGAAGCGGTTGCCCGTGGTCACAAATTTGCCCTGCGCCCGATTGCGGCCGGGGAAGATATTGTCAAATACGGTCTGCCGATTGGCCATGCACTGACTGCGATCGAACCAGGTGTGCATATTCATTCACAAAACGGTAAAACCAATTTAAGCGATCTGGATCAGTACCAGTATCAGCCGGAATTTGTGACCGTGCCTGAGCAGATGGCCGATCGCGAAGTCCAGATCTACCGTCGTAAAGACGGTCAGGTGGGGATCCGCAACGAGCTATGGTTAATCCCGACCGTCGGCTGTGTGAACGGTATCGCCCGTCAGATCCAGACGCGCTTTCTCAAAGAGACCAATGACGCAGAAGGTACCGACGGGGTTTATCTGTTCACGCATCCGTTTGGCTGTTCGCAGCTGGGCGACGATCACGTCAACACCCGCACCATGCTGCAAAATATGGTGCGCCACCCGAACGCCGGGGCGGTGCTGGTGATCGGCCTGGGTTGTGAAAACAATCAGGTGGACGTATTCCGCGAGACGCTGGGTGAAGTCGACGAAGATCGCGTGCGTTTCATGACGCTGCAAAAATTCGATGACGAAGTGGAAGCCGGTCTGGAGCGTCTGCGCGAGCTGTATGCCGTCATGCGTGATGACAAGCGCGAGAGCGGCAAACTCAGCGAGCTGAAGTTTGGTCTGGAATGCGGTGGCTCCGACGGGCTGTCCGGCATCACCGCCAACCCGCTGCTGGGGCGCTTCTCCGACTATGTGATTGCCAACGGCGGCACCTCCGTGCTGACCGAAGTGCCGGAAATGTTTGGCGCAGAACGTATTCTGATGAGCCGTTGCCGCGACGAATCGACGTTTGAAAAAACCGTTCATATGGTGAACGACTTCAAGCAGTACTTCATCGAGCACAATCAGCCGATTTACGAAAACCCGTCTCCGGGCAATAAAGCCGGGGGGATCACTACGCTTGAAGAGAAGTCGCTAGGCTGTACGCAGAAAGCCGGTCAGAGCCCGGTCATGGACGTACTGAAATACGGCGAGCGTCTGACCACGCCGGGGCTAAACCTGCTGAGCGCGCCGGGTAACGACGCCGTCGCGACCAGCGCCTTAGCCGGTGCCGGCTGCCATATGGTGCTGTTCAGCACCGGTCGCGGTACGCCTTATGGCGGTTTTGTTCCGACGGTGAAACTGGCGACCAACAGCGAGCTGGCGGCGAAAAAACCGCACTGGATCGATTTCGACGCAGGCCAGCTGATCCACGATGTCAGTATGGATCAACTGCTGGGCGAATTTGTGGATCTGATCGTGGCGATCGCTGATGGCCGCAAAGCTAAAAACGAACTGAATGATTTCCGTGAATTAGCGATTTTTAAAAGCGGTGTCACATTGTAACCCTGCGGCTTTATCGTTAGGATGAAACGGCGTTTCAATTATGAAACGCCGTTTTTACGTTAGAGCTTTGCGTAGCAGCGATACGTAAAAAAATCGACGAAGTCTTCTACGCAGAGAGCCTGATAAATGACGTATTACTGGTTTGCCCAGTCGATTGGTGTGGTGGCTTTTGTTGTCGGCATCACCATGTTTTTCAACCGCAGCGATCGACGTTTCAAACAGCAACTTTCCGCCTACAGCGCCATTATCGGCGTGCATTTTCTGCTGATGGGCGCCGCACCCGCAGGCATGAGCGCCTTGCTCAACTCCATCCGTACTCTGATTTCTCTGCGCACCCGCAACCAGTGGATTATGGTGATTTTCATCGTCCTGACGCTGGTGCTGGGCCTGAGCCGCGCGCATCACTGGATGGAATTATTACCGGTAGGCGCCACCGTGGTCAGTACCTGGGCGCTGTTCCGCACCAGCGGGCTGACCACGCGCTGCATCATGTGGTGTTCAACCTGCTGCTGGGTGGCTCATAACATCTGGCTTGGCTCGATTGGTGGCTCGCTTATCGAAGGCAGTTTCCTCGTCATGAACGGTTTTAACATCATCCGCTTCCGCCGCCTGCAACTGCGGGGCATCGATCCTTTCGAGGTGGAAAAGAAGATTGTGAAGAAGATGGATGAGAACAACGCGGCGGAGTGAGATTTCACTCCGTCTCAGGAAAATTACTCTTCCAGCTTAAGCGGCGGCAGCTGCGCGAAGATACTCAGCAAGCCTTCTCCCCAGCCTTTGCGGATCATGTCGAAATATGGGTGTGTTTCGGTTATCCGGTATTGTTGCGCGGTGCTGTAGCTGTCAGTCGGATAAGTCAGAACGTCCAGCGGCAGGCCGACGGACAGATTGCTGCGCAGCGTCGAATCCATCGAAATCAGCGCGCACTGCATCGCCTGATCCAGCGGGGTATCGAAGCTCAGCACGCGATCGATAATCGGCTTGCCGTACTTGCTTTCACCCACCTGAAAATAGGGCGTGTCGTGCGTGGCTTCGATGAAGTTGCCCTGCGGATAAATGTGGAACAGCCGCAGGCCTTCGCCCTTGATCTGGCCGCCGAGCAGCAGGTTGCAGCTGAAATCCGTGGTGCTGCCCTGATTGGCGCCGCTGTCGCGGGCAATCACTTCACGCACCGTTTCCCCGAGCAGGCTGGCGGCGTCATACATCGACTCCACGTTGAGCAGGTTTTCCCGATGATCATCCAGACAGCGGCGATGGAGCAGGCTGATAATGCTCTGTGTGGTTGCCAGATTTCCGGCACTTTGGAGCACCAGCACGCGTTCATCGCTTTGATGAAAAACGTGCAGTTTTCGGAAAGTGGAAATATGGTCCACCCCGGCGTTAGTACGCGAATCTGATACAAACACCAGGCCAGAGGACAAGCGCATGGCCACACAGTAAGTCATAGAAAAATCTTCCTATTTTAAGCAGTCAGGATTATTGCGGAATGTCGAACATCTCAACCGCCGCGACAGTGCGCATGTCTTCGCATCCCCCACCTAACCGGATACCGCGGACCGGGCACGCATCAAGATAATCTATGCCGATAGCCAGTTTCAAATGCTGATTGGGCTGGCAGGTATTATTCGTGACATCGAAGCTTTGCCAGCGGTCATCCAGCCAGGCTTCTGCCCACGCGTGCATTGCCACATGGGCGGAGTCCTGGGTATAGAGATAACCGCTGACGTAACGCGCCGGAATGCCCAGACTGCGGCAGCAGGCGAGGAAAACGTGGGTATGATCCTGACACACGCCCTGTTGCGCGGAAAACGCCTGTGAGGCGCTGTCTTTCACGGTGGTAGTGCCGGGGCTGTAGGGCATTTTCAGCAACAGTTCACCCATCAGACTACACAAACTTTCGTGTTGTGCCTGCGGCCGGTAATAACGGTTTGCGAAATCGCGGATCGCCCCATCGGCCAGCGTCAGTGGGCTGGTGCGCAAAAACACCAGCGGCGAAAGATGCCCGCAATTATCGTCTTCGGTATTGTCTTCAATCTCCACTACGCCGTTGGCTTCAATGGTGATCGCCTGATGCGGCTGATCCAGCGTCAGCACATGCAGTACATTGCCGTAAGCATCGAATGTGCGGGTGGCGTATTCCGGCAGCGTTAAATCCCACGACAGGATTTTTTGATGGCTGGAGTTCTGCGGCGTGAGGCGCAGATACTGTGTGCTGTGCTTGACCTGTTGTGCATAGGTGTAATGCGTCTGATGACTGACATTCAGTTTCATTATTGTGCCTCCAGATAGGTCTGATGGATGCTTTCTGCGATAGCGCCGGTCTGGTCGAGGAACTGCATCAACCAAGGGCTAAGACCCATTTCGACAATTTCTTCCATTTCGGTGAAGCGTAGCTGTGCATGCAGGGTGTGAACGCGGCGACGTGGCAGATTGCCCGCCGTACCGCCGATTTCTTCCAGCTGCTCGGCCATGATTTCCACGCATGACAGCAGGGATCGCGGCAACTCACGGCGCAGGATCAGCAGCTCGGCGATGTGCTTCTGGCTGAGCTGCTGTTTGTAGAGCGTGTGGAAGGCTTCACGGGCGCTGACGGCGCGCAGCAAGGTATCCATCCGGTAATATTCGCGCACCGGATCTTCATCGGCATTGAGCAACTGATTTTTGGCATCCAGCAGGCGTGCAGTGCTGTCTGCACGTTCAAGCATGGTGCCGAGCCGGATGAAATTTTGGGCATCGCTGCGCAGCAAAGTGCCGAACATCGCGCCACGGAACAGATGTGAGCGCTCCTTAACCCAGTCGAAGAAGGAATCCGCACCGGCGGAACCGACACCCTGACGGCGGATGAGTTTCATCTCAATCCATGTGGCGTTGATGCTTTCCCAGACTTCGGAAGACAGGCTGCCGCGCACCGCATGAGCGTTGTTCCACGCCATTTGCAGACAGCTGTAAATACTGCCGTGATTGATGTTATCCAGCGCGAAAAAGTTGAGCAGATTGCTCATGGTCAGCTGCGGATAATGTTCATTGAACAGCGTGCGGGTACCGGTCATGGTCAGCGGCACCAGCAGATCGTTATTTTCATCGCGCGCCGTGACGTCACGGATCGACATCATCGACAGCTTGTTGGTGACGTCCAACAGACGGGCGATATTCTCGGCGCGTTCCAGATAACGCGCCATCCAGTACAGCTCACTGGCGGTTCTGCTTAGCATGCGTCATCCTCCGTCGAATCTTCTTCTTCCAGCACCCAGGTATCTTTGGTGCCGCCGCCCTGCGATGAGTTGACCACCAGGGATCCTTCGGCGAGCGCCACGCGGGTTAAACCGCCGGGAACCAGACGGATTTCCGCACCGGTGAGCGCGAAGGGCCGCAAATCGATATGGCGTGGTGCCAGACCGTTTTCGACAAACGTCGGGCAGGTTGAGAGCGCGAGCGTTTCCTGCGCGATGTAATTCTCGGGGCGGGTTTTCAGCAAATCGCGAAAACGCGCCAGTTCCTCCAGGCTGGCGGTCGGGCCAATTAACATGCCGTAACCGCCCGCGCCGTGAACTTCTTTCACCACCATTTTGTCCAGATTCGCCAGTACGAAAGACAGGTCGGATTCTTTGCGGCATTGCCACGTCGGCACATTGTTGAGGATCGGATCTTCACCCAGGTAATAACGGATCATCTCAGGCACATACGGGTAGATGGATTTGTCGTCGGCAACGCCGGTGCCGATGGCATTTGCCAGCACCACGCCACCGGCACGATAGACCGACAGCAGGCCGGGCACGCCAAGCATGGAGTCAGCGCGGAATGCCAGCGGATCTAAAAACGCATCGTCGATGCGCCGGTAGATAACGTCGATCTTGCACGGGCCTGCCGTGGTACGCATCAGCACCGCTCCGTCTTTAACGAACAAATCGGCGCTTTCTACCAGTTCAACGCCCATTTGCTGCGCCAGGAAACTGTGCTCGAAATAGGCGCTGTTAAAGCGCCCCGGCGTCAGTACGACGACGGTCGGATCGTTAACCGGCGTGCTTTCACGCAAAGTTTGCAGCAGATGAGAAGGGTAGCGTGAGACCGGCGCGATACGCTGCTCGGCAAACAGTTCCGGGTACAGCCGCATCATCATTTTGCGGTTTTCCATCATGTAGGAAACGCCGGACGGTGTGCGCAGGTTGTCTTCCAGCACGTAATATTCGCCATCGCCGCCACGCACCATGTCGGTTCCGGCGATGTGGGCATAGGTATCGCGATGAAGATCAATGCCCTGCATGCAGGGTTGATACTGATCGTTGGCCAGCACCTGTTCGGCAGGTACCAGTCCGGCTTTGAGTATTTTCTGGTCGTGATAAATATCATGCAAAAACGCGTTCAGCGCCTGTACCCGCTGGCGGATCCCGCGATCGAGCATTTTCCATTCCCCGGCGGGAATAATGCGCGGCACGCTGTCAAACGGGATCAGCCGCTCTGCGCCATCATCTTCGCCGTAAACATTAAAGGTAATCCCCACCCGGTGGAAAAGCAGCGCTGCTTCCTCTTTTTTGCGCTGGACGGCCTGTTGATCGGCCTGCTGCAACCATTGCCAGTAAGCCTGATAATGGCTGCGGTGTTTCCCTTCAGCCATTAACATTTCATCAAAAAAGGGTGAATCGGAAAGGTCAATCTTAATCATCATCACCTCACAAACTGGACCGGCTGCAATGGAATCGTTCAATAACAATGAAGATCACGCATAAAGTGTGCCATCGTGCAAAACCCGCGGGAAATCAGGAGTCAGGACGTGCATCTGCTCTCAAAAGGTGCAGAAAAAACCACGGCTGAGTGAAAAGAGGGCAAAAAAGGTCGGGATATAATGAGTATGGTCGCTGATGAGGCAATCGCCACTGCCGGGCGAAAACAACAGAAAGGCTAATGGGTGAGGGGATGCGTAAAAAGCAGGCGAAAAAAAACCAGCCCGAAGGCTGGCTCATCAAAACCTGATGCTTTGGCGAATTAACGGCGAACAGCGATGGCTTCGATTTCGATTTTCACGTCTTTTGGCAGACGGGCAACTTCAACGCATGAACGCGCAGGGAAAGGCGCTTTATGCTCGGTGAAGAATGCTTCGTAAGTGGCGTTAACGGTGGCGAAATCATTCAGATCTTTCACGAAAACGGTAGTTTTCACGATGTCTGAGACTTTCAGGCCAGCAGCTTCGACGATAGCTTGTACGTTTTCCAGTGACTGACGCGCCTGAGCGGCGATGTCTTCGGCTACGGCACCGGTTTTAGGATCCACAGGGATCTGACCGGAAGTGATGATCATGCTGCCAAGATCTACGCCCTGAACATAAGGACCGATGGCGGCTGGAGCGTTTTCAGTGCTGATTTCGCGGGACATAATGTCTCCTGATTATTGAGTAGTGGGAACGAGATTCGCGCCAGTATAATCGGTCAGTCGTTGTTGAGCACGACCTGATGCTCAAACTCTTTCTCGCAATACTTACATTTCAGATGCACGCCGTCAGCACGCTGTTTCACCGCAAAGCTCGAATCCACCGGCTCAAAACGACTGATGCAATTGCCGTTCGGGCAACGCAGCACACCGATGATCCGGTCCGGCAGCGTCGGCATTAGCTTCTTCACCACTTCGTAATCATCGATGCGGTTTACCGTCGCGCGCGGCGCATAGACCGCCAGCTGATTGACCTGCTCATCGGTCAGGAAGGTGTTCTCGATTTTGATGATGTCTTTGCGGCCAAGCTCGCCGGACGGCAGATTCAGGCCGACCGTGACGCGTTGTTCCGTCTGGGTAAATTTGAACAGCGACAGCAATTTAAACCCGATCTGCGCCGGAATATGGTCGATGACCGTACCGCATTTAATCGCTTCAACCTGAAGTTTATTGTCGTGAGTCATAGTCGTTTTCTCCTCAAGTTTACTGTGCAGTGTCTGCGTTCAGAACCAGCGCCAGCAATGCCTGACGCGCAAAAATCCCGTTACCGGCCTGCTGGAAGTACCAGGCATAGGGCGTTTTATCGACGTCAGGGGTGATTTCATCAATGCGCGGCAGTGGGTGCAGGACTTTAAGATGCGGCTGTGCGTCCGCCAGATCCGCGGCGCGCAGCACAAACTGGGCTTTGACGTTGGCGTATTCGGATGGATCCAGACGCTCTTTCTGCACCCGGGTCATGTACAGAATATCGATTTCGGGCACCACGTCGTCGATGCTGCTATGCAGACTGTATTCAATTCCTTTCTCTTCCAGCAGCGCCAGAATATAGCCCGGCATCGCCAGCGCGTCGGGCGCGATAAAGTAGAAACGGTTGCCGTTAAATTTCGCCAGTGCCTGCGCCAGAGAGTGGACGGTACGACCATATTTCAAATCACCGACCATCGCGATTTTGATGTTATCCAGACGCCCCTGCGTTTCCTGAATGGTGAAAAGATCCAGCAGCGTCTGCGTCGGGTGCTGGTTCGCGCCGTCACCGGCGTTCAGGATCGGAATGCCGCCGGAAAATTCTGTCGCCAGGCGCGCTGCACCTTCTTGTGGATGGCGCATCACGATGGCATCGACGTAGGTGCTGATGACCGAAATGGTATCGGCCAGCGTCTCGCCTTTTTTGCCGAGCGAGGTGTTGCTGCCGTCGGCGAAACCCACCACCGATGCGCCGAGACGATGGATGGAGGTCTCGAACGACAGCCGCGTGCGGGTTGAGGCTTCGAAGAAGCAGCTGGCGATCACTTTGTGTTTCAGGAGCTCAGGCTGCGGCGTGGCTTTCAGGCTGGCGGCGGTGTCGAGCACCAGTTCGAGCTCCTCGCGGCTGAGATCGTTGATTGAAATGATGTCTTTTTGATACAGCGGGTTCGCCATCGTCATTCTCCTGTTTCTTTGTTCTTAAAAGATGCGCTTCCCGACAGGTGCGCACTCAAATTTCAGACAAAAAAAAGCCCCTACAATGAGGGGCCTTTCTTTTTGATCAACTGAACGCTGACCGGCAATACAACGGAAGAACAACGGCAGCGGGCTGCCTGATGGCACGGCGTTTGGTCGATCGTCTGAGCGCAAAACGTGGCAATTTTTCATGGGTTCTCCCGGCAAATTGTGGCGCATTATACGCGCGTAACTGACGACATCAAGCGGAAAAATCACGCAAAGGCAAACGGTTGGCTGCGTGTCTGCTCACAAGTGAAAACTGTTAACTGGATCAAGTGGCGGACGGTCGCGGTGCTTTATCATAAGTTGACATTGAAACATCATTTCATTTTTTCTTTAACAAAGGGAAACTCATGATCACTGGTAATATTCATCAACTGCACCTAGTGCCGTATCTGCCCGCCGCACTGCGCGAAGCCATCGAGTTCGTTAAACAGCGCATCACCGCCGACACTCCGCTGGGTAAACACGACATCTGCGGTGACGACGTCTTTGTGCTGATTTCCAATGATTCCACTGCGCCTCAGGCAGAACGCCGCGCCGAGTTCCATGCGCGATATCTGGATATCCAGATTGTTCTCAATGGCACCGAAGGGATGACGTTCAGCAACTTACCGGCGGGTGATGTCGATACTGACTGGCTGGCTGATAAAGACATCGCGTTTCTCGCCGCCGGCGAACAGGAAAAAACCATGATCATGCAGGCCGGTGACTTCGTGGTGTTCTATCCGGGCGAAGTCCACAAACCGCTGTGCGCCGTCGGCGAACCGGCCAACGTGCGCAAAGCCGTGGTCAAAATGGACGTCAGCGTGTTACCCGTTTAAGTTTTTAAAGTTAGCGCTTACTTCGCTTAAACAGCTTCATACGCCAGCGACGCAGCCTGCCAAGGCGTTCTGGCGCTTTCAGTTTGTGCTTGATCCACACCACTTGCCATGGCTGGAGTCGTGTCTGGCCGGTAAACGCGTTTCCACTGATAAGATCCTTGCCTTCCACTGCCAGTTTCAGCACCTGTGAATGGCTGCTGATATTAAACACGCAGGTGATGCGATCCTCGGTTTTGGGATCATAACGCTCCATCGCAAACAGCGATTTTCCCAGATCAAACACCCGCTGACCGGCCTGCGGTGAAAATGCAGGATGGGCGCGCCGGTGCTTAATCAGGTCCTGCAATCCGTTGAACACGCGGGCGCGCAGTCCCTCTTTTTTCTCCAGCTCGGCTTCCAGTTTATCCAGATCCAGCTTTTTACGGTTGATGCGCCGGTTGATGCCCGACTGGTGCATTCCCTCGAGATCGTTTTCGCTGCCCAGCAGGCTGTGAATATAAATCGCCGGCACGCCGATGAACGACAGCAGCAGCGCCTGCGCTGCCAGAAACTTGCGCGCTTTCATCGCGACGTCATCTTCCGGCTCGGTCAGTGCGCTCAGGTAATTGATATTCAGCTCGTATGGCGAATGAGTGCCGTCACCGTTGTCTTTGTAAGAGACGCGGCCTTCTTTGCGCAGCGTTTCCTGCGCCATGTATTTGCGTTCTTCATCGCTCAGGAAAGTTTCCGTCGGGCGCAACCCGATGCCGTCGTGGCTGGCGAGGAAGTTAAAATAGGTGGTATCCGGGTAACGGGCTTCGGCATTCAGGCTCTGCGCCCACTTCGTCAGCGTGGTGGTGTCTTCGCGCAAAAAGGCGTGCAACGTCAGTGGCGGCAACGGGAACTGATACACCATGTGCGCTTCATCGCCTTCACCGAAATAGCTGATATTTTCGTGATGCGGCACATTGGTTTCGGTAATCAGCCGCGTGCCGGGGATCACTTCATCCAGAATGGCGCGCCACACTTTGATGATGTTGTGCGCCTGCGGCATGTGAATGCACGACGTGCCCACTTCCTTCCAGATATAACCAATCGCATCAAGGCGGATCGATTGCCCGCCGCTGGCCGCGTATTGCAGCAGCACGTCGATGCTTTCCAGCAGTACCTGTGGATTTTTAAAATTGATATCCACCTGGTCTTCGCTGAACGTTGTCCACAGATACAGCTCGGTGCCGTCGGTTTTGATAAACGGCGTCAGCAGCGGCGAGGCGCGGGGGCGAACGACGCGGCTGTAATCGAGCTCGGGGTTGGAGGCAATAAAGTAATTTTGGTAGTACGGATCGTCGTGCAGATAACCTTTCATCCAGTCGCTCGAGCGCGAGATGTGGTTGATCACGCAGTCAAACATCAGATTAAAATTTTCAGAAAGATGGTGAATATCGGACCAACCGCCGAGATTTTCGTCGATCCGCCGATAGTCGATCACGCTAAAGCCGTCATCCGAACTGTACGGATACATAGGCAAGATATGAATGTCACTGATGATTTCACGCAGATAAGTATTGGCAAAATGATTGAGCGTCGCCAGTGGCGGTTGTTCACCGTGGCGTAGATTGTCGCCGTAGGTGATCAGATAAATATTGGTGCCATCAACCCAGTGCGTGGTGCGATGTCTGCCGTAATTCCATTTGTCGGCGAGATGCAGGATTTTTTTCAGCAGATCGGCGATGTGTTCCCTGGGGTAAATCCTGCTTAACAGGCTTTCCAGCCGCAGGACATACTCAAGATTAACTGAGCTCATATCGGTTCCTTCTTACTGCGTTTGTGTTTTTCTGATGGAGTTATAAAACCAACGCGCTGTAAAAAGGTTAGTTGAAAATGAAGGGGTGTGATGGCCAAAAGGGGAGATAGCAGAGGATTCTGGTGGAAAAATGCGGCATCATCCGGGAAAAGCGCGAATGATGCCGGAATAAATTATTCCGTGCCGAGGGTCGCGACCATCACGGCTTTGATGGTGTGAAGACGGTTCTCAGCCTGATCAAACACCACGCTGTGCGCCGATTCAAACACCTCATCCGTCACTTCCATACCGCCGTGCAGGCCATACTCTTGTGCCATCTGTTTGCCGAGCGACGTTTGATCATCATGGAAAGCCGGCAGGCAGTGCAGGAACTTGACGTTCGGGTTGCCGGTCAGCGCCAGCATCGCGCTGTTGACCTGATAAGGGCGCAGCAGGGTGATGCGTTCCTTCCAGGCTTCTTTCGGCTCGCCCATCGACACCCAGACGTCGGTATAAAGGAAATCCGCATCTTTCACACCGGCTGCGATATCCTCGGTCAGGGTGATCTTGCCACCGTTTTCGGTGGCGAGATGTTGGCAGGTCGCGACCAGTTCAGCATCCGGCCAGCAAACCGACGGTGCGACAAGGCGTAAATCCAGCCCGCACAGCGCCGCAGCTTCCAGCAGCGAGTTACCCATATTGTTACGGGTGTCGCCCAGATACGCGAGACGCATCCCTTTCAGCGGCTGATTGGGCAGATGTTCCTGCATCGTCAGCAGGTCGGCCAGCAGCTGCGTCGGGTGGAATTCGTTGGTTAAGCCATTCCAGACCGGCACGCCCGCGTATTCCGCCAACGTTTCGACCTTATCCTGACCAAAACCGCGATACTGAATACCGTCATACATTCTGCCAAGCACGCGGGCGGTATCTTTCATCGATTCTTTGTGACCGATCTGGCTGCCGCTTGGGCCGAGATAAGTGACTTTCGCCCCCTGATCGTATGCGGCAACTTCGAAAGAGCATCGGGTGCGGGTTGAGTCTTTTTCGAAGATGAGCGCGATGTTTTTGCCTTGCAGGCGGGCTTTTTCGGTGCCGTTTTTCTTTGCTGCTTTTAGTTCAGCGGAGAGTTTCAGCAGGGACGAAATCTCTGACGGGGTAAAATCCAGTAACCTGAGAAAATGACGTTTACTCAACAAACTCATGATGTCGCTCCATAGCGCGTAAGCATTTCGGATTGAATTAAAATTCAATTTATCTGGATGAATATGCAATTACAACCCTGAAGTAAAAACTTTGTCGTTGTTTATAGTGGAGGCTGGCTCTGCGGTGTGTGAAAATAGCCTACAAACGTCAAATTGATTGAGGACAGAGAAATGGCAAACCGTGAATTGCTGGAAGAACAACGTGAAGAAACTCGCTTAATCATCGAAGAACTGCTGGATGATGGCAGTGATCCTGACGCGCTTTACACCATCGAACACCACTTATCTTCAGAGAAGTTCGAAGTGCTGGAGAAAGCGGTCGTAGAAGCGTTCAAACTGGGTTACGAAGTCTCCGATCCGGAAGAGCTGGAAGCGGAAGATGGTACCGTCATGATGTGCTGTGACGTGATCAGTGAAGTCGCGCTGAATGCAGAACTTATCGACGCCCAGGTTGAGCAACTGATGAATTTGGCTGAAACCAACGGCGTAAACTACGACGGCTGGGGCACTTACTTCGAAGGCGATGACGACGAAGAAGGTGAAGAAGGCGAAGATGAAGATTTCATCGATGAAGACGATGACGGAAAGCGTCATTGATTCTTCCGTAATCTGAAAAAAGGCTGCTGAATTTAGCAGCCTTTTTTATGTGAGCAGAACTGGCATTAATAGGGTTTCAGTTAAAATATAATTTAGGGTATGACAATTTTAGATATTATCCCACCCTCAACTTTTTCTTTTTACGAGGGCTTTGATAGTTTAGTAGGAAGAGTTTTAAGTATGCTTTTCGGGCTCGTTCATTGATAGTCCATACTATTGCTGTTCTAATAAGTTCAGTATTGAGAATGAAACGTGTTAGGAATAGAGGTAAAATCATTAGCAAAACATGGATCATATCTATAGTGTCAATGAATTTATTAGAAAATAATTTATATGAGTAATAGATTGAAAAAATACAGGCCATTATTACAATGAATATAAAAGATAAGTATATAACCCTCAACCCCAACGGTATTCCTCTGGCAAGCAAAAACACAGACCCTATATAAATAAATATATACGGCATGGTAAGTGCTATGTACATTGAGAAATGTATTGCAGGTGCGTTTTTTATATTTGCAATTTGAATTATGGTAAACGCAATGAAAATCCAGGAAATCATCATTGAAAATAACGCAGCAGAAAGTATCATGAAATTTCTTTGAAAAAATAATACTGTTACATAATTATTTGATTTTGTTTCAACCTTTCTTTCCAATGATACGATGTCATTTCTTTTAATATCAGAATAAATTTCTTCTCCATATTTCATCAAGTCAAAAAAAGAGGAGCCTATGATTTTTTTCATTCTGAAACCTCGAGGGTTTGTAGCATTCCCACAATATACTCTCCGGTATCTAAGAAGCTTTCAGAGGAATTAATGACTCCTCCGATCGCACTGCCTGATAGAGCAGTCGTGCTATTTAAGCTATTCAATAATTGAACTTGTAGTGACTTTTGTAAACCTTCACTGGGAAAACGTTTTGGATACCTTCCACTTAATATAAAAGCTTTAATTAGTTTATTGGATATCCCAGGGTTTTGTGTTCGCATTATTTGTTCAGTAATTCTGGCGCGATCCTGCCTAGGAAGAGTTTTTAGCCAATGACTGGCCTTGAGTGAGGATGCTGCTCTCATTGTTCGATAGGTAATGATTACATCCTTCAATGCTGCACCAGCGGATGCAATAGATATGACATCCAATAAACTGGTTGTTGCAAGATACCATTTCTGAGAATCCAGCCAGGTGGTGTTTTCACCAGCATTTGTATTAATGTCGTAAATTCTGTATAAGCCCAAAACACATTGCGTTGCGGTGGCTGCAGTGCCTCCAATTGCTATAGCTACCATTGCAGTACTTGCTCCCGCCGTAAAAGGTATCGCTCCAGTGCCTACAATTGCTGCCCCAATAGTCAACAACAAACCACCACATGATAATGCCGTTGATAATAACTCTTTACTCAATGAAGGAGAGGTTACAGCTTCTTTCAGCGATTTTTCTGCAATGTCACGGTTTATGTGGAAAACTTTTGTCACGACGATATATGCGACTAATTTAGTATTTGTCGGTGGTCTTACTACATACTGTCTTTCATCTTCGGAGTATATTATGCCGACACCATATAAATCTTTGGTGCAATCCAACGCATTTGCCAGTGCATCGAAGTCGAAGTCGACATAGGAGATGTTGTGTAAAATGCTGGCAATTCTGAAATCGCCGAGATGTTCACCGGTTCGTGATAAAACTGACATGTTATAAATTCCATTTTAACAAGCGTTACTGGAAGCATATGTAGTTAAAATCAACTGGTCAAGAAGACATTAAAACTACATCTCACGTCTATAAATATTTATTCTTTAAATTGCCACGAGTCATTTGTTAATTAAATGATTCGTGGTTTTTTATTTTCTACATCTATGGGTACATTTATGTATTAATGTTGTTGAATGTGTTATTGCGCCATAAGTACATTAAAACACTCTATCTTCCCAGAAACTGTAGGCACTTGTTCCTCCAATGCAATGATCCCATGTTATTGATTTGTAATTTATCCCAACAATCTCAACAGGTTGGCCGCCATTTTCTCTTAATGAGTTTGGGCTATGTAAACGAATATTTTTTATTCTCGCCTCAGTTAACTTGACCTTGTAATATAATTCGCTTATTCCAAATCTGTTCGTACGATAAAAATCGAAATCACAGGTCATTAGTTCATTATCAGAAATTGCTTTCCCTAACAATGGTGAAGACTTATCGATAGGTTTCTGGATGATTATGGGTTGATGACTGGTATTTTGCTCTCTTGCGATTATATGCGACAACTCATAAACCATAATCTGATCCAAGTGCGCGATCTGCGCCTTATTTCCTATCGAGTCCAGTGATGAACATCCTGCGGAAATCAGGCCCTGGGTCTGGCCGTTAAGGGTTAAATAAATAAGATTTGCCATGATATTATTCCTTTAGCTTATTCATGAGTGTTAGCGTGATTATTTAACGATGAATCGATTTGGGAAATATCTCGGATTAATAAATAGCGGCTGGATAATGCCTCCATCCTTTCATTTATTTGTTTCTCTAAGATTTGTGTATTCTGATTCTGTTTTTTGGCGTCTTCCAGCCGTGTTAACAGTATTTCGAGCGGCGTTTCCTGATTCAGCAGGTTTTCGGCCTGATAGGCGACGGTTTTGAGATAAGAGAGCGTGATGCCTTCTTTACTTTTTTCGCGCTGCAATAACAGCGCAGCGAACTCATGTAAATCCTGCTGAACCTGCATATAGCCGCGCAGCGTCGGGCTGTTGTCTGCGCGCAGTTTGATTGCTGCGTGCCAGCGGGCGGTAGCCTGCTGTTGCTGTTCATTTTCCGGCCAGACGGAGGCAGCGGTTTTTGTCAGATGCTCGCCGGTTTCCAGTGGTTGAAGTGGAGATACGTTCAGTAAACGGTCCAGACGCTGAGGGTATTCTTTCAACTCAGGGGATGTCAGCCAGAGTGCTGCGCCGCCCTGCGGGGTGTCGTTGACGATGGTGATTTTTTGCTGCAGCGGTGACACCTGCCACCACCATAATCCGCTGCATACTATGGCCGTGCAGGCGATACCCGCCAAAAATCCGCCAATTACCGGCATTCGTGAAGGGCGCTTTTTGTTTTCTGAACCGGTGAAATGGACTTCAACTTTCGGCGCCTGATGAGCGGGTTCCATGGAGGGCAGCGGCGAATATATTGGCTCAGTTTGAGCTGTTGGCTCTGGCATATAAACCAGCGTCGGCGAGACATAATGATAAGCCTGCGTGTTATGCGCCTGCTGTTCAGCCTCGGTACGTTTACGGATGTTTTGCACAAAATAAAGCAGATTTTCTACCCGAGGGACACGCTTCAGTTCGACCTGCTGAAGCTTGTCGCAGATGAGTTGCAGAGTGCGTTCGGTGCGATACAGCAGCTGCAAGTCGCCGAGCGCCAGGGACGGATTTCTCCGCAGAATATTGCCGATGCGGGTGTTGAACCACTCCAGCATATCGCTGCGTGCCTGATAGTTTTGCGGCCAGAAGCGTTCCCATTCGGCGGTGATCAACCCCGCCAGCAGTTCGCATCCTTCACAAAAACCTGAGAGCCCGTTAAGTTTGGTGCGCGCCAGCGTGTAGTACGTTGCGGTGTGCAAATCAACGCCGTTACTTTTAAACAGCGTCAGCGCCAGCGATTCGACCAGCCGCCAGTTCACCTCCGGTTGCGTGGGATGATTGGATTTGTTGATTTCTTCGCGGATGGCACTGAATTCCGGCAAAAAGCGCGGATCGTCGCCGATTTTAATAATGTGTGTATCGTCGTTCATGTTTTTCCTTAATACCCCGGCATGGCTACCGGGGTTGATCCTTAATACAAGGTATCCGGCAGGGTGAACTCGCTGAAAAGGCCGCCGGTGAACGGGTTGTCTTGCGTATCGAAATGCACGCGGTAAATCATGTAACCACCGTCGACGTTGAAACGGACGTCAAACGAACCGTCATCGACGTTGGTCAGGTTGCCGGCGTCGATCAGGCGGAACTGCGCCCACGGTCCTCTGAAGCTGATGCTGCGCGGCGATCCGCTGTCGTTGCCGACCAGCGTCAGTTTGCTTTCGGTGCCGTCGCGCATAGTGTTTGGCCAGACCAGGTGCGCGGTATAGTTACGGCCGTGGCTGTAATCCAGCAGTTGCCCGTCCATGTTCAGGACGCTGCGGCGTTTGTTGGATGACAGTTCGGTGGTCTCGACAGCGTACTGAGTGCCGAGCGCGCTTTGCTGCGTAAAGAAGGTCTCACGGATTTTTTGTGCGGTGTCCAGCTGCTGCTGAACGTCGTCGCGGATCAGCACATCATCGTCTTCGCCCCACGTGAGTTTGTTCTCGATAAACAGCTTCAGGTTTTGCTGATAGAAACTGTCGAGCACGCCATCGGGTTTGAAGAAGCGGTTGAAGGCGTCGAGGGAGGCATCCTGCGTGGCGTCCGGGTTGAATGGATAGCGATCAGCCAGTTGCTCATTGAACGTTTTGACCACTTTGTCATTCCACTCGACTTCCATGTAGTGAACGGCTTCGATCATCAACACGTGCCACGCCTGGTCGGCCAGCTTTCCGACCCAGCGATTGAGCGGTGCAGGCAGCGTTTTGGCCATCTGACGTGTGGCTAGGATCGGATCGCTGTAGTTCTGATCGAGCCGCATCTGCACGGCTTTCAACGCCGATTTACCCGGTACCGGCGAATTCTGGATCGCCAAAAGGTAGCGGTGCAGCTCGGTCAGTTGCTGATAAACCGCCTGTAACGTACTTTCTTTGTCTTTAGTCTCAGTGAGCACGCCGTTTTCCGGTGCAAATTCGCGGCTTAACCGCGTAAGCAGCTGGAAGTCGAGTGAAGACATCAGCGCTTCCCGCGCTTTGTCTGGCATGTTGGCCGGCGGTGGCGGGAGCTGCGTGTTATCCCGCAGCGTTTGCAGCGCACGATACAACGGCTGATCGCCGCTGATGATTTGCTCCAGTGCATCGGTAACTTCCTGCATATCCTCATATTCACGGATATCCAGATTATTCATCCCTGCCTGCCAGGTCGCGGTGTAATCGCTCACGTACTGTTCGGTGATGTGACGCTGGATCTCTTCACGGTCGGTGTCACTGAATGTGACGTCTTTGGTGATGTTGAGTACCCAGCTGTCCAGCGCGGTGAGTTCTACCAGACTGTCGCGCTGCTTCACAAAATAGCTATGCAGCCCGTAGCGGGTAAGGAACTGCGGGATCGCCAGATCTTCTTCTTTATTCGCCACAAAGACTTTATCGAAACTCGGCCCGATTTGATCCCGCAGGTTGAGATCGGCCGGCAGCACGCCCTGCGCTTTCGATCTCAGGCTTTGATAAACCCGCTGATAAATAGAGAGTTTACTGAGCTCACGCTGTGCGGCAGCGACAGGCTTATCGTAAGGAACGAAACGGTTTATCGCGTCGTTATCTGCGTTAACTCGCCGCGCATGCCAGTCGGTGTGATCCAGTGCGTAATCCAGATGTGACATCAGCTGCGTCTGAAGTCCGCGCTGGCCATGGAAATTTTCGCTCCAGCGTTGCGCCATGTATTGTTCGACGACTTTATTATCGCGGCCGCTTTTGTCTTCCAGCATGCGGATGACGCGAAGGACGGATAGCTTCTTTTCACTTCCCGGCGGCGCGGCGTTCAGGTCTTTTATCAGGCCGTTCAGCAGTGCCGGTAAAAAGCGCTGTTCGAGCAACTGCAGATAGGTTTTCTCGACATAAGGTCCGATTTTCACGCCCTGATACAGCGCCATATCGGTGAGGGCGTTGTGTTCACGATAATCACCGTAGGCCAGCGTGGCGTCGCGCATCGGATTAAGTAAAGGAAGCTGAAGATTACCCAGCTCATCAATGCCCTGCGGCGGCGGAATATCCATAAAGGATTTTGCCTGCGCCAGCACGGTGACACCCGCGTGATAGTTGGAATTGTAGTAATGATGCCAGCCCGCGATGCAGGCTACGGCGGCGGCCGCGCCTATCGCGGAGAATACGGTGCGGCGGCGACGCGTTTTACTTAGCCAGACGCTGTTTTCTCCGGCCAGATTCGGTTCCGCCAGCAACACTTGCGGAAACAGATCGCGGGTAAAATAGGGTTGGGTGACGACCATCGGCCACGAAGAGAGAGCAGTCTGACCCAGGCGATATTGAACGGCGGCGGACTGAATGAACATATCGTCAACCTGACCGCGCTGGAGCGAAGAGGTGAGATAAACCCCGCGCAGCATCACCGACATGTTATCGCCCGCAAGCAGACTGCTGAGTAATGCTTCCAGATGTTCGTTAATCCCGTGCATCTGGCGGTTAAAACTGAACAACATGCTGCGCTGGCTGGCTTCCACATGACTGAGTAACAGATCGGGGAGTGCCTGATTAAATCGCGCTATCCACTCCTGCCAGAACGTATGTAACTCATCGCGCCAGCGATCGTTATCGTGAGAACCTTCCGTAAAGGTGACTCCGAGAATGCTGTCGCGCTGTTGCTTATCCAGTGGCTGAAACAGCGGGGCGAAACCGTACAGCAAGTCCAGTTTAGTGAGGACAATATAGACCGGAAGCTCGCAGTGCAGCTGTTGGCGGATATCCTGCAGTCGCTGACGTAACACCGTCAGCTGACGCTCGCGCTGAGGTTTGGTGGCGGTCAGCAGTTCAGGCAAATCCAGTGAAAGAATAATGCCGTTCAGTGGCTGACGGGGACGGTTCTGACTCAACCAGCCGAGCCAGTGATTCCATAACCTGCTGTAAATATTAGCGTCTTCCTGACTACTTACCGGCTGATCAATCAGAACACCGTTGATGTCAAAAATGACGGCATGTTCACCGACGTGCGGCCCAATGTGCCAGACGCCGGTGTTTTCGCCACGCACTTTCTCCGGTACATAAATCGTGTCGGAAGAATAACCTTCGCGCAGCAGCGTACTTTTGCCACTGTCCGCCGTACCTATGACGATGTACCACGGAAGATGATAAATGTAATTACGCCGCGCCAGATGTCGTTGCAATCGTAACAGCCAGTGATCGAGATGGCGCTGTTGCTGGTGGACTTCCAGAGTCTGGGGATCTTTCTCATGCTGGCGCTGTTGTCGCTGCAATGTTTCCAGATGCTGAAGGCGTTTGATTACCCGCCATGTTAGCCAGGCCAGGGCGATGAGCACCCAGACAGACGTCGCCAGCCAGCGGTTAGCCTGCGCAGCCAGCGGATGCTGTTGTCCAAGCGTCCATGACGGCCCCTTCCACCAGATCCAGACCAGTGATAACACCCAGCCGATGATCACTACGATCAGGGCGGAGATTTTAAACCGCGGCATGGCAGGTTTGAGCGTGGGTTTTAATGCCCGGAGAAAGCCGGGCTTTGATATTTTGAACACAATTAAACTCCTGTTTTACTTCACTGGTCCGTCGTGATTTTTTCTTCTAATTGTTCAAGCAACGCCGGTTCCCAGTCGGGCAAGGTTGTCTGGCGTGCGGTCTGGTGCAGAGTTTTGTATTGCTGAAACGCGGATGCGGCCATACCGGCTTTTTCGAGGAGCTGCGCGCCGAGATATTGACGGTAAAACAGCTGGCGCGGTTCAGGAGAGTGTTGCTGAAGCTGGTCAAGAAGGTGTAACGCCGGTGCCAGCCCCTGGTCGGAGAAACACTGCCAGACACTGTTGGTTTCATCATCATGCGCTGCCGATACGCCCGAAACGGCTTTCGAGGCCATATCTTCGTCCAGCCAGTCCCGGGTCTGCCCGCACAAAAAGGGCGTGAGATCGGTAAAGTACAGGTTCCTTAGTACCGGGATGCGATCGATGAAAAGATGGAGTTCATCGCGGATCGCTGCGGCTGTTTCCGCGTAGCCCAGCTGGCTGGCGATGCGGGCTGAAAGGCAATGCCCGTCAAACCAATAGGGTGCCAGCAACAGGCTTTTTTCGACCTGCTCCCAGAATTCATGATTTGCCGTGGGCAGTCTGGCCTGATAATCCGCCATCATATCCAACGGAAAGGCCGCCAGTGAGGTTCGCCCGCCGTTTTCAGCCTGCGGTGCAGATATGATGTTTTGCCAGAGGGCATGACGGCGAAGACGGTATCCGGTTGTGCTCTGCGGATGGCGTTCGCAAAGCACGTCTGCGACTTTCAGCAACGTCTGACGCCATGATTTGTCGTCATGAGTTTCGACGTTAACCGTGACGATCGGGTGCGCATTTGGGGTCTGGCTGATGTCGCCATTTTCACCTCCAGTCTGTGACTGCGCAGGCGTTTCCTGTCGGAGGACGGCCTCTGCGGCCTGCTCCTGAACACGGCGTTGATAGAGCAAAAAGAGTTCGTCAGCTGCTTCTGCCAGTAACGCGTTTTCTGCTTTTCTCCAAAGTCGCGCCAGATGAGCAAACGCCTCCAGCATCGCCTCCCGCTGTGCCTGATTGGCATCGTCGGCAAAGCTGACGGCCGTCGTCTCAAAGCGTTTAATGACCTGCTGTGCAAAGCGATTTTTATGGGCAATTTTTTGCGGCCACGCAGGCACCCAAAATTGTTCGATGTATTGGGTCAGCAGTTGCACGGCCAGAAGAAGCCCGGCCGCTTTGCCACCATGTTGCAGTGTGCGCAGCAGATGAACCATCAGGCGAAAATCTTTGCTTTCTGTTGCCAGTAATTTCAATGCTTTGTGCTGAATTTCTGCGATGTCGAGCTGGCCGTGCGTCAGCGATCCCAGCTTGACCATTTCGCTGTCAATAAACTCCCAGTCTGGATCGGTTTCGCTGATTGCACAGCCGATCTTCTCTTGCGGTAGTGAAGCCAGAACCTGCCCGTGCCATGTTCCTGATGTCTGTATATCCATGAAAATTCCCTTTAAAAATCGGTGGAACTAGTCGGCCCAGTGGCAGGCAACTCTCATTGGCAAGAGCGTTTTTTCCAGTTCACTGATATTGAACGTCAGTGAAGGAACCGCCGTGTTTCTGCTGGCTGATGCGCCCTGAGTTGGCGTGTTAAATGCCACCGTCAGCGTTTTCGCACCGAAGAGTTGTTTAATCTCATCAATACCCGGAAGACCCCGGCTGGATTCCAGCAACGAGTCGTTTTCGCGCAGAAACCAATGGGCATTGATGTGAATTTTCTCTGTAATCATCATCAGCTCCGGTTGGCCGTTGAGCGGTTTAGGTAATGCGATTTGCATACGGGTGATGTTGTCGATGCAG
The DNA here is from genome assembly GCF_057290995.1 of Rahnella sp. 1L-D-7-B-C2. Classification (NCBI taxonomy): domain Bacteria; kingdom Pseudomonadati; phylum Pseudomonadota; class Gammaproteobacteria; order Enterobacterales; family Yersiniaceae; genus Rahnella; species Rahnella sp. 1L-D-7-B-C2. The sequence goes on along the minus strand of NZ_JBXAVQ010000010.1, from coordinate 23,316 downwards.
CTGAACATCAGCACCGGCCGGGGAGGAAGGCTCCCCAGCGCTGGCGTGGTGATCACCACTGAAGGACGTTCACTTTCGGTTTGCCGGGTAAGGAACTGCGTCGAGTGGTCGTCCCTCTGTGCTTCCTGAGCGAATGCCCGTTGCCAGGCCTCGCCCTGAACCTGCGCCTTGACCAGCGCGCCGGAAAAGTCCGGGTACGCCGGGACCAGCAGGCGGTCATAGCAGTCGAGGCGCTCAAGGGACGCCGGCTCAATCCTGCAGGCGTTCATCGCCTGAAGCGTTGATTCTGCCGGGCTCAGGTCCGGCTCAGAGATTTCGCAGAATGCCTGCCCTGAGACAAAGGGCAGCAGCAGGCAGGCCAGCATCACTCCACGCATAACTCGCCTTCATTCTCAGAGACGACTTCCTGAATATCGGCAGTAAAACAATGGTCGGTGACGGCGATATTCACGCGGCTGATGGCGGAACCGGCAGCAAGTTTTTGCAGAAGCAATAAGGAAAGAGGAGGTAGCACTTGGCCGTCGATAATGGATTCGAGCATACGGGCTCCGTTTTCCGTGCGCGTTACCCGCAGCATGATTTCATCGCTGACCTCAGCATCAATGAAGACTTCAGCACCAAAGCGCTGTTTAAGCAGCGTCTCCAGCCTTTCCAGTTTTGCCGCAATAATAGTGATTAACGTTTCACTCGATAACGGCAGGAACGGGATGGTTTCCATACGCGCCAGCAGGGCAGGTTTGAAGAAATCCACCAGAACCGGGTAGAGCGCTTCGTGCAGCTGTTCCGGTTGCCCGGCATAATCAACAATCACCTGATACCCCAGATTCGACGTAAGGAAGAACGCCACATTTTTGCAGTCGATCAGGCGTCCTTCGCCGTCTGCCATTTCGCCTTTGTCAAAGGCCTGATAGAACAGATTCAGCACATCGGGGTGCGCTTTCTCTACTTCATCGAGCAGAACAACAGAGTAAGGTTTTTGCCGAATCGCTTCGGTCAGCACGCCCCCTTCGCCGTATCCGACATAGCCAGGAGGCGAGCCAATCAGACGAGAAACGGTATGTTTTTCCTGGAACTCAGACATGTTGATGACCGTGAGGTACTGGCGGCCGCCAAACAGTAATTCGGCCAGTTGCAGTACGGTTTCGGTTTTGCCGACGCCGCTCGGACCGGCCAGTAAAAATGCGCCCAGCGGGCGACCGGGACGGCGCAAATCCGCTCTGGCGGTCAGTAAATGTTTGTGTAAATGGGCAATAGCCAGCGACTGGCCTTTGATTTTTTCACCGAGCCAGACCGGAAGTTCGGTGATCAGTGCCATTTCGCTTTGTGATAAACGGTTCAGCGGTACGCCCGTCCATTCTGCAATCACGGCGGCGATCTGCCCTTTATCGACGTGCGGGGATACCAGCGTGCGCGCCTGATGCAGGTCGTCGAGCTCAGCCATCAGCGACGTCAGTTCTTCACGCTTTCCGGGCATCTCTTCGTTAGCCGTTTCGTCGTCAGTCATACTTAATAACTCGTGGCGCAGCGAGATTATCTGATGCACCCGATCGCGCTGATGTTTCCAGCCCATGTCCAGTTCATCGAGCTGAAGTTTGGTGTCTTCGTGCAGCTGATGGAGTTCATTCAGACGCGTATCGTTCTGATATAAACCAATACGCTGCTCACGTTCCAGCTGACGAATTTCTGCCTCATATTGAAGAGTGGCCGTGGTCAGCGCAGAAATCTGTCGCGGCGGGGATGACAAATTGATGGCTACCCTGGCACAAGCAGTGTCGAGCACATCAATGGCTTTGTCCGGAAGCTGGCGTCCGGACAGGTAACGCTCGCTGAGCGTTGCGGCGGCCTGCAGGGCTTCATCATCAATAAGTACGCCGTGTGATTGCTCGTAGATACTGGCCAGACCGCGCAAAATGATCGTCGCTTCGGCGGCGGTGGGTTCGGTCACTTTCACCGGCTGAAAACGGCGTGAAAGCGCAGCGTCTTTCTCGAAGTATTTTTTGTATTCGCTCCACGTCGTCGCCGCGATGGTTTTCAGTTCGCCACGGGCCAGCGCGGGTTTGAGCAGATTAGAGATATCAAGGCCACCCTGCTGATTGCCTGCGCCGATCAGCGTGTGGGCTTCATCGATAAATAAGATCACCGGCGTCGCCGACAACCTGATTTCCGTCATGATGCCTTTGAAGCGTTTTTCGAATTCTCCCTTTACCGATGCGCCGGCCTGAAGTGCGCCTAAATCCAGCGTCACCAGCTCCGTGTTTAGCAGTTTTTCAGGGACCTGACCGGCCACAATCCGTAAAGCCAAACCTTCAATCAGTGCGCTTTTACCGACACCCGCCTCGCCGACCACAATCGGGTTGTTTTTACGACGGCGGCACAGAATATCGATCATCAGGTCGATTTCGTTATCACGGCAAAGAACGGGATCAAGCTTGCCGTTGCGGGCATCTTCCGTCACGTTGCTGGAGTACTTCGCCAGCAGGCTTTCTTCATCGGAGCTCAGCGAGCGGTTTGCGGTGCCGTCATTTTGCGTGACGGACTCTGCGGAATCTTTTGTCCAGCGGGTAAATTCCAGACGCAGAAGATCACGATTAATCCGGGCCAGCAGCTGTGCGGCTTGCGGCGTAATATACCGTAATGGGGAGTGGAGTAAAGCCAGCAGCAAAACGCCGCCGCGTAGCTGGGAAAGCTGCATGTCGGCCGAGGCCAGCAGCCACGCATCCTTGAGCCATTCGACCAGCATGGGTGAAAAACTTGGGTAACTCTCTACTGTTTGAGGGGAATTGCTTATGGTGAGCGCGTCGTGAAGCGCATCGGTGTCGATATCAGTTTGTTCGATAATGACGCGAACATCGCTGCGCGACGTCAGTAACATCTGTGTAAGAACGTGGGCTACTGTGATTTCACTTGCCCGTTGATTGATGCATTCAGCGGCGGCCAATTCCAGCGACTGTTTAGACAAGGTATTCAGCCGGTTAACCAAAGTGGGTAAATCAATCTGGATCATAGAAATATCCTTTTTCTTATCTCAGCAAATTATTCAGTTGAAGCAAAATGTCCTGAGTTTGGGCATTAAGGCGCAGTAAATAGAACAGGTAGACAACGATAAGCATGGCGATCCCTCCCGTGAGCAGGTGTCTGATCCCCAAACGCTGAGCTAAGTGATAAAGATTCCGTTCACCTTTCTTATTCTGATGCAGCAGCGGGAACGTACTGTCCCCACGTAGCTGATGCAGAACATGGTGAAGGCGGCGGAAAATCTGTTCAAACTCATCATTATTCTGTGTGCTGACTTTGTAGCGGCCACGGAAACCGAGCGAGAAGCACAGATATAAAAACTCCAGAAGGTCCTGGTAACGCCTGGGTTCCCCCATCAGCCTTTCAAGCAAAATAAAGACCTTTTCTCCGCCCCAGGTTTCATTGTGGAAATGCACCAGTAAAGACTGTTTTACCCACTCATTCTGTGTCGACCAGCCCTGACCCAGCGCCGTTTCGTCGATGAACGTACACAGTACGTAACGAAACGAAATGATAGTGCCCGGCTCATAGCCATGGTTCTGAAGCAACTGCTCGATGGCGCGAATGTCCGTGACCACCTGACCAAACAGGTGGTCCGGCAGGCCACGGCTGCTCATACTTTTCAGCCGCAGTACCATGCCGAGCAGCGGGGTGGCGGCATCGATCATGGTGTTCAGGCTGTTGCCGCGTAACGTCAGCCGGTACTGCCGATGCTCATCATCACGGGTTTCGTCCGGCAGCAGCGACGTCACTGAAGGCATATCGCTCATGCGTTATCCCCTTATTGCCCAGAGCTGCAAATCCAGCTCAGGGAAGGAACCGGAGACGTGCATCGCCAGACTGTTTTGTTTCATGATCTCTGCCCATCCCGGCGCGCTCTTATCCAGTGAGAAGTAGACATAGTTGGCGTGATATGGGATCTGGCGGGGTGCGGTATGCAGCACGACTAACGGAACGCCCGGAACCTGAACGCTCACCACGTTGCGAATTCTTTCTACAGAGCTGATTTTTGATTGCTGAACGAACTGGCGCTGAAGGGCCTCATGCGGCAGCTGGGATTTGACCGCCAGCACAAAGGTGGCTGATTGCAGCAGGGAAACTTCGTTGATAAGGGCGACATAAATCCCATCGGTATGGCTAAACGGCAGATTCACTGCGCGCGGAGCAATCAGGGTACCCAGCGCTTTACGCAGGCGCTGCATTGCCACGCCGAAAGTCTCGGTGAGGTTTTCGTGTTGATACTGGGCAAGTTTTTCCGGCAATCGCGATTCTTCGGTAAACGTCACCAGTTCGCCATAAAGCGCAATCAGATCCCTGTAGAAATCTTCCGGATGAAGATGGGACAGCGTCGCCCGGTGAGCAAACTTAATCTGGTTGCGGTTGAACATTTGCAACATCATAAACTCAGCCACATCGGCAATTCCTTGCTGAGAAGGTGAGCCGATACGTGCGGCCAGCTCAGCACATCGGCTCGCCAGAGCGGACGTGATTTCATACTGATATCTTTTTAATGTCGCACTGGCCCGGACGGTCTGGCAGCCTGGAATAAAATCAGGATCCAGATCCAGTCGTCCGTCAGGGTATCTGTTTTTAATTCGGCAAACCGGAATGGCGACCCATGAACTCAAATCCTCTGAACCCTTCATCAGACGGGGGATCAGCTGGCCCAATCCTAATTGCGCGGCGTCGCCTTCATTGGTATGCAAGTCCCTAACGTCGCTGAAGTTTATTCTGTAGCGGCTCGAACTCTGACCCGCGCTGTGCATCCCTTCAACTTCATTGATCACGTCGCTGATAATCGGCAGAGCCAGAAAAATATCACGGCCATTCGCCGAGTTTGAGTTATCCACCAGTAAGGGAACCGGAACGATATCCTGATCGGGGACGCTGAACACCGTACCGTCCGACAGGCAGCCTGTGGCTTTGTTGATGCTGATTTTACCGTGCTGCAGCTGTGTCTCATCGATGTCGAGCTCGGTGAATCCCCAGAGAATATTACTGACAGCCGACAGGCGGTTGTGGACCACATAGTCGTTATAACGCTGAAGCTGTTGAAAATGCTGAGGCTTCACAAACAGCCCTTCCTGCCAGATCACTTTATTTTTCATGGTAGCCACGATCATTCATCCTCTTTTTTTAATTCGATACTGTTGTCGCGAACGTGTACCAGCAGGTGGTAGTGATGGCCTGTGCCTGTAACGCGCTCAATTGCTTTCCATTCGGTTACCTGATCGTCAGAAAAATAGGCCACCACGCCGATGTAGCGGGTGGTGGGTTCTAATTTCATGAGCGGTAATGTTTTCATGGTGTCTGGCAGTAAATTGAAGTCCTGATGGTCGATGTAGTTTTTACCCAGAACCTCATCCAGTTTTTTGGTCGTGATCTGGTCGAAGTCAGCCTCGCGGAGCTTCGAATCCTCACTCATATAAATAAGCTGGAAGCTCACCGGTGAAGCCTCACCGCTGTCGTTAGGGTTAATGTCCGGCTCGGTTAACAGCGTGACCGTTATATCTGAAGGCTGGGTCGCGTTTTCACCGACTTTGATGTCCGGATTGGCGATCACTTTGCCAATTTTCTTCACGGTTTCGCACCCGCTCAGAGATACGGCCATCAGGAAAACCAGTGACAAAGACAGGATAAAACGCCATTTCATGATGCATCCGGCTCCCGGTTTGACTGGCGTAATACCCGGTCATATACCTGGGCGTAAACTTCATTAAAAAGCTTCTCAAAACCCAGCTGGCGGCTGGAAGCCAGCTCTTCGTAGTAGTTGCAGTACATACGCCATGCCCATGCGTCGTTCATTTCCTGACGTTGTTCATGACTGCGGCGATATTGCGAAAAACGGTTCATCAGTTGTGCGGGAGAAAAGGCATCGAGCATCATTCTTAATGCTTCGACGATGGCAATCTGATTGGCCTGATTGTGCAGTTTCATATTGCGCAGACTTTCTGAAATGGCTGCCGGCGCGGAAAGATGTACCGGGCTTTTTTGATCGGCAAACAGAACGCTTAATGCGGTTTCGTAATTCAGATTTAGACGCAGTGGATTGTCTTCCAGCGGGCGAAGGTGCTTATCGGACAGGCTGTTTTGCTGGAATTGCAGATCCAGTAAACCTTTCACCGCTGCCTGCAAGGTTCGCCCGATTTCCTCAAGGAAATCATCCGCATCCTGCGAGTCGTGCAGCGGCACGGCATGACCCAATCCGCGCATCAGCGGGGTCATCGCAACGTGCTGACAGGTCAGATCCTTTTCTTTCGGATTAAAAGGGTCTTCTTCGGCATAATCGCGATGGGTATGAATATTGGGCAGGTCCATAAAATTATTGTCTATTCCACTCTTAGGGGCGATATCGGAGTCAGGAGCTATCGGCGAGATGCGATGGGAATATTGCAAATGAGAAGGCTCGTCAAAGGCAGAAAACTCGGCGTGCAGAGTCGTCAGACTTTCTCTTTGCAGCGCCGCCAGCGGGTCTTGTGAAAAGCTGTTAACCAGCGTCGGGGCGGTTTCACGGTGGGTCTGATGGCCCTGATAGGCTGGCTGCCCTTCGGTGGTTAACAGGGTCTCAGTCAGGTGATCCCGGTTCATGACAATCGTTTCTGGCGTGGCATTCTGCATCTCATAATCGACGGCTTCACCAAGGTGAAACTGGGCTTTGATGCGCAGCGAGCCGATGTGGATCTCGTCGCCCTGGCTCAGACGAATCGGACCTGAATTGAGCGAAACCGGTGCCTGGTTGATCTGCAGGTTTCGGCTGTAGTTTTGCAGACAAAAGGTCCCGTCATGCCAGCTGACCGTACAGCTTTTCTCTTCAATGCTCAGTTGTCGGTCCTGAACTGACCAAAAACACGTTTGTGCATGACCAATATCACCGCCCTCGGTGGAGAACAGGCATTTTGCCGCCCGGCCACTTTCCAGTTCATTACCATTCAAAATCTGTAATGAGAGTGATGGCTGTTGTTGTTTATCCTTTGCCATACTGCGCTCCATTTTTTGTTCTGATTACGATCTCACGGCGATTGTCACGTGAGGATGCTGCCCTGGCTGTCCGATAAAACTGGTCCACCCCAGCAGAGAATTTTGCTCATTGCCCAATGTCATTCCGCCAACCTGATTGGGCGCGATCCCCAGGCGCAGGTCCCAGGCGAACTGATCGCGTAAAATAAAAGCGACGAAAAGCGTCAGCGGCAGGAAGTTATCGCCATTGGGCAGGAAGGAAAGAAAACGCTCACGTGACAGATTATCAATACATAACAGGAATTTACCTCCGCGATCCGGCACCTTGCTGCCAAGCGTGAAGTTCTGACCCAGCACGGATTTTTCAATGATTTTGCAGCCTTTCAGATCTTTGCCACCCAGACGGTTTTGCTGCGCAGGGTCGATAATCATTTTTCGCAGTTGCCAGCCGTGGAGGGAGACCTCATCGAGATCAAAGCAGTGCGAAACCAGACTACAAATTACCTCCGGAGAGCGGCCTGGGTTGGCCAGCGCTCCGGCATACGCCAGCATTTTGCTGTGATTGATGGCCAGCCGGCCGCGAATGCTCTGGCTGCCTAACCCGACCAGGGAATACATCCGCTGCGAGAACTCATCCGTTCCGCCATTGCGAAAACAAACGTAATAGCGATATTTCCGCCACGTGTGATAGATAAACTGCGTCCAGCGATGTGAAAACAGATCGAGGAAATCCGTCAGTTTCCGTTCACCCTGCGCCGCCTCCCAGGCAAGGTTATCCAGGTAATAGCCTGGCAATGGCGACTGGCTCCCGTTCAACCCTGTGAAGGCAATCGTCATGATGTACTGATGTGACTTATTGAGCTCAAGGCCCTGAACATCGCTTAATGGGAAAGCAATGCTGGCATCCGCTTCAAAGCGTACCGCTTCCTCATGAGGCTCAGTCTGCAGGGAAATATGTTCATAGTTTCCCGTATGCTTATAAATAGCCTCCACCAGCGCATAGAAGTTATAACGACGCACATCACTGAAAGGCATATTTGTCATTAAATCAGCGCGTGCTGACCTATTCTTTCCGGCCATTCGTAGCACTCCTGATTATCGATATTGACCACTTTTAAAATGTGGAAGCTGTTCACGCTGGCATAGAGCGAAAAGAAATGAGAAAGCACCGTGCCCAGTAAATACAAATCGCCTTCGCAGACAAACGGTGCCTGACGAATAGAAATAGTGGAGGAAAGGCCGCGGACCGGTACGCCTTTAAATAATCGGTCAACGGGATGCGTTTCGATTTGTTCAATGGCATCCAGCTTTTGCTGAGATAAACGGGCGGCCTGAGGGTGATGAATACCGGGGAGATCGTAGGTGCGTAAAACCTGCTTTAATGCCTCAATATCGAGTAATGACAAATAGTTAAGGCTCATGTTAGACAGCAGAGACCAGTGCAAACTGCCATCAAGAACCGGATAGAGGGGAAGGGAAGGTCTGGTCACATTACGGAATGAACTAATGGCCGGATCTTTTCCGTCGGCCAGATTAATATCGCCTGTCATCAACTGCGCAGGGAGATCCCTATTTGTACAAGTTATTACGACAGAAACGATTTCCTCAATACCGGCGGTTAAATTGTGCTTTTTTGAGATTCCGTCGCCGTGGACAAAAGAAATGAGATGTTCAAATCCCTGATGAGCATGCGATCTTTGCGTTTTGACACGGTAATATACCGCCTCACGTTGCTGAGAATATTCCACCTGATGTTGAAAACTTTCGAAAGAAACATAGCTTCGGGAAAATGTTTCTATCGTTCGTCCATCTGCGCTTTTAAGGGTCCATCCACTCTCAACATGATCTACGGAAAAAATATCGTAGCACTCCATGAGTTTGTGATTCGCTTCGAGAATATATTCTGTGGATGTTTCATCCAGAACGATTGTCTCAGAATGTGCCGGAAACAGGTTCACGGCAGGCGTGCAAAATAAACGAAGGGAATCTTTCCGTAATTTCAAATCCGGCGGTAACGGGCGTGAAAAATTCAGGCGCAGAGTAAAATTTTCTGCCATCAAGTCATCGGGAAGTTTTTGTACTCCGGTGACATCAAAGAAGAAAAAACTGTCGAGAAAACAGATATATTCCTGCAATACCCGGTAGCCGCTATACACATTTTTCGGATACGGCAGTAGGGCATCTTCTTTCTCAAAACCCACCGGGTATAGCCTGAAATCAGGCAGGCGTATTGTTTTATCGCCAACAATTAATTCAACGTCAGTTAAGTACTCACAAAACCATAAATAGAGCTGATAGCGGGTGTAATTATCATCGTTGCCCAGCCATAAGCGAATTTTACTAAAATCTAAGGAACCGATGTTTTGCTGTCCGGTATGAAAATTGATATCAATCAGGCCATGTTTATGGCTGCTGCTTGATGACAAGCTCTCCAGAGTAAGCGGCAGCAACCACAGGTCACGACCCAGCGTGAATTTGCAGGCGGGGACGGGATCGGCTGACCCGTTGTCTAATTTCTTGCCGGTGATCTCGCCCGGCGGGCTCATGACCTGACCCCCTGCCGTCACCCGAAATGCCGTCGTGACAGTTTGAGTGTCGGGGACATATTCCATGATGGTCATGCTGGGCGTAGGGCGGAGATAATTGGGCCACAACATATTCAGCAGGCTGTGGGTAAGCTCGGGGAATTCATCTTCGATCCTTGAACGCATATTGCCAGACAAAAAGGCAAAACCTTCAAGCAGGCGCTCGACGTCAGGGTCGGCTTCTTTTTCTGCTAAAAACGGGGCCAGATGAGGTTTTTCTTTAGCCAGTAGTTTCCCCAACTGACGTAAATAATCGAGCTCTTCCCGGAAATACTTTTCCTCAAATGACATATCGCTTAATCCAGTTGATAGTGGTGATGATTATCGAGTTGCATATTAAATTCCACGACATCCCGTAAACCGTTGAAGTCCACATGGGCAACAATATGGAAGTTAAGATCCATCGGGCTATATCCATCGTTATTGACCGCCTGGACTTCTGCTTTTCTTACCCGTGGCTCGTACTGTTCAATACATTCCTGAATAGCGTCTTCAACCGTTTTTCGGAAATCAGCAGAGGTTGCTGTCGCATCATTAAGATCGATAACCCCTAACCCTGATGTGCTCTGGCAACTGCCAGGCCGGGCATTGAGAATGTTGCGCAGATTCCGTTTAATCGATTTTTGTAAACGCTCGACCTGTGCCGAATGGGAGAAACCTGATGTTTCTCCTCCGATACGTTCAAACAGACTGGCTGAGACATCCCTTTTCCGACCTGGCATCATCGTGATTATTCCTTATCCAGCCGGCCAACTAAGGACAGTTCGAAATTGGCTCCCATGTATTTGAAATGTGGGCGAACAGAAATCGCGACCTGATACCAGCCCGGATCGCCATCTACATCCAACACGTCAATTTTGGCGGCGCGCAGCGGTTTGCGGCTGCGGACATCCGCCGGTGGGTTTTCCTGATCGGCGATGTATTGCTTGATCCAGTTGTTCAGCTCGCGTTCCAGATCGTTACGTACTTTCCAGGAACCAATTTGTTCACGTTGCAGGACTTTGATGTAGTGAGCGAGGCGGTTAATGATGAACATATAAGGCAGTTGGGTACCCAGCTTATAGTTGGTTTCAGCCACTTTACCTTCAGGGGTGCCCGGGAATTTACGCGGTTTTTGAACGGAGTTGGCGGAGAAGAACGCGGCATTATTGCTGCCTTTGCGCATGGTCAGTGTGATGAAACCTTCTTCTGCCAGTTCAAATTCACGGCGATCGGTGATCAGAATTTCGGTCGGTATTTTGGCCTGCGTTTGGCCCATCGCTTCGAACATATGCACGGGCAGATCGTTCACGGCACCGCCGCTTTGCGGGCCGATGATGTTCGGACACCAGCGATATTTCGCAAAGCTGTCGGTCAGGCTGCTGGCCAGCAGATAAGCGGTGTTGCCCCACAGATAATCCTCGTGGTGACTGCTGACATCTTCCTGATAGTTGAACTTCTTCACCGGGTTTTCTACCGGGGAATACGGAAGGCGTAACAGGAAGCGTGGCGCGGTCAGACCTAAATAACGGGCATCTTCTGTTTCACGCAGTGCGCGCCATTTGGTGTAGCCGGGGCCTTCAAAGATAGAGGAGATATCTTTAATTGTTGGCAGCTCGGTGAACGAGTTAAGGCCAAAAAAGTTGGGTGCTACGGAAGTCAGGAATGGCGCATGAGCCATGGCTCCGACGGCGCTGACATAATTCAGCAGTTTCATGTCTTGTGCGGTGTTGTTAAAGGCATAGCTGCCGACGATGGAAGCGATCGGTTCGCCGCCGAACTGGCCATATCCTGAGGAATACACGTGTTTATAAAAACCGGACTGGACAATCTCAGGGGCAAATTCAAAATCTTCCAGCAACTCTTCCTTCGTCGCATGCAGGATATTGATTTTAATATTTTCTTTAAAATCAGTACGGTCAACCAGCAGCTTCATCGAGCGCCAGAATGACTCGACCTGCTGGAATGCTTCTGCATGCAGAATATTATTCATCTGCTGGCTGAGTTTCTTATCCAGTTCAGCAATCATGCGGTCAACGGCAAGCTTGTTGACGGGTTCTGCATGGCTGCCGCTTTCCAGAATACTGGCAACAAACGCAGCCACACCCTGACGGGCGACATCATAGCCATCGGATTCAGGCTGGATGCGGGTCTGCGCCATGATTTCATCCAGAAGCGACGTTTGTGGCGCGGCCGATCCCACAACGGATGAGGACAGTTCTTCCTGTAATGACATAGTTAAAATCCCTTTTTAAATTACGCCTTGTTGACGATGTCGAGCTCTTTAAGGAGCTGCATACGAGACTCTTCCTGGTCCAGCAGAGCCTGCAATTGAGTCCGGAAAGCGGGCACATTGCCCATCGGCCCTTTGAGAGCGACCAGCGCTTCGCGTAGTTCCAGAAGTTTTTTCAGTTCAGGTACGTGTTTAACGATGTTATCCGGGGAAAAATCTTCCATTGCTTTGATATCCAGTTCGATCTGAATATCTTCACCTTTCTTAGGACTCAGCGAGTTTTCAACGCTAAAGTTCAGGCTGATGCCTGTTTCGCCCATCACTGAGTTGAAATTATTTTTATTCACCGAGACCGCTGAACGTTCATCAATTGGCATATCTTCCGGCCGGCCTTTCATGTCACCGACAATCAAAAGATTTAGCGGTAACTCTACTTCAGAGCTTAATCCATCCGCTTTTGGTACATAGCGAATATTAATCCGCTCTTTAGGTGCGACACTGCCGTCTTTAGTATTGCTCATATTTGGTTATCCTTAATGTTACATGCCTGTCGGTGATGTGATTAGCTTTTTTGATAAAAATACGGGTATGTACATCAAGCTCATGGAGCTTTTTGATGTTTTATTGGATTCTTGTTGATGCTGGCTAAATTACCACTATCAAAATTTATTTGTATATAAAATTCATTAAAAAATTTATTAAAGAAAAACAAAAACATTTCGCCATGCGCGGCGGTTTATCTTTAAGGTATTGTTTTTTAGTGTTTTATTTGTATTTTTAATATTATTTCAATTGTTTTTAAATATGCTAATTCTTTGATTCATTCATGAGTTGTATTTAATTTCATGAGTGCTTGTTATACGATTTTATCATTTGCAAGTTTTAAGAATGGTGTTATTTTACTGCCGTCCCCACCCCGTCAATATGACCCGTTTCAGACAGTTGTTTTGGAAAGTACTTTCCAAAAATTAATCTAAATATACATGTATGGTTTCTCTATTTTTGTTTTATTTCATTATAACGAGCGCTGAGTGGTTAACGAATTGATGGGTAAGGGACATTCTTAATAACCACTGGTATGTTCTATTTACAAGGAGTTTTACGATGCCTACCCCATGTTATATCTCTATGAATGGTCAGACCCAAGGTAATATCACTGCAGGTGCTTTTACAGCAGAATCTGTGGGTAATATTTATGTCCAGGGCCACGAAAACGAAATGCTGGTGCAAGAATTTCAGCACATCGTTACTGTTCCAACTGACCCGCAATCAGGTCAGCCAGCCGGTCAGCGTGCGCATAAACCTTTCATCTTCACCGTGGCGCTGAATAAAGCCGTTCCGCTGCTTTATAACGCATTAGCTTCTGGCGAAATGTTGCCGACCACCGAACTGAAGTGGTTCCGTACATCGGTTGAAGGTAAGCAGGAACATTTCTTCACGACTCGCCTGACTGACTCAACCATCGTGGATATTAACTGCCACATGCCTCACTGTCAGGATCCTGCAAAACGTGAATTCACCCAATTGATCGAAGTCTCACTGGCTTATCGAAAAATTGAGTGGGAACACGTCTCTGCCGGTACTTCTGGTGCAGACGACTGGCGCGCACCGCTGGAAGCCTGACCCCTCAGGTTTTAAGTCAACGCCCTGCGCATTTTGTGCAGGGCGTTATCCTCAGTGTATCGAAGGAATGACATCATGCCACTCAACGGAACCCGCTTTACCTTCACCGTAGGCACCGCGACGCGCGACACCTTCGCCGTCGTCAGCTTTCATCTTTCCCAATGTTATTCCGAACTTTTTACCCTGAACGTGGTGCTGGTGAGCAGCGACCCGGCCGTCGGCGTCGATAAAGTCCTGGACGAAATGGCGACGCTCACCATCTGGCAGGGCGATGAGATAAAACGGCGGGTGCGCGGCATTGTCACTTTTTATGAGCAGGGGGACACCGGAAAACACCAGACGCAGTACCGCCTGACCATCCGCCCGTATTTCTGGCGCAGCTCCCAGCGGCAAAACTGCCGCAGTTTTCAGAACCTGAACATCGTCGCCATTCTCGACCCGTTGCTCAGGGAGATGGGCGTGCTTAAACACGACACGCTGTTTCGCTCCAGCCACAACTGGCGGGAGTTTTGCGTCCAGTTTATGGAAAGCGATTACGATTTTATTTCGCGGCTGCTCGCCGAAGAGGGGATTTTCTTTTACGAGGAAGAGTTCCTCAAGGCCAACGATCAGAAGCTCACCTTCGCGGACAACTGCAGCGCACTGATCAGCATCGGCGCGTTTGCGTATAACCCGAACGCTGCCTCCGAAGCGGCCACCTACTGCATCAACAACTTCCGCCGCACTGCGCAGGTTCGTCCTTCCAGGGTCATCACGCAGGATTACACCTTCACCGCGCCGAACTGGCAGGCGCAGTATCAGGAAAAAGCCTCAAATATGGTTCACCAGCACACGGTGTATGACGTGTTCGACTACCCGGGGCGATTCAAAGACGAGCAGCACGGCGCCGATTTCGCCAAATATCAGATGGAAGGCTGGCGCAACAACGCCGACGTGGTGATTGGCAGCACCAACTCGCCGCAGTTTTATCCCGGCGTGCGCTTTGCCCTGACCGACCATCCGCGTGAAGACCTGAACGCCAACTGGCAGGTGGTCGCCATCGAGATGCACGGCGATCAGCCGCAAGCGCGGATTGGTCAGGAAGGCCAGGGCACCACGCTCAATACCGAGTTTGAAGTAATCCCTTCCACCCAAACCTGGCGCCCCACGCCCAAGCCTAAACCGCGCATCGACGGCCCGCAAATCGCCATCGTCACCGGCCCGCCGGGGGAAGAAATCTTCTGCGACGCGCACGGCCGCGTGCGGGTGAAGTTCGCGTGGGATCGCTACAACAAAGCCGACAACTACAGTTCCTGCTGGATCCGCGTCTCGCAGGCGTGGGCGGGCACCGGCTTTGGCAACATCGCCATCCCGCGCGTCGGGCAGGAAGTGATCGTCGATTTCCTCAACGGCGACCCGGATCAGCCAATCATCACCGGCCGCACCTACCACGCCAGCAACCGCTCCCCCGGCAGTCTTCCGGGCACCAAAACTCAGATGGCGATCCGCTCGCAGACGTACAAAGGCAACGGCTACAACGAGCTGATGTTCGAGGACGCAACCCTGCAGGAACTCCTGTCGATGCATGCGCAGAAGGATATGAAAACGGTGGTGCTGAACAACCGCATGACCGACGTGGCCGTAGACCATACGGAAACCGTGGGGAAAGGGCAGACGGTGACGGTTGGGAAAGAGAAGGCGGGAGGGCATGACCAAAAGACGACCGTGGCGAATGATCGCGAGATTAAGGTCGGCAACGACCAAAAACTCGATATTGGGCATGACCACCGTACCACTGTGGGAAATGACCAGCATCTGGATGTGACAAATGACCGGCATGCCAAAGTCGGCAACAACCAAAGTAGCGAGATTACAGGAGGCGATACTGAAAAAGTCACAAAATCTCAGGACATCACTATCGGTGAAAGTTACACGCTGACGGTAAAAGAGAGTCTGATCATTAAAGTGGGGGAGTGCCTGCTGAAAATGAATAAGGACGGGACGATTACGTTGAATGGCGTAAAAATCCTGCTGGATGCGGAGCAAGACATTAAACAAGTCTCAGGGAAAGTGAATATCAACTGATGATGAATCTAAAAACAGGTATTGCGCCTGTGCTCGCGGAGCAATATGCCGATATGTTATCGCTGGATTTTCGTCGACGAAATGGTCTTCTGGAATCCTATCACCATAATACTGACGACCTGGTTAAGTGGGATAAGCGTCTACAAACTTACATTGGAGGATTGCTTTATCTTAAAGACGACGCTTGTGCTTATTTGGAGTCTCAACTTGAATCTCCATTGAGTTGTGGCGATGTGTTTGCCATAGGTACTTTTTCTTCCCATTCGGGTAATTATAGACTACTTGAGGGATGTATGGGGCTTATACAAGCAATGCCGCATTTACTCTCTGCGGTTGAACCTTTAGTTGCATGGTCTGCTTCAAAGTCGTCATTTTTGGATTTAGCGATATTTAGCCCGGTTGTTGGTGTCATAGCAGCATATCAAACAGGTGTTGCTTCGCAGATGCCAGTATTAACTAATAGTGAAATTAGCAGATTGACTACACTGCCAATAGCAATACCCGGATTGATTTATGTACTTTACCACCAGCAACATCCAAACTATTTTTCACTGATCAGTCAACTTGCCAATTCGTCGGATGTTCAGATCAGTCTGGGGGTAATAAAAGCAATATTGGAGCGTAATTTACCGTATCGGGATATTTCAATTGAATTGTTACTTATCAGACTTATCGAGTGTAGTAGTGGTAAGGTTCGTGAGCGAGCGGTTATGTTGTATCTGCTTAATACGGATTATGTAACAGTTAACTGCCTTAATTTACTCAGCCAGAAATCATCAGACAAACGCCTTTATCTGAAGGCACTTGGCATGTCGGGTATACCGGAAAATATCTCCATACTCAGTGAGTATCTTGAGTCACCAGAATATGCCCGTCTGAGCGCTGCTTCAATCGTTATGATTACGGGCAGTAGTCTGGAACAGGCTGGCTGGAGGAGTGAAATTTCGCTTCTCTCATCGACTTATCATAACGATCAGCACGATATCATCCCAGTGAATGAGTCTGATGAGGCACTCAGTTGGCCCGACAAGACTGCTTTTCAGAGATGGTGGAATATTAATTCCAGCAACTTTGATAAGTCCTCTCCTTATATTGGTGGCTATCCTGTGACAGTTGCAGGGCTAAAAACAGTATTGCATCAGGGTTTACTTGCGTTACATCCTTTGGCTGTTGCTCGTCTGCAATATCTTAAGCAAGAGGTAAGCTCTCTTTCAACTCCCTCTTTTCTTCGTAAACCCAGATGGTAATGAAGATAAGGATAAATAATCATGTTAATTACAGAAAATAAAAAAATATCAGAATCTGATAATTCCAAATGTGAAGCCCCTCAGGAAATTGTTTTTCATTCAGAGAAAAAAATAACGCTCAGCTGTGGGAAGTCAAGCATCACTCTCTATCCCAACGGAAAAATTGTGCTGAAAGGCGACTATATCCTCAGCGATGCTGAAGGCGTTAATCGTCTTTCTGGTGGGCGTATCGACCTTAACTAAGGAACACAGAATGTGGAACCTCAAAAATGATACGCCTTATAGTGCTGAAAGAGGATGGTATAGAGATGTTAATGGCGCTGAAGTTTGGACTGTGGCGGTGAAAGCGACCTATGATATTCGAACCGATGGCTCAACCTTATTATCCTCATCTTTGCCTGTAAATAGTGGCGTAACAATGTTTTCCAATAGTGATGAGATGTTGTATGAAACAGATTTAGGGCCGGAGAAAAACGCAACTGATATTCTGTTATTGGGACATGCTTGGGCACCAAATAATACGCCGGTTAGCACAGTATTTATTGGTATGAAAGTTGCCGGGATATGCCGTCTTGCGAAAGTGAGTGGGGTACGAGTTTGGGATGGGGGGGCCTACCATACTCCCACTAAATTTCTGAGAACACCCTTACGATATCCCTTTATGGCGTGCGGGTGTTTGCCTGACGCTGATGTTTGTAATCCTCTTGGAGTTGCCGTTGATGAGACGCCAGTGAAGGGGAAATCACAGCTTCCACAAATAGAGTTTTTATCTGACTCAGGTTACCCGGGATTTGGCGTCGTTCCTCGCCATTGGCCGGAACGATTACGACATGCTGGTGTTTATGATCAACGTTGGCAGGAAACGCGCGCCCCGTTATTACCGGAAGATTTTGATTCTCGTTTTTGGCAAATAGCACCTCCTCCACAGTATGCCGCCGGACAATTACGAGGGAATGAGGTCGTCACGTTGGCGAACCTTACGCCGCCGTCATTCAGCAAATCAAATATTATCAGTTTCGCAATCCCAAAAATTTCTTTGAATTTCAGAACCGAGTTTACCGATGACAGTGTGAGCGTACACAGAGCGAAGTTACATACGGTCATTATTGAGCCAGATTATCCACGCCTGAGTGTGGTATGGCATACGACATTACCATGCCACCGCAAAGTCAATATGTTGGACGTCACGACGATTACAGAGAAAAAACGTCTGCATCCGCGCCTACCGGTTCTGCAAGCGCAGTTCAAAGAGTGGGAGCAATTAATATGAGTGTCGGAATTATCGCGGCTGGTTGTTCGTTCCCATCGGGGCCGACGCTGGCATTGGCTGATATCGCTGTCAGAACACAATTTTCACTCACGCGACAGCATCCTTTTGTTGTCGATCGTTGCGGTATGCCGGTGAAAGCCAGTTATTTTCCTCAGCATGAATTAACTTTCGACATTTCACGCTGGCAGGTGATTGCAGACAATGCAGTAGAGGATGCGTTGCTATCAGCCGGAGAATATGCGGCTTTGCCATCGCGCCTCTGGTTGATATTACCTCCAGCTGAACGACCTGGAGTTCCCTTAACATTGGCATCAGCGCTAACTGCATCAATATCATTACGCCTGCCAGATTGCCTACAGATTGTGGTGCTGCGGGGCGGCCATGCAGAGGCGGGGAATGCCATTCTTCAGGTCCGCCAGCTGCAGACGCAGGATCGCGCATTGACTATTGATATCGTCGTTGCCGTCGAGAGCTGGTTACCGCCTGAAACGCTGATGTGGCTTGAAGATCAACACCTGCTCCATAACAGCCACTCTTTTTATAAAGGCGAAGCCCGAAGTAATCCTTACGGAAGGATCCCCAGTGAAGGCGCTGCGGTACTGATACTGGTACAGGAAAAATCCCTGCCCTGTTGGTGTCATTTACAAGGGATTTCAACAGGCCAAGAACGCGTTTTGCGTGATGATGACCAACCCTGCCTCGCTCTCGGGCTTAGCGGTGCTGCTCAGGCAGCGATAAAACTAGCCAATACCAATGCGGTTTCGCATCTTTTTACCGATGTAAACGGTGAGATTTATCGCTTTGATGAATATGGCTTTACGCTATCTCGGCTGAGCGGCGTTCTTAGGGATAATTTTCAGCGGGTTGCGCCAGTACTTGCCAGCGGCGACCTTGGGTGTGCGAGCTTGATAACACATTTGGCATTGGCCGCATGGCAATTAAAAACAGAAACCGGCACTGAAACAGGTATTTTAGTGCTATCGAGTTCGGATGATCATCAGCGCTGTGCTGTCGTGCTGAAGCCATTAATCCAGGGAGTGGAAAAACATGATAACCATCAATATTAATGGGTTAACTCTATGTCATAAAGGCAGTGGCGGGATCACTCACAACACCTTACCAGATGTCTGTAAAACACCGCCTTATGCCATACCTGTTCCCTATGAAAATGAAGCGTACTCAGCTGATCTAACGAACGGCACAAGCAGCGTCTTTGCAGACGGTGGCAATATGATCGCCAACTTTGGTTCGATGTTTGCGCGCAGCGTTTATGATGAATCTGGCTCAATGGGCGGGGTCAAATCTGGCACAAACAGGGCGGAAGCTGACTGGATTAGCCACTCATTTGACGTGTTCTTCGAAGGTAAGCCCGCATGCCGGTTAACTGACAAGATGTTCATGAATCATCGAAATACGGTGAATATGGCGGGTCTTGTTCAGGACCCACTTCCGCAACTGGCGGAAGAAATCCGTGTGGCGGATCTTCCCACGACCGGTGCCGAAGTGAACAGTAAAGATGAAGACAAACTTAATCCGATGCCCTGCATCGTTATTCTGATTCATGGTGTGAACGATGTGGGTGAAGCCTACCAGAATCAGGAAACGGGCATTGTTAACGGGCTGAAAAAGCGGCTCAGTCGCACCGATTTATGCGCGCATGAGTGGCGAAACTACCTCGCCATTCCTGGTCAAAACGTGCAGGAAAATAGTTCCGCACCGGGACGTTCGCCCGTCATTCCCTTTTACTGGGGCTATAAGCCCGTCACGCACGATGATTATGTTGCCGACCAGAAACGTTATCGTGACGAAGTCAGTAAATTAAGCGATGGCGCGAAGGTGCCCTACGATGCCTACCAGGAAAATGATCCGAAAAAGATGGCTGCTCAGGGAAATGATGGGCACAACAGCGTGAAGTTTCAGAACGACTGTTTCAAAAATGCCCTTGATTCACACTTTGCCAAAAATGGTGGCACCTTTGCCAATGCGACAACCAATATCCCTGATATGTTGGGGCCGGGTTCGAATGGCATGGTGGTCGCAGCGGCAGGTTTTGGCACTTTGTATGCCAACGGTGGAGATTACACGCATCCCATTTACCACAACCCGCATCGTATCTATCAGTTCTTTGCCGCACAGCGGTTGGCCGATTTGATACTGCAGATTCGTCAAAAACAAGAAACCAGCAAAGATGTCATTAATATCGTCGCCCATAGTCAGGGCACCATCATCACCATGCTGGCGAACATGATTGTGAAACAAATGGGGTACGATCCGGTAAATTGCACGATCCTCAATCACTCACCGTACTCGCTGGAAAGCCGTTTTAGTGAAAACCTTCAGGAAGGGCATCACCAGACCACTGACGCACGTCAAAAAACGTTCAAAAATTTCTGCAAACTGATGGCGACGCAGTACAAAGGTGGCTCCCATACGGAGAATGAAATTGCCGATTTCGAGGATTTATCTGTACTTGGGGGGGCGGATCAGAACCACTGGCATAGCGATCCGCGTTTCAACCGTAACAATAATGGCAAGGTTTACAATTATTTCTGCCCGGATGATGGCACCGTTTCGTTGCAGAATATCAAAGGTTTTGGCTGGCGTGGTATAGAGCAGGAGATTTCTCTAAATATCCCTAATCTGTATCAGCGTGTATTTTATCAGCACGGCGTGGTGGGAAATAAACCTGAAAGAAAACCATTTTCAGTGCCCATAAAACAAGTCGGCGATTTCAAAACTACGCCAGTGATGAACGCCAGTTATAACTATCAGGATGTGATAGTCAACGGTGAGGAATTACCTGAAACCTTTACCTTTAAACTGATGGGTGAGGACAATCATCCTGATGATGATCCGAAGACCTGTGACACACCTTATGAGGGGGATATTAATCCGGAAAGCCCCGATCAGAATATTTCATATTCTGCGAAGGCAGGCGTTATCAGCCGGACATTCACTGAAAATTTCCCAATAAGCAACAGGATGCCATATTCCTGGAGACCGGGGCACGTTCTGACAAAAGAAGAGCGGGAAATCGAAAGTGCCGAGAGGCAGAAGGAGGTCATCAAAGGTGTGGTGGTCGGAAATAAAGAACACATGGAACTGGAGCTGACGTGGCTAAAAACACGTGAAGAGCTGGAAAGGGAATGGCTGGCGACGGATCCTGTGGGTTACAGTCAACATTCATCCATTGTGATGAGTGAATTTTCTCCTTCTCATGCAATGGCGTTTGATCTGGCTATTGGTCAGTGTAAATCGTTTGACTTTAGGGATGGACAATTTTGGGCAGACTTGCTGCATCGTGCTGACTGGCGCGACCCGAAAAATGGATTTGATGATGCTTTAGAATATTATCGGTCAGGGCAATTACCCATTGGTACAAAAGACTTTATGAGCAAACCGGATAGAATTTTACCCAAGGATGTGGTGAACCAGTATTTCAACAGCACCACAGTTACGCCTGCCCGTTATCCGGAAATTCACAATCATGAAGTGGTAAACCTGCAATGGGATATGCCTAAACCACTCAAGGACTTAGAATTAAAATAACAGGGAAACTAAAAATGAAAGGATTAGCCATACTGATGCTGGTAGTGGCAGTTACAGGGTGTCAGTTCAGACCGCAGCAACCGCCCACGCAGGTGGTTTACCGTTTCGACGACCATCGCTATCTGGAACTAACCGGATATGACTGTGAAGGTGAGCTATGGTTCACTGATACGCAGCGGGGTATACACTCTCAGTTATATTTCCAGTTTTATCGGATCTTTACCCGTAAATTTGTTCACCCTTCAGAACGTTATATTGCTGTTCCTGCCTGGGATGTTAGTGGTTTTAGGGTCTCAAAAGACAATGGTCTGACATGGGAAAACGTAGGATTTTCATCCGGGCCTAATGAACCTAGTGGAATGGATCGTGCTTCTCGTGAGGACGTTAAGTCCTTCACCGTGGTCAATGACCAGGGTTTTTTACAGACAAAGCACAGCCTGTATATGTCGTCGAAACCTTTTGAAGACTCACGCATTCTTCCCGGCGGCCCGGGTATTCCTTATACGCTAGAGGATGGGACTGTTCAGGTTCTTGAGGCTCGTGCTCCAGGCGAAGCATGGGGAATGGTTTATATGACCAAACTAGGATTAAAAGACTCTACCCAGATACTTAAAACCAACTGGCAAGATTTACCCCAACAAATCCCCGAAATAAAAAACTATCAGGGTTGGGATCATATGCGCTGTGATATGGACGCGGGGAAAACAGATTAGCTCAGAACATATCTGGCCTGCGCAATGGGATATGCCTAAACCACTGAAGGACTCAGAATTAAAATAACAGGGAAACTAACAATGAAAGGATTAGCCATACTGATGCTGGTAGTAGCAGTTACAGGGTGTCAGTTCAGACCGCAGCAACCGCCCACGCAGGTGGTTTACCGTTTCGACGACCATCGCTATCTGGAACTAACCGGATATGACTGTGAAGGTGAGCTATGGTTCACTGATACGCAGCGGGGTATACACTCTCAGTTATATTTCCAGTTTTATCGGATCTTTACCCGTAAATTTGTTCACCCTTCAGAACGTTATATTGCTGTTCCTGCCTGGGACGTTAGTGGTTTTAGGGTCTCAAAAGACAATGGTCTGACATGGGAAAACGTAGGATTTTCATCCGGGCCTAATGAACCTAGTGGAATGGATCGTGCTTCTCGTGAGGACGTTAAGTCCTTCACCGTGGTTAATAACCAGGGTTTTTTACAGACAAAGCACAGCCTGTATATGTCGTCGAAACCTTTTGAAGACCCACGTATCCTACCCGGTGGGCCTGGTATACCGTTCACCTCTGAAGACGGTGCCGATCATATTCTTAAGCCAAGTGCACCGGGGGAAGGCTGGGGAATGGTTTATATGACCAAACTCGGGCTGAAAGAAAACACCTCCCAATTCAAAACCAACTGGCAAGATTTACCCCAACAAATCCCCGAAGTAAAAAACTATCAGGGTTGGGATCATATGCGCTGTGATATGGACGCCGGAAAAACTGGTTAACTCAGAACATATCTGGCCTGCGCAATGGGATATGCCGAAATCTCTTAATGATGAAGAGCTTAAATAATAGGGACATAAATGAAAGGATTTAAAATAATAGTGACATTAACTTTGTTGCTGGTTTGTACAGCAAGTGCTAAAGACCAACCTATTCAAGTAGTTTATCGTTTTGACGACCATCGCTACCTCGAGCTTAAAGGTTGGGGCTGTAGTGGCATAGTTAATTTGGCCACCTGAATAGAGGTGATATCATCGCCTCATAGTCAAAACAGGTGACATTATGACCGGACGTAACAAACGC